>DATAYZ010000089.1:0-37157 GCA_036272295.1 Steroidobacteraceae bacterium
AGCTAGGCGGGCACTGCTACCCGTTATAGGTTCCGACGTCCACCTTGGGGCCGCCTGATGAGCAGCGGTCTAGCCGCGGCCTCGAGACCCACCTACGGGTAGCAGTGCCCGACTAGCTCTTACCCGGACGGGGCGGTACGCCCGAGCGGCGGCGGTCGAAGGGAAATGGAGCCTCCTCCCTGCCGCCCACGCTCCTAGTTGCGCTCAGGCCGACGCGGCGTGGCAAACCTTGGCGGCGCTGCCCAGGCGATAGAAACGGCGCAGCTCGCGCAGCAGAGGCTCGACGCGCAGCTCTCCCCGGCTCACGAAGCGGTGCTCGAGCTTGCGGCAGTAGTGCGCGGCGCTCCGGTGCGCCGTGCGGTAGCGGTCATATTGATCGCGCTCGAGACGCGCATCGAAGCGCACCCGGTCGAACAACCGCGGATGCACCTCCCGCGGATAGCCGCCCCCCTGCTGCCGCGCCAGCAGAAACACCGTCACGGCGAACTTGTCGACCTCGGCCTGCGTCTCCAGCTCGAGCAGCGATACCGGCAGGTCTCGATTCAGCCGCCAGGTCGTGTATACGAAATGACTGACGCCCTCCAGCACCGTGCAATAGTCGGCCAGATTGGACTCGGTCAGCGTGTCGAGGGGGTCCGCGCCCTCCAACCGGCGCAACAGCCCGGGATCGAGATATAGCGCGACGCCGGCCCCGCCCGGCATCTCCGCAAGCAGCAGCTCCTCCTCCGGCGCGCGCGCATCGTTGCAGGGCGCGCGACCGCCGAGATACCGGCGATCCGTGATCAGATAGTCGCAGACGTCGTGGCAGAGCTCGACGTCGTAGAGGCGCGCGAGCATCGACTGCAGCGAATCGAGCACCATGTGCCCTAGCTCGCGCGCAGCGACCCGGCGCCGGGCGCCACCGGCTGCACGCCGAGCTGCTTCAACAGGCCGTGCGCACGCCGGCTGCCGGTCTTCATCCAGATCTCGTACAGCCGCAGGATGTCCGCGTCGCTGTGCTGGTAGGACATCTCGCTCACCTCGTTGAGCGCATCGACCAGATGCTGGAACTCCTTGGCCAGCTGCGCATAGATGGCCGCGATGCACCGTCCCGACATCGAGCGCTGCAGGCTGTCGGCAAGCGAGCTGTACGCGTTCCCACCCATCGCGATGTGATAGTCGATGTCGATGAGCTTGCGTGCGAAGCTGCGCGCGAAGAACCCCGCAACGAACAGCGACACATCGCCGAGGCGCTGCAGCCCGCGCTGGCGCGCCGACGCGCTCGGCGCATCGAGCGCATCGCCGAGCATGTGGGCGAGCGGCCTGATCCGCAGCCCATCGGGCGTGCGCTCGTACAGAGCGTCGGCGCGCGAGAACATGGTCAGCAGGTTGACGACGTACTGCTCCGCCCCTTCGTCGATGTCGACGTGTTGGTGCTCACTGGCGGCGTGAAATGCGTCGCGGAAGAACTCCCGCAAAGAGCTGACGGCGACGACGGATCCCGAAGATGGCGCTTGCATATGGCATCCCAGCTATTGCGTCGATACCATCCTATCGACAGCGCGGCGTGCGAGTGAAGGCCAAAAGCGCGAACCACTGTCGGAAATTCACGCATGGCCCGCAGCGCTCGGACGGTAAGCGCCGCGCGCCGTGAAGTCACCCGCAGCAAGCGCGGCGCATTGTGAAATCAGCAGTCGCGGCCGGCGGCTGCCAACGCAGCGGAACGGGACGGCGCCGGACGGATCGTTGGGCCGGTGCGCGGCTCCTGTCCTGCGCGCTATTCGATTTCGGCCAGCGTCGCGATGGTGCGCGCCGGCGCCGCGAGCTCTCCCGGCCAGTTGCGCCCCTCGCGATTGATCCACACCGCGCCGATCCCGGCCTGCATCGCGCCCGCCACGTCGGCGCGCGGATCATCGCCGACGTGCACGACCTCGGCCGCGCTCGCGCCGGCGAGCTCGAGCAGGTGCGCGAAGATGCGCGGATCCGGCTTGGCCGCGCCCGCGGCGCGCGCGGTCACGTGCCCGGCGAACAACTCCCCGAGACCACAGCGATGCACGTCCGCGTTGCCGTTGCTGAGCGCGAACAAACGATACCGGCCGCGCAGGCGCTCGAGCGCCGGGCGCACGTCGTCGTACAAGGTCACGCGGTTGCGCGCGGCGAGGAACACGTCGAGCGCATCGTCCGCGTGCAGCTCCGAGTGGCCGCCCGCGGTGAAGAGGTCCCTGAGCGCGCGGTGGCGCAGGAAGGTCAGATCGTGGGCGTGCTCCGGGTGCCGCCGCGAGACCGCGGCACGCATGGCGCGCAGCGTCTCCAGATCGTGGCCACGCACCGCCTCCGGATGCCGCTCCCGCAGCCACGCGTACAGCGCGCGCTCGGCCGCCTCGATGACCGGAGCCACCGGCCAGAGGGTATCGTCCAGATCGAAGCTCAACACCGGCATCGCTCCCATCGCCGTATTGTCCCCCAAAGCGGCGGCGGGCGTCCCGCAGGCGCGTGCAGCGCAAGCCCCGCGGTTTGGAAGTGCCGCCGGCGGGGCTACAATTGCGCCAGCATGTGTCAGCGAACCACAGCCCATAAAGAGACTTCCATGGCCCGCGCTCACCACACGATCACCGTCGCCCTGCTGGTTTCCGCCTCGTGCTTCGCGGCCTCGCCCGCCCATGCGAGATCCCGCCCGGAGCCGACGCAACCCTTTACCGTGCAGGATCTGGTCCGGCTCGAGCGCATGTCGGAGATCGCCGCGGCTCCGGACGGCAGGCGCGTCGCCTTCACGCGAAGGGTCACGGACATGGACGCCAACGCCGGGCGGACCACCGTATGGGTGGTGGATTCAGGAAAGCGCGGCGCGCCGGCGCTGCGGATCACCGATCCGGGCGCGAATGCAAAATCCGCCGAGTGGAGCGCGGACGGCAAATATCTGTATTTTCTCTCGAACAAGAGCGGCACCTTCCAGGTTTGGCGCGCCGCGCCGCCGGCCGCGACCGCCCGGGACGGCAGCACCGCGGCCGCGACCCTCCCCGCCGTCCAGATCACCAACCTGCCCCTCGAGGTCGGCACCTTCCGGGTCTCCCCGAAAGGCAACCGCATCGTCGTGAGCATGGACGTGTTCACGGACTGCGCGGACCTCGCCTGCACCAGGCAGCGGCTGGATGACACCTCCCGCTCCAAGGCCACGGGACGTCTCTATCGGCAGCTGTTCGTCCGGCACTGGGACACCTGGAGCGACGGACGCCGCTCGCAGCTTTTTTCCATGGCGCTCGATGACACCGCGCACGGCAACCCGGTGCCTTTGAGCGCCGGCATCGGCGACGTGCCGGGCAAGCCCTTCGGAGATCGCGCCGACTTCGCCATCAGCCCCGACGGCGCGGAGGTCGCCTTTTCGGTGCGCGCCGGCAACGCGCAGGAGCCCTGGTCCACGAACTTCGACATCTATGCGGTCTCGATCGACGGCGGCACGCCGCGCAACCTCACTGCCGACAATCCCGCCTGGGACGGCCAGCCCGCGTACTCGCCGGATGGCACGCAGCTCGCCTACCTGGCGATGGACCGCCCGGGTTTCGAGGCGGATCGCTTTCATCTCGTGCTGCTCGACGTGAAGTCCGGCATCAAGCGCCCGCTCACGCAGGGCTGGGACCGCTCGATCGCGAGCTTCGAGTGGGCCAGGGACGGCAAGACCCTGTTCGCCACCGCCGATCACCTCGGCCAGCACCCACTCTGGACCATCGACGCGAAGACGGGCCGCGCCTCCGCGATCACTGGATCCGGCGAGGTCGAGAATTTCAGCGTCGGGACGGGCAAGGTCTTCTACGCCTTCTCCACGCTCGCCGCGCCCGCCGATCTCTTCAGCGTCGGCTTCGGCGGCGGCGATGCGCGGCAGCTCACGCACCTCAACCAGGCGCTCCTCGCACAGCGCACGCTCGGCGACTTCGAGCAGTTCAACTTCGCCGGCGCCAACAACGACAACGTGTTCGGCTACGTGGTCAAGCCGCCGGGCTTCAAGCGCGATCAGAAATATCCCATCGCCTTCCTCGTGCACGGCGGACCCCAGGGCAGCTTCGGCAACGCCTGGAGCTGGCGCTGGAACGCGCAGGCCTTCGCCGCCCCGGGCTACGGCGTGGTCATGATCGACTTCCACGGCTCCACCGGCTACGGACAGGCCTTCACCGACTCGATCAGCGGCGATTGGGGCGGCAAGCCGCTCGAGGACCTGAAGCTCGGCCTCGCGGCCGCGATCAAGCAATACCCCTGGCTCGACGGCGACCACGCCTGCGCGCTCGGCGCCTCGTACGGCGGCTTCATGATGAACTGGATCGAAGGCCAGTGGCCCGATCGCTTCAAGTGCATCGTCACTCACGACGGCATCCTCGATGCCCGTGCGATGTACTACTCCACCGACGAGCTCTGGTTCGAGGAATGGGAGAACGGCGGCCCGGAGTACCAGAATCCCGCGGGCTACGCCAAGTTCAATCCCGTCGACTACGTCAGCCGCTGGCGCACGCCGACGCTGGTCATCCACGGCCAGCAGGACTTCCGCATCCCCGAGTCGCAAGGGCTAGGCGTGTTCACGGCGCTGCAGCGGCGCGGCATCCCGAGCGAGCTGCTGGTGTTTCCGAACGAGAACCATTGGGTATTGAAGCCGGCGGACAGCGTGGAGTGGTACGACACCGTGCTCGGGTGGGTGAACAAATGGATCAAGCAGTGAAAGCATGAAAATCAGCTTCAAAGCGCGCACCAGAGCGGGGTCGATGCCTTCGCCGTTGGGGCTTTGGTGTTCTCGTACTGCTTCTGGCACTAAAGGCAAATTGTGAACTTTAAAGTCGGGCCATCAAGAAACGTGATCAGAATCGGCGATGGATCTCTAGATCAGTCTACGCTTACTCCGCCGCCCGCCACGCCGCCGGATAGCTCTCGCCGAGCTGCAGGATGCGCCTCAGGAGCTCGTCGAACGGAATGGCCGCCTTGAGCGCGGACTGCGCGAAGTCCTCGGCCGCGGAGATGTTCGGGTTGGCGTTCGCCTCCAGCACGTAGAGCTCGCCGTCCGGCCGCAGGCGGAAATCCATGCGCGCGTAGCCGGTGAGGTGCAGCGCGCGGAAGATGCGCTTGGAGAGCTGCTCGAGCCGCGCGAGGACACCGTCCTCGAGATCGGCGGCGGCGGCCGTCGTGATGCCGTAGCGCTGCTGGTAGCCGCGATCCCACTTCACCTTGCGGGTGGCGATGGCGGGAAGGTTCTCGGGGAGCGATCCGAACGTCATCTCCCAGACCGGCAGCACCTTGAGCCGGTCGTTGCCCAGCACCCCGACGTAGAGCTCGCGGCCCTCGATGTACTCCTCGACCAGCGCGTCGGAGTGAGTCTGCTCGTGGATGAATTCGATCCGCTCGGCGAGCTGCTTTTCGTCCGCGACCACCGAGGCGTGCGCGATGCCGAGCGAGGCGTCCTCGGTCGAGGACTTGACGAACAGCGGAAAGCGCAGCTTCTTCGGGATGCGCGGCTTCTTGCCGCGCGGGAATACCATGAACTGGGGCGTCGGGAGCCGGTGATACGAGAGCAGCTGCTTCGACAGCACCTTGTCGCGCGACAGCAGCATCCCGCGCGGGTTGCACCCGGTATAGGGCTGGTGCATCAGCTCGAGGAACGCCACGACGTGCTGATCGTAGGTCACGATGCCGTCGAACTCCTCGAGCAGGTTGAACACGACATCGGGCTTCCAGTCGCTGATGGCGCGGCGCAGCTCCGACAGGCTGTCGCTCATGCCGAGCGGCATCACCTCGTGGCCCGCGGCCTTGAGCTGCGAGATCACGTCGTACTCGGTGCGCCACTCGTCGATCTCTCTCTCGCTCAGCCCCTTCAGGGAATCCGGCGGAACGAGGGTCGAGTGCACCAGGACCAGGACTCGTTGCTTGCTCTTCACACTTCTTGACAGTCGCGAGCGCTCACAGGGAAACCCGCGGCAGTTGCCGCTCTTCGTAGGACTCGGCCAACCTGCCGATCGCCCAGGGCAGATGCGCGCGCAACTCCCGGCGCGAGCCCCGCACGTAAAGGCCCAGAGCCTCGCTGCGTGCGATCATCAGCCGGATCACCTGGTACACGAGATACTCGCTGAAAGCCCCGCCACGCACGACCTGCCGGCGCAGCCCAACGCGCATCTCGCGGAGCACGCTCGCGGCACGGGGGGCCGCGCGACGGCGGGGGCTGGCCGTGAACACCTTGAGCAACAGCTCGTCCGCACCCGAGCGCCGCATCGCCGGCGCCTGCGCGAGGCGCCGCTCGTACAGCTCGCGCAAGGTCAGGGTGTCGTGCGTCACCTCCTCGAAGGTGCCGCGGTTCGACACCACGGGCTTCGCAGGCCCGATTTCCGCGGCGAGCGCATCGATGAACTCGAGCTTGGCGAAGGCCGGCCAGCCGCTGTATTCCCGCCGCCACGTGGAGCGCGGCTTCAGCCACACCGCGAAGGTCTCGGCGAAATCCTCGGTCGGATGCGCCTGCGCGTACCAGGCGCCCAGGTGCTGAACGAAACGCCGGCTGCCGGGCCTCGGCCGATAAGTCGCCGGGTAAGGCAGCGAGGACGGCCCGAACACCGCGCGCCATGCGCCGCGCCGCCGCAACCGATAGGCGGAATCCAGCGCATGCCCCGCTTCGTGCCGCAGGATGCGCATCAGCCAGTTGCGGTTGCCGCCTTCGACCTCGCGCATGAAGTGGCGCTCGATGCGCATCAGGCGCCGGTGCGCCAGATAGAAAGGAATGGCGATGCCTGGAATGCCGTCGGGCGAGAACCATTCCTGGGCCAGCCAGCAATGCGGGCGGAAACGGAGGCCGCGGGATTCGAGCTCCTCGTACAACCGCGCGATCGCGGGCTCGAGCAATGTGCCCTCGATCGACAGCCCGAGATCACACAATCGCAGGCTTAACAATTGTTGATCGCTGAGAGTCTCCCAGGCAAAGCGCGACTTGCGTCGTAGGACGGATCTCACTGCGGGTTTCCGGGATTGCAACCGCGGCCGCGAAACTGCTACTGTCATTTCAGCTGATCTTACCTTCATTCCCTGACCGGGGACCATGGAGCAATCAATGTGGCTCGGGCCTTCGACTTGACGGAGCTCGTCGCGCCCGCGGCTTTGCCGCTGCATGCCTCGGTGACCCTCGAAGCCGTCACCACGCTCGAGGGAATCGACGCGCTGCAACCGTCCTACGAGCGGTTGCTCGACATCAGCGCGAACACGCTGCCGTTCGCCCTGCACGAGTGGCACGCGACCTGGTGCCGGCATTTTCTCAATTGTAATCCGCGGGTCCACGACGAGCCCCTGTTCTGCGTATTGCGCGATGCCTCGGGAACCTGCGTCGCGGTGGTGCCCCTCGTCGTCAGCCGCCGGTGGGTGGGCCCGCTCAGGATCGTGTCGGTGAACCTGCTCGGCGCCGATCCGGCCGTCACCGAGGTGCGGGCGCCGCTCGTGCAACCCGGCTACGAGTCCCTGACGGCGCGCGCAGTGCAGGATCGCCTGATGAAAATCGGCCACTGGGACTGGGTGCACTGGACCGGCATCAGCGAGGATTTTGCGGCGGCCTTGTCGGTGCGCGGTACCCTGCAGTGGCAGCCGGCCCTGTCCGACTACGTGCTGGACCTCCCTCCGAGCTGGGAGGAGTTCCGGGCGACGCTGAAGCGCAACATCCGCGAGTCGCTTCGGCACTGCTACAACTCGCTGAAGCGCGACAATCATCGGTTCGAGCTCAAGGTGATCGAGGCCCCGGGCGAGGTGCGCGGGGCGCTGGAGCGGTTCCTGGATTTGCACGTGAAGCGCTCGGAGCTGCGCCATACGATCATCCATCCGAACCGCTTCGAGAGCCGGGTCTCGCGTGAGTTCCTGTTCGAGGCGTGCGACCGCCTGGCGCAGCGCGGCATTCTGCGCATCTTCCAGCTGGAGATCGATTCGCGCACCGTGGCGATGCGCGTGGCGTTCGAGGTGCGCGACAGCCTGTATCTCTACTATTCGGGCTTTGATCCTGCCTGGTCCAAGTACAGCGTCATGACCACGACCGTGGCCGAGGCGATCAAGTACGCCATTTCCAGGGGCCTCAAGACGGTGAATCTCTCGCCCACCAAGGACGTCTCCAAGATGCGCTGGGGGCCGCGGCAGGTGGACTACCGCGCCGCTTACGAGCTGAACGGCCGGCTGCGCTCGCGCCTCGCGCGCAGCGCCTACATGAAGGCGCGCTCGGGCGAAGGGCTGCAGTCCTGGGTGCTCCAGCACCTGATCCAGGCCCGCCGGCAGTGGCTGTAGAGGCGCGCTCCGCCGCCGCGCCCCTTGGCACGCCCGGCCGGACGTAAAGCGGCCTGGCGCAGCGGCCTTCCGCGCCGAATCCGCGCGGACCTTTCCTAGTCCCGCAGCTCCAGCTCCTCCGCCAGATCCTCCGCCTCGGGCTCGGCCATCTGAGCGGCCTCACGCCGCCCCTCGAGCCCGGCGAAGTCGTGCAGGCGGGCGTCGGCGAGCTGTGACGGCGCGACGTTGCACAGGCTGGAAAAGATCGACTCGATGCGGCCCGGATGGCGCTGCTCCCACTCGCGCAGCATGGCCTTCACGGCGAGCCGCTGCATGTTCGGCTGCGAGCCGCAAAGCGTGCAGGGAATGATCGGAAAGGATCGCGCCGCGGCGTAGCGCGCGATCAGGCCCTCGGGCACGTAGGCGAGAGGCCGGATGACGATGTGGCGGCGGCTCTCGCTGAGGAGCTTCGGCGGCATGGCCTTGAGCTTGCCGCCGAAGAACATGTTCAGGAACAACGTCTCGACCAGGTCGTCGCGGTGGTGGCCCAGGGCGATCTTGGTCATGCCGTTCTCGGAAGCGAAGCGGTACAGCGCGCCCCGTCGCAGGCGTGAGCACAGGCCGCACTGCGTCTTGCCCGCCGGAATGACGCGCTTGACCACGGAGTAGGTGTCCTGCTCGATGACCCGATAGGCGACGCCGCGCTCCTCGAGGTAGCGCGGCAGCACGTCGGCAGGGAATCCCGGGTGCTTCTGATCCAGGTTCACCGCGGTGATCTCGAAGCGGATCGGCGCGTTGCGCTGCAGGCTCAGCAGCATGTCGAGCAGCGTGTAGGAGTCCTTCCCGCCCGAGAGGCACGCCATGACGCGATCGCCATCCGCGATCATGGCGTAGTCCTCGATGGCCTTGCCGACGGCGCCGCGCAGGCGCGCTTCGAGCTTCTTGAAGTTGTTGGACTTGACGTGCACGGGGCCCGATCGAGGGTCGGATGCCGTGAACGGCGCCTCGCCCGCGTTGCCGCGCTCCCCGGCCAGGCGCGGCCCGGTCATGGCGCCTCGAGGTACTTGGCCTCGAGATAGCGCAGATACGCGGCGGCCGTGAGCGGCTTGCCCGTGGCTTGCTTCATGAGCTCCTGGACCGGCAGCCGCGCACCCACGCCGTGGACGTTGTCGCGGAGCCACTCCATCACGCCGCCGAACTGTCCCGCGGCAACCTCCTCGTCGAGCGCGGGACGCGCCGCGCGCAGCGCCTCGTAGAGCTGGCCGGCGATCACGGCGCCGAGCACGTACGACGGGAAATATCCGAAATGGCCCACGGCCCAGTGAATGTCCTGCAGGCACCCCTCCACGTCGTTCGCGGGCCGGATGTTGAGCCGCTGCTCGAGGCTCGCGTTCCAGGCTTCCGGCAGATCCGTCACCGGCAGCGAGCCCTCCAGCATTTTTTTCTCGAGGTCGTAGCGCAGCATGATGTGCACGGGATACGTGAGCTCGTCGGCATCCATGCGGATGGTGCTCCGGCGCACCCGGATCAAATGTCGGTAGAGGTTGGCGTCCTCCCACTCCGGCCCGGTCACCTGCAGGTGCTTCTCCATGAGGGGCCGCACGTACTTGACGAAGGAGCGGCTGCGACAGAGGTTCATCTCGAACAGCAGCGACTGGCTCTCCTCGAGGGCAAGGCCCCGGTCACGGCCGACGGGCTGGTCGCGCCACTCGAGAGGCAGGCCGAGGTCGTACATGGCGTGTCCGGTCTCGTGCACGGCGCCCAGGAGCCCGGAGAACGGATCGCTCGCATCGAAGCGTGTGGTCACGCGGATGTCGCCGGGCACGCCCTCGGTGAAGGGATGCTCGCTCTCATCCAGGCGCCCCCGGTCGAAGGGGAATCCGAGCGCCTTCAGCACCTCGACACACAGCGCGCGCTGGCGCGCCGGCGTGAACTTGCCGCTGAGCGGTGCCGGTCCGTGCGCGGCCTGGACCTCGATGGCCTCGTTGATGAGGCCGGGGAGCTTGCGCGACAGCGCCTTGAATATGGTGTCGATGTCGGCGGTGGAGACGCCGGGCGTGAATCCGTCGACCAGCGCATCGTAGGGCGCGAGTCCGCGCGCTTGCGAGAGCAGCGCCGCCTTGTCCCTCACGAGGTGCACCACCTCTTCCAGGTGAGGCGCCAGCAGCTTGAAGTCATTGGCCTTCTTGGCCTCGACCCAGAAAACCTCGGCGCGCGCCGTGGCCTTGGCGAGCCGCGAGATCAACGACGGAGGCGTGGCGATCGCGTGGTCGCGTTGGCGGCGCATCTCGTGCAGATTCGCGAGCGGCCAGTCATCGAGCTGCGATGAGCCGGCCTCGGCGCGCTCGAGCAGACGGGCGACCTTCGGCGTCGTGAGCAGCGCGTGGTGCTCGGTCTCGAGCGCGGCCAGCTGCTCGCCGCGCACATCGGCACTGCCGCGCGGCATCATGACGGCCGCATCCCAGCGCAGCAGCGACAGGGCGCCGCGGAACGCATGCAGGCGGCGGAACTCTTGTTCTAGTTGCTCGTAGGGCGAGGCGGGCATGAAGACTCTTGGCGGCGAAAGCTCTTGGGGAGGGCCGCGAGTTTAGCAGAGGGCGGCTTCGTTTCGGCGCCCGCAAGTCACAACATTCAACGAATTCAATAGCTTGAGAGACCTTGTAGCGGCAACGATCCGCCCTGGCGGAACGGCAGATCGCGCAGGAACGGCAGATCGATCCGAGCGTCCCCTGTGACCTCGTAATCGATCGAGTCCGCGTGCTGGTTGAGCTTGTCGGCCAGCTTCATCATGGCGAGGGCCAGGTTCGCCTTGATGGTCATGTCGAAATCCGTCTCTCCCACGGCCGGAACCACGAAGGGGCGGTCGCTCGCCCCGCTCGCGATCGCATCGCCGCCGACGGCGAGCTCGACGTTCAGGCCGCTGACCGGCAGCGGCCGGTCGTTCGGGTTCCGGATGTGCAGCTTGACCGCGAAGTTTTGCGAAAGCAGGTTGCCGCCGCGCATCTCGACGCTCGATACGGTGACCTCGGGACGGGTGAACTTCGGCGCCATGAGGGAGCACCCCGTGAACGCAAGCCCGATCGCCGCTGCCGCCAGCGTCCCACCATGCCGCCATGACTCTCTCATCGCGCCGATTGTATCTGCGATGGCACAATGCCCGCATGCATCCCGCTCCCCGCGTCCGCGGCTCGCCCCCCCGGCGCCGCCTGTTTTCGTGCTCCGCGCTGCTCGCGCTCCTCGGAGCATCCGGCGGAGGCTCGGCCTCCGCCTCTCCGCCCGCTCTGGCGCCCGGTGGGGCGACGCTCCTGCTCGGCTGTCTCGACTCGGGCAACGGCTACCTGCACGCAAAACTCGGCGGCGCGGTCGAGGCGAAGATCGAATGGCCCAACAGCGGCACGCGCTGCGAAGGCGAGCTGCGCGACAAGCCGCCCGGCATCCGCATGAGCTTTCAACGCGTGAGCGGAGGCTCGCCCGATCTTCTGTTCGTGTTCGGCATCACCGGCGTCCGCGAGGGCCGCCCGGCCCGTGACGTGGGCGTGAACCTGACCGTCATCGTTCAAGGCACGAGCCGCATCTATGGAACCCTGGGCGACAAGCGCTGCACGGTGGATTCGCTCTCGCAGACCCCGCTGCCGGTGAAGGGCCTGTACCGCGTCGAGGCGAGAGGGTTCTGCACGCAACCTGCGCACGCCGTCCGCGGCAACGGCGCGCTGCTCGTGAGCACCTTCGAGTTCGCGGGTCCCGTCTCCTATGCCGCACCGAAGCCCGGCCCGCAGCCCTTCGTGGTACCGGCCACCACCACCCCGTGATGCGGCTTGCCGAGAGGGCCGGCACCAGACCCCTGAAGCACGATCGGCGCCCAGGCCGCGGCGCCTTTGCGGCGGCCCTCGTCGCGGCCACCGCATGGATGGCCGGCGGGGCCTGCGCGCAGGGCATCGCGCCGTTGACGGTGCCGGTGTACGCGGCCGAGGTCATACATATATATCCTCACGACACCCGTGCGTTCACGGAGGGGCTCTTCTATCTGAACGGCTATCTCTACGAGAGCACCGGGCTCGAGGGCGAATCCACCATCCGCAAGGTGCGCCTCAAGACCGGGGAGGTGGTGCAGCGGATCGACATCCCTCCTGAGTACTTCGGCGAGGGCATCGTCGACTGGCAGGGACGGCTGATCAGCCTCACCTGGAAGTCCCATGTGGGATTCATCTTCGACCTGCGCGACTTCAAACGGACGGGCCGGTTCGAATACCCCGGCGAGGGGTGGGCGCTGACGCGCAACGACCGCGAGATCTTCATGAGCGACGGCACCCCTGATCTCAGGGTGCTCGACCCCTCCACGCTCGAGGAGATCCGGCGGATCCACGTCACGCTGGACGGCAAGCCGTTGCCCAACGTGAACGAGCTCGAGTGGGTCAAGGGCGAGATCTACGCCAATGTCTGGCAGACCGACTGGATCGTCCGGATCGATCCCGCCTCGGGCAAGGTCGTCGCGGCCATCCATTTGCCGGGCCTCTTGAAGCCTCGGGACATCGTGCAGGGACAGACCGATGTGCTCAACGGGATCGCTTACGATGCCAAGAACGATCGGCTGTTCGTGACCGGCAAGAACTGGCCCAAGCTGTTCGAGATCCGCCTGACGGGCCCCTCCATGCCCATGGCCCGCTGAGTCGGGAGAGAGTCTGCCCGCCGCCTCCGCCCTGCGGAGGGAACTCCTACGCGAGCTTGGCGTCTATGCCTACATACACCGCCGGTGTATGTAGTTAAAAAGCAACGATGCGTCCATGTAACTTAAGTCCCCGTGTAAGCATCCGGGTTTGAAGACATTTCATGGGTCGAACCGATATTGCATCTGTTGTCTCTACGCAAATCGCAATGGAGAACGTATGAAGCGAACGATTCTGGGTGGGCTCTGCGCCACCGTGTGTGCGGTGGGTTTGGGTCAAGCCGCAATGGCGGCCGATGATCTCTATGACGACACGGGCGCCTGGTACTTGAGCCCCATGGCCCAGTACACGCTGCTGGACCATCGGAGGGACTCGAAGGATGGCTACGGCTATCAGGTCGGCCTGGGCTACGATTTCTCGCCGCACGTTGCGGCCGAGTTCGCCATCGGCAACGGGTCGTTCCACCTCCGGGGCAGCGGCGCGAGCGAGAAGCTTCAAACGGCGTCCGTCGACGTGCTCTATAAAATCCTGTCTCCGGACCATTGGTTCCGCCCCTATATGCTGGCCGGCGCCGGCGCCATGAGCGACGACCTGGGGCGCGCCTCGCAGACCCACCAGGCCCCGCTGCTCGAGGCGGGCGCCGGACTCCTGACCGGTCTCGGCAGCCAGTCCGGCTCGACGCGCATCCAGTTCCGCACCGAGGCGAAGTACCGCTATCAGTTCGTGTCCGGCGTGGCCGATGTGCCGCGCGGCCCGGGCGACGTGGTGTTCGGCGCGGGCTTTCAGTTCATGTTCGGCGCACCGACGCCGCCGCCTCCGCCGGTCGCGAAAGCAGCCCCGCCGGTGGAGGAGCCGCCTCCCCCGCCGCCACCCCCGCCCCCGCCGCAACCGGTGGATAGCGATGGCGACGGCGTGCCGGATTCGATCGACCGGTGCCCGAACACCCCGAAGGGCGACATCGTCGATGCCTACGGCTGCACCATCAAGGATGAGATCAAGCTCGAGGGCGTGAACTTCGCCACCAATTCCGCGGACCTCGTGCCCGAGTCGACCACGGTGCTCGACTATGGCGTTGCCACGCTGAAGAAGCATCCGGACCTCGTCATCGAGGTGCGCGGATATACCGACAGTACCGGCTCTGCGCCGTACAACCTGCAGCTGTCACGTCGGCGCGCGGAAGCCGTGATGCGGTATCTCCAGGACCACGGCGCCACCAACAGCCTGACGGCCAAGGGATTCGGCAAGGAGCACCCGATCGCGGACAACTCGACCGCGGACGGCCGGATGCAGAACCGCCGGGTCACCCTGCACATCATGAGCGGGAGCTGATAGGCGCCCCGCCGGCCCCGCCCGGTCACGGGTGGGGCCGGCGCACGGGCGGGCCTGCGGCAGTGAGCCTGACCGGGCCGGCTGATATATGAGTGCCGCAGAGCGGTTGGCACATGAGTAAACGCTGAACCATCGGGCGCCGGGCAGGCGCCCGATTCCAGCTCCAGGGGCTCCAGCGGCCTTGCCTGCCCCATTTCCGAGGCAGGTCTGTTGCAGACCCGCGACATCCGGTGAAAATTTCGCGCCTCGCGCGCAGAGACACCTGCAATCCCGTTGTTTTGAGCGTCTTGGCAACTCCTCGTTGACATGTTGTAATCGAAGCACAACCCGAAGTGGCATGGTGCGGCGCAAAGACCACACCCGCCATGCGGTGCGACTACTTAGAATCATATCCAACGTTAGGGAGCAACAAATGGGGAACAATCGGAACTTGCAGTTTGCCGTGCGCGCCGCACTCGCGGCCGCCGCGGCAACTGCAATCGCGCCATCCGTTCTGGCGCAAACCGTGAGCGCGACGGCGGCATCGTCGACATCGGCGACCGCTGACACGTCTCTGCAAGAGGTGGTGGTCACCGGGTCACGTTTGGCGCAGTCGCCGAACGACGTCTCGATCAGCCCGGTCACCAGCATCACCGCGCTCGACATTCAACAAACCGGCTTGGTGCGCACCGAAGACCTGCTGGACAACCTGCCGCAGGTCATCGCGTCGCAGAGCGGCGGCAATTCCATCAGCGCCAACGGCACGGCCACGGTCAGTCTGCGCGGTCTCGGCGTGTCGCGAACCCTGGTGCTGGTGAACGGCACACGGCTTGCTCCGGGTGCGTCGCTCAGCGCCGATCCCAGCGACACCGCGGCGGCCGACATCAACCAGATCCCCGCGGATCTCATCGAGCGCGTGGACATCCTCACGGGCGGCGCCTCCGCCGTGTACGGCGCCGACGCCGTGGCGGGCGTGGTCAACTTCGTGTTGAACACCCATTTCGAGGGCGTGAAGGTCGACGCGAACTATGGCTTCGGCATGCATTCGAACAGCAACTCGGTGCTGCTCGACGATCTCGCAGCGTCGGGCAATCCTGCCCCGCAAAGCACGGTCGATGCAGGCTTCAACAAGGACGTGTCGTTCCTTGCGGGCTCCAACTTCGCAGACGGCAAGGGCAACGTCACCGTCTATGCCACGTACCTGAAGACCCAGCCTGCAGTCGGCTATCAGTATGATTATGCGGGCTGCAGCCTGAATACCCCGGGCACGCTGCCCGGACCGGGCAACTTGTCGTGCGGCGGGTCGGGCACGCCGGCCACCGGCCGGTTCCAACTCTACGGCCTGAATACCAAGGGCAATTTCGCCGCCCTGACCCCGGCCTATGCGATCCAGCCGAGCGGCGCTTTCTCGCCATACTCGTCGGCCGACAGCTACAACTACGGCGCCTTGAGCTATCTGCAGCGCGGAGCCGACCGCTACACGGCGGGCTCTTTCTTCAACTATGACGTGAGCGACAAGACCAACGTGTACGCGAGCTTCATGTTCTCGCGCAACTCCTCGCAGGCCGACTACGGCCCCAGCGGACTCTTCAGCTACACCGCGGCACAAGTCCCGTGCGCCAGCCCGTTGCTGAGCACGCAGCAAAAGGGAACCTTCTGTACGCCGGCGCTGATCGCGGCGAACAATGCCGCATTCCCCAACACGCCGGCCGGCGACATCACGCTGTATGTCGGCCGTCGCGCTGTGGAGAACGGCCCGCGCGAGGACAACTACGTGTCGAACGCGTTTCGCCAGCAGATCGGCGTAAAGGGAACCATCGTCGACGGCCTGACCTATGACACCTATGGGCAGGTCGGCATCAGCATGATGCGCGACTCGCAGGCGGGCTACGTGCTCACCAACTCGGCCTTGAACGCGCTGAACGTCGTTTCCGGACCTGGCGGCGTGCCGACCTGCGAATCGGTGATCAACGGCTCAGACCCCGCTTGCGTGCCCTGGAACATCTTCGCGAAGGGCGGCGTCACACCCGCCGCGGCGGCGTACATCAGCACTCCGGCCACCTACGATGTCACCGTCAAGGAGTACATCGTAGAAGGCTCGGTCACCGCCGACTTCGAGAAATGGGGTGCCAAGCTTCCCACCGCCAAATCGGGACCGAGCGTCAACCTCGGTGCCGAGTATCGCTCCGAGAACTACAACTTCAACCCCGACTACATCTTCGAGAACGGCTTGAACTCGGGCGGCAATGGTGCGCAGCACGCGATCGACGGCGGTTTCCATGTCTCCGAGGTCTTCACCGAGGGGCGGCTGCCGGTGCTCAACGACCTGCCGGGTGCCTATGATCTCTCGTTCGACGGCGGCTACCGCTATTCGAGCTACACCTCGGGCTTCAACACCAACACCTACAAGTTCGGCGTGGAATTCGCCCCGATCAAGGACGTCCGGCTGCGCGGCGGTTACAACCGCGCGGTGCGCGCACCCTCGATCGGCGACCTGTTCGCGCCCGCGGTCATCGGCGCCGGCGGAACGGCGGATCCTTGCTGGGGCGCCGTCGTCGGCGGCACCGGCGGAACGACCGGCACCGTCAACGGCCATAGCTTCGCCTTCTGCCAGCGCACGGGCGTGACGGCGGCGGAGTGGGGCAACATCACCCCGAACCCCGCGGCGCAGATCAACACCTCGGTGGGCGGCAACTCCTCGCTCACGCCCGAGAAGGCCGACACGTTCACGTACGGTGTGGTGTTCGAGCCCAGCTTCGTGCCCAGCCTGGTCACATCGTTGGACTTCTACTACATCAAGATCGCGAACACGATCGAGTCGCTCACGTCGAACACCATCGTCAACAACTGCGGTCTCACGGGAGATGCGACGTTGTGCGGCCTGATCCACCGCGGCACCGGCACCGGCTCTCTGTGGTTCAACACGGCCAACTACGTGACGGCGACCGAGCAGAACATCGGCACCGTGTCGACCAAGGGCGTCGACCTGGCGAGCCGCTACACCGTGGATGCCGGGGACTTCGGCAAGGTCGCCCTGTCGCTGTCCGGCACTCGCGTGCTCAACTTCTTCACGCAACCCCTCACGGGCGGAGCCGCGTACAACTGCGCCGGGTACTTCGGCACCACCTGCGATGCACCGACACCGCACTGGCGCCACGTGCTCAACACCGATTGGCGTACGCCTTGGTGGGGAGCGGACTTCGCGGTTCGCTGGCGCTACATCGGCCCGACGCAGTCGGACCGCGTGAGCCAGGATCCGCAGTTGTCGCAGACCTACTTTGGGGGCACGGCGCGCATCGGCGGGTACTCGTACATCGATCTGTCGGCCGCCGCACCGATCGGAGAGACGGGCATCAACGTGCGCGTGGGCGTGAACAACATCGCCGACAAGGCGCCGCCAATCGTCGCGAACGGCAACTACTCGGATTGTCCCAACACCTCGTGCAACGACAACACCTGGGTGGGTACGTACGACACGTTGGGTCGCTATCTGTACGCGCACATCAGCATGAAGTTCTGATCCGGGGACGAAGCACCGGTCCGGAAACGGATCGACTCACGACGGCGGGCCTCTGGCCCGCCGTTTTTTTGGCGCGCCCGACGGCCGTCGGCGGGTGTGCCGGGCTCGTCTATGGGCGGTCGGCCGCCGGGCCGAGGGCGGTACGCAGCGGCCCGAGCCAGGCCTCGAAGCGGCGCCACCGGGCGACGCCGTCCGAGTACACCGGCATGCGGACCTGCTCGGAGCTCACCGTCTGCGCCACGCGTGGATTCTGCTCGTGGCGCAGGCATGCCGGCTCGAAGCGCAAGCGGCAATGGTCGAGCAACCGCCGCACCTCGAGCTCCGGATTCGCGACCAGGGATTCGTACTGCACCCGGTGAATGCGGCCGGGAAGCGCGGCGTCCCAACGGGCCATCAGGGCCGTGTAGTCGCGGATATAGCTGCCGAGCTCGGCAAGGTCGTAGGCGAAGCTCATCCCCGGGTTGAACAGCTGCTTGAAGCAGGCAAAGCCCGAGGCCATGGGATGGCGCCTGGACTCGACGATGATCGAGCGTGGGAACATGAGCTGGATGAGGCCGATGCTGACGAAGTTGCCGAGCATCTTGTCCACGAAGCGCGGCTTGCCGAGGCGGCGAAAGGGCCGGGTGCGGTCGAGGTAGCGCGCGGCGAACGTCTCGAGCTCCGCGCGCCCGAGCGATTCGACGCTCTCCGGATAGGATATGGCCGATTCCGCGGACCTTGCCGCAAGCTCGCGCGCCAAGACCGGGATCTCCGCAAGCTCGCGCGTTCCTTCCACCTCCGGATGACTCGCCAGAATCTGCTCGATCAGAGTCGAGCCCGAGCGCGGCAGGCCCACGATGAAGATGGGCTCGGGGGTGGCATTACCCCATCCGGCGCGCGCCCCGAAGAACGAACCTGCAAACACCGACGCGAGGCGGTCGAAGAAGCCAGTGGTCGCGGCGGGATCGTAGGCGAAGCGGGCGCGGGCGCCGGCGTTGCCCGCGGCGTAGTGCTCGAACGCAGCCGGATCGCGGCCCTCGTCCTCGAGCGCCTTGCCGAGCGCGAAGTGCAGATAAGTCGCCTCGACGCTCATGGGCGGACTCATCGCGAGCCGGCTCTCCATGTCTGCAATGTCCTCGGGCGTGAAGCGCAGCGTCTTCAGGTTGGACAACGCCCAGTAGGCTTCGCCGTAACCCGGCTGGAGCTCGATCGCGCGCCGGTACGCCTCGATTGCGAGACCGGCGCAACCCGAGAATCGGCGCTGATTGCCGGCAATCAGCCAGAATTCGGGCCGACCACCCTGACGCTCGATCAGTCCCTCGATCAGGGCGAGGCCGTCCTCGTGGCGATCGATGAGACGCATGGTCTCCGCCTGCAGCAGCTCGAGCTTCGCATCATCCGGCCGTGCGGCGCGAAGGCGCGCGATCAGCGGCAGCGCTTCCTCGACCCGTCCGACCCGGATCAAGAGCTCGGCCAGCTGCTCGCGCGCGATGGAGCTCGAGGGTTCCGCCTCGAGAGCACGCCGCAAGGCCGCCTCCGCGCCGGCCTCGTCGTTGCGGCGGGACGCCACGGAGGCGGCGAGACAGAGGGCCGGAACATCGTACGGGTTGCGTGCGAGATGCTGCCGGACCGCGCCCGAGGCCGCCTCCAACCGGCTGGCGTCGAGCGCGGCATAGGCATCCATCAGATCCGGCGGGCGGGGCGACAGGTGCTCGAAGCGGGCATAAGCCGCGTCCGCCGACGCGATGTCGCCGGTCTCGAGACGCTCCCGGGCCAAGCCATGCCAGGCTTCGGCGAGCGACGGATCGATGCGGACGGCGCGCTCATAGGCGGTTGCGGCATCCGCTCGGCGCCCCGCCTCACCATAGGCCCGGCCGAGCTCGAGCTCGAAAAAAGCCGAGCCGGGATGCGCGCGCGCCAGCGGCTCCATCGCCGCCACGGCCCGTGACGGATCATTGAGACGGCGGCAGGCGGAGGCCAGCAGCAAGCGTGCCGTCTCGTGCTCCGGCAAAACCGCGAGGATCTCGGCGGCGCAGCGCGCGGCGGCCGCGGGATCTGCGTCGAGCGCCGTCGAGGCGCGCATCAAGGCGAGGTCGTGCATTGCGCTCATGAGAACGCCGAGCGCGAAGCCTGGCGCGGGAGGCTGTTATACAATGTCATGGTGAGCTCGGCAGCACCCATCCCGATCGACGAAGCCACGATCATCCGCATTCTACAGGCCTCCAAGGCCGAGGCGGCCGCGGGCCGCGTTCCGGAGAGCGATCAGCTGCTCGCGAACGTCGCACAGCGGGCGCCAAACCATCCGGCCGTGCTCAACGAGCTGGGCGTCCGCATGATGGTACGAGGCGCCGCGGACCAAGCACAGCAGCTCTTCAGCCGGGCCGTCGCCGCGAACCCGTCGCAACCGGCCATCTGGGCCAATCTCGCCAGCAGCCTGAAGGCCCTGGGCCGGCGCAGCGAGGAGATCGACGCCATCGAGAAGGCCCTCGCGCTCGAGCCCCGGCATCTGTCCGCGCTCCTCCAAAAGGGCGCCTATTACGAGGAGACCGGCGATCCGCGCAATGGCGCGCGGGTCTATCGAGCCGCGCTCGACTCTCTGCCGCCGGGCGCGGACATCCCGCCGAACCTGCAGGGCGCGTTCGCCGACGCGCGCGCCAAGGTGGAGGCCGATCGGCGCGGACTCGCGCAGGCGCTCGAAACGCCGCTCGCCGAAGCTCGCGCGCGGCATGGCGGCGAGGCGCAGGCCCGGGTGGGGGCGTGCCTCGAGCACCTCATGGGACAGCGCCGCGCATTTCACTCCCAGCCGACCTGGATGTACTTCCCGCAGCTGCCTGCCATCGAGTTCTTCGATCGCTCGATGTTCCCATGGCTCGGTGCCCTCGAGGCGGCGGCACCGGAGATCCGCGCCGAGCTCTTGCGCGTCTTGGTCGCCGACCGCGAGGGATTGCAGCCCTACATCGATTTTCCCGCCGGATTGCCGCTCGACCAGTTCAGAGAGCTGAACCGCTCGCGCAAGTGGAGCGCTTACTTCCTATGGAACCAGAGCCAACCGCTGCCGGGCCACATCGCGCGATGCCCCACGACGGCGCGCACGCTCGAAGAGGCCGTGCCGCGCTGCCGGGTCGCCGGCCGCGCGCCGACCGCATTCTTTTCCATCCTCGATCCCGGCACGCGCATTCCCGCCCATACCGGCATCACCAACACCCGCCTGACGGTGCATCTGCCGCTGGTCGTACCGCCCGGATGCGGCTTCCGCGTGGGTGCGACGACTCGCGAATGGGTCGAAGGTCAGGCTTGGGTGTTCGACGACACCATTGAGCACGAGGCCTGGAACTCCTCGGACACCCCGCGCGCCATTTTGATTTTCGACATCTGGAATCCCCTGCTCACGGCCGCCGAACAGGAGATGATCCAAATCGCGACGGAAGTCTACGGCCGCTACTACGCGCCGCCGTCCGCGAGCGGCGCATGACCGAAGACGCGTCGCACCGGCTGCCTGTCGCTGCGGCTCAGTCCACCGCCGCGACCGCAGCGCTCGCCGCGGCCACCGCGACCGTCCCGACGGCCGCGACCCGTGTTGCAGTGCTCGCTGCGATGGTCCTTTTGCCCCTGCTCGTATGGCCGCGAGCGGGTTCCGCGGCACCCATGGATGCGGCGGCGCTCGCACGTTGCTCCTCCATCGCCGCGAACGACGCCCGCCTCGCCTGCTACGACGCGCTCGCACGCCGGGCCGGCTTGCCGGCGCCCGCGGCGGAATCCGCACCGGCGACCGCCGGCACCGCGTCGCCCGCGGCCGTGGCGTCGAAGGCTCGAGCAGCGCCGGCAGCACCCAGCGCGGCGCCGGCGCCTGCCGCAGCCACTGCGGCCACCGCAGCCCCCGCGCCGCCAGCATCCGCCGCTGCGCCCGCCGGCGACCCGAGCGATCCGCAGAACTTCGGCCTGTCATTGGCGCAACAGCACCTTGCTTTTGCCGGCGTGCAGTCGATCGCGGCGCGCATCGACGCGCTATCCACGGATCAGAACAATCAGACCCACGTCATCCTCGATAACGGGCAGAGCTGGCTGCTGCTGGATGGCGACGGCTGGGTATCGCAGGGCCAGGCGGTGACCATCAAGCGCGCCGCCCTCGGCTCGTTCATGTTGACGACCCCGTCGCACCACTCGTACCGCGTGCGGCGCCTGCGCTAGCCGGGGCATGCGCATATCCGAAGCGCTCGATCCACGGCGCGAGCACGGGCAGCTGCGGGCGCAGCTCGAGCTCGTAGTTCCGCCACTGCCCGATGTGCGAGGTGACGAGGCCTTGCGCGAGCTGAGCCGTGCTCGGGGTCGCGTGGTCGCGCCGCTCCGCGCGGCCGGCAAAGTCGGCCATCGCGTCCGTCCATTCGAGGCCGATCGCGTCGCACACGCGGCGCATCTCGGCCGGAAAATCGCCCGCCAACCGCTCGTAGCGCACCTCGTGCCAGTCGAGCTCCAGCCGCCGCCGGGCCGCGTGCGCAAATTCCATCACCGCGGCGTAGAACGCCGCCGCTCCCGGCAGCGTCAGGAGCTCGAACATCGAGGGGTTCATGCGGAACCGCCGCCGGAAACAGCTCAGCACCACATCGCGCGGATCGCGCACGGCGAACAGGATCTTCGCATCCGGAAAGACCTTCGCGATCAGCGGCAGCTTGACCGAGTTGAGCGGGTGCTTGTCCACGAAGATCTTGTCCGCCACGTCGATCCCGGCGCTGCGCACGCGCCGCCAGTACGCCTCCCGCAAGCCCGCCACGGAGTCCTCCCCGGCGCACGCCAGGGGCTCGAAGGCGACGGGCTCGCGCATGAACGCGAGCACGCCCTCGGTCAGGAGCTCGTGCTCCTCGAGGCTCGCGACGCGGGGACTGCCGTCGAGCGCCGCATCCAGCAGCGTCGTGCCCGACCGCGGAAAGCCGACGAGGAACACGTGGCCGGCCGAACCGCCAGCCACGCCACCGGCCGCGCCACCGGGCGAGCCGCCAGCCGAACCGCCGAGCAACCCGCCGGCCGCGCTGCCCGGGACGCGCTGCCACTGACCGGCGTCGAGACGCTCGACCGCCGCGGTCGAGGCGCGCATGTAGCCGAGCGCGTTCGCAGCGGCAAAGCGTCGGTTGATCTGGCGCAGCGCCTGGTTGCCGGCCTGGTAGGCCTCGAAGGCTTCCGCGTAGCGCCCGCCCGCATCCAGGACGTCGCCCAGCTGGCCGGTGGCGCGCGCGCGATCGGAAGGTCCCGCGCGGGTGTCCTGGATCAGCGCCCGCAGGCGCGACTCCGCCGCAGGCAGATTCCCCTCCGCCGACTCGGCTGCCGCGAGGCTCAGCACCGCGTCGGGATACCCGGGCGCGAGCTCGAAAGTACGCTCAGCCCAGCGCCGTGCCTCCGCGTGCTGCCCCATGTGCGTGGCGATGGATGCCAGGGACGCGACGGCCGCGAGGTTCTTGGGATCGAGCTCGACCGCGCGCGCGTGGCTCTCCCGCGCGCGCTTGAGGAAGCCGAGCGCGATGAGCGCATTGCCCTTGCTGGCGTGGGCGAACGGCAGCTCGGGGTGGCGCTGGAGCAGCACGTCGAGGTGCACCAGAGCGTCGGCGGGCCGATCCAGCCGCTGCAGGCACAGGGCCAGCGCATTGCGCGCGCCCACGTCCGCGGGCGCGATGGCGACGGCGCGCTCGAGCAGCGCCAACGCCTGATCGAGCTTGCCCTCCTGCTCACGCCGGGTGGCGACGACGTTGAGCAGCAGCGGATGCTCGAAGCCGCCCGCCAGGGTTTGCTCCGAAAGGGCCGCGGCGCGTACGAAATCCCGCTCCTGCGCCAGACGCAGCACCGTGCGCAGGGTCTCCATGTCGCCTTCGAGGTTTCGGGCCATCGGGCAAGGCTACCGGATCGAGCCGGATATGGGAAAATCAGCCGGTGACTGACGCCGCCAACGAGATGATGCGCGAGGCCGCCGAGCTGCAGCGGGCGAACCGGCCCGCCGAGGCCATGAGCCGCTACCGTGCCGTGGTCGCGCGCTGGCCGCAGCATGCGGAGGCCTGGTACAACCTCGGCGTCCTCGAGCGGCGCGGTTCGCTCCATGCCCAGGCGCTCGCGTCCTACCAGCGGGCGATCAGCCTCGGAATCTCGCGCGCCGAAGAGGTGCACCTGAATCGCGGCGTGATCTTGAGCGACATCCTCGGCGACTACCCGGCGGCCGTTCGCGAGCTCGAGCAGGCGCTCGACCTCAATCCGGCCTACTGGCCCGCCGTGCTCAATCTCGCCAACATCTACGAAGACCTCGGCAAGCGGCCGGAGGCGAGCGCCCTGTACGCGCGCATCCTCGAGAATCAGCCGCGGGCCTACGAGGCTCTCGCGCGCTTCGCCAACGTGCAGCCCGCGGCAAGCGTCGAACCGGCGCTCATCCAGCGTCTCCGGGCCGCGCTCACGGAGGGGCCGCCGCCCGAAGAGCAGGCCAGCCTGTCCTTTGCGCTCGGGCGCCTGCTCGATGCGACGGGCGGGTATCGCGAAGCCTTCCAGACCTACGCGGCGGCCAACCAGGCGAGCCGTGCCGCCGCCGGCCCCCACGTCGTTCCGTACGATCGCGCGCGCCAGGAGGCATTCGTCGACCGCATGATCGCCAGCCCGCGGGCCACCGCGCACGCCGCCGCTTCCGACGCGCCGCCGCGGCCGATTTTCATCGTCGGCATGTTTCGCTCGGGATCGACGCTGGCGGAGCAGCTGCTCGCCGGCATGCCGGGCGTCGCGGCGGGCGGCGAGATGAGCTTCCTGCCGCGCCTCGTGCACGAGGAGCTCGCGCCGTTCTTCGCAACGCTCGAGTCGATCTCCGCGCAACGGCTCGACGCCATCGCGGCCCGCTACCGCGCCGAACTCCTCAAGGTCTCGGCCAGCGCCGCGTACGTGACCGACAAGCGTCCCGACAATTTTCTCTACATCGGCCTCATCAAACGGCTGTTTCCGGATGCGCGAATCGTGCACACGCGGCGCAATCCGCTCGACAACTGCCTGTCGGTGTACTTCCTGCATCTCGAGCAGCAGATGAGCTACGCGCTCGATCTCATGGACATCGGCCATTACTACCGCGAATACCGGCGCCTCATGGATCACTGGAAATCGCTCTACCCGGACGACATCCATGATTTCGACTACGACGCGCTGATCGCAGAGCCCGAGCCCACGCTCGAGCGTCTGTGCGGCTTTCTCGGCCTCGAGTGGCCGGGACAGGTGCCCAAGGTGGCGACCCGCAGCGCCGCGATCCGCACGGCCAGCGTCTGGCAGGTGCGCGAGCCGCTGTACGCAACCTCCTCAGGCCGGTCGCGCAATTACGCTCCCGAGCTCGCGCCGCTGCGCGAGTATCTCGCCGCCATCGCATGAGTGCCGCGCCGCTGACGGTGCTGCCGCTGTTCTCGACTCCGCTCGGCATCGTCGCCGTACCGGGCGCCGATCGGCTCAACGAGCCGCTGCTTCAGGCGTGCGGCGCGCGGCGGGACGCCGACGGCGCCGCGCCCGCGAACCCTCTGGTCTACCGCACGCGCGATGACTTGTTCGAGTGGCCCGAGGAGGCGCCGCGCCGTCTCACGACGGAGATGCTGCGCGGCGTGGTCTCCGTGGTCGACGCCGTCAGCGATCTCGACCCCGAGGCTCGCCAGGCGCTGCGCATCGAGGCGCACGGCTGGATGACCGTGATCGAGGAAAACGGCCGCGTTCCCGCGGCGAGCTTCCCGCTGACCGCATGGGCGGCGCTCTATTGCGTGGCGGCGCCGCCGCCGTCCGCCCGCCCCGACAGCGGCGTGCTGCGGCTGTTCGAGTCGAGGCTCGGCACCATGTTCCAGGACGCCACCAACTCCGTCATGCGCCTGCCGTTCACCGCGGGCCATCACACCTGGCGGCCGGAGCCGGGGAGCCTGGTCGTGTTTCCGGCCTCGCTCACGCACGAAATCACCCTGGTCCGGGCTCCCGGCCGTCTCGTCCTCGCGACCGCAAGGGTGCGCTTCGTGGGGCCCCAGCAGGAAGGCGTGGGCCGTTGGTGACACCCGCTCTCAAGGTCGCTCCCTTGTTCGCCGTGCCCTTCGGCGAGATGCATCTCCCCGGGTGTGAGCGCCTGAACCGCGAGCTCGAGGCGCTGTTCCTCGCGCGCGAGACGGACGAATACCGCAATCCATCGCCGAGCCACATTCCCCAGGCCGAGACCTTCGAGAGCCGCTTCAATCTGTTCCGCTGGCCGGAGCCCTGTGTGCAGGAGCTGCGCAACTTCGTGTTGAACGCCGTGGGCCAGATGGTGCTCGCCACGAGCTCGCTCGACGCCGAGGAGCTCGGCCGGCTCAAGTTTCACAACCACACCTGGTTCCACGTGTCGCGCTATGCCGGCTCGTTCACCGCGCACAATCATCCGCTCGCCTCGTGGTCGGCCGTGTACTGCGTGCGTGCCGGGGAGGGCGTCCCGGAGCACGGCGACAGCGGCGTGCTGCGCTTCCTCGATCCGCGCCAGGGCGCGGACGCCTACCTGGATGGCGCGAACTCCCTGCTGCATCGAACCTTCGCTTTGCGCTCGCTCGACCTGCGGCTCACGGCCGGCCAGCTCGTGATCTTCCCATCCTACGTGTTCCACGAGGTGGCGCCCTTCTATGGGCGGGACACGCGGATCACGGTGGCATCGAACTGCTGGTTTGCCTAGCGCCCGAATCTGCGCGCGCCGCTCCGGAGTGTCGCAAATAGCTCATCAATACAATGGTTTACCCTGGCCGCACCGGCGAGCGCGGACGAGGGGTAATGCCAGGTTCGGCGTAGCGGCCCGAGCGGATGCAGCCGGGCGCATGAAATATAAGCGCCCACGATCGTCATGCCGACGATACATAAGCTTAGTCAGTTGGGTAATAATCGGTGCGTCGAGCAGGTCTTTGTAAGGGAGCAGCAATACCGCTGCGTTCAAAAACAAATTGAGGTCTCAATCATGAAGAAACTTTCGAGCGCCGCGCTGGCCACTGCCGCCGCTGTGTTGTTCACGTCGGGCTTCGCCAATGTTGCGATGGCGGGCGACGATGCGAAGATGCACTGCGCCGGGGTGAATTCCTGCAAGGGAACTTCCGAGTGCAAGTCTGCGAAGAACAGCTGCAAGGGCATGAACAGCTGCAAGGGTCAGGGCTGGGTCTCCATGTCCAAGGCCGATTGCAAGGACGCCAAGGCGAAGGCCAAGTCCTCGTAACACCGACTCCGGACCGGGTGCGACCGCACCCGGTCCGATTCTTGCCGTAATGAAACTGCACGGCTTCGGACTGGGATTGCGGACTCCGCACTACGAGGCCATGTTGAGCGAGCCTCGCGGGATCGACTGGCTCGAGGTCATCACCGAGAATTACCTGGTCCCCGGCGGCAAGCCGCTCCATTACCTCGACCGCATCCGCGAGCGCTTCCCGCTGGTCATGCACGGGGTGTCGCTCTCCATCGGCGGCACCGATCCCCTGGACATGGGCTACCTCGCGGAGGTGCGGGGGCTCGCGGCGCGCATCGAGCCGCACTGGATCTCCGATCACCTCTGCTGGACCGGGGTCGAGGGGCGGAACCTGCACGATCTGTTGCCGCTCCCCTATACCGAGGAGGCGCTCGCCTCCGTGGCCGCGCGCGTGAGCCAGGTTCAGGACGCGCTTGGCCGGCAGATCCTGCTCGAGAACGTGTCGAGCTACCTGACCTTCCACGCCTCCGAAATGACCGAGTGGGAGTTCCTGCGCGAGGTCGCGCAGCGCGCGGATTGCGCCATCCTGCTCGACCTCAACAACATCTACGTGAGCAGCGTGAACCACGGCTTCGACCCGCTCGCCTATCTCGATGCGATGCCCGCCGGGCGCGTGCGGCAGTTTCACCTGGCGGGCCACAGCGACATGGGCGGCCATCTGATCGACACGCACGACCATCCCATCATCGAGCCGGTGTGGAACCTCTATCGCGCCGCGCTCGGGCGCTTCGGCGCCGTTCCGACCATGATCGAGCGCGACGACGACATTCCGGAGCTCCCGCAGCTCATCGCCGAGCTCGACCTCGCGCGCACCATCGCCGGCGAGTCCACGCGGGCCGCGGCGTGAGCGCGGGCGCCGGGGCGGCCGTCGCGAGCACACCCACCGCTGCGACGCCGCCGGGCGCCGCGAGCACACGGGCCGCTGCGGCGACACCGGTCACCGGCGCGAGCCTGCGCGCCCTCCAGCAGGACCTGCAGCGCCACCTCCTCGGCGAGGACGGCGCGGTGGCATCGGCCATCGTCGACGCTCCGCCGCTGCGCGCGGCCGACCGCCTCGCGATCTACCACAACGCGTATCGGGTACGGCTCATCGAGGCGCTCGACGACACGTACCCCAAGCTGCACGCCGCGCTGGGCGATGAGATGTTCTGCGCCCTCGGCGAAGCGTTCGTTGCCGCGCATCCATCCGTGTACAGGTCGATCCGGTGGTACGGGCGCGAGCTCGCCGGGTACCTGGCGGGCGAGCCGCCGTTCGCGGAGCAGCCGATCCTGGCCGAGCTCGCCCGCCTCGAGTGGATGCTCGCCGAGGTGTTCGATTCCCGGGATGCCGAGCCCGTCGACCGCAGCGCCCTCTCCGCGATCGAGCCCTCCGGCTGGGGCGCCATCCGGCTCGAGCTCCATCCCTCGGTGCGCCGCCTCGACCTCGAGTGGAACGCGGTGCCCGTGTGGCAAGCGCTGAGCCGCGAGGAGTCGCCGCCCGACCCCGAGCATGGCGGGCACGCGGTGCCGTGGCTGCTCTGGCGGCAGAATCTCGGCAACTACTTCCGGTCCATGACGGCCGACGAGGCAGCCGCGCTCGAGTCAGCCCGGCGCGGCGACACGTTCGCCGGGATCTGTGCGGCCTTGAGCGCCCATCTTGCCGAGGAGGAGATCCCGCTGCGCGCCGCCGGACTGCTCGGCGGCTGGGCCGATGCCGGGCTGATCGCCGCGGTCCGCGGCGGCGGCTGACCGACCGTCCTTGCGCGCGACGGGATTGCCCGCCGCCGTCCGCCGAGAGGGGGAGGCGCGCCGCAACGCGCCTCCCGCCTTCGTCAGAGCGCGGGGCTGTCGTCCCCCATCATCTGCTTGCGCACGAGCGGAATGGGCGGACCGCCGAACGACAGGAACTTGTCGTGGAAGTCGTGCCACTTCGGCTTGCCGCTGGCATCGGCACCCGGGCCGCCGGACCCGCCGGCTGCGCTCGCCCCGCCCTGCTTGGCAATCCAGTCGGCGCGGAGCTTGCGGATCATGAGCTTGCCCAGGGTGTAATTGAGGTATGCGGGATCGTAGGTGCCGCGTGCCGCCTGCTGGCGCGCGTTGCCGGGATCCTGGAAGGCCTGCTCGCGGAACATCTTTTCGGATTCCGCCACGGTCATGCCGTGCGTGTGCAGCCCGATCGACGACAACAGCCGCACATCGCGGAGCAGGGCGTCGGTGAGCTGTCCGAGATGCCTTTCCGGATCGCCCTGAGCGATGCCCTCCTCGACCATCATCTCCTCGGCATAGTGCGCCCAGCCTTCGGCGAACGCATAGCCGACCCAGATTCCCTCGAGCTTGTCCGGATTCGCGTTCGAATGCAGGAACTGCAGGAAGTGTCCGGGCCAGACCTCGTGAACCGCGGTGAACAGGAGTACGGCCTGGCCGCGGATGTATTCCGCCTGCTCGGCCTTGGTCCACTTCGGATCCGGCGGAGCGATGTTGAAGACCGAGGCCACGTTGTGATCGTACGGTCCCGGCACCTGGATGAACGCCGCGTTGGAGCGGTTGTAGGGCGGCGCCTCCATCACCAGCGCCTCCTCGTTGCTCGGGATCGACACGATGTTGTTCTTGGCCACGAAGTCCTTGAGCATCGGGAGCTGCTGGCGCGCCCACTCCACCATGCCTTCCTTGGGCTTGTTGGCCTCCATCTTGCCGATGCACTGTTGCAGCGATCCCTTCGGCAGGTACGTCTCGCACTCGGCCTTGACCGCCGCGGTGTTGCGCTCGAGATCCGCCTTGCCGGCGGCCTCGATCTGATCGAGCGGCGTCGTCACCCGCTCCGTCTGGGACAGCATCTTCGCGTAGGCGTCGGCACCGATCGCGAAATTGTCGTTCGCGGTCTTGCGCAAGGCGATCATGGCGTCCTTCAAGCCGTTCATGGCCGCCGCCGCCGCCGTATTGGCGTCGTTCAAGTCCTTCTGCAGGCCGGGATCGCTGACCCCGGCGAACACCGGCGCCACGTTTTTGGTGTAATGCTCCGCCAGGCCGCCGTACTGGGCGATGGCCAGCTCGACGTAGGTCTTCGGCAGCGGACCCTTCAAGTTCGCCTTGATGTTCTCCGCCATCTTGGGAATGCCGCGCGCGTACTTGATGTACGCCTTCATGCGCACGTCCAGCGGCGCATAGTTGCGGTTCAGGTACATGTCGGGATCGATCCGGTCCGTGTACCAGGCGGGATTCTTGAACGGCCAGCTCATGGTGTCCATCCAGAACAGGTCCTTGTCGATCACCGCGAGCAGATACTCGCGGTCGAATTGCTCGCGCGGCTCCAGGGTCTTCGGATCCACCGCCTCGATCTGCGACCGCCCGTCCTTCAACCGGGCGATCTCGCGCTTGATGCCGTGCTCGCTCAAGTCCGCGAGCTCGCCGTCGTATTCGTGCTTGCCGGACTGCGCCGCGAAGAAGGGCTGGGCGACGAAGTAGTCCTTTATGAAGCCTTCCGTCAATCGGGCCCAGTCCTGGCTGGCCTGCGACGGCGGTTTGGGTTGCGGCGTCGGCGGCGGCGATTGTCCGCACCCGCCCAAAACGATGAGTAAAGCACCCGACAGTGCCGCCCCAACCTTCAGCGACTTCGACATGTGACTCCCCCCTTGTCTTATGAACTCGACTCGCTAGCTCAAGCCTGCTCTCGTTTGTTCGGGTCTCGGGCCGGGCCTACGCCTGCTGGTAGGCGTACGCTCCGCCCCGCTCCAGCGCGCGCCGATAGGCCGCGCGCGAGTGAATCCGGCCAAGAAAGGCCGCGAGCCGCGGACGGCCCGAGCTCACGCCCGCGCGCTGCGCCGCGACTTCCAGAGGAAAGCTCATCTGCACGTCCGCGGCGGTGAATTCGTCGCCCGCGAACCACTCGCCGGCGGAAAGCTCGCTCTCCAGATAGTTGAAATGCTTCTCGATCTGAGGACCGATGAAGGAGGTCTGGGCCGAGCCCGCGATGCGGCGGGCAACCGCGCTGATCGGCCAGGGCACGGGAGCGGACGCCACGCGATCGAACACGAGCTTCAAGAGGAGCGGTGGCATGGCCGAGCCCTCGGCATAGTGCAGCCAATACCGGTACCGCAGGCGTTCGGGCGTTCCCGCCGGAGGTATCAGCCGGCCGCCGCCGTAGCGCTCGATCAGGTACTCGACGATTGCGCCGGATTCCGCCACCGTGATGCCGTCGTCCACGATCACGGGTGACTTGCCGAGGGGATGAATGGCCTTGAGCGCCGGCGGCGCCAGCATCGTCTTCGGGTCCCGCTCGTAGCGGACCACCTCGTACGGAACTCCCAACTCCTCGAGCAGCCACAACACCCGCTGTGACCGCGAGTTGTTGAGATGGTGCACGGTGATCATCGCGGTATTGTAGGCCTCGGAAAATGGTTTCGCGAATGCGGGCGTCGCCCGCAGCCTGTGGAATTCCGCTTTTCACTATACTACCCTGCGGCGCGTGGAAGCCACCGACCTCGCCGCGCTCGCGGCCAAGCACCGCCGCGGACACGCGCTGCCGCGCGAGTTCTACGTGGACCCGGCGGTGTTCGCACTCGACCTCGAGCGCATGCTGCTGCGCCACTGGCTCTGCGCCGGTCATGTGAGCGCGATCGCGCACCCCGGGGACTACTTCGTGATCGACCTCGGCGGCGAATCGGTGATCCTCGTGCGCACCGCCACGGGCGAGGTGAGGGCCCTGCTCAATGTCTGCCGTCACCGCGGCTCGCGGGTCTGCTACGAGCGGCACGGTCACGCGGCCTCGGGCCGGCTCACGTGCCCCTATCACGCGTGGACCTACGACCTCGACGGGCATCTGCGGATTGCCCGTCAGATGCCGGACTCCTTTCGCAAGGACGCCCACTCGCTGAAAGCCCTGCCGGTGCGCGTGATGGAGGGCTTGATCTTCACCACCTTTGCATCGCAACCGCTCGATCTCACCGGCGCCGCGCAGGCCCTGGCGCAGTCCGCCGGGGTGCACGGCTGGGCGCGCGCCAGGATCGCGCACCGGGAAACGTATTCCATTGCGGCCAACTGGAAGCTCGCGGTCGAGAACTACATGGAGTGCTATCACTGCACCCCGGCGCATCCGGAATTTGCCAAGCGGCACGTGTATGCGCGGCCCGCGGAAGCGCGCTCCGAGCTGGAGGAGGCCGGGCGGGCGCGGGCCCGCGCGCTCGGGATCGTCGTCGCGGACGTGGACCGATACGGCCTCGCCGCGGACCCGGGCGCCGAGTCGGTCGCGGTGATGCGCAGCGCCCTGCACGCCGGTATCGCGAGCGCGACCGCCGACGGGGCGGCCGCCGCGCGGCCCATGGGGTCGTTCCGCGCCTCCGACGGCAATTCCACGTATTTCGACATCGGCCCGATGAGCGATTTTCTCGCCTACCCGGACCATGGGGTGATCTACCGCTTCATTCCGCGTGCGGTCGACCGCACCGAGATGGAAGTGATCTGGCTGGTCGACGTCGACGCCGTCGAGGGCGTCGACTATGACCTCGCGCGCCTGACCTGGCTATGGAAGGTCACCAGCGCCGAGGACAAGAAGATCGTCGAGATGAACCAGGCCGGCATCAACTCGCGCTACTTCGAGCCCGGCCCCTATTCGACCCAGGAGGCCTACGCGTCACGATTCGTCGAGTGGTATCTCGCAGAAGTGACCCGCGACTAGCAGTGTGGGCGCGAGGAAGCAGGCCCCGGTGCCCTTCGGCTTCCGCTCGGGCGTCCCGCCCCGTCTGGGTCAGAGCTACGCGGGCACTGCTCCCCGTAGTTGGGTCTCTAGGCCGCGGCTAGACCACTGCTCATCAGGCGGCCCCAAGGTGGACGTCGGACCTTGTAACGGGTAGCAGTGCCCGCGTAGCTCTGACCCAGACGGGGCGGGACGCCCGAGCGGAGGCCGAAGGGAGCCGGGGGCCTGCTTCCTGGCGCCGCACTGCTAGGAGACCGGCTTGGGCGGCTCCACGTCGGCCTCGGTGAAAACCCGCACGAGATCGATCCGCCGCCGATCCGCGCGCAGGATGCGGAATTCGAGCCCGCCGATGCGCGCGGTCTCGCCCCGGCGCGGCAGCCGTCCGAATTCCTGCATGAGCAGCCCGCCGATGGTGTCGTATTCCTCGTCCGAGAACGCGGAGCCGAAATAGGCGTTGAAATCCGCGATCGGCGTCAGCGCGCGTACGGTGAACTCGCGGGGGCCGTCCCGGCGGATGGTCTGGTCTTCCTCGACGTCGTGCTCATCGTCGATCTCGCCGACGATCTGCTCGATGACGTCCTCGATGGTCACGAGGCCGCAGACGCCGCCGTACTCGTCGACCACCATGGCGATGTGGTTGTGGCTGTGCCGGAACTCCTTGAGCAGCACGTTGAGCCGCTTGCTCTCGGGCACGAAAACCGCCGGCCGCATGAATTCGCGGATCTCGAAGTTGTCCTCGCCGGATACCTGCAGCCTCAACAGATCCTTGGCGAGGAGGATGCCGAGGATCTGGTCGCGGTCCTCGCCGATCACCGGAAAGCGCGAGTGCCCCGACTCCACCACCCGCTCGACCAGCGCATCCTTGGGCTCGTCGCGCTCGATGAACACCATCTGCGAGCGCGGCACCATGATGTCCCGAACCTGCATGTCCGCGACCGCCAGCACGCCCTCGAGCATGACCAGCGCGTCCTCATCGAAGAGCCCGCGCTCGCTTGCCTCGCGCAAATCCTCGATGAGCTCGGCCAGGTCCCGAGGCTCGCCCGACATCGACTGGGTTATGCGCTTCAACCAGCGGCCAGTGGCGCCGCTCTGCGATTGGTCTGACATGTGGCGCTAGGATACTCGATCAGCCGTACGGGTCAGAAAACCCAAACCGATCAAGGATTTGCGTCTCGATCGCTTCCATCCGGGAGGCCTCCTCCGGCGCCTGGTGATCCAGCCCGAGAAGATGCAGCACCCCGTGCACCGTGAGGTGAGCCCAGTGAGCCGCGAGCGGCTTTCGCTGGGCCCGAGCCTCGACCGCCACCAGCGGCGCACAGATGACGAGCTCGCCGAGGTCGTGTGCTCCGTCGGGCAGGAGACCCGCCCCTTGGAACGAGAGCACGTTGGTGGGCCGGGGCCGGTTCCTAAAGCGGGCGTTCAAGGAGCGGCTGGCCGCCCGCCCGACCACGCGCACCGAGAGGACATCGCGGCCGGCGATCGCGCGATGCCGCAGGCCGATCCGCTCGCCTCCCGCGAGCGCGGCCCGCGCCCAGACCTCGAGCCGGCGGCGCGCCGGGACCCAGGGTTTGCGCGACGCATAGCTCACGTCGAGATCGAGGGTACCCGCCGCGCTCACACCGCGATCATTGGCCCTGGCGCGAATCATCGCCCGGCGCCTTCGCCTCGTAGGCCTGCACGATCCGCTGCACCAGGGGATGGCGCACGACGTCGCGCGACGTGAAGAGGGTGAAGGCGATGCCGCGCACGCCCCGCAGGATGTCCATCACGATACGCAGGCCCGACTGCTTGGAATTCGGCAGGTCGATCTGCGTAATGTCGCCGGTGACGACCGCCTTCGAGCCGAATCCGATGCGCGTCAGGAACATCTTCATCTGCTCATTGGTGGTGTTCTGCGCCTCGTCCAGGATCACGAACGAGTCGTTGAGGGATCGGCCGCGCATGAATGCGAGCGGCGCCACTTCGATGACGTTGCGCTCGATCAGCTTCGCCACGCGCTCGAATCCCATCATCTCGTACAGGGCGTCGTACATCGGGCGCAGATACGGATCGACCTTCTGGGAGAGATCGCCGGGCAGGAATCCCAGCCGCTCACCGGCCTCGACCGCCGGCCGCACCAGCACGATGCGGCGCACCCGCTCGGATTGCAGCGCCTCGACCGCGCACGCCACCGCAAGATAGGTCTTGCCCGTGCCCGCCGGCCCGATACCGAAGGTCAGGTCGTGGGTGCGCACGTTGGTGAGGTACTCGGTCTGATTCGCGCCGCGCGCGCGCACCGCGCCGCGCGTCGTGCGGACCTGCAGCTCGTCCGCGGGGGCTCCATCGCCGCCGCTCTCGCCGGCGGGGACGCCCATGTCGAGCTCCTGGAGCGCGATGTGCACGCGCTCGGAGTCCACCGGCTCGCGCTGCGCGCGCGCGTAGAGATCGAGCAGCACCCTCTCCGCCCGCCGCGCGGCCTCGGACGCCCCGACGATCTGAAAGCGGTTGCCGCGGCGGCGCAGCTCGACGCCGAGACGCGCCTCGATCTGCCGCAGATGCGCATCCAGCGGGCCGCACAGCTCGACCAGGCGGACGTTGTCGGCCGGTGCGAGCACCACGTCGCGGGCGGCCGGGCTGGCGGACGTCTGCATGGATTCCGGGCTCACGGCGCCCCGTCGACCAGGCGGCCGCGCAGCGAATTCGGCATCGCCTCGGTGATCACGACGTCGGCGAAGCGGTTCAGCCAGCTCCCGGGAGCGCGCGGCGCGTCGAAGTTCACCCAGCGATTGTTGTCGGTGCGCCCGGCGAGCTGGCGGGGATCGCGCTTGGCCGGACGCTCGATCAGCACGCGCTGGCGGCTGCCCACCATCCGCTGCGAAATGGCGCGGGCCTGCGTGCTCAGGCGGCGCTGCAGGATCTCGAGCCGCTCCTGCTTGGTCTCCTGCGGCACCTCGTCGGGAAGCGAGGCCGCCGGGGTGCCCGGACGGCGGCTATAGATGAAGCTGAACGACTGATCGAGCTCGGCCTCGGCGACGAGATCCATGGTGCGCGCGAAGTCGTCGGCCGTCTCGCCCGGAAAACCGACGATGAGGTCGGTCGAGATGCAGATGTCGGGGCGCACCGCCCGGAGCTTGCGCAGCTTCTGCTTGTACTCCATCACGGTATGCCCGCGCTTCATCGCGGCGAGAATCCGGTCCGATCCGCTCTGCACCGGGAGGTGCAGGAAATTATTGAGCTTCGCCACGTTCGCATACGCCTCGATCAGGCTGTCGTCGAAGTGGACGGGATGCGAGGTGGTGAAGCGTATGCGCTCGACGCCATCGACCGCCGCCACGTGATGGATCAGCAGGCTCAGGTCGGAGACCGCGCCGTCGGCCATCGTGCCGGCGTAAGCGTTGACGTTTTGCCCGAGCAGGGTGATCTCCCGAACGCCCTGCGCGGCGAGCCGCTCGATCTCCCCGATCACCTGCTCGAACGGCCGGCTGATCTCCTCGCCGCGGGTGTAGGGCACCACGCAAAAGCTGCAATACTTGCTGCAGCCCTCCATGATCGACACGAAGGCGGTCGCGCCGGCGGCGCGCGGCTCGGCCAGCCGGTCGAATTTCTCGATCTCCGGAAAGCTCACGTCGATCTGCGCGCGCCCCGAGCGCCTGAGTCCATCGAGCATGGCGGGCAGGCGATGCAATGTCTGCGGACCGAACACGAGATCGACGTGCGGCGCGCGCGCGGTGATGCCCTCGCCCTCCTGGCTGGCGACGCACCCGCCGACCCCGATCACGACGTGAGGACGCTTCTGCTTGAGCTGGCGCCACTCGCCGAGGAGCGAAAACACCTTTTCCTGCGCCTTCTCGCGCACCGAGCAGGTGTTTACCAGCAGCACGTCGGCCCGCGCCGGGTCGTCCGTGGCCGTCAGCCCGTGCGCGGCCTCGAGCACGTCCCGCATCTTGCCGGAATCGTACTCGTTCATCTGACAACCGAAGGTCTTTATGTAGACGAAACCGGACATATCTTCATCATAGGCTCGCACGAAAAAGGCCGCTAAGATATCAGCATAGGATTATGGCAATACGCGAAGTTCTCAAGATGGGCGACCCGAGGCTCCTCGAGGTCTCCCAGCCCGTGGGCCTGGTCGGCTCGCCGGAGCTCGACGAGCTGCTCACCGACATGCGGGACACCATGCGGCATCTCAATGGCGCCGGCCTCGCTGCGCCGCAAATCGGCGTGAACCTGCGCGTCGTGATCTTCGGTTTCGAGGTCAATCCACGCTACCCCGACGCGGATCCCGTGCCGTTCACCGTGTTGATCAATCCTCAGTTGACCGCGCTCGGCGCGGAAGAAGACGAGGGTTGGGAAGGCTGCCTGTCGGTTCCGGGCATGCGCGGACTGGTGCCGCGCCATCGCCATTTGCGCTACACCGGCATCGATGCTTCGGGAGCCCCCATCGACCGTACCGTCAGCGACTTCCACGCTCGGGTGGTCCAGCATGAGGTCGACCATCTCGACGGCATCCTCTATCCGCGGCGAATCCGCGACCTGACTCAGTTTGGATTCACCTCGGCCCTGTTTCCCGGGGAAGAG
>DATAYZ010000090.1:0-48751 GCA_036272295.1 Steroidobacteraceae bacterium
CCGCCCACGGGCCGCAGGTCATCGCGCGGCCGAATCTCGTCCGTCGGCCCTTTTATCGGTAGCAGTGCGCGCATAACTCTTACCCGATCGGGCCCGGCCCACCCGGAGCCGGGACGGGGTCTAGTGGTGGCCCAGGGCCCAGACGTAGGCGGCCAGAGCAGACACCTGCGCCTGAGAGAGGGAGGCCCCCCCCATGGGAGGCATCGGGCTGCGGTACTGTTTGGGTTGCGCGACGCCTTCGGTGATGGTTTTTGAGATGCCGGCGACGCTGCCGTCGCTCCAGAGCCAGCTTGCGTCGGTCAGGTCGGGTCCGAGCGGCGTGCCCGTGCCTCCCGCGCCGTGACAGCCCGTGCAGGCCGCGCCGCCGACCTGGCCGTGATAGATGCGATCGCCGAGCGCCACCATGTCCTTGGTGGCGCCCTGCGGCACGGGCAGGCTCGCGGTGACCGGCGCACCCGCCTCGGGGGGCGCCGATGCGCCGCCCGCGGCCGTGGAATCACCGGGCTGGTCCGCGGGCGCGGTGGCGCTCGGGCAGGCCGTGACTCCGGCATCGCCGGCCGCGCCGGATGCTCCGTGATAGACGATCTTGTAGATGCGCCCGTGCACATCGTCCGACACATAGAGCGACCCGTCGGGACCCACCGCGACGCCGGTCGGGCGGTGGTCCGCTTTCGCCGGCGACTTCTCCATGCCCGCGAACCCGTCGGCGAAGACCTCGCAGCGGCCGGCGGCGTGATCGCCCGCCAGCGGCTGGAAGACCACGTTGTATCCGCTCTGGGGATAGGGCGCCCGGTTCCATGAGCCGTGGAAGGCGATGAACACGCCGCTCCGATAGCGCTCGGGGAACTGATCCTTGTCGTAGAACACCATTCCGTCCGGCGCCCAGTGGGCGGGGAATACCGCGACCGGCGCGAGCTTGGTCGGGCAGACACCGAGCTTGTTGCCGCCATCGCCGCCGTATTCGGGCGCCAGCACCAGCTTGCCGCGGAAGGGATCGTAGTAGCACTCGGGCCAGCCGTAGTCGCCGCCCGCCTTGAGATTGAGGAGCTCCTCGGAGGGCAACGTGGCTTCGTCGTCGGGCTTGTAGAGAGCGGGCCAGTTGGAGCGAAGCTGGTCGCGGCCGTGTTGGGTGACGAAGAGCAGGTGGCTGCGCGGGTCGAGCGCGAAGCCTTCGCCGTTGCGGACGCCGGTGGCATAGCGGCCCGCGGCGGAGAATACCTGCCCGGTCTTGTCGGTGTCATAGCGCCAGGTGCCGCCGCGGGTCTCGAGCTCGACGCAGGGTTCGGCGCCGCGAACACCCGGCTTGCGGTTCTGAGGCTGACAGGCATTGGTCGCGCTGCCGAGATCGACGTACAGCGATCCGTCGGTGTCGATCAAGAAGGGGTGCATCGGGTGATCGCCCTTGAGCGGCAGCATCGAGACCACGGTCGCGGGCGCGCCCTTCGGCACGATGGAATCGGCGGAGAGCTCATAGCGCACGATGCGGTCGTTGATCTCCGCATACAGCCCGTTCTTGAAGACATAGATGCCGGTGCCGCCGGCGCCGCCCATCTGCGCGGTCTCGCCGAAGCGCTCGATCACGTTGGCCTTTCCTGCGCCGGTCGTGTCCTGCAACGCGACCAGAAATCCTCCCGCGTGCGGCCGGGCGCCGGCATAGTAGCGGCCGGACCAGGTGTTCACGTACACAACGCCGCTCGGCGCCACGGCCAGATGGCGTGCGTGGCCGATGTCGTCGGCAAAGATCGTGGCGCAGAATCCCGTCGGCAGGTGCAAGCCGGCGTGGCTCTCGGGGCAGGCCGTCGGAGTTGCGGCGCGGGCCGCGGTCGCGGCGGCGACGATGCACGCGGCGCCCGCGAGGGCGAAAGGGAGCGATCGCATGGTGTTCTCCAACCGGTACGGCAGCCCGACCATACCAAAAAACCCGATGCCGCGGATGTCGGCATAAACCACATTTTACGCGCCGCCGGAAATTCGCGTCTCAGGTGCCGTCCGGTACGCCCCGGCGAATGTCGGCGGAGAAGCTCGGGCTGCGGTCGGCGCGCCGGGCGCGCTCGGTGATGCGCCCGCGCGCCCGCAGCTCCGCGAGCGGGTAGCGCGAGTCGAGGCCGCCCACGCGGTACACGTAGCCCGGCAGATATCCGGTGAAGAGGAGCCGCGCATCGAGCGGCAGATAGCCGACGATCCGCTTCATCATGTGATACACGAGCGTGGTGCAGTTCGCCGTGATCGTGTTGTAAAAGCGCGGCGCCGTGATGAGCGAGTTCGCCTCGTCGAGGAAGCCGAGAAACAGCGAGCGCATCGCCTCCGGAGGAATCCGCAGGCTGTAGAGATAGGCGTCCTCGCCGCGCACGTTGGTGCGCACCCGGATCACGTCGCGCTCGGCGGCCGCGATGACGCTGAGCTCGAACTCCTTGAAGAAGCCGCCGACCTCGGAGAACGCCTCGGTACGCTTGCGGCGGATCTCCACGGAGAACGCGAGATGACCGCCGTCGTCGAATCCGAACGACACCAGCATGTGCGCGATGGCCCGGCCCGACCAGTAGGACAGGATCATGTCCGCCGACCTCAGCTGGTCGAGCCGGTAATGCCGCGTCTCCCAACACGGGGTGTATTCCGTCGTGGTATGCCAGTCGAAATTGCGCACGTTGCGGATCTCGACCGAGTCTCCCTCGACCGAGGCCTGCGCCATCCTGGCCACTTCGTCGGCCCAGATGCGGTCGTTCGACGGCTCGATCCGGCGCCACCAGACGAGCAGACACGCAAACACCACCGTGAGCGCCGCGAGCCCGGCTCCGGTGCGGCCCTGCCACACTGCGACCAGCACGGCGAGTGAAAAGGAGATCCACACCGTCACGGCCGCGCTCTTCCAGACGGTGCCGCCGGCGGTCTGGAACCACAGAGCCAGCGCTCCCCAACCGGCGGGCAACAGGGTGAGGATCGTCGCGAGCGAGGCGATCAGGAAACGGGCGACGCCCGCGGCGGTGATGCTCATGAGCCGGCCGTGCGGCAATGCGCGTGACTCGGCGGCGGCGTCATGACTCAGGTCTTCATGACTTCCAGCGCGGCCGCGACGTCGGCGATCAGATCCTCGGGCTCTTCCAGCCCGATGTTGAACCGCACCACGCGGCCGCTCAAGCTCCCATCGTCCCGATCGAGCCGGGGGTAGGTCATGACCAGGCTGGTCACTCCGCCCCAGCTGAAGCCGATCTTGAAGAGCTCGAGGCCGTCGGCGAATGCGGCCACATGCGCGCGCCACTCGGGGCGGAACAGCACGGAAAATACGCTGGACGAGCCGCTGAAATCGCGGCGCCAAAGGTCATGGCCCGGGCAGGACGGCAACGCCGGATGCCGTACGGACTCGACCTCCGGGCGACGCGACAGCCACTCCGCGACCGCGAGCGTCGAGCTCTCCAGGCGCTCGAGCCGTACGCCGAGGGTCTGCAGGCCCCGGAGCGCAAGACTGCAATCGTCCGGAGAGACGGCCATGCCGAGCTGCTTGTAGGCGCAGCCCACGCGCTGGTACGCCGCGGATCCGCCGGGACGCGCGGGCGCAGCCTCTGCGCGGGCCGGCGCGACGGACACGCTGCCGAGCAACAGGTCGCTGTGCCCGCCGACGTACTTGGTGAGCGCCTGCATGCTCACATCGACGCCGTGCGCGAAAGCATCGAACATCACGCCGGCGGAGTAGGTGTTGTCGAGGGCGACGGGCACGCCGTGCGCGCGTGCGGCCGCGGCGATCGCAGGAACGTCCTGGATTTCCATGGTCACCGAGCCGGGGCTCTCCGTCCAGACGAGCGCCGTGTCGTCGCGGATCAGACGGGAGATCCCGCCGCCGATTCCCGGATCGTAGCGCTCGACGCGGATGCCGAGCCCGGCGAGCAGGCCCTCCGCCATCTCGCGATTCGGGCCGTAGGCGTTCATCGGCACGAGCGCGTGGCTGCCGGCCCTGCAGAACGCCAGATAGATGAGCGCGATCGCGGCCTGGCCGCCCGGCACGATGAAGGTGTGTGCGGCACCTTCGAGGTCCGCGATGCGCGCGGCCAGCTCGAGCACCGTCGGCGTGCCGTAAAGACCGTAGGTGTAGCCGACCTCACCCTGGCGCCAGTCGTCGGTCACGTCGCCGGAGCGCCCGAACAGTACGGTCGATCCGCGATAGGTCGGCGTCGTGAGCGAGCGAAATCCGGGCGGGGCGTGCGCGGCCGGGTGGATGAGCCGGGAGCGCCAGTGCAAGGGCAGGCGCCGGGTCACGAGCGGAACGACTCCCGGTACCGCTTGGGACTGACTCCACAGTGCCTGCGAAACGAGGCGCTGAAGTGACTCAGGGTCGCGAATCCGACCATGTCGGCGATGTCGCCGATCTCGCGGGGGCAGGAGCGCAGCAATTCCTTCGCCCGCTCCAGGCGCCGCGCGATGACGTACTGGCGCGGCGATCGGCCGGTCGCCATTTTGAAGGCGCGCGCGAAGCGGAACGGGCTCATGGCCGGCGCGGCGGCGAGATGTGCCAGGGACAGGTCATGGTCGAGGTGCGTCTCGATGTAGTCGGTCGTCGTTTTGAGCTGGCGGGCGGTCATGTAGACCGGGGGCAGCCGTGGTGCACGCGCAGTCGAGCGCCGGCGGATCAGCTCGAGCGCGAGCGAGCGTGCCATGGTGTCGGCGAACAGGCGCGTGCCGAGCTCGGGCTGCTCGATCTCGGCGAGGAGCCGCATCGAGACCTCGCGGATCGTGGGCTCGATGATGCCTACGCCGTCGATCAGCTCGACCTTGCCGCGATCGGTCTCCGCGGCGACCTCATCGACCACGGCCGGGTCCAGGAAGATGTGCAGCTCGTCGACCCGATCGGAGCAGTTCCATTCGCTCTCCTGTCCCGCCGCCATGAGCAGATTGCAGCCTGCGTGGGAGCCGCCGCGATGCGTGCGATCCGCCCAGCGGGCCTCGATGCGGCAGGGGTTGCGCAGGTGCGCGGCGATGAAGTGGCGGGAGGAGGCGGGCAGCCGCAGATCGCGGCACAGGAGCCCGTCATAGCGATGCGCCTCGATTCCCTTCCAGCCGAGCGATGCGCTCGAGCAGGCAGGAGGTTGCTGCATGACCTCGTTCCAGGGGAACAGCGCTTGCGTGCCTTGCGTGTCCGACCGTGCCGAGCTCATACGCCACTCCTGGGCTGCCAGCCGACACTATAGCGTCTGTGCGTACCCGCCGCGACCCGCGCGCCTGACCGGGATGGCGGCCAGGAGATAAACCACCGCCGCGGCAAAAGCCGACGGCAGCGATGCCGTGACGTAGGGATACACGGCAGCCGCTGTGTAGGTCAGGGGGTTCAAGATGGAGACGTAGGTCAGACAGCCCGCGACGAGCGCCGCCAACGCGGCGGGATTGAGGCCGCCCCAGAAGTAGTAGGCTGAGCGCGGCGACTCCGAATAGATGGCGCGGATCTCGACGCGGCGCCGGCGCAGCGCGAAATAGTCGACGATCTGGATGCCGCAGAGCGGGGCGAACGCGACGCCGATCAGCGCGAGAAAGTTGCCGAACTTGGCGAAGAACAGCTCGGGGATGAAGATCCCCACGAGCGCGACCGGCGAGATCGTCACGAGCAGCAGCGTGGTCCAAGCACGCTCCTGCAGCGACGCGAAGTTGCGCAGTCCGATCGCCGAGGCGTAGATCCCCGCCGTCGTCGTGCCGAAGTTCGCGGCGGTCACGAACGAGAGCGAGATGATGGCATACGTCGTCCCGCCGACGGTGCGGAGCCATTGGGCCGGGTCGGAGGTCTTCAGCACCAGGGCACCGGCCAGACCGATGAGGCTCAAGAGCGGAACCGGGGCCGCCATGCCGAGCATCACCGGCAGCACGATGCTGCGTCCGTTCGGGGCCATGCGGATCATCGCGCCGATGTACGGCCACCACGACAAGGTCGCGCCGATCCCGAGCTCGATCCCGGTGGTGTAGTTCCACAGCCGGTCAGGGCTCGCGTTGACCGGATGCGCGGCGACGAGATCGGGCCAGCGGTGCGATACCAGCAGGTACAGCATCCAGAGTCCCACGAACACGTGCGCGACCAGGATGTTCGATACCAGCGACACTCCGCGCGCGCCGCGCCGGAGCGCGATGAATATGACGGCACAGGCGAGCACGGTCAGCACCGGCACGAGCGCCGCGCCGTGCGCCCCGGCATCGAGCAGCCCGAGCGCGACGCTCAATTGCACCGCCGACTTGGCGAAGAAAATGAGGAGCAGGGAATTCCATCCGATGATGGAGACTGCCTGCAAGGCCGCCGGCACGATCCAGCCGCGCGAGCCGAATTGCGGCTTGGTCGAGGCGACGGAGTCGATGCCGAAGCGCACGCAGGTCGGTCCGGCCGCGAGCAGCACGAGCAGCATCCCGATGAGGCATCCGGCCGATAGCGCGAGGCCTCCCTTGATGAAGTTGAGATATCCCCCGACCGACTCGCCGATGAGGTAGCACCACGTGGCGGCCGCGGTGGTCGCGAGCGTGAGCGTCAGGCGCGCGGGACTCCACGTGCGCTCGGAGGGAAGCAGCGGCCACGCGCTCTCATCCGCGACGCTGGGTTCGCCGCTCACTCACGCCCACCAACCCAGGAGGATCAGCGCGACCGGCAGGGCGATGCCGAGCAGCACCATCCACACCCAGCTCCTGAGGTCGAAGTCCGTGGTCGCCCCCGTGCGCTCGAGCGCGGCGATGCGCGCCTCGAGCGCGGGGTCGAGCTCCCGCTCGGGCTCAGGCACGGCGCCCGCCGGGGAACGCCTCGACGTCCGAGTAGGGGAACCACCAGAAATCGTGAGGTCTGGCGGCGTGATCGATCATGGCGAGCTTCGTGTGCCTGAAGGTATCGAGCCCTTCGGAGCCGAGCTGCCGCCCCATTCCGGATTGCTTGCGGCCGCCGAACGGGCCGGCGTCATTGTCGAGCAGCGGCGCGTTCACCCACACCATTCCGGCCTCGATCTCGTTGACCGCGCGCATGGACTCATCGAGATTGGTGGTGTAGATGGTGGCGCCGAGCGCGTATCGAGACCGGTTCGCGAGCATCACGGCCTCATCGAAGCTGCGCACCAAGGCGACCGGCGCCACGGGCCCGAAGCTCTCGTCGTTCATGATGCGGGCGTCGGGCGAGACGTCGCCGAGCACGGTGGGATCGACGAACCAGCCCTTGGCAAGGCTCGCGGGCCGGCCCCCGCCGGCCGCGACCGTGGCGCCCTGGGAGACCGCCTCTTCGAGAATCTTGAGGTAGCGATCGAGCTCACGCTTCGAGGCGAGGGGTCCCATGTCCACGCGGTCGAGCCCGTTCCCCACGCGTATGCGATTGGTGTAGTGGGCGAGCTTCTCCATGAACTCCTCGTATACCGCCTCATGCACGTAGAAGCGCTCGGCCGCGGCGCACACCTGGCCGCAATTGAGGAATGCGCCGAAGGCGGCGCCGCGCGCCGCGATCTCAATCGGCGCCGAAGGCATGACGATGAACGGATCGTTGCCGGAGGTCTCGATCAGCGCGCGCTTGTACAGCCTGCCGCAGGTCTCCGCCACGGCGCGCCCGGTCTCGATGCCGCCCGTGAACGCGACCATGTGGGTGCCGGAGTGCTCGACCAGACGCTTGCCGGCGGCGCCGCCGCCGGTAACGACCTGAACCAGGCCTGCGGGCAGCGCATCGAACGCTTCGATGAACTGCAGCGTGGTGAGGCTGGTGAGCTCCGACGGCTTGATGATCACCGCATTGCCGCTCGCGACCGCGGCCGCCGCCTGCCAGCAGAGCAGGCACAGCGGATAGTTGAACGGCAGGATGATGACGACCACGCCGAGCGGATCTTTGGTGGTGAAGTGGATCTGCCCGTCCACCGCCGAGCCCAGCACCTTGCCGTTCTCGTGGCGCGCGATCTCCGCGTAGTAGTCGATGGCGCTCGCCGACCAGGCGACCTCGTCCACCGACTCCTTGTAAGGCTTGCCCATTTCGCGCGTCAGCATCTCCGCGACCAGCGCACGCGCCGCCATGACCCGGCGGGACACCTCGTGCAGGAGCTCTGCGCGCCGGTGATGGTTCACGGTCCGCCAGCCGCGCTGCACCGTGTTCGCGATCGACACCGCCTCATCGATGTCGGCGGCGGTGGCGTCGGCGATCTGTCCGTTGCGCTGCTCGGTGGCCGGGTCCGACACGTCGAGCACGGCACCGCCGCTCGAGCGCACCAGCCGGCCGCCGATTTTGTGATGACCGCTCAGTTTTGCGAAAGCCGCCGTCGCCGTTGCGTCCATGAGCACCTCGGGTTGAATGTCCGAGTGTAGTGTCCATGACGGGCGCGCGTCTTGGTTTGCTGTTTTTGCGCCAAACTGTCGAAATCTTGCCGGTTTTGACCGGTTTCGACGGGCTGATCCGGGCTCATCGGGCGGTTGTGGCCGCCGCGGCAGGTCGGGGCGCGGCGCTCACGCGCCACACGGTGTTGCCGACGTCGTCGGCGACCAGGAGCTCGCCCCGCTTGTCGAAGGTCACACCGACCGGCCGGCCCATCGCGTGACCGTCCTTGTCGAGAAAGCCCGCAAGCACGTCGACCGGCATGCCCTCGGGTTTGCCGCCTGCAAAGCGCACGAACACCACCTTGTAGCCGCTGCGGGTCGAGCGGTTCCACGATCCGTGTTGGCCCACGAACATGCCGTGGCGCAACTCCGGCGGCATGGCGCTGCTGTCGCCCCAGGCGAGCCCGAGAGATGCGGTGTGAGCACCGAGCGCGTAGTCCGGGGGGATGGCCTTGGCGACCATCTGCGGGTCTTGCGGCTTCACCCGGTCGTCGACGTGCTGGCCGAAATAGCTGAACGGCCAGCCATAGAAGGCGCCGGGGCGGATTCCCGTCATGTAGTCCGGCGGCAGGTGGTCGCCGAGCTCGTCGCGCTCGTTGACGGAGACCCACAAGACGCCGGTCTCCGGCTCGAACGCCAGCCCCACGGGATTGCGCAACCCCGAAGCATAGATCCGATGGCCGCCGGTGGCAGGATCGATTTTCCAGACGGACGACCGCTCCTTCTCGACCTCCAGCCCGTTCTCGCCCGCGTTGCTGTTCGAGCCCACGCCGACGTAGAGCGCGCGGCCGTCCGGGCTCGCGACGAGGCTCTTGGTCCAATGGTGGTTGATGGTGCCGCCCGGCAGCTCGGTGACCACGGTGGGCGGGTCCTTGATCTCCGTCGTGCCGGCTCGATAAGGAAAACGCAGCAGCGCGTCGCTGTCCGCGACGTAGAACGCGTTCCCGACCAGCGCCATGCCGATGGGCGCGTTCAGCCCGCCGATGAACACATGACGCTCGGGCGTCCCGCCGTTGGCCGAAGGACGAAGCAGCGTGATGCGGTTGGCGCTCGGGTGAGCTCCCGAGCCCGCGTGCTTCATCACCATCTTGTGAATCTTGCCCTCGATGCCGCGGGCGTCGTCCGGTTTCGCCGGCGCCTCGGCTTCGGCCACGAGCACATCGCCGTTCGGCAGCACGTAGAGCCAGCGCGGGTGTTCGAGGTCTCGTGCAAAGGCATCGACGTGCGTGCCTGCTTTCGCAGCGGGCATGACTCCTTGCGGCCAGCCCACCGCCTTCGCGACGTTGGTCGTGGGAATCAGATGCTTGTCGGGCTCGCCGATCACCGGCGCCGGGCCGTATTCGGAAGCCATCGACTCGGGGGCTTCCGCGGCCCATGCTCTGCCGCCCGACGCGGCGGCGCCGGCCGCCGCGGCAATCGCCACGGCGGCGGCGGCGGCCGTACGTATGCACGGGAGGTGTCGGCGGTCGGCGTGGGAGACGGCGGCGAGCATGAGCGAACAGTAGGACGGCCCGCACCCGGGCAAAAGCGGCGGAGTCCGGCCGGCCGCGTCAGCGGCCGCCGACACGGTCGATCGGCGCCCCGCGATCCAGAAATTCAGCCCCGGTATGCGAGCATCGCGCCGCTATAATTCCCGTCGTCCGACCCCCGCCGTGAGACGGTGCACCGAATCCTCGTGGAACATCGAAGGGCATGACTCAGCAAATCGAGGGACCCGCCTCACGCGGCGCATCCGGCCTCGACCCGGCCGAGTGGATCGAAGCCGCGGCACGCGAGAGGCCGGAGCGTCCATTCCTGGAATCGCTCGACGGCCGGCGCCTGAGCTACGCGGAGCTCCGCGAGCAGTCGGGGCGCTACGCGGCTGCGCTGGCACGGCGCGGCGTGCGGCAAGGCGACCGGGTGCTGGCGCAGGTGGAGAAGTCGGTGGATGGCCTGCTGCTCTACGCGGGCTGCTTGCGGCTGGGCGCGGTGCTCGTGCCGATCAATACGGCGAACACCGCGCACGAGGTCGACTATTTCCTGCGCGACTCGGAGCCGTGTCTCGCCGTCGTGCGCCCCGCGGATCGCGAGCTCCTCGAGACCACGGCACGGAGCGCCGGGGTGCGTGAGATCGACACCCTGGGCACGCACGGAGAAGGCAGCCTCAACGCGCTGGCTCGCGAGTGCGCCGAGATCGCGCCCGAGCGCAGCGGCGGCGGAGCCGCGCTCGCCGCCATCGTCTATACCTCGGGGACCACGGGCCGCTCCAAGGGCGCCATGCTGACGCGTGGGAACCTGTCCTCGAACGCGGCGGCGCTGGCCGACGCCTGGCGCTTCTCGCCGGACGACGTGCTGCTCCACACGCTGCCGCTGTTCCACATCCATGGCCTGTTCGCGGCGCTCAACACGGTCCTCATTTCCGGAGCGAGCGTGCTTTTGCTGCCGAAGTTCGACGCGGCGCTCACCCTCGAGCACCTTGCGCGCGCGACCGTGTACATGGGTGTCCCGACGCATTACACGCGGATGCTCCAGCACCCCGCTTTGTCGCGTGATGGGGCGGCGCGCATGCGCCTGTTCATTTCGGGTTCCGCGCCCCTGCTCGCCGAGACCCAGCGCGAGTTCGAGCGCCGCACCGGGCACGCGATTCTCGAGCGCTACGGCATGACCGAGACCTTGATCATCACCTCGAATCCTTATGTCGGCGTGCGCAAACCCGGAACGGTGGGCCCGCCGCTCGAAGGCGTATCGGTGCGGGTGGCCGATGCGGGCGCCGGGGGTGCGATCGAGGTCAGGGGGCCCAACGTGTTCGCGGGATACTGGCGGGCGCCCGAAAAGACCCGGGCGGAATTCACGCCGGACGGATGGTTCAAGACCGGCGATCTCGGTCGCATCGACTCCGACCGCTACGTGCACATCGTGGGGCGGGCCAAGGATCTGGTGATCAGCGGCGGCTACAACATCTATCCCAAGGAGGTGGAGACGGAGCTGGACGCGCTGCCGGGCGTGATCGAGAGCGCGGTGTTCGGTGTGCCGCATCCCGATCTCGGCGAAGGCGTGACGGCCGTGGTGGTGCTGCATGCCGGCGCATCGATCGCGGAGGCGCAGATCATCGGGTCGCTGCGTGAGCGGTTGGCGCGCTACAAGGTGCCGAGGCGCGTGCTCGTCGTGGTCGAGCTGCCCCGCAACACCATGGGCAAGGTGCAAAAGAATCTGCTGCGCGCCAGCCATGCCACGCTGTATGCCGGCGATGCGGCCTCGAAGGGGTCGGGCTCGAGCTGAGCGCCGCGCGCGGACTTATTCTTCCGGGCCGAGCGTGATCATGGTCAGCCGCCGGCCGGCGATCGGCGGGCCGGAATCGGTCTGGTCGATCACCGCGTAGAAGCTCACGCCCTTGGTGCGCGGTACATTGGATACGGGGATGCTGACGGTGAGGGTGCCCGCGCCGTCGCGAATCGACTCGACATGCGGCATGATCGGCGTGAAGTCCTTGCCGGGCTTCGCGGTGCCCGATTCGGTCCACAGCGTGAAGGCGGCATCGCCGTGCAGCGAGCCGTGTCTGCGAATCGTGACCTGTGCCACGTTGGCATCGGGCGGCACTTCGATGGTGTCCGCGACCATCTCGACCTTGGTGTAGGCCGGATTCGCAGCCCGGGGCTCGCCTCGGGCGCTCGGGCTCTGGGCGGTTGACGCAGTGGCGATGGGTGCAGCCGCGCCCTGCGCAGCGGTCGAAGCCGACGCGGGCCGTACGGGGGCAGGGGCCGGGGCGGGACTCCGCTTGGGCGCGGCCGCCGCAGGTGCGGCGCCCGGTGGGGCGGGCTGCGTCAAGCTCTGGGTGTGCGCGGATGCCGCGGTCGGGGCGGTTTGCGTCGAGCTCTGGTTGCGCGCGGATGCCGCGGTCGGAGCGGTTTGGGCGGCTGCCGCGATCTGACTGGACGCCGTAGCCTGGCCGCGCGCTGCGATCTGGGCGGATGGCGACGCTTGCGATGCACTGCCTGCCGCCGCCTCGCTGCCATCCGGTGTCGCGCCAGCCGGGTTGGGTCCGGGGCCGGTCGGGTTTGGCGTGGTTCCGGCCATCTTGCTCTGCGCGGCCGCAACGATCGTGAGCACCCTATCGCGGGCGTGCGCGTAGAGCGCGCTGCCTTCGCGCGTCAGCAGGTCCTGATCGCTGGTGGCCCAGTAGCCGAGACCGATCAGCAGCGCCACGAAGATCAGGCCGGCAGCCCACAGTCCATACGACTTGCGCTCGGGAGCGGCCGAAAGCAGCGCGGGGAGCGATGGAATCCGGGTCACCGCCCCGCGCAGAGACAATCGCGCCAGCCACTGCCGCATGTCCATGGGGCGCGCGTCTCGATCCCACCGCAGGCCTTCGCGCAGCGCGCGCCACTGGCGTCCGGAGAGTCCGGCGGGCCGGGAGGGGCGAATGCGCTGCAGACGTGCCTGCAGCGCGCTTTGCATTTCGAAGGGGTGACGTCCGGACAGCAGCACATAGGCGACGCAGGCGAAGGAGAACACGTCGTCACGCCGATCCGGGTGATGACCCTCGAGCACCTGGCAGCTCGCATATCCGGGCGTTGCCACCGGGTTGAGCTTGGAGGTCGCACCGAAGTCCAATACGCGCAGCTCGCCGTCGTTGGTCACGAAGATGTTCTGCGGCTTGATGTCGCCGTGCACGACGCCATGCTCGTGCGCGTACACCAGTGCGCCGCCAAGATCGCGGACCAAGGCGAACGAATAGCGGCGCGGCAGCGGTATGCCGTTGCGCTCGGACAGGATGCGGGCGAGCGGGGTGCCGCTCAGGAGCTCCATGGTGAGGAACGCGATGTCCCTGTCGCGATCGAACTCATGAACGCGCACGATGTTAGGGTGCGACAAGGATTGCAGCAGCTGGAACTCGACCTGCAGCTCGGCGAGCAGCTCCTCGCGCCTGGCAACGTCCGTGTGCAGCACCTTCATGGCGACGCGCTGGCCCTCGCCGGGGAGGTCCAGCCGGTAGGTGTCGGTGGCCTCGAACACGGTGCCCATGCCGCCCTGGCCGAGCAGGCGCCGTATCCGGTATCGGTCGCGCAGCACGTCGCCGACTCCGATGTCGCGCGGGGTTCCGCGGGACTCATCGACCTCGGTCGCGCGCGGTGCCGAATCCGTCTCGGCGTGCGCGGCCGCGGCGGCCGCCGACGGCGGCGTGATCCCCATGGAAGCGACCAGGCGTGGAAGCATCTGGGATTGAAACGCGGGCCGCTGGGCAGCGCCGATCGGCGTCACCCTTACCGTGTCGTTCGAGGAGTCACCCGGGGCGAGGTCCGCGGATGCCGACGGATCGACGGGCGCGGTGGTCGTGAAGGCGTCCCGGCTGCGGGTGCTCGCAGCGTCGCCATTGGCCGCCGCATCGCCGGCGCTCGAGCGCGCGGCGGCGGCGTGGGGTGCATGTGCGCCCGCGCCGTTGGCGCGCGGCGGTGAGTACACCACGTCGGTCGCCGTAGGCGTGGGGGCGCGCGTCGAGCTCTCGTGTGCGCCGAACGCCGAATCCTCGATGCCGACCTTCACGGTGCGGAACACTTCGGCGCTGATCTTGCCCAGCCGGAAATATTGATCGAGCAGCGCCAGTATCTCCCAGTTGCCGTCGTCGGCCGTGCCGGGGAACTGCTCGTGCATGGCGCGCAGGAACTCGTCCGGCGTGCACAAGCTCCCGGCGAGCGCATCGAGCCAGATCAGAATGGCACCCCGACCGCGCGATCCGGGGCGGGGCGTTAGTTGTTGTTTGGGCTCACTCAAGACGCGCTTTGACGGTCCTCAGCAGGGTCGTACCGAATGTGACAGGGGACGGCCCCGAAGATTCCAACACTCGAGCGGGCGGAGCGCTCCCTTCGCCATCGCACGCCGGAGATCAGGCTAGACGACTTTGCGCTATTAGGGAAGGCATGGGCGGCAGGGTCTTTGCTACCTAGTCGAGGTCCCGCGCCAGGGTGTCGCGGACGGCTTCCGGCAGCCCCACCGTATGGCGATATTGCTCATGATCGACCCCGACAGCGAGGGCGGCCCCCGCCTTCAGGGTTTCCACCATGGAGCCGGAGAGCTCGAAACGTAAAAAATGCACGGCCGAGGTCTTTTCCGCGGTCTCCCGATCCATGTCCTCGTCGGCGACGGCGAAAACGCGCTCGTGCTGGGCGACCTGGACCCAGCAACGGTCCTCGACGCCGATCAGGCGTTGCAGCACGCCGCGCCGCTCCTCCGGGTCCGGAAACTCGAGCAGCAGCGTCACCTTCCAGTTGCGGCCGTCTGGAATCAAGGGGTTGTAAGCGTCAAGCTCCTGCTGGATTCCCTCGCTCTCGAAAATGCGCTCGGCGCGCAGCATCTCGAGGACCTGGTAGCGGATGGTCGTCCTGTCCTCGAAGCACCAGGTCATGCTGGGTCCGACCTGGACGTTGCGCAGCTGCTTGTGCCGGATCACTTCGGAACGCAAAGTCTTGCGCTCGGCGGAGTACTGCTCGAGGCTGAGAAGATCGGCGCGGGTGAGCTTTTTCATGGGGAGCCCGGGAGGCCGTAGGCCATGCGCAGGAGGGTCAGCGGATGGGTGGGGGCGGCCCCGCCCGGCATGCCGCTCTCGATCTGGCGGCCGGCCATGGGGCAATCGCTCGCATAGAAGTCGGCTGCGGCCGACTGCACTCGCTGGATGACGGGCTTGGCGATCTTCATGGACGCATCGCGGAATTCGCGCTTCACCCCATAAGTGCCGTCGTGACCCGAGCAGCGCTCGACCGGCTCGATGGTGGTGTCCGGGATCAGCTGCAATATGTCACGTGTCTTCAGGCCGAGATTCTGCACCCGCAGATGGCAGGGGACGTGATAGGTCACCCGGCCGAGTGAGCGCTTGAAGTCCGTGCGCATCGAGCCGGACTTGTGCCGCAAGGACAGGTATTCGAACGGATCGAAGATGCTGCGCTTGATGCGCGCGATGTCCGCGTCATCCGGAAACATGAGCGGCAGCTCCTGCTTGAACATCAACACGCAGGATGGAATCGGCGCGACGATGTCGTAACCCCGGTCGAGCATGGCAAGCAGCGGCGGCACGTTGCGCGCCTTGAGATCGGCCACGGCGTCGAGATCGCCGAGCTCGAGCTTGGGCATGCCGCAGCAATTCTCACGCTCGGCGAGCGACACCTCGATGCCGTTGTGCTCGAACACGCGGACCAGGTCGAGACCGATGTCCGGCTCGTTGCGATTGCCGTAGCAGGTCGTGAACAACACGACCTTGCCCCGCGTCGCTCCGGCAGGCGTCGCGACGGAGGGCGCCTGCCTGCGCTTGCGCAATTGCTTGCGCAGCGTGTCCGAGCGGTACTCCGGCACCGGCGCGTCGGGATGGACCCCGAGCGCGACATCCAGCACCTTGCGCCCGAGCGTGCTGCGATTCACCGCGTTGACCATCTCCACGACCACGGGAATGCCGGCAATGCTGCCGACGGCGTCGGTCGAGCTCAGGATCTTGTCGCGCCACCGGACGCCGCCGTTCCTGTTCTTGACCGCCTTGGCGCGCAGCATCAAGTGCGGGAAATCCACGTTCCACGGATGCGGCGGCACGTACGGACACTTGGTCATGTAGCACATGTCGCACAGGTAGCATTGGTCGACCACCTTGCCGAAGTCGCTCTTGGCGACCCCGTCGACCTCGCCGGTCTTCGACGCGTCGACCAGATCGAAGAGCGTGGGAAAGGAATTGCACAGATTGAAGCAGCGGCGACACCCGTGACAGATGTCGAACACGCGCTCGAGCTCCTTTTCGAGCGCGGCGGGATCGTAGAACCCCGCATCGCGCCATGCCAGGGCATGCCGCGTGGGAGCTTCCAGATTGCCTTCGCGGCCTGCCTTGACCTCGGCGTCGGACACGGTGCCTCCAAAACGGCGCGGGCCCCGGTCGAAGGGGCCCGCTGCCTCAGGACCTACGCAAAACCTCAGCCGATGCTGTCGAGCGCCTTCTGGAAGCGGTTGGCGTGCGAGCGCTCCGCCTTGGCGAGCGTCTCGAACCAGTCGGCAATCTCGCCGAAGCCTTCGTCGCGCGCGCTCTTGGCCATGCCCGGATACATGTCCGTGTATTCGTGCGTCTCGCCCGCGATCGCGGCCTTCAGATTCAAGTTGGTGGCACCGATCGGCAGCCCCGTCGCCGGGTCGCCGACCGCCTCCAGATACTCGAGGTGACCGTGCGCGTGTCCGGTCTCGCCTTCGGCCGTGGAACGGAACACCGCGGACACGTCGTTGAAGCCTTCGACGTCGGCCTTGGCTGCGAAATACAGATAGCGCCGATTCGCCTGCGACTCGCCTGCGAATGCGTCCTTCAAGTTCTTTTCCGTCTTGCTGCCTTTCAAATTCATGACTTCATTCCTCCACCCGAGGGGACGTACGACTCAACAAAAGATTCCAAGCAAGTTAGACCTTGCCGCGGCGCCAAGTCAAATTGGCGGTCTCTATCACGTCGATAGCCCGCATCAATCGCGGCGGCCGTTGCATTGCAGCCGCCGCGGCTGCGTGCGGGGAGACGCAGGCAGAATTCGACTCCCGCGCATCGCCGGTTTTACCACGTTGCCTCTACGGCGCCGCCGCGCTCAGCTGCTCGAGCGTGAGCCCGCGCGTCGCGGGGCCGAACAGCGCGATCGCCGCGATGCCGACGAGGAGGCTCGACCCGATGAAAGTTGCGACGGCCGGGACGCCGCCTTCACCGAGGAGCGCTCCGACGATCAGGCCGGAGAAAGCCGCGGCCAGCCGGCTCCACGAATATACGAAGCCGACTGCGCGCGAGCGAATCCGCGTCGGAAACAGCTCCGCCTGATAGCCGTGGTACGCGAAGGACATGACGTTGGCACAGAGCGTGAACGCGACGCCGAACGCGATCAGGGCCGCCGGTGCCGAGGCCGCCGCGAACGCGCTCATCGCCGCGGCCATGCCGCCGAGACCGGCCACGATCTGCGTCTTGCGCTCGATGCGGTCGGCAAACAGCGCGCCCAGCAGCGGGCCCACCGGCTGCGCAAGCGCGATGACGAAGGCGTATTGCAGCCCGTGTGTGACGTTGATGCCGCGCGCGACCAGCAGCGTCGGGATCCAGGAGTTGAACCCGTAGAATCCGATCACCTGGGCGGCGTTGAACACCGACAGCATGAGCGTGCGGCCCCGATAGCGGCGCGCGAAGATCTCGCGGAGGCGCACCTCGCGGCGCGGCTCGGCCGATCCCGACGGGCCGGTCTGCGGCGGCGCCGCGATGCCAGGCTCGGCGGCGGCAGGCGCTTGCCCGGCCGCCACGTACGACTGTTCGTCGGCGGCGGAGGCACGCGCTCGTCCGTGCTCCGGCTCGGCGGCGGCCTCCAGGCCCGCGACGATGGCGTCCGCCTCGGCGAGCCGCCCGCGGCTCGCGAGCCAGCGGGGGCTTTCCGGAATCCCGCCGCGCAGCGCCCAGACCGCGAGCGCGCCCATCGAGCCGAACAGCACCACCCAGCGCCAGCCCTCCAGACCCAGCGGCGCCCGTGGAACCAGCAGCCATCCGAGCAGCGCGACCAGGGGAATCACGGAGAAAGAGACGAGCTGATTGACGGCAAAGGCGCGACCGCGCTGCGATCTGGGCACGAGCTCGGCGATGTAGGTGTCGACGGTCACGAGCTGCACGCCGAAGCCGATCCCCGCCGCGAAGCGCCAGATCACGAGCCAGAACCCGTTCTGCTGGAAGGCCATGACGAAAGTGCATGCGCAGTAGCCGACGAGCGATGCGGTGAACACGGCCTTGCGGCCGTAGCGATCGGCCGCGGAGCCGAGCACGACGACGCCGAGCCAGAGTCCCGCGAAAGTCGCGAACACGAAGGTGCCGAATCCCGCGACGCGGATCGAGGCCAGTGCCGCGAGCGGCCCGAGCGAGGACGGGGCGAACAGACCGTTCGCGATCATGCCGGGCGCGACGTAGGCGGTCAGGAACAGGTCATAGAACTCGAACACGCAACCGAGGGAGATCAGCAGCACGATGCGCCACATCGCGCGCGATGCGGGCAGGCGATCGAGGCGGGCGGCGATCGACGCTTCAGCCGGCGCCGTTGGCATAGAGCTTGACGACCTCATAGAGGAAGCGGCGGCCGTCGAGCAGCGATTTCACGCGGATGCGCTCGTTCAGTCCGTGAGCGCGCGAGCCTTCCGCGTCGTGGAACATGCCGGACAGGCCGTAGGTCGGAATGCCCTTGGCGTTGAGGAACCGGCCGTCGGTCGCGCCCGTGGTCATGGTGGGCACGATGGCGACGCCCGGCCAGATCTCGGCCGCGACCTTGCGTACCGGCGCGAGGATGCGCTCGTCGAGCGGCGGCGGCGGCGACTGCATGCCGGCCTCGCCCGTCGGCGCGACGGTGATCTTGTCGTCGCTCAGCACGTCGGCGAGGCGCTTCTGCACGTCGGCGATCGGGACGCCCGGGAGAATGCGGCAATTGACGTTCGCGCGCACGTGCTGGGGAAGGGCGTTCGGTGCGTGTCCGCCGTTGATCTCGGTGACCACGCACGTGGTGCGCAGCGAGCCGTTCCAGCCGGCATTCACGGCCCAGAGCCGCTCGGCGGCGGCTTCGTCGCGCGGATTTGCGAGCACGGCGCGGATGTCGGCGGCGGTCTGCGGCGGGACCAGCTTGAGCTGCGCCTCGAAGTAGCCGCGCGTCACCTGATTGAATTCGACCGGAAAGTTGTAGGCGCCGAGCTTTGCGAGCCCGATCGCGAGACGGGTGATGGGATTGTTCTTGGTCGGTCTCGAGCTGTGGCCGCCAACGTCGCTCGCGTCGAGCGCGAAGTCCTGATAGACCTTCTCGCCCGCCTGGATCTGCAGCGCGATCGGCTTGCCGCTCGCGTCGAGCTCGCCGCCCGCGCCCTCGTTGAGCGCGAATTCGGCATCGAGGACCTTGGGCTGCGTGTCGGTCAGCCAGCGCACGCTGTTGAACACCTCGGAGGTCTCCTCGCCGCAGGTCAGCGCCAGCTTGATGTCGCGGCGCGGCTTGAAGCCCTCGCGGACGTACCGGATCAGATTGTCGGTGAATGCCGCGGCCATGGCCTTGTCGTCGGATGCGCCGCGTGCGTAGTACCAGCCGTTCTCCTCCACCAGGGTGAACGGATCGCGTTCCCAATCCTCGCGCTTCGCTTCGACGACGTCGATGTGCGCGAGCACGAGGATGGCCTTGGCCGCGCGGTCGCGACCGTGCAGCACGGCGATCAGCGCGCCGTCGTTCGGCCGATCGGGCGGCGCCAGGATCTGCGTGTCGGATTGCGGTATGCCCGCCGCGATCAGCCGGGCGCGCATCGCCTGCGCCGCGCGCGTGCAGCTGCCGACCGAGCGCGTCGTGTTGATCTCTATGAGCTGCTTGTAGAGCGCCTGGAACTCGGAGTCGCCCTGCGCGGCGGAGGCCGCCTTGTCGCCATGCGCGGACGCCGCCGCGCCTGCCGCCGACACCGTGAGTGCGAGCGCGCCGGCCAGCGAAGTCAAGGATACGCGAGTCCCCATGTGCAGCTCCGGATTCCGATGGTGCCGTCAGTGTACACTTCGGTCATGTTGCAGGCGCAAACACCGAAGGGTCTCGCCGGCCACGATCTGCGCGTCGACTCCGACGGCCGGCTGCTTCCATGGACTCCATGGATTGCGGCTCTGGATCGCGAGATGCGCTTCTACCAGTCGTGCCCCGCCGACCGTGGCTATCCACGTTTTGCCTACGTCACATTTCTCGACGCCGAATGGATCCCGAGCCGCGACCGCACCGACACGATTCCGTCCACGCAAGCCGGCACGGGCATCCTGTCGTATCTCAAATACGACGAGCTGTCGGGCAAGAGCGAGCCCGCATACCTCCGGACCGCGTGCGCGATCGGCAACTATCTGGTCAAGGAGACGCTCACGCCGAACGAGGGTGCGTATCCCGCCTTCACGCGGTCCACCGGGAAGCGGGATCAGTTTCCGCTGCCGCCGGACTGCGGATGCCAGGCCGATCGTCCCCATGAGATCGAGCCCGACAAGGGCGGCATCGCCGGCTATGCGCTCGCGCAACTCTTCGAGGCGTCGGGGGAGCGCCGGTACCTCGAGCAGGCGGTGCAGAACGCGCGCGTACTGGCGTCCAATCAGAGCGAGGGCGACGAAGCACGCTCGCCCTGGCCGTTTCGGGCCGACTACCGCAGCGGCGAGGGACGGGGACCGGTATCCGGCAACATGGTCTATATCTTGCGGCTGTACGACGCGCTGCTCGGTCATGGGTATCCGGAATTCTCCGCCGCCCGCGATGCGCTGTGGCGTTGGATCCGCGGGCGCCAGATCCCGAGCGCGGCGGCCGACGGCAGGCTGTTCGCGCAATTCTTCGAGGATCACGACACACCGACCAACCGCTCCGCGTGGGCGCCTCTCAACCTGGCGCGCTATCTCCTGGAGGCTCGCGACGCGCTCGACCCGCAATGGCTGACGCTGGCCGGCGCGCTGATCGGCTTCGTGCGGCGGACCTTCACGCATCAGGAGTGCGGGGTCACGGTTTGCCACGAGCAGGACGAGGACCACCAGGCCTGGGGCGGCATCAATTCGACCTACGGGGCCGTGCTGGCGCTCTATGCAAAGGCGGCCGCGTCCGCCGGCCTCGCCGAGGAGGCGCATCAGGCCCTCACCTTCACGCTCTACTCGATCGATGAGCTGGGCCGCCCGCGCGACGTGCCGCAGAATCCGGCCCCGGGCGGCTGGCAGGAAGACGCGCACACCGACGTGATCCACAACTATGTGGACGCGCTCGCCGCATTCCCCGAATGGGGCGAGGTTCCCTGAGGAGTATCGCCATGTCAGCACCGGAACCGTCACCAGCCAATGCCGAGGAGCGCCGTCTGCGGCGCGAGCTCACCGACTTCTATCATCTGGTCGAGTTCATGGGATGGAGCGAGCTCATCTTCAACCACATCTCGGTGCGCCTGCCGGGAGCGGAGCACCACTATCTGGTCAATCCGTTCGGCTTGAACTACTACGAGATCACGCCGGACCACCTGCTGAAGGTGGGTGTCGACGGCCGGCTGGTGGAGCCCTCCCGGTATGAGGCGAACCCGGCCGGCTTCGCGCTGCACGGCGCGATCCATCAGGCTCGCGCCGACGTCGCCTGCGTCGCGCACACGCACACCACCGCGGTGTCCGCGGTCGCCATGAAGCGGGGCGGATTCGATCACGGCAACTTCTACGGCGCGCAGTTCTTCGGCCGCGTCGGCTATCACGATTTCGAGGGAATCACGCTCTATGCGGAAGAGCGCGAGCGCATGCTCGCGAGCCTCGGCGACAAGCACGTGCTGGTGCTGCGCAACCACGGGGTCGCCGTGTGCGAGCGCGACATTCCCGTGACCTTCATGCTGCTCTGGACCGTGCAGCGAGCCGCCGAGATCCAGTGCCGGTCGTCCGCGATGGCGGGCGAGGACGTGCCCCTGACCGAGTCCGTGCAGCGCCGCTGCCGCGACGTCGTTCTCGACCTCGGGGCCGGCATCAAGGTCGCGCGGCTGCTATTCGACGCCACGGTGCGGCGCATGCGCGCCGCGCGCGCGAAACAGCCGCTTTCCCAGCCGAAATAGCGGCCAGCCGGTCAGCAGCACGACGATTCCCGAGAGGGTCACCACCGGCTCGAGGGCGAGGTCGCGCGCGGCGACACCGATCAGGCACGCGATGTAGAGGAGCGGCAGCACGGGGTAGCCGCGCAGCATGAATCCGCCGTCCCCGATGTGCCGACGGCGCAGCACGAACAGCGTCGAGGCGACCACGGCAATGGTGAGCGTGTCCGTGAAGATCACGTAGCTCAGGAGCTTGTCGAACGAGCCGAGCAGGAAAGCCGGCACGAGCATGGTCACGCCGAAGAAGATCAGCCCGGTCTCCTGTACCTGGGTCTGCGGATTCACGGCGAGGAAGCTGCGCGGCAGGACGCCGTCCTGAGCCATGGCGTAGAAGCTGCGCGGCATCTGCATGATGATGGCGTTGACGAAGCCGGCCGCCGAGAAGAACACCGCGACCGAGATCACGGCCTCGCCGAACGGGCCGAAGGTCGCGCGCGAGATGGCCGCCGCGGGCAGTGTCGAGGCGGCGATCCCGGCGGTGCCGAGCACGCGCTGATACGCGACGTTGAGGAGCAGGTAGAGCGCCAGCACGGTCAGCACGCCGGCCGCGATCCCGATCGGCAGGCGGCGCCGGGCGTCCCGCACGTCGGCACCCAGGTTCATGGTGAGCTGGTACCCGCCATAGGCGTAGAAGCAGGGTATGAGGGCGGAGCCGAGCGCGAGAAGCGACGGCCGGGAAGGCGCCGCGTCCGGGCCGGCGAAGCGCGGCGCGAGCAGCAGCGCGAGCAGGGCAAGGCCGAGCATCATGAATATCTTGAGCAGCGAGAGCAGATTCTGCGTCCGCGCCCCCATGCGCACGCCCCGATAGTTCATCGCGAGCAGCACCAGCATGGTGCCGCAGGCGAGCGTGAGCGAGGCGTGCGCGGTCCGCCAGGACGGCGGCAGCACCACGGGCATGAGATAGTCGGCGCCGATGAAGGCCACGCCCGCGGCGCTGGCTCCCTGCATGAGCGTTTGCGCCCAGTTGAGCATGAACGCGAACGTCGGATGGTAGCAGTCGGCGACCACCCGGTAGTACCCGCCGGCACGGGGGTAGCGCGAGCCGATCTCCGCGAACGTGAACGCGCCGATCAGGCTGATGAGGCCTCCTGCTATCCACGCCCCATAGAAGAGAGCGGTGCTCCCGGCCGCTCTGGCGACGATGGCCGGCGTACGAAAGATGCCGATGCCGACCACGAGGCTGAACACCACCATGGCGGTGTCGAACGTCGACAGCCGCGCGCGAATCGCGGAGCCGGCGTCATCCGCCATGCAGCGCTTCGCCGAGGAGCCGTGCGAGCTGCACGAACTCATCGCGGGTGTTGTAGAGCTGCGCGGAGATGCGGATGAGGGGGAGCGGGTGCGGGTACACCCAGGTCTCGACCGACCGCGCGCGAAACCAGTCGTGCAGCCCCCGGAAATCCAGCCGCTCCGCCGGCGATCCGCGCGCCGGCGCCGGCAGCGGCAACGCGGCCATCGAGCCCAGCATCTCGTCCGGACACGGCGCGGGGATGCCGCATGCCTCGAGCAGCAGGTCGCGCGCCTCGAGCACAAGCGCGTGGTTCACCGCCATGATCCCGGGCCAGCCTCCGGGAACGAGGCTCGCGAGGAAGCGGATGCTGTCCGGAATGCAGAGCCATGCGGTCGGATCGCACGTGCCGGTCCAGTCGAATTCCTCGTGAAACCCTGCGCTGTAGCCATGGCTGATGACGTTCGGGTGCAGCGCTGCCTGCCGGTCGCGGCGCACGTGCAGGAACGCCGCCCCCTTGGGGGCGCAGAGCCACTTGTGGGCATTGCCGGTGTAATAGGCGGCGCCGAGCTCGGTCAGCGCGAGCGGCACCATGCCGGGCGCGTGGGCGCCGTCGACGAGCGTATCGATGCCGGCGGCCTCGAGCTCGCGCACCAGCCGCGCGATCGGCAGCACCAGCGCGGTGGGGCTGGTCACGTGGTCCATGAGCGCCAGGCGGGTGCGCGGCGAGATGCAGGCGCGCACCGCGGCGACCACCTGCTCCTCATTGCTCAGCGGAAACGGCAGCTCGGCCACGACCGGGCGAAGCCCCGTGCGGCTTGCGACGAAGTCGATGGTTTTCTTGCAGGCGGCGTAAGTGTGCGTGGTGAGCAGGAGCTCGTCGCCCGGCTCGAACCGCAGCGAGCGCAGCACCGCGTTGACGCCGGAAGTGGCGTTCGAGACGAACACCAGATCCTCGGGAGAGGCGCCGAGAAAAGCCGCGAGAGACTCGCGCGCGGCACCGAGGCGGGCGGGAAGCGTCGCGGCGAGGAAGTCGACGGGCTCGCGCTCCAGCTCCTCGCGCAGCGCAGCCTGGACGTCGAGCACCGCCCTCGGACAGGCGCCGTACGATCCATGGTTCAGATACTTGACCGACGGATCGAGTATCCAGTGTGCGGCGAATCCCAAGCGTGTCCCCCCTCGAGCGCGAGGGCTAACGATGCTTGAACTCGCCCGCCAAAGCCAGCCCCGGCTGGCACGACGAGCCTCGGGAGACCCCGCGGGCCCGAGCGGAGCGTCCGCAAGAACTCACGGTCCCGCGATCGGCGGCCGGACCGTTTTCCCGGTCACCCGCCGTCGCGATCAGCACCCGGAGCGTTCGTCCTGTTCCGCGTCCTCGCGATCAGCGGCCGGTATTGATCCAGACGACCTTCGGCTCGGTGAAGTTCTCGATCGCGGCCTCGCCATGCTCGCGGCCGAAGCCCGAGTCGCGCGCGCCGCCCCAGGGCAGCCGGACGTCGGTGGGACCGAAGGTGTTCACCCAAACGGTGCCGGCCTTGAGACCCTTCGCAAAGCGATGCACGCGCCCGATGTCGGCGCTCCACACGCCGGCGGCAAGGCTGTACACCGTGCCGTTGGCGATTTCCAGAGCCTGATCCTCGGTCTCGAACGGGATGATCGACGCGACCGGTCCGAAGATCTCCTCCTGGGAGATGCGCATTTCGTGGCGCACGCCCGAGAACACGGTCGGGCTCACGAAGTAGCCGAGATCGCCGCGGCGGCTGCCGCCGGCGACGACAGTCGCGCCCTCGCGCCGGCCGATGTCGATGTAATCGAGCACGCGCTTCATCTGCGTCGCCGAGACGAGCGGGCCCATTGCGGTCGTGGCGTCGCTGGGATCGCCGATGCGCATCGCCCGGGCGCGGGCGGCCACGCGCTCGACCACCTCTTCATGCACGTCCGCATGAACGAGGATCCGCGAGCCGGCCGAGCACACCTGCCCGGAATTGAAGAAAATCCCCGAGGCCGCCGCCTTGGCGGCGGAATCGAGATCGGCGTCCGGAAAGATGACGTTCGCGGACTTCCCGCCGAGCTCGAGCGTCACGCGCTTGAGATTGCCGGCGGCGCTGCGCAGGATCTGGCGTCCCACCCCCGGGGACCCGGTGAAAGTCACCTTGTCCACGTCCGGGTGGTCGACCAGGGCTTGTCCCGCGATCTTGCCGAAGCCGGGCACCACGTTCAGCACGCCGGCAGGAATGCCGGCCTCGAGCGCGAGCTCGCCGAGCATGAGCGCGGTCAGCGGCGTGATCTCGGCGGGTTTGAGCACGACCGTGCACCCGCAGGCGAGGGCAGGCGCAATCTTCCACATGCCGATCATCAGCGGAAAGTTCCAGGGCACGATGGCGCCGACGACGCCGACGGGCTCGCGCACGGTGTAGGTGAGCGCGTCGCCGCGCACCGGCAATACCTGCCCGTTGATCTTGTCGGCCCAGCCGGCGTAGTACGTCAACGTGTCGAGCACCGCGGGCAGATCCTGGCGGCGGATCGCGGACACGGGCTTGCCGGAGTCCAGGCTCTCGACCCGGATCAGCTCCTCCTGCGACCCGCGGATGGCGTCCGCGAACTTGAGCAGCAGGGCGCCGCGGTCGGCGGCGCGCATGCGTCCCCATGCTCTGGTGAGCGCTTTGCGCGCCGAGCGAACGGCGGCATCGATGTCGGCGGCGTCGGCCTCCGCGACCCTGGCGATCGACTGCTCGGTGGCGGGGTTCAGGCTGTCGAAATACCGGCCCGAGGCGGGCGCGACCCGCTTGCCGTCGATGAGGAGGTCCTGGGTGCCCTCGACAAGCAGCGCCGGCTCGGTCGCGACAGAATAGGCAACTGAATTCATATATAATACCCGTGAAAGATGCAGTGGCTCGACACTTGGTTTGGATAATACGAGCGATTTATTCCGAGAAAAATATGATAATTCTTGCCTAAACTGGTGTCGTAAGATATGAATTCAAGTGCCGGTTATCGAGGTCGAGTATATGCAAAATAGAACATATTCGAGGGCGTTCGGTCTGCGCGCCCGGCCGTCCGGCGCACGCGGCGCCGCAGAGGCGGGCTCATGACGATCCGGATCGAGATCGAGCCCGTCTGGCGCTTCACCAAGACCCAGGATTCGAAGTCCATGCTGGTGATGCTCGACTTCCTCAACGAGGTCCGCGCGACCGGCAAGATCACGCGCGCCGCCGGCCAGGCGAACATGTCGTATCGCCATGCGTGGAACCTGATCGAGAAGTGGTCGGCGTTCTTCGAAGCGCCGCTGGTGGACCGCCGCCGCGGCCGCGGGACCACGCTCACGCCGCTCGGCGAGAAGCTCGTGTGGGCGGGACAGCGCTTGCGCGCACGCCTGAAGCCGCAGCTCGAGAATCTCTCGCAGGAGCTCGAGACCGAGATCAACCAGTTCCTGCCGCACAGCGCGCAGACCCTGCGAGTCCACGCGAGCCATGGTTTCGCGGTCGAGAAGCTGCGCGACATGTTGAGCCGCGACTCGAACATCGGCGTCGACCTTCGCTACGTCAGCAATCAGACCTCGCTCGCGTCGCTATCGCGCGGCGAATGCGACCTCGCGGGCATGCATCTGCCGCAGGGAGACCTGCGCCCGCGCAGCATCGCGGCGTGCAAGGACTGGCTGTCGCCCACCCAGCATCGGGTCGTCAGCTTCGTGACGCGCGAGATGGGCCTCATGGTCAAGCGCGGCAACCCGCTGAAAATCGACACGCTCGAGCGCCTGCTCGATCCCGAGATCCGTTTCGTCAATCGCGACGCGGTGTCCGGCACGCGGCTGCTGCTCGAGCAGCTGCTTGCGCAGCGCGGCATCGACGGGTCGCGGATCAACGGCTACGGACGCGTGGAATTCACCCACGCCGCGGTGGCGGCCTATGTCGCGAGCGACATGGCGGACGTGAGCTTCGGCGTCGAGGCGGCGGCCAAGCAATTCGATCTGGACTTCGTGCGCCTCCTGACCGAGGACTACTTCTTCGTGTGCCAGCGGCAGCTGCTCGAGCTCGACGTGATGAAGCGCGTCGTCGAGATCGTGAAGAGCGCGGAATTCCATCAGGCAATCTCCGTGCTGCCGGGGTACGCCGTGCAGGACGCGGGATTGATCAAGACGGTGAAGGAAGTGTTCAGGGAGGAGAAGTAGGGAACGTGGCCATGACCACGAGACGACGACGCATGGTCTTGCGCAGGCAACCGGTCTCGCCCTGGGACAACGATGAGATTCTTCGCGCCGAGCTCTTCAGCAAAGAGCGGCTCGAGCAGCATGCCGCGAGTCTGGCGGCCGCTCAGCAGGTAACGCGGCGGCGCTGGGCCGGGCGTTCGCTCAACGCCCGGCTGAAGGAGAACGAGGGCGTTCTGCTCGCGGCATACCGGTCGATCGGTGCTGCAGTTGGAGAAGGCCGGTCGATAACGCCGGCCGCGGAGTGGCTCCTCGACAATTACCATCTCGTCGAGGAGCAGATCCGCGAGATTCGGGCCGATCTGCCGCCGGGCTTCTACCGGCAATTGCCGCGGCTCGCGGACGGCCCCTTCGTCGGCTACCCACGCGTTTTCGGTCTGGCCTGGGCTTTCATTGCGCACAGTGACAGCCGATTCGATCCCGAGTCGCTGCGCTCGTTCGTGCGTGCCTATCAGCGTGTTCAACCGCTGACCATCGGGGAGCTGTGGGCGGTCGCGATCACGCTTCGCATCGTGCTGGTCGAGAACCTGCGCCGCGCGGCGGCGCGCATCGTCAGCAGCCGTGCCGCGCGACAGGACGCGGACGGCGTCGCCGATCGGCTGCTGGGGGTCAACGGATACGCCGCAGAGCCTGATGCACTGGCGCGCCGGGACCCGTCCGATGAGTCCTTTGCGCCCGCTTTCGTCGTCCAACTGGTGCTGCGGCTCAGGGATCAGGATCCCAACACGACACCGGCGCGGCAATGGCTGGGGGCGCGGCTCGACTCGCAGGGCACCACGGCGGATCAGATCGTGCAGGAGGAGCACCAGCGGCAGGGCACGTCGAACGTAACCGTGCGCAACATCATCACGAGCATGAGACTGCTCTCGGATGTCGACTGGTCGGAGTTCTTCGAGAGCGTGAGCCTCGTCGACGAATTGCTGTGCTCGACGAGCGGGTTCGCGGCGATGGATTTCGCAAGCCGCGATCTTTACCGCCGCGCGATAGAGCAACTGGCGCGCGGATCTGGCAAGACCGAACAGGCGATCGCCCGGGCGGCGTCGCCGCCCGACGGCACGGGCGCGCCGGCCGCGCGCGGCGATGCGGAGCGCAGGCGCGATCCGGGCTACCGGTTGATCGGCGCCGGCCGGCGCGCTTTCGAAGCGGCCATCGGCTACCGATCGTCCAGGTGGAGCTCAGTCGTACGGTTCACCACCCAGGGGCCGGCCGAATACATTGCGGCCGTCCTGTTGCTCGCCGCCATGCTGCTGCTGCTTCCCCTGATCGAGATGCAGGCGAGGGGCGTCGGCCATTCCTGGCTCGCCCTGCTGGGCGTCCTGGGCGTGGTGCCGTCGATCGACGCGGCAATGGCCCTGGTAAACCGCTCCGTCATGCGAGGGCGGGGTGCGACGATCCTTGCGGGGCTCGCGTTACGCGAAGGCATTCCCGCTCATCTTCGAACCATCGTCGTGGTGCCCACGCTGCTGACCACGCCCGCGGCAATCGAGGAACAGATCGAGCGCCTCGAGATTCACCATCTCGCCTCGCCGGAGGGCGAGCTGTTCTTCGCGCTGCTCTCCGACTGGACGGACGCGCCTGCGGAGCACACCGCAAGGGACCTCGCGCTCCTGGACCTCGCCGTCGAGGGCATTGCGCGCCTCAATCGCCGGTACGGGGCGGTGCCCGCCGGCGAGCGCTTCATGCTGCTTCACCGCCGGCGGGTGTGGAGCGAGGGCCAAAGGCAATGGATGGGTTGGGAGCGCAAGCGCGGCAAATTACACGAATTGAATCAACTGCTGCGGGGTGCGCCGGACACCACCTTCGTGAGCGTCGGCGGGCGCCCCCTCTTCGTTCCGCCGGACGTGCGATACGTGGTCACGCTGGACGCCGATACGCGGCTGCCGCGAGATGCCGTCCGGCGTCTCGTCGGGAAGATGGCGCATCCGCTGAATCGCCCCAGGTTCGATGCGGTCACCGGTCACGTCGTCGAAGGCTATGCGGTGCTGCAGCCGCGGGTCTCGCCTTCGCTGCCGACGGGACGTGAGGGCTCGCTTTTCCAGCGGGTGTTCTCCGGCGCCGGAGGGATCGATCCCTACGCGGCGGCTGCCTCCGACGTGTACCAGGATCTCTTTGGTCTGGGCTCCTACGCCGGCAAGGGCATCTACGACGTCGACGCCTTCGAAGCGGCACTCGCCGGGCGTGTTCCGGATGGGACACTGCTCAGTCACGACCTCTTCGAGGGGACGTTCGCCCGCGCCGGGCTGGTCTCCGACATCGAGGTCGTCGAGGAATTCCCCGCGCGGTATGACGTGGCAGCCGCACGCCAGCACCGCTGGTCGCGCGGGGATTGGCAGCTGTTGCCGTGGATACTCGGCCGGGGCGATGCGGGCGAGGATCGCGGCAGCGGAGCTCTGCCGCTCATCGGCCTGTGGAAGATGCTGGACAACCTGCGGCGCACGTTGTCCGCTCCTGCGGGCGTTGCCGCCCTGCTGGCGGGCTGGCTGCTTCCGCGCGCCTCCGCCGTCCTGTGGACCGGCTTCATCGCCGCGACGATCGCATTGCCGGCGTTGCTGCCCGTTCTCGCCGGAATCGTCCCGAGCCGCGCCGGAGTGACGCTTCGCAGCCATCTGCGCGCTTTGCGCAAGGACGCGTGGCTCGGCGCCGTGCAGACGGCTCTCATCCTCACGTTTCTGGCACATCAGGCGAGCTCGATGGTGGATGCGATCGGTCGGACTCTGTTTCGCCTGTTCGTGAGCCGGCGCAATCTGCTTCAGTGGATGACGGCGGCGCAGGCGCGGCTCAAGTCGAGTCTCTCGCTCCCGAGCGCCTATCGCCGCATGGCGAGCGCCGTTGCGATCTGCGCCATCGGCAGCGTCATCGTCGGGCACTACCGGCCGGACAACGGCTGGCTTGCGGCGCCTTTTTTGATTCTTTGGGCGGCGTCCCCCGCCGTGGCGGTCTGGATCAGCATATCCCCGCTCGTCGCGGGCCGGTTGACCGTGTCGGCGGCGGATGCCCACGCCTTGCGGCTCGTCGCACGACGCACGTGGCGATACTTCGAGACCTTCGTGACCGCGGACGATCAGATGTTGCCGCCCGACAATTTCCAGGAGGATCCGCGGCCCGTCGTGGCGCATCGAACGTCGCCGACCAACATGGGCCTCTACCTGTTGTCGGCGGTGAGCGCCCGGGACTTTGGCTGGTCGGGCACCCTCGACTTCGTCGATCGCGTGGAGGCGACGCTCGCAACCATGCTCCGACTCGAGCAGTACCGCGGTCACTTCTACAACTGGTACGACACCCGGGATCTGCGCCCCTTGGAGCCGCGTTACGTCTCGACCGTCGACAGCGGCAATCTTGCGGGGCACCTCATCGCGCTGGCGAGCGGCTGCCGCGGCGAGATCGATCCGCCGCCCGCATCCGCAGAGCTCTTCGCCGGCATTCGCGATGCGGTGGATCTCGCGCGCGCGGCCCGAGTAGATCTGCCCGACGATCGCAGGATGCACGCCACGTCGCGGGAGCAGATCGACGCCGCCTTGGCCGGCTTCGCCGGAGCGTTGATGCACGACGAAGCTGCGAATTCCGGGATCGCCCTCCGATTGACGGCTCTCGTGCCTCTCGCCGGGGCGCTGGTCGATATCGTCCGAACGCTGGACGGCGAGTGGGGCGACGGTGCGGCGGCGGACCTGCTCTTCTGGGCCGAGGCCGCCGGGCGGTCGTTGGAGAGCTGGCGTCGGGACGTCATGCAGACCCAGGCGGCGGCGGATGATCTGAAAAAGCGGCTGGCGGCCATTGAGGCGACCGCGCGGAGGATGGCCGATGCAATGCAGTTCGGCTTTCTATTCGACGAAGAACGCCGGCTTCTCTCGATCGGATGCGCCGCGGATGGAGCGCTCGACTCGAATCGCTACGACTTGCTCGCGTCCGAGGCACGCCTCGCGAGCTTCATCGCCATCGCAAAGAACGACATTCCTGCGCGCCACTGGTTTCGCCTCGGCCGCTCGGTCACGCCGATCGGCAGAGGAGCGGCGCTGATTTCCTGGTCCGGCTCGATGTTCGAATATCTCATGCCGTCGCTGGTCATGCGCGCGCCGGCCGGCAGCCTGCTGGAGCAGACGAATCGCCTGGTCGTGCAGCGGCAGATTCGTTATGGAGTGAAGCTCGGCATTCCGTGGGGTATTTCCGAGTCCGCCTACAATGCGCGAGACCTCGAGCTGACCTATCAGTATTCCAATTTCGGGGTTCCAGGCTTGGGGCTCAAGCGCGGCCTGAGCGAGAATACGGTCGTCGCGCCGTACGCGACCGGGCTCGCGGCGATGATCGATCCAGAGCGTGCGGCGCGCAATTTCGAGAGACTCGGCGCCATCGGTGCGCGCGGCCGATACGGTTTTTACGAGGCGCTGGACTACACGCGCTCGCGCATCCCGGACGGCGCCGAGGTTGCGATAGTGCGGGCGTACATGGCGCACCATCAAGGCATGACCATCGTTGCCCTCGCGAACATGCTGCTCGACGGCAGAATGCGAGCTCGCTTCCATGCCGAGCCCAGCATTCAGGCGACCGAACTGTTGCTGCAGGAGCGTGCGCCGCGCGATGTCTCCATGGTCCATCCGAGGGCGGAGGAAGTGGGCACGGCGCCGCCGCTCGCCGCCCCTCGTTCGCCCGAAGTTCGTCGTTTGCATGGCACCGGCGATCCCACGCCGCAAACGCATCTGCTCTCGAACGGCCGCTACTCGGTCATGATCACGGCCGCCGGTTCCGGCTACAGCCGCTGGCGGGACGTGGCGGTGACCCGCTGGCGCGAGGACGCGACGCGGGATGATACGGGCAGCTACATCTTTCTGCGCGATGTCGCGGCCGGCACGGTCTGGTCGGCGGGTTTTCAGCCGTGCGGGGTCGAGCCGGAGAGCTACCGGGTCACGCTCGCCGAGGACCGTGCGGAAATCACCCGCACGGACGGCGCGATCACGACCACGCTCGAGATATTGGTGTCGCCCGAGGACGACGTCGAGGTCCGGCGGTTGTCGATCTCCAATTCCGGTCATCGCGATCGGGAGATCGAGGTGACGTCCTATTCGGAGCTCGCGCTCGCGCCGCCCGCGGCCGATGCGTCGCATCAGACCTTCTCCAAGCTGTTCGTACAAACGGAATATCTCGCCAAGCGCGGCATGCTGCTGGCCACGCGCCGCAAGCGTGCTCCCGACGAGCCGGACATCTGGGCCGCTCATCACGCGGTGGTCGACGGCAACTTGACCGGCGAGCCGGAAATCGAGACGGATCGCGCGCGCTTTCTGGGTCGGGGACGTGAAGCCGGATCGCCTCTCGCCGTATCGGACGGACGCCGGCTCTCCGGTACGGTCGGGACCGTCCTGGATCCGGTGTTTGCCCTTCGCTACCGGCTCAACGTGGCCGCGGGCGCGACCGCGCGAGTGGACTTCTGGACGGGTGTCGCACCGTCCCGGGACGCCGTGCTCGACCTGCTCGACAAGCACCACGAGGCCAATTCGTTCACGCGGGCGGCCACTTTGGCCTGGACCCAGGCTCAGGTGCAACTTCGTCATCTCGGCATCGATTCGGCCGACGCCGCCCTGTTCCAGCGCCTCGCCGGGCATGTGCTCTATGCGGATGACTCCTTGCGGCCGCCATCCAACTCGATACGCGACGGCAGCGGCCCGCAATCAGGCTTGTGGAGTCAAAGGATCTCGGGCGACATACCGATCGTGATGTTGCGCATCGATGCCATGGAGGACATTGCCGTTGCTCGTCAGCTGATTCAGGCGCACGAGTACTGGCAGATGAAGGGCCTGGCGACGGATCTGGTGATCGTCAACGAGCGCGCTGCGTCCTACGTGCAGGATCTGCAGGGCGCGCTCGAGACTCTGGCGCGGATGAGTCAGTCGCGACCCCGGCCCGGCATGCACGATGTACGAGGTGCCGTGTTCGTACTTCGCGCCGACCTGATCCCGGAGCAGACGGGAAGACTCTTGGCGGCCGTCGCGCGCGTCGTCCTGGCCGCGCGGCGCGGCGGACTCTCCGACCAGCTGGACCGTGCGCGCAAGCCCGCCGGTCTCAACTCGTCGCCGGCGAAGAGCGCGCCCACGTCGGACCCGCCTGCGGGAACGGACGACGGGCACGGTCTCGAATTCTTCAATGGCCTGGGAGGCTTCGGGTCGCAAGGAAGAGAATACGTGACCGTTCTCGGTCCGGGACGCTCGACCCCCGCGCCCTGGATCAACGTCATCGCCAATCCGCACTTCGGATTTCAGGTGGCGGCCGAAGGCGGCGGATTCACCTGGTCGCTCAACAGCAGGGAGCATCAGATCACCCCCTGGTCGAACGATCCGGTCACGGATCGTCCGGGAGAGGTGCTGTACCTGCGCGACGAGGAAACCGGGGAGGTATGGGGTCCGACCGCGGCGCCGATCCGCGACCCGGGGGCGACCTATACAGCCCGCCACGGGCAGGGGTACAGCAGATTCGAGGTGGCCGCGCGCGGCATCGAGCTGGATCTGTGCACGTTCGTTGCCATGGGCGATCCGATCAAGATCTCCCGCTTGAGCATCCGCAACGGCTCGCGGCGCACCCGACGGCTATCGATCACCGCTTATGCGGAGTGGGTGCTCGGCACGTCGCGCGCAGCGTCGGCGCCGTACATTCTGACCGAGCTCGACGAGGAGACCGGGTGCTTGTTCGCCCGTAATCCGTGGGACGCCGCCTTCGGCTCGAGAGCCGCCTTCGCGGATCTGCGCGGAGAGCAATCGCAGTGGACCGCGGACCGCACCGAATTCCTGGGGCGCCACGGCACGCTCGAAATGCCCGCTGCCATGAGCGCCCGTGCGCCCCTGGCCGCCCGTGCCGGCGCCGGTCTCGATCCGTGCTGCGCGCTGCGCACATCGATCGAGCTGGAGCCGGGCCAGACCAAGGAGGTCGTTTTCTTCCTCGGTGAAGCGCAAGACGCAGCGGCCGCGCGCGCGCTGCTCATACGCTTCCGCAGCTCCGATCTGGACGCCGTCTTTCGCGAGGTGATCGAGCATTGGGAGCGGGTTCTCGGCGTCATCCAGGTGAAGACGCCGGACCGGTCATTGGATCTCATGCTCAATCGCTGGCTGCTGTATCAGGTGCTCGTCTGCCGGATCTGGGCACGGACGGCCTTCTATCAGGCGAGCGGGGCCTACGGCTTTCGCGATCAGCTGCAGGACGGAATGGCGCTCGCCGTCGCGAGGCCGGATCTCGCCAGGGAGCATCTGCTCCGCGCGGGCTCGCGGCAATTCAGCGAGGGAGACGTGCAGCACTGGTGGCTCCCTCCGGTCACGGTGGGCGCGGCCGGGCAGGGCGTGCGAACCCGGATCAGCGACGACGTGGTCTGGCTGCCCTACTGCGTCATTCAGTATATCGAGACCAGCGGTGATGCGGCGGTGCTGGACGAGCGGATTCCGTTCCTCGAAGGCCGTGCGTTGCAACCCGGCGAGCACGACGCCTTCTTCATGCCGGGGATCTCGGAGGAGACTGCGACTCTGTTCGAGCACTGCGCTCGGGGGCTCGATCATGCCTTGCGCGTCGGCGAGCACGGTCTTCCGTTGTTTGGAACGGGCGACTGGAACGATGGGATGAACCGCGTCGGCGAGAAGGGCAAGGGCGAGAGCGTCTGGCTCGGATGGTTCCTCCAGGCAACACTCGAGTCGTTCGCGCCCGTGGCCGCGGCGCGTGGCGAGAGCGACCGCGCGGCCCGATGGCTCGCACATGCGGCAGCGCTGCAGGCGTCGCTGGACAAGGCCTGGGACGGCGCCTGGTACCGGCGCGGGTATTTCGACGATGGGACGCCGCTCGGCGCCGCCGCCGGCGACGAATGCAGGATCGACTCGATCGCCCAGTCCTGGAGCGTGATCTCCGGCGCCGGCGAGCCCGCCCGCGCTGCGCAAGCCATGACAAGCGTGACGAGCCATCTCGTCCGGCCCGATGCAGGTCTCGTACTGCTCTTTACACCGCCCTTCGATCACACCGCGCACGATCCCGGCTACATCAAGGGGTACCCTCCCGGCATACGGGAGAACGGCGGACAATATACTCATGCCGCCACCTGGGCGGTGATTGCTCAAGCGTTGCTCGGGGATGGAGCGGGGTCCGCAAAGCTCTTCTCGTTTCTAAATCCGATCAATCACACGAGCAGCCGGGCTGACGTGCAGCGCTACAAGGTCGAGCCCTACGTCGCGGCTGCAGATGTCTACTCGGTGCCGCCGCATGTGGGCCGCGGGGGCTGGACATGGTACACAGGCTCAGCGGGCTGGATGTACCGCGCCGGTCTCGAATGGATGCTGGGGTTGCGGGTGCGGGCGGGAAAGCTTCTTCTGACCCCCTGCATCCCCCCGGATTGGCCCCGCGTCGAGATCTTGCTCAAGCATGGATCGGCACGCTACGAGATCGTGGTCGAGAATCCGGACCGGGTCAGCCGGGGCGTCGCTCGCGTCGATTTGGATGGTACGCAGCTAATCGAGGGCGATGGCCTGATCGATTTGAAGGACGACGGCTGCCCGCACAAGATACGGCTGATACTCGGAGCTCAGGTGAGCGTCTCCGCCGGCGCGAAGAACACGAGCACCGACAGCTCCTCCTCGATGGCATAGAAGCGGTGCTCGGCGTCGGCGGCCACGAATATGACGCTGCCTGCCTCCACCGCGCGATCCTCCGAGCCCGCGCGCATCCGGGCCTTGCCCCGCACCACGAAGTAGAGCTCGTCCTCACGATGCGGCGACTGGGTGTCCTCGCCGCCCGCGGCGAGCACGTAGACGCCGGCGCTCAATGCCGGTATGCGCAGGAACTCGAGGTAGGCGTTGCCGAGGCGCGTGCGCTCGCTCTCGATGTCGCCCACGTGCCAAAAGCCGGCGGATTGATCGTTCATCGGGCCCCTGGGCGCGAATCGCCTGCTGTCCGTGGATACGGACAGACGCATTCTAGCGCGCACCTGCAGCATCGCGGTGTTTTCTGACAGCCCGGCCCCGAGCGCCTCGCACATACTGCTTCCATTCGGCGGACGATGCTCCGCCGGGGCGGACGTCGGTTTCGAAACCTTGCGGAGGAGACACTATGAAAAACTTGATAAATCTCGGGCGGGGCTGCGTCGCGTTGGCTCTGGTCGTGTTCGCGACCGGCTGCGTGGTGGCCGAGCCGCGCGAGGGCTACTACGATCACGATCACCACCGCTATTACCACGAGCACACGTGGCACGAGTGCACGGAGCACGACAACTTCTGCCGCTGAAGCGTTCTGCGAATGAGCTGATGCGACTCCCCCCGGCGGGGAATCAGGCCGCTCTCACTCCGTGGGCGCCGGCGACGGACGGCCGTAAGGGCTCAGGATCCACAGCGCCCCCGGGAGGGCGGTGAAGTCGGCGAGCAGGGCGAGCAGGAACGCCGACGCGGAGACGATGCCGAACTGGCGCATCGGCGGCAGATCCGAGAGCGATAGCGCGAGGAAGCCGCTGGCGTTGATCAGGGTGGCGAACAGGATCGGCCGGCCGGCGATGAGCATGGCGTGCCGCAGCGCGCCCGTCGTCGAGCCGGTCGAGCGTCCCTCCTGAAAGTGATAGAAAAAGTGCACCTGGTCGTTCTCGGTCGCGCCCAGCACGGTCGAGCCGATGAGAATCGTCGCGATGTTGAGCGGAATGGCCGCCACACGCATGACGATGAACACCGACAGGATGGCGAACAACGACGGGATCATGGTCATGAGCCGGGCGGAAGGGCTGCGGAACACCACGAGAAAGGCACAGAAGATCACGCTCGCGGTGATGGCGAAGCTCTCGGTCAAAGTCGGGAGCAGGCGCGCCGTGATCTGCGTGGAGACGACGCCCTTGCCGACCAGCTTTCCCGTGGCCGAGCGCAAGGCCGGGTCCGCGGCTTGCTCGGCGTTCCAGGTCCGCTCGACGTACTTCAGCATGGAGCCGGTGCGCCCGAAGTATTCGGCACGGCCGCGAATGTTGAGACGCACGCTCGCTAGGTTCGCCATGTCGACGTATTGGCGGGCGCCCGGCTCGGTGAGCATGATCTGCTCGAGATCGCCGGCGAGCGCCGGCCACGCGGACGGCTCGGTCGGCAGCTGATCCGAGCCCGACTCGATGTAGCGCGCCCACTTCAGGACCGAAGTGGGCCCATCGACCGCGGTGATCCCGGGACTTTGCTCCAGCCGCCGCGTCAAGTCCTCGAGGGCGCGCAGGAAGTCTGCATCGAGCGCATGGCCCGGCGGCGTCTGGACCCACAGGTCGATGTCGTCGAGACCGTTGGATTGCTGAAACCGGCGCGTATCCTCCGCGATGCGCTCCTTGGGGTTGACGTACGTCAATGCATCGGTCTCGAGCGTGAGCGGCGCGACCTTGCCCGGAATGCCGAACAGCGATGCCGCGCCGCAGGCCATGAGGCCGAGCGCGGCGATCACCAGCAGCCAGCGGTAGCGGCGCGTGCCGGGCACGAGCCTGTCGACCCAGGGCACGAACCAATCGCGGCGGGCCGCGGCCCGCGATCGCAGCGGCGTGCGCAGCAGCGATTGCAGCGCCGGGAACAGCGTGAAGCAGCCGATCCAGGCGACGAACAACCCGGCCGCCGTCCAGAGTCCCATCTGGCGCACCGGACGGATGTCGGATACCGCGAGCGCGGCGAATCCCACCGCGGTCGCGAACATCGATGCCGTGCAGGGCAGGAACTTGTTCACGAGCGCCCGCACGTGATGCTCGAGCAGGTCGGGCTCGTCGTCCGGCTCCATGAAGCGCGAATGCATGTACACCAGGGTGGCGGTCGTGGTCACCATCACGGTGAGCGGCACCAGCGTCGAGACCACGGTGTGCGGCCAGCCGGTCAGGTCGGCGAGCCCGACCGCCACGGCGACCACGGCGCCGAGCGTGAGGACGATCGCGAGCAGTGCCCGCCACGAGCGATACACGATCGTCACCAGCGCAATCAGGAACAATCCGAACAGCGGCATGAAGCGCTTGGTCGCGGACCCCGTCTGCCGCTCGAGCCAAGCCTCGAGCCAGGGAGCGCCCACGCGCCGCACGGCGGTGAACGGTCCGCCCGTTTTCTCGAGCGGGAGGGCGACCGCATCGATCTGGGCGAGCGCGCGATCGCGCTCGGCGGGCGAGCTCGTACGCAGCTCGAGCCCGATGCCGAGATAGTGCGGGCCGACGAGCCCGGCGCGGTCGAAGAGCTTGGTTCCCGTCGCGAACTTGCGGATTCGACCGGCTTCGCTCGCGCTGATCTCGGCGGCCTGGCTCCCATGGCGGAACAGGGTGAGCAGGCTGTGTGCCGAGACGCCGGAAATCGCGTTCAGCCGCTGCTCGAGCGACGCCGCGGCACGAAGCTGCGCGGGCGCGAGCGGGTCGGGGGATTCGAGCATGAGCAACGCCTGATCGCCCTCGGGATACAGGCGCTCGAAGTCGGCGGTCTCGCGCGCCGATTGATCGTCCGTGCCGACCAGGCGATCGATGGCGGGGTCATTGGGAATGCGCGTCGCGCCGTAGATGCCCGCGCCGGCGAGGACGAGAGCGATGCTCACGATCCACCATCGTCCCCGCAGCAAGGCAAGAAAAATCGAATGTAAGTTTTTCAAATGCCACTCAAGTGAGCACCCGCGGATGGGCTGCCGGCGTGCGGAAATGATAGCCTAAACGCATGGCCACTCTGCTAGCCGCAGCCGCCGCATCGACCCTGGTGTTCTGCGCGCCGGGTTACCCCGGCGCGAGCGGCGACGCGCAACCCCTGGTCGATCAATTCGCGGCGGCGCTCGTCACGGCGGCGGGCTGGCCGGCCGGCAGCCTGACGGCCGTCTACGACCCGACCGAACAGGGCGGCCTCGACAAGCTCGCGACGCCCAATGCCGCCGTGACCTTCGTTCCTTATCCTTTCTACGTGCAGCATGCGGCGCAGCTGCACCTGACGCCCCTGGCTCAGGCCGACGTGGTGGGCACGGGTGTCACCGAGCGCTGGTCGCTGGTCGCCAAGACCGGCAGCGTGTCGGGTCCGCAGTCGGTGGCAGCGTACACGCTGCTGAGCGTTGCGGGATACGCGCCGGAGTTCGTGCGTCATTCGGCCCTCGCTGCATGGCCGCTGCCGGCGACGGTCAAGATCGAGCCCGCCGCGCAGATCCTGACGGTGTTGCGCCGGGTGGCCTCCGGGGAGCCGGTCGTGGCGCTGCTCGATCAATCGCAGTCCACGGCCCTGCCGACGCTCCCCTTCGCTGCGGGCATCAAGACGGTGACGCAATCGGCGGAGCTGCCGGTCGCCCTGATCGCGGTGGTCGAGTCGCGATTGCCCGCCGCGCGAGCGAAGGAGCTGCAGGTGGCATTGCTCAAGCTGGGGCACGGAGGCGGCAGCGCGGAGGCTCTCGCGGCGCTGCGGCTGCAGGGCTTTGCAATGCCCCAGCTGCCGCAACTCCCGCCGCCGTGAGTGCACGGCCGCTTGCGGTCGCCGCCGCGCTGTGGGCGCTCGGCGGCTGCGCGGGACGTGCGACGCACCCGATACCGCCGCCCGTCCCCGGCGGCGGGACCGTCGAGCAGCTCGCCGCCGCGGTGGCCGCCGACGCCGAGCGCAGCGACCATGAGCCTGATCCCAAGCTCCGCGCGCAGCTCGCCGAGGACGCGCTCGGTCACGCGGACGCCTGCGTCGCGCAGGCTCCTGGCGCGGCGCCTTGTCTCTACGAGCGTGCGATTGCACTCGGACTCGACGCAAGAGCGCATCCGGCGCGCGCACTCGATCAGTTGAAAAGCATGCTGGATCTGCTCGTCAAGGCGGATGCGGCGGATCCGGGCTACGATCAGGCCGGGCCCGCGCGCGTGCGTGCGCTGGTGCTGATTCGAGCGCCGGGATGGCCGCTCGGGCCCGGCGACGTCGATGCGGGCCTCGAGTCCGCGCGCCGCGCCGTCGCCGCGAGGCCGCAGTTCGTGCCCAACGTGCTCGCATTGGCCGAGGCCGAAGCGAAGGCCGGCGATGCCGCGGGAGCGCGCAATAGCTATACAATGGCGCGCGACCTGGCACAGGCACTGCCGCAGGGGCAGGATCGGGACGACTGGTTGCAACAGGCGAACGCGGGCCTGCAACAGAAGTAGCGGGAGCCGGGCCGGCCGGAAAAGCAGCGAGAGCGCCTTGATCACGACATACAGCAGGCCGGGCGTACGCACGCTCCGCAATCACCAGATCCGCGAGGTCGCGGAGGCCGCCATCGGCTCGAGCGACGTGCTTCCCTTCTGGTTTGGCGAGTCGCACCTCATGACCCCCGAGCCGATCCGCGCCGCGGGCGCCGCGGCGTTGATGGACGGGCGCACGTTCTACGCGCCGACGCTCGGCTTACCGGAGCTGCGGCGGGACATCGCGGCCTACTTGAGCAGGCTGCACGGGCCCGTATCGAGCGATCGAATCGCCGTTACGAGCTCCGGCGTGTCCGCGCTCATGCTGGCGGCACAGGCTCTGGTAAACCCGGGAGACCGGGTGGTCGCGGTCACGCCGGTGTGGCCGAACCTTTGCGAGATACCGAAGGTCCTGGGCGCGAGCGTCGAATGCGTTGCGCTGCAGTTCGGGGATTCCGGTTGGAGCCTGGACCTGCAGCGTCTGCTGGATGCGATCACGCCCGGCGTCACAGCGGTGATCGTCAACAGCCCCAACAATCCGACCGGATGGACGCTGAGCCGGCCCGAGCAGGAGGCCATCCTCGAGCGCTGCCGGCGCGTCGGGACGTGGCTGATCGCCGATGACGTCTACGAGCGGGTGTACTTTCGTGCCGCCTGCGCGCCGTCGTTCCTCGATCTGATCGATCCCGCCGACCGGTTCGTGGGGTGCAATTCGTTCTCGAAGGCCTGGCGCATGACGGGCTGGCGCGCCGGCTGGGCGGTGATGCCGCAGGATCTCGTGGCGGATTATGGGAAGCTCCTGGAATACAACACCTCCTGCGCGCCCGCCTTCGTGCAGGTCGCAGCCCGCACCGCCTTGAACGACTGCGAGGCGGAAGTCGCCGGGCTGGTCGCGCAACTCCGGTCGAGTCAACGTCACTTGTACGATCTCCTGTCCGAGAGCGACCGTGTCGAGCTCGGCGCGCCGGCGCCGGGCGGCATGTACGCCTTCTTTCGCGTTCGCGGCATCACCGACAGCCTGTCGCTCTGCAAGCGGTTGGTGGCGGAGGCGCGGGTCGGACTGGCGCCAGGCTCGGCGTTCGGCGACGAGACGCCGCAATTCGTGCGCTGGTGCATCGCCAATGATCCGGCGCGGCTCGAGGAGGGGGTCAGGCGCTTCCTGGGCTTTCTGGGCGGCCGGACCTGAAGGCACGCGATTTCGGATAAGCTCGCGCTCATAACAAGGGCGGCCACGCCCCCGGCGGGGTCCCGAGGCCGCCGGCAAGGGAGCCATGCGCCGATGACCCAGCCGTCGAGGGCCGTATTCCTGAGCTATGCCTCCCAGGACGCGGCCGCGGCTCAAAGGATATGCGAGGCGCTGCGCGGCGGAGGCGTCGAGGTGTGGCTCGACACCACGGAGCTGCGCGGCGGAGATGCCTGGGATCAAAAGATCCGCCGGCAGATCCGCGACTGCGCTCTTTTCATTCCGATCATCTCCGGGACCACCCAGAGCCGGGCTGAGGGCTACTTTCGCCGCGAGTGGCGGCTCGCGGTGGAGCGCACGGCGGACATGTCCGACCGCGTCGCGTTCCTCGTGCCCGTGGTGATCGACGCGACGACCGATCGTGAGGCGGACGTCCCTGAGGCGTTTCGCAACGTGCAATGGACGCGGCTGCCGGAAGGCAACACGGCGCCGGAGTTCGCGGAACGGGTTGCCTCTCTTCTGGGCACGGTGCCCGAAAGAGCGGTGCCTGCCCGGCCGATCCCGCCGGCCCATGCGGCGGGCGCGCTCCAGGCGGGGCCACGGCATACGCCGCCGGGCCGATCGGGCGTCCGCGCGATCCTCCTCGCCGGCTGTGCGGCGGCCTTGCTCGCGGCCGCGCTGGTCGGATGGCTGCATTTTCGGGGAGCCGGGCCCCAGCCGCTCCCGCCGGCCGGGACGGCCGCCGCGGGACCCACCGTCCACGAGCAATCGGTCGCGGTGCTGCCGTTCGTCAACATGAGCTCGGACAAGGAGCAGGATTACTTCTCGGATGGATTGTCCGAGGAATTGATCGACATGCTCTCGAAGGTGCCCGACCTGCGCGTGCCGGCCCGCACCTCCTCGTTCTACTTCAAGGGCAAGAACGAGACCATCGAGGCCATGGCAAAGCAGCTCAAGGTCTCGAACCTGCTCGAGGGCAGCGTGCGCAAGTCGGGCGACCGGCTGCGCATCAGCGCGCAGCTCATCCGCGCCGACAACGGGTCTCATCTTTGGTCCGAGACGTACGATCGCGAGGCAAAGGACATATTCAAGGTGCAGGACGAGATCGCGGCGGCGGTGGTCGAGGCGCTCAAGCTCAAGCTGGCGCCCGGAAAGCAAGCCGAGACCTCGCACCGGACCTCGAGCACGGAGGCCTACGACGAATTTCTCCTGGGCCAGCAGCTCTACAACCGCGGCGAGATCAGCGACTTGCAGCACTCCATCGATGCGTACCGCCGCGCCATCGCGCTCGATCCGGGTTATGCCGGCGCCTATGCCGGGCTCGCGATAGCCGAGAGCACCGCTGCCGACATGCAGGGCGACGGCGCGGGCCTCGAGCGGGCAAGGACGGCTGCGGACAAGGCCGTCGCACTCGCGCCCAACGAGTCCGGCGGCTACGCCGCCCGCGCTTTCCTGCGTTACGATTTCGATTGGGACTGGCCGGGAGCCTTGGCCGACACGGAGAAAGCCATCGCGCTCAACGCCGGCGACAGCGACGCGCAGCGCCGCTACGCCGATCTGCTCATGACCCTGGGCCGCCCGGCGGAGAGCATCGCCGCGATCAAGAAGGCGCTGGAGCTCGACCCGCTCTCGGCCCGCTCATGGGGCGACCGTGCCAACATACTGATCGCGGCGCATGACTACGACGGGGCGCACCAGGCGCTGGTTCGAGCGCTCGAGATCAATCCGGATTCGCCCTATGTCCTCAACGACCTCGGGCTGCTGCAGCTGCTGCAGGGCAAGTTTCAGGAGGCCTTGGAAAGCTTCAAGAAAACCAAGTTCGATCCCTTCCTGCTCCCGGGCACCGCGATGGCGCAGCACTCGCTCGGCCGGGAGGCGGAGTCCAAGCGCACGATCGAAGACGCCTCCGTCAAGGTCTGGAAGGAGGGGGCCTATCAGCTCGCGGAGGCCTATGCCTGGTGCGGAGACAAGGATCGTGCGCTCGAGTGGCTGGAGCATGCCTACCGGCAGCGCGACGGCGGCCTGGTCACGGTGAACGCCGACCCATTGGTCGCCATCTTGCGCGGCGACCCGCGCTACGAGGCGTTCCTCCGCAAGATGAAGCTGCACGAGTGACGGTCCGGGCGCGTGCATCGAGGCTCGCGCACGCCGGCGTGGATGAGCGCAAGGGATGGATGCGCGCTCTTGCGGATCTCCTGGTCGGAGGCGACGGGCCCGCCGCGCGCGCTTTTGAGAACCTCATCCTGGCGCTGATTGCGGTCAGCATTCTCTCGGTCGTTCTCGAGGCGACCACGTCCTTGCCGGGGTGGGCGGCGCAGCTGCTGCGGATCTCGGAGATCGTGGTCGTTGCCGTGTTCTCGCTCGAATACCTGCTGCGCCTCATCGTCGCGCCCCGCAAAGCCGCCTTCGTCTTCAGCTTCTATGGACTGGTGGACCTCTTGTCCATCGCACCCTTCTTTCTGGCAGGGCTCGATGCCCGGTCTCTGCGAGTCCTGCGCGTGCTCCGTGTGCTGCGGGTTCTCAAGCTGCAGCGGCGCGTCCTCGAGACGACCGTCACGGAGCGCACGCGCGAGCTCGCGGAGCGCAACCGGGCGCTCATCGACGCGCGCCGACAGCTGGAGTCCGAGCTAGAGGTCGCACGGGCGCTGCAAATCGCGATCCTGCCCGCGGCGTTCCCCACGAGACCCGGCTGCGACGGAGCGGCACGCATGATCCCGGCCACCACCATGGGCGGAGATTTCTACGACTTCATCGAGCTGCCGGACCGGCGCATCGGGCTCGTGATGGCGGATGTCTCCGGCAAGGGGGTTCCGGCGGCGTTCTTCATGGCGGTGGCACGCACCAATCTGCGGGAGCTGGCGATGCACCACGCCTACCCGAGCGATTGCCTGTCGTGCGCCAACGAGATCCTGTGCACGCAGAACCCGATGGATCTGTTCGTGACCGTGTTTTACGGCGTCTTCGATCCCGCGACCGGCGAGCTGCGCTATGCCAACGGCGGCCACAATCCGCCCTGCGTGAGACGGGCGGAGGGCTCGATCGAGCTGTTGGACGGAAAGGGAGGATTGGTATTGGGAGCCATGCCGGCAGTCCGCTATCCGACTCACGCGGTGACGCTGCGGCAGGGCGACCGGCTGGTGTTGTACACCGATGGGATCACCGAGGCTTTCAATGCCGCGGACGAGGCCTACGGCATGCCGCGGCTGATCGCAGAGATCCAAGCGCACGGCAACGGCGCTGCGGCAGGCCTGGTCGAGCGCATCTGTCACAGCGTGGCGGGCTTTGCGGGCGCGGCGCCACAGTCGGACGACATCACGCTGACCGTGCTTGCCTGGCACGCGCCGCCATGAGGGGCCGGCGCCCGTGAACACCCGGTTCGAGACGCTCGGCAACATCATCCTCGCGGCCCCGCAGGGCCGGCTGGACTTCGGTGCCGCCGCGGGGTTTCAGTCGGAGCTGGAGCATGCGCTCGCGGGCGCCGCGAATGCGCCGTCGGGGCTGATCGTCGACTGCGCCGGTCTCGACTACGTGTCGAGCGCGGGCTTGCGGGTCTTTCTCGTGGTGTCGCGCGCCGCGAAGCGCGCCGGAACCTTGCTGGCGCTCTGCAGCCTGAAACCGGCCGTCAAGGACGTATTCGATGTCAGCGGCTTCAGCGAGCTCATCGCCGTGCATGCGGACCGGGCCGCCGCGCTCGCCCGGATGAAGGCATGAAGGAGCACCGCATCACGGTGCGGGGCGATGCTGCGAATCTGCCGGCTCTCACGGCGTTTCTCCAGGATTTCTGGTCGCGGGCCGGCCTGCCGGCCGCCGCCGCGGCGACGTTCGAGCTGGCGCTCGAGGAGGTTTTCATGAACGTCGCGATGCACGGCTCGCGGGCCGACGCGCAGCCGCGGGTCGAGGTGTCGCTTGCGCTCGTCGACGGCGGCGTGAGCCTGATCATCGAGGACGACGGGCCGGCCTTCGATCCTCTCGCGCTGGCGGCGCCGGACGTCACGGCAAGCCTGGAGTCGCGCCCGGTCGGAGGGCTCGGGGTGTTCCTGGTGCGCCAGATGATGGATGGCGTCGGCTATCAACGCCTCGGGGGATGCAATCAGCTGCGAATGACCAAGCATCTGCCCGGAAATGCGGGCGCCGGTGCAGGATCTGCAGATTTGTCCAAGCGACCAGGGGAGATGGGATGAGCAATGCCACGTTCGACATCCGACGCGGCGCCTCGGGCGAAGCCGTGTTGGCAGGGCGTCTCGACGCCACGCAGTGCGACGCCGCGCTCAAGTTCTTGAACGAGATCCCAGATCTGCGCGCGATCGATCTCGGAGCGCTCGAATACATCGCGAGCGCGGGGTTGCGCGTGATGTTGCTGACGCAAAAGCGCTGCAAGGCGGCCGGGGCGGCCGTGAGGCTGATCAACGTCAAGCCGCCGGTTCACGACATCTTCCGCTATGCCGGATTCGACCAGATCTTCGAGATCAGCGCGGCGGGCTGAGCGTTTTTCGACGCCATGAGCATGAAAGGGATGGCTGCCACCCGAAGCGCCTCGCGCGGCAATATGCGGGCGGCGGCGCTTTGAGCGACCTGCTCCTGATCCGCGCGCCGATCGCCCTGGCGCCTGCGCTCGTGTTCCTGGCCGCCCTGGTGCACGGCGACAGCTACAAGCTGATTAGGCTGCGGACCGTTCTCGGACTGGTCGCCGTCGGGGCACTCGCCGCCGGCGCGAGCTATGCCGCTAATCTGCGGTTGATTCCTCTGTTCGCCGGGCTCGATGCCTATTCCCGCTATGGCGCGCCCTGGGTCGAGGAGGCGCTCAAGGCGGCCGTGCTGGTGGTGCTGATCCGCACCCGCCGGGTCGGGCTGCCGGTGGACGCCGCCATCGCGGGCTTTGCCATCGGCACCGGCTTTGCGCTGGTCGAGAATCTCTATTACCTCGCCTCGCGGCCCGACATCGCGCTCGGCGTCCAGGTGGTCCGCGGCTTCGGCACCGCCATCATGCACGGCGGCACGGCCACCGTTTTGGCAATGATCTCCATCACGCTGTACGAGCGTCGGCCGGACGGCGGCGCGTACCTCTTCCTGCCGGGATTTCTGGCGGCGGTGATCCTGCACTCCGGGTTCAATTTCCTGCTGGTCAAGCCGGTGCTCGCCGCCCTCGCAACGGTGCTGGTGCTGCCGGCGGTGATTTACGCGGTATTCCAGCACAGCGAGCAGAGCCTCAGGGAGTGGCTGGACGAGGACCTCGACTCCAAGGTGCAGCTCCTGGAGTTGATCAACGGCGGCACCTTTCTCGACAGCCGTGCGGGCCGCATGCTGCGGTCGCTGCGAGGCCGGTTCAGGGGCGAGGACGTGGCCGACATGCTATGCCTGTTGCGCCTGCATGGAGAGCTCGCGCTGCGCGCCAAGGGGATACTCCTGCTGCGCGAAAGCGGCATGGAGGAGCCGCCGCTCGACGACCAGACCCGCGACAAGATGGCGGAGCTCAGGCAATTGGAGCGCGGAATCGGCCGGACCGGCATGCTGGCGCTGCGCCCCTTGATGATGGCCAAGGGCAAGGATATCTGGCAGTTACGCCTGCTCGAGCGGTGACAGGGCCGATTTCGCTCAAGTGGGCCCTAAACCCATTCAACGGGGCGGCCCCGATAAACTATGATCCACGAGGCAGGGGCCGCTCCGGCGGCATCCGGGCCGGGAAAGAACAAGAATGGAGATCGAAAAGAACAAGAATGGAGAGAGCGGGTGGCAAGCGACTGACCCCGACCGCCGGGCGCGGAACCAACTTTCCGCCGCGCCGCGTGTAATTGTGCAAGAGGCAACGGATTGGGAGCTCGTGCAGCGCCATCGGCTCGGCGACCGGGCGGCCTTTGCCGAGCTGATGACCCGATATCAGAGGCCGGTCTACAACGCCGCATTCGGCGTGCTGCACCGGGTCGAGGATGCGAAGGACATCACGCAGGACGTGTTTCTGAAGGTGGCGGAGCGGCTCGATGAATACGACCCGCAGTTCAAATTTTTCAGCTGGATCTACCGGATCGCGCTCAATGAATCGCTCAATCTGCAGCGCCGGAATCATCGCAACGATCCGCGGGAGGTCGAGACCTGCGGGTCGGCTTCCGAGGGCGCCGATCCCGAGGAGCAAGCGGGCGATGCCGAGCGGGCCAAACGGATACGGAGCGCCTTGATGCGCATGTCGGATGGCGATCGGACCGTGCTCTCGCTGCGCCACTTCTCGGAGTGCAGCTACGAGACGATCGGACAGATCTTGGGTGTGGATCAGAAGACCGTGAAGTCGCGTTTGTTCGAGTCACGGCAGCGCCTGCGCGGGCTGCTCGAGGATATGCAGCCGTCATGAAACCCGAACACCTGCGGCTGATGCACGAGGTCCTCGACGGCGAAGCCTCCGCCGCCGACGCCGCGGAGCTCGACCGGCTGCTCCGCACCGACCCCGAGGCCCGCGCCGAGCTCGATGAATTGCGAGGCCTGTTCGCAGGCCTGAATGCCTTGCGGCGGACGGGGGAGCCGGAAGGGCTGCTCGAGACGGTGCTGGCGAAGATGCCGCATCCCCGGGGTCGACGCGGCCGATTGCGCCAACTTTCTTCCCGGTGGCGTGTATTTAGCACAGATTCTACGAGACGGCGGGCCGGGAGCCCGCGCAGAACGGCAAGAACCGAACGAATTCACCAGGACGAGAACAACGGAAGGAATGGAGCCATGAGCGACCTAAAGAGCAAACGCAAGCTGTTGATCGGGGCCGGCGTTGCCGCTGCGGCGGTAATCGTGGCGGCGCGCTACTTCGACTTTCCCCCCAGTCACGACATGTCCGGGACGATCGCCCCGGCGAGTCGCTCCGTGGCCCCGCAGCCCGGGGCGGGCGACATGACCGCGGGAAGCCAGCCCGACGCGGCGCCCTCGCCGGACGGAGTCGCCGGCGATTCGACGCGGGATGCTGCGCGGGATGCTTCCAGGGATGCCGCGCGCGATGCCTCGAGGGATGCCTCGAGGGATGCCGCGAGGGATGCCGCGCGCGATGGCTCCAAGGACGCCAGCCGCGATGGCTCCAGGGATGCCGCGCGCGATGGCTCCAAGGACGCCATCCGGGACGCCTCCAGGGACGCGTCACGGGATGCTTCCAAGGATGCGGTGCGGGACGCCTCCAGGGACGCGTCACGGGATGCTTCCAAG
>DATAYZ010000091.1:0-74188 GCA_036272295.1 Steroidobacteraceae bacterium
TGAGCAGCGGTCTAGCCGCGGCCTCGAGACCCACCTACGGGTAGCAGTGCCCGCCTAGCTCTTACCCGGACGGGGCGGTACGCCCGAGCGGAGGTCGAAGGGAACCGGGGCCTCCTTCCTGGCCCCACACTCCTAGCGCTCGAGCAGCCAGAGCGCCGTTGCGACGTAGGCGAGGGCGCAGATCAGGATTTGCGGATCGGTGAATACGTCGGCACTCGGATTCTCGCCCTTTTTGCGCCGGTGAAGCAGGAAGAGATACCGGAACAGCCCGAACAGCACGAACGGCAGCGTGTAGATCAGCTTGTCGGTGTGATGCAGCTGGATGGTCTTCGCGTCGAGGGTGTACAGGCCGTAGCTCAGCACCGTGCCCGTCGCGCAGATCGACAGGAAGGTGTCGAGCAGCTCGGGCGAGTACACGTCGAGCACCGGGCGCCGGCCGTGCGCTCCCGAGGCATCGCTCCATTCCGCCCGCCGCTTGGCGAATCCCAGGAACAGCGTGATGAACATGCCGGTCAGCAGCAGCCAGCCGGATGGCGCGATGCGGATTCCCCAGGTACCCGCGAGGATGCGCAGCATGAATCCCGACGCGATGCAAAACACGTCGGTCACGGCCTGGTGCTTCAGGCTCAGGGAGTAGGTGACGTTGATGGCGAAATACACGAGCACGAGCGCGAGCGCCCGCGGGTCCGCGCCCCATGCGGCGGCCACGGACAGCCCGAGACAGATCGCTGCCGCGGCGAACGCCTCCGCGGGGCGCACCGCACCGCTCGCCAGCGGCCGGCGCCGCTTGGTCGGATGCTTCGCGTCGGAGTCGCGATCCAGGTAGTCGTTGATGACGTAGACGCTCGATCCCATCAGGCTGAATGCCACGACCGTGAGCAGCATGGCCCGCAGCAGCGGGACGTTGTGGAACTGACCGCCGAAGATCACGCCCGCACAGACGAAGGAGTTCTTCACCCATTGATTCGGCCGCAGCAGCGCGACGAGGGAGCGGATCTTGCTCATGCGGGGACGGCGGCGGAGCGCATCTCGCGCCGCGCACGCCAGGCGTCGCGCAGCACGGTCCAGCCGTAGCATGCAAGGATGGCCACCGCGAATTCCCCCTGCGACCGCAGGCGCGAAGGCGCGTACGCGACGACCTCGGAGGTTGCGAGCACGTACAGCGGCAGCAGCAGCAGGAACGCGAGACACCAGCGCTGATCGAGGGCCGCGAACCGGTCGCGCAAGGGCGAGCGTCGGCGGCACGAGGCCACGTAGGCGGCCAGCATGCCGACGTTGACGATGAAGAAGCCCAGCGCGCCCAGGGTGCCCGCTATCATGGTTCCAGGCGCCACGCGCCATCCCTGTCTCAGCATGGCGAGGGGGCCGTGATTGGTCAATTGCGCACGCCAGCCGCGGGCCGGGTCCTGCAAAGCGAGCCGCTCGTCGGCGCCGAATCCGAGCAGGTCGACGTACAGGCGTCCGATCCCGGAGTCGGTGACCATGACCAGCGCGTTCTTGAAGTAGAGATTCGCGAATCCGGCCGGGTAGGTCGAGACGTAGTGTGCGTACTGTTCGAGCGTCAGGCGCTTGGGGAGCCACCCGGGCGCCGTCCCGTCGGGCGATGCGATACCTTCGCTCAACAGGACCTTCCCGGTGCTCTGGGAAAAGTTGAGGCCGAGGTCCTGATTCGACTCACCCGGCCCGAACTTGCCGGTCTGAGACCAGATGAACGATCCCCAGAGAACGAAGGGCACGAGCCCGGCGAGCAGCAACGCGGCGGATCGCGTCCAGCTCGCACGGCCGCGATCGAGCATCAGCAGGAGAACGGCGGCCATCGGTGCCACCAGGATCAGCGCCGGGCGCACCAGACCGGCGAGCCCCAGCGCGAGCCCCGCCGTCAGCCAACGGACCCAGCGCCTCGGCTGCTCGAGCGCGAGCAGCACGCCCGCGGTGCCCAGGATGAGGCAGGGGTTGGAGACCGCCTCGGACAGGAGCTGATGCGGGAATGCCAGCGACTGCGGCAGCAGCCCGTAGAGCAGGCCCGCGGCGAGGGCGATGCCGCGCGATTTGAACGCCCGCCATGCGATGTATACGACGGCCAAGGCCGCGGCGATCGCGAGGAGAATTTGCAGCACGATGACGGCCAAGGGGCCGCCCAGCCAGTAGAGCGCGGCGTGCACCCCATAGTCCCCGATGTTGCCCTTGCGCACGAGCGCATCGAGCATCGCGTCGTGGTCCCCGAGGGATCCGAGCAGCGCGCGCATCGCATTGAAGCGCTGCGTGGCCCGGTCCGCCCTGAAGAAACCCGCAGTCGACGCCAGATCGTGGATGAACAGCGCAAGATGCGCGAGCCCGAGCGCCGCGGCCACCCACAGGTAAGCGGAGGCCCCCGGATCCCGGGGAGCCGTCGGCCGTTGGAGACGGTTGTGAGGCGGAGGCGGCGTGCTGGTAGCCTCTCGCCAGGCCGCGCGAGATTCCGCGGCCATCAACCCAGTCGAAAAGCTTCGATGCGTGAACTCGGTCACAATCCATTCTCTGCGCGAATCGTAGATTCTAGCCTGGCGAGGGATGCGTCGGCGGAACGGAGTCGACTGATTTCTCGGGTCGTTTTGGAGTTCCTGCCGGAGGTCATATGTCCATAGGTCGTCGCCATGCCGCGCCGCTCGCATTCGCCGCCTTGATCGGTTGCGCCATTCCCAACGCCGGCCTGAACGCCGCCCCGCCGACTCCCGCCCGATTCTGCGTGAACAACAAGTGCTCCGCACCTCCCCCTGCCACGGCCGCCGTCGCCGGACCCGCGGTGACCACGGGCATCAAGTGGCACCCCGGCCATTACGTGTGGCTCGACCCGCATTCCACGCCCGCGGCCCAGTTCGCCGCCATCGACGCGCTCTCCGCGGAGACTTCCGTGCAGGGCATCGAGCTGCTCATCAACTGGTCGTCGCTCGAGGGCGACACGCAGGGAGATTACTCGGCCGGCTTCGCCGCGATCGACGCCTATCTTGCCAAGCTTGGGTCGCTCAAGGTGCCCAAGCGTCTGCTGCTCGGTCTCAACGAGCGCTCCTTCGGCACGCCGCCTCCGGCCGGCACCAATTGCGCAACCGCCGGCAGCAGCCTCTTGCCTGCCTATCTCGCCACCCTCGCCGACGGGGGATGCGCGGTGGCGGCGCCGGGCGCCGCGGGCAGCCTCGCCGTCATGGCGCGATTCTGGGAGCAGCCGGTGATGGATCGCCTGATCGCGCTGAGCCAGGCCTACGCCCAGCGCTACGACCAGAATCCGCTGTTCGAGATGTTCTGGGGCAATGGCGAGACGGCGGTTGCCGCGCCCGCCAACAGCGGCTTCACCCAGGCGGCGTACAACGCGCAGCTCAAGCGCTGGTACGACGCGAGCAAGAAAGTGTGGCAGCACACGCAGCTGCGGCTCGCGTCGAACTACGACGGGTCCGATGCGCAGACGCTGGACCTCATCACGTACGCGACCACGGGCGGCGGCGTGATCGTCGGCGGCCCCGACCCCGAGCTGCCGCTGCCCGTCGTCACGCGCACGGTGCAGGCGAACGACGTGTTTCGCGGCGCGACCGGCGGCGGGTCCGATCTGCGGAGCACGATTCCGTGGATCGGTGAAGTGCAGGGCATGGGCCTCGGCATGAAATTCACGCAGACGCCGACGCAGATCTTCAGCTACCAGTCGGGCACGATGAACGCGAGCTACATGGTGTGGATGCAAAACACCTATCTCGGCAGCGCTCCGCAGCAATGGAGCACCGGGATTTTGCCTTACATCCAGTCGATTCAGGGAAGCGTTTCCGCGTCCGCGTGTCCGCCGATCTATCAGCAGAGGTGTGTTACGAATTGATCAACGCGGTGAGCGGCGCGCTGTCGTCCAGGGACGACAGATTGCGACGTGCATCTCACCGTAGTTAACTGTCGATCAAGGGCAAACCCGTCGCGAGGCGGGGGCGCAAAACTTCCGGTCTGCGTTCAGACAGCGGGGTTGCCGTGATAGCGGAGGGGCTATCGACGTGAACAGAGGTACATGCGATGTGGTCGAAAGTTCGTGTTTCTGTCGCCGCCATCGGCATTTCGGCCTTCTTGTCGGTTCTCGGCGGATGTAACGACGATTCGAGCGATGCGTCGGGCGCCACGCCGAGCGGCACGTCGACCTCCACGCCCGCCGCGCTCACCATCTCCGGCCGTCCGGCACAGACGGCCATCGCCGGCCAGAAGTACGTGTTCGTGCCGACGGTGCGCGGCGGCAAGGGTACGACGCTGCAATTCGAGGTCGTCAACCCGCCCGCGTGGGCGAGCCTCGATGCCGCCACCGGTCAGTTCAGCGGTACGCCGAGCCCGAGCGACACCCGCGTCTACGGGAACATCCTGATCAAGGTCGTCTCGGGCGGCGAGGAAGCGGCGCTGCGCGCATTCTCGATCCAGGTGGTTGCGCCCGCGGCATCGCCTGCGATGTCGGGGACGGTGCAGATCGCCGGCGTGCCCGGTGTGACGGTGACCGCGGGATCGGCCTACCGCTTCCAGCCGGATGTCGTCGTGCCGGACGGCGCGACCGCAACCTACAGCGTGACGAACCTGCCGCCCTGGGCAAAATTCGACGCCGCGACCGGCGTCCTCAGCGGCACGCCCGAAGCCTCGCAGGCGGGTCTCTACGCCGACATCGCGATCAGCGTGACCGCTGACGGCGATACCGCGGCGCTCGCGCCGTTCTCGATCAACGTGTCCTCGGGCAGCTCCACCGTGGCCACCGTGACGTGGGCTCCGCCGTCGGGGGCGGCCGCATCGCAGGTATCGGGCTATCGCGTGTACTACGGGACGAGCGTCGCCACCATGACCAAATCGGTCGACGTGCCGGACTCGAGCGCGACCAGCTACGTGATCGACAACCTGAGCTCCGGGACATGGTACTTCGCCATCGCTTCCTACGACGCGTCGAAGGACCAGAGCCCGCTGTCGCCGGTGGTCGAGGTGACGCTCTAGCGAGCGCGGAGGCCTCGTCGCAGAGGCCTCGTGTTCAAGTAGTGAGCGGAGCCACGGTCAGGTGGGTCCACGGTGTACGGAGCTCCTCCGGAGTCATAGAATCTCCCGCCAGGCGCTTCCCCGCTCGGTGTAGTCCGGATGCAATGGCGATGAAATCTTGGACGGTCATGCCTTTATGCCTCCTGGCCTGTAACATATCGGGTGCGCAAGCCCCGTCCTCGGTCATCAGCGACCCCGCCTATACACACGCCCAAAGGCTCGTCGAGATACAGCCGGGCAGGCGCTTGAACCTCTACTGCAGCGGACGCGGCGTCCCGGCGGTTCTATTCGAGTCTGGGCAGGGTGACAGCACGCGCGTGTGGGGTCTGGTGCAACCGTCGGTCGCGCGATTTACCCGAGCCTGCTCTTACGATCGCGCCGGCATCGGCTTCAGTGATGCCAGTACCCGTCCCCGGACGAGCGCGAATATCGCGGATGATCTGGAGCGCTTGATCGTGAGTGCCCGCATCGCGCTGCCCTTGGTTCTCGTGGGTCATTCCGCGGGCGGGATGCACATGAAGCTCTTCGCCGATCATCACGCTGCTGACGTTGCTGGGATGGTGTTCGTCGATCCGTCGCATGAGGATCTGGGCCGAAGGTTATGGGCCATGGACCCGGCATATCAGTCGAAATACCCTGAGTTCCTGAAGCAACAGGAGAGTTGCACGCGCGCCTCCGAGGCCGAGTTGACCCCCGGCAGCACGCTGTTCAGTGATTGCGTCGGAGATCGCGATCCGCGTTTCAGCCAGGCGATCAATGATGCGGCGACCATCCAAGGCAAATCGTGGACCGCCCGAAGCACCTGGGCCTCGGAGGCGTACAACATCTGGTTCGACAGCGCGGATCAGGTTCGCGCCGCCGCTCGCCCATTCGGCGACATGCCCGTGATCGTGCTCACCCACGCGCCATTTCCCAAGACTCCGAGCGAGACGCAGGAGATGCGGGACGCAAAAAATCAGCTCTGGCTGGAGCTCCACCGCCAAATCGCTGCGCTGTCCACTCGGGGTCGGCAGCGTACCGTGGACGGGGCGAGCCATGACATTCCATTTGACAAACCGCAGGTCGTCATCGAGGCGGTTCACTACGTCGTGGAGCAGGCGCGATCTCGCGGGAAGACGACGCCTGCTGGCACCCCGCGGTAGCCGAGCCGGGGACGGCGCCGGATGTTGGAGTGGACCGCTACCGCGCAGCGCTCGCGTTGATGTACCGCGCGATCTCCCGCGCCGCCACCGCATGTCCTTGCGCATTCCAGTGTCCATCGACGGGCAGATAGTCGAAGCGGGTGCCGTGCTGCGCGAACTCGGCCCGGAACTCGGGCTCGAGGTCGATCACCTCGATGCCCTCGGCGGCCGCCTGGGAAGCGAGATACCGGTCCGCGAGCTGATCCCGCGGCGGGCAGCGCGCGGCGTCGGGATCGCCGGAATAGATGGCCGCACGGTCGGGGTCGAACACCAGGATCACGTGCGAAGGCGGCAGCCGGAACCTCGGCGGCAGCTCCTGCGCCGCATACCGGAGCAGCCGCCGGTCCGCATCCGATAGCGTCGCGGGCGTGCAGGGGCCGTTCCCCGGCCGGCTCTTGTCGGCGAACAGCGTGGAGAAATCGGCGCGCAGATTGCTGCGTGCGTAGTTGACCAGCGAGAGATCGCGGATGAGCTCGCCCAGGCGCCCGTGACTGCGCTCGGGCACGAGGGCGATCCCGGGCGCGTCTCCCGAGGACCAGCGGAAATATCCGGGCTTGGCCCCAAAGCCGCTGAGGAAGTTGCCGCGCGTGATCAGCACCACCGCCCAGATGGGCTTGAAGCGGGAGGCGATCAGGGAGGCGACGCCGAGGTCGTGCGGCAGCGTCGCGCCGGAGATGCCGAACGCCAGCACCGGCATGCGCACCCCGAGGAGCGAGGGCAGCCGCCCTTGGATCGACTCCGCGTAATCGTTCATCTGATTGTCGATGAAGCTGTCGCCGACCACGAACACCCCGGAGGTGCCCGGCACATAGTCGAACGGGGACGTGTAGCCCATGTTGTTGACGCGCCCGTGGCGCACGTCCTCGAGATCCCAGCCGGTCGAGAACGTGTACTCAGCGTTCGGGATCAGGTGGTGGGCGGGCCAGGAGGGGTCGGGCTCCGCGCCGTGGGCGCCCTTGGACACCGGCAGGAAGCGCAGCACCCCCTCGAGAAGGACGCAGCTTGCGATCACGCCCAGCGCGAACGCGGCGAGCCCGCGAAACACCCGCGCCACCGGGCGGGCGGATTTTTCGCTTGCGGCACTCATGCTCGGGGGTCCCGTGTGCTCATGCGTCTCGGAAGGCTCAGAAGTTGAAATAGATGAACTCGGTCGAGGCGCGGCGCGCGGCGATCAGCGCCAGCATCACGATGGCCGTGACCTCGACCCCGGCGGCGAACGCCATCCACTCCAGCCCCGTGCCGCGCGCGCGCAGGGCGGGCAGGCGGTCGCGAACCTGGGATGCCACCCACTGCTGCGTGTTCGGGAATATCAGCACCATGACCGTGAGCCCCGCGATCCAGGGCAACAGGTGCCAATCGGTGCCGCTCAGGCGCCCGCCGCCTTCATGGCCGAACATCGAGCCGACCATGTGAAACGCGGCCTCCACGGTCTTGGCGCGGAAGAACACCCACGCCACGAGCACGCATAGGAGCGTGAGCGCGGCCCCGAGTCCCCGCGCAAGCCCCGATTCGAAGGCGGATCCCCACCCGGCCCACGCCAGGGCGGCGCGTCCGCGGGCGGATTGCCAAGCGTGGTTGACGATCAGGTACAGCCCGTGCAGGCCGCCCCAGATCACGAATGTCCAGGATGCCCCGTGCCAGAGACCGCCGAGCAGCATGGTGATCATGAGGTTGACGTACCGCCGCACCCGTCCCTTGCGGTTGCCGCCGAGGGCGAAGTACAGGTAGTCGCGCAGGAAGCGCGACAGGGTCATGTGCCAGCGGCGCCAGAAATCGATGATGTTGTGCGCCTTGTACGGCGAATCGAAATTGTAGGGCAGCTGCACCCCGATCAGCAGCGAGAGACCGACCGCCATGTCCGAATAGCCCGAGAAATCGAAATACAGCTGGAAGGCGTAGGCGGACACGCCGAGCCAGGCATGGCCGGTCGCGATCGCCGGGCCGGCGTGGTCGAACGCATCGTTCGCGAACGGCGCGAGGCTGTCCGCGATGAGGATCTTCTTGGCGAGACCGAGGGTGAGGAAGGCGAGCCCCACCACGAAGCACTCCGACCTCGGCCGATAGTTCTCGGGCTGCCGGAACTGCGGCATCATTTCCGAGTGGTGCAGCACCGGGCCCGCGATGAGATGCGGGAAGTAGGTGACGAACAACAGATAGTGTATGGGGTTGCGCTCGACCGCCTTGCCCGCGTGAACGTCGGCGAGATACGCGATCTGCGTGAACGTGAAGAACGAGATGCCGAGCGGCAGGATGATGCCGAGCAGGGGAAAGTGCGTGCCGGCGACATCGTTGACCGACTGCAGGAAGAAGTTCGCGTATTTGAAATAGGCCAGCACCGAGAGATTGGCGGTGATCGCGACGACCAGCCACGCGCGCCTCGCGCCGTCCCGGCGGCGCAGAATGAGGCCGCCGAACGCATAGTTGGCGGCGATCGAGGCGACCAGCAGCCAGGTATAGACGGGCAGCCAGTAGCCGTAGAAGAACAGGGAGGCAAGACCGAGCCACGCCGCGGCCGTGCCGCGTCCGAACAGCCGCGCACAGGCGAAGAACCCCGCGAGCGTGATCGGCAGATATCCGAACAGGAATATCCCGGTGGTGAACAGCATCCGTCGTCGGCCGGGTCAGGTTTGCAGAGCGGCGCGGGCGGGAGCGGCGCGGACCTGCGTCCGCGCCTCCTGTTCGAGCTCGACGCGCCGGGCGCTGACGAGGCCGGCGAAGTACCAGTAGAGGTAGATCACCGCGGGGAACTGGTAGAAGACGGTGTAGATCATTCCGAGCCAGAAGATCGCCACCACGCCCGCCCAGCCGGCGGCGACGCCGCCCATCAGGGAGGGATCGCGGCGCGCCACGTAGACGCAGTCCGCGAACATCATCCAGTAGATGCCGCAGATGATCAAAACCCCGAGCACGCCGAGCTCGATCACGAAGTAGCTGAACGAGGTCACCAGCACGCTGCGGAACAAGAGGTAATAGGCGCCCTCGAACGCCTTGTTCCGTCCGATGTTCGACGGCGAGGCGTTGCCGAGCCCCACCCCGAAAGCGAGATTGACGGGATCGCGCGCGAGATAGGTGACCGGCACCACGATGGCGTCGCCGCGGCCGGACAGCTTGGTGCCGCCGATCCCGGTGCCGCGGTTGCGGCCCTGCGCCACCAGATACCGGTCGAGCTGATCCTCGTGGGTGAAGAAGTCGATCAGGCCCACCTTGTAGTGATTGTGCTCCTCCAGCATGTCGTAGATCGGCACGAAGATGGCCCCGAAGGCGAACAGCGCCAGCATGGCGAACCCGGCATAGCGCAAGCGCTTCCCGGGCTCGCTGCCGATGATCAGCACCACGAGCAACCCCATCGGCAGGAAGACCACGGTCGCCTTGGTCTCGTTGATGGTGGTCGGCAGCAGCAGCAGGAAGAAGAGCACGGTGAACCACTTCCAGCCGATCTGGCGCTTCAACAGTATCCCCAGCATGATCATGACGGCGGAGATGAGGTACATCGACAGGATTCCCGAGTCCATCACCGTGCCGCGCACGTCATCACCGGAGTAGCGGTCGAGGCTGTAGATGACCCAGCGCTGATAGCCCGCCACCGGGAGCTGCAGCAGCGACAGCAGCAGCAGCCACTTGAGCTGAACCTTGAACTGCCCCTCGGTGAGCGGCAGGAGCGTTGCGACGAAGAACATCGGCAGCGCGCGGAAGTAGAAGCGCATCCCGGTGATCATCGGGCCGCTGCCCGTGCCCGAGTTGATGATGCCGCAGATCATGACCACCCCGAGCGCTGCGAACGCGATCCAGTACTTCGGGGCCACCAGGCGAAAACGGTCCCGCGTGCCGGCGATGAACACGTACACGATCAGCACGGCCGAGAGCATCTCCGGAAGAAAATGCAGGAAGGCCGGCAGGTCGAGCTTCTGCACGATGAACTCGCTGGTCATGACCAGGCCGATGATGATCAGGATGAATGTGTGCATCGCGCTCCTCGATCAGTTGGCGCCGCCGGCCGTGCCGATGCGCAGCACGTCGGTCTTGCCGTCCATGGCCGTGTAGACCCGCGTCACCGACCAGCCCGCCCGCCGGGCGGCGGCGGAGAGCCGCTGCTCGGTGTCGCTGTATACCGTGGCGTACACGCCGCGGCCCGACTCCACGTACGATTTTAGCCGGTCCGGACCGAACAGAACGGGGCGGTTGGTCCAGCGGTCAGTGCGCGAATCGGCGCACACGTAGGCGTCATAGCGGTTGTCGTCCTCGTCCAGGTAGAAGAAGTCGAAGCTCGGGTAGTAGGCATCGAGATTCGGGATGCCGCTCACCACCACATCCCCCGGCCGGACGTGAGCGGACAGCCACGCCGCCACTCCTCGCATGTCGTTGCGCGGATAGTAGTGATCGGCGCGGGCGGGCTTCAGCCCGATGCGATAATTCGCGGCGGCAGAGTCGATATGCGCCACGTGCCGCAATTGCAGATCCTCGGTGAGCGCGAAGCAGACGAGCGGCAGCAAGGCGATCAGGAAGCCCCCCGTGACGAACCGGCTCGGGGCTTCGCCCATGTGCGGCGCGGCGGGCTGGCCGGCGGTCGGCGCAGCAGACGGCGCGGCGGGCTGGCCGGCGGTCGGCGCAGCAGACAGCGCGGCAGACGGCGCGCCGGTGCGCCGCCGCAGCGTGCGCGCGCCGAGGTCGAGCAGCGCCGAGACGCCGAGCGCGATCAGCAGGGGATAGAGAAAGAACGTGTAGCGGGTCTCGATGCGCTCGGTGGGGATGGCGCCGACGGCCAGTGTCAGCAGCAAGAGCAGAGCGAGCAGCGGCCGCACCACGGGCGGCGTTTCTCCCGGCGCGCGCGCCCAGCGGATGAACCAGTAGACGACCGCCAGCGTGACGGCGACGGTCATCATCGGCATGGCGCGGCCCCAGGGGTGCGCGATGCGCTCGAACAGGTCGGGCATGTCGATGAGCGACCGGAGCGACGTGCCGGTGGCGAGATCGCACGCCGCCCAGAACACGAGCGCGGCGGCGAGCGCGATCCAGAGCGGCCTCGCGCCGGCGGAGCGCAGCTCGGTCCACTCCGTAAGCCCGGCGAGCCACATCAGCGCGAGGACGCCGGCGGCGGCGGGGAAGGCGTGCGCCAGCGCCGCGAGCACGGCAATCAGCCATCCGGCGGCGGCCAGCCAGCGGCCGCGTTGCAGGACGATGAAGCGCAGCGCGGGCACCGACATGGCGAGGGGAAGGACGAAGGCGCCCGCCCAGACGATATGTGCCCGGATGGCCGAGATCCAGAGGCCGATGCCATGCGCACCCTCGGGGGCGGATGGCTCGCCGCCGATCTCGGCGCCGGCGGGCCCGCGCAAATCTCGGGTCGCTGCATAAAGGAGCGCGAGCACCACCAGGGCCAGCGCGAGGCGGCCCCAGTCGGCGCGCCGCAGCCGTCCGCGCTCGTGCGACTGCACGATGGCGAGCACCGTGGCGACGCCCAGCAGGCTCCCGCCTTCCCAGGTGAGCACGCCGACGAAGGAGAGCGCGATCATCCAAATGAAGGCTTTGCGCCGCCCATCATCGACGTAGCGCAGGTAGCAGACCAGATACCAGCAGAACACGGCCTGGAATGGCGCGTACATGCGGCCGAAGCGCGCCATCTCGATCTCCCAGACGGACGCGCAGAGGATCGCGACGGTGAGCCAGCCCGAGAGCGGGCCTTTGATGCGTCGTGCAAGCAGGAAAGCCGCCGGAAGCACGGCGATGCTGCCCAGGGCGGCGAGCAGCCGGCCCGCAAGCTCGGCCGACAGGCCGGCGGTGCGCAAGGCCGCCGTCAGGTACTGGAACAGGATCCCGCGGGAGTAGTAGCCGCCGCAGGGAAAGCGCGGCAAGCCGGTGGACAAAACGTGATCGATGGAGCGCGACATGTAGAACTCGTCCACGCCGAGCGGCCACGTGCCGAGCCCTTTGAAACGCCCGTAAATGCCGAACGCCAGGGCTGCGGGAACCACCGCCAGCAGCAGGATGCCGACCGCGCCGCCGCGGGGCGCGAAGCCGGGTGCACCGCCCAACGGCGTGCGAGCGCCGCCCGATGACGTTTGCGCGGGCTTCATGGCATAGTGGCTCGATGAACATCGTACGGGAGGATCTGCGCGCCCAGCGAGAAGGATTGCTCGGCTTCGGCTTCTGGGCGCTCCTCGTCTATCGGTTTGGGCATGCCCGCTTCGTCATCGAGAGCAAGGTGCTGCGCGCGCCCTGGACCATCGTCTATCTGGTGCTGCACAAGCTGGTGGAGATGTTCTTCGGCATCACGATCGGCTCGTCCGCGCGCATCGGGCGGCGCCTGTCGATCGAGCATCACGGCTGCATCGTCGTTCACGGGGCCGCCGTCATGGGCGATGACTGCGTCATCCGCCAGGGCGTCACGGTGGGCAACACGGGACCCGCGGATCCATCCGGCGCTCCGCGCATCGGCAATCGCGTGCACATCGGCGCCGGCGCCAAGGTGCTCGGCCGGATCGTCATCGGCGACGACGTGGTGATCGGGGCGAACGCCGTGGTGATCCGCGACGTGCCGGCAAAGTCGGTCGTCGGGGGCGTGCCCGCGCGGGTGCTCAAGACCCTGGCCTGAGGCGCCGCCGGTTGGCTACCCATGCGTGCCTCGCGCCTCCGCGTCCAGCAGCTCCACGAGCCGGCGGGCGTTCTCCAGCGAATGATGCGCGGCGACGTGCGCGCGCGCCCGCCGCGCATACCCGGCGAGCGCCTCGCGGTCGGCGCTGAGCCGGGAGATGGCCGCCGCCAGGCGGTCCTCGGTGCCGGCGGCGATGCCCAGGCCTTCGCGCTCGAGCACGCCGTCGGGGTCGACGCAGAGGCTCACCACCGCCGCATCGCGCATCCACGCCTGGATGAAAGTGTTGGGAAAGCCCTCGGCCTTGCTCGTGTTCACGAACACGTGGGCACGCGCGAGCAGCTCGTTGACCTCCGCCTGGGGCCGCTCACCGAGGTATTCGAGGTTGCCCGTCTGCTCGATGCCGCGCATCAGCGCTTCGCGCCAGGCGTGATTGCCGGTCGCCGCCGCGGGCGCGCCGATCATCACGAAGCGGATGTCGCTGCGGGAGGCGAACCGCGCCGCCAGCCGGACGAAGGCGTCGGGCTGCTTCCACGTCTTCAGGTTCGCGACCCAGAGCACCGTGAACGGGCCGGACTTGTCGATGGCTTCCCGCGCCGGCGGATGGAAATTGGGGATGACCGCGTCGGCGGCCCGCCCGTAGTTCTCGCGCAACAGCTCTGCCTGGCGCTCGGTCTGCACCACGATGCGCGTGGCGCGGCGCGCCCCGTAGGCGACGGCACGGGTCTCGATCCACTGGCGCGGCATGTTGCGGACCCGCTCCAGCATGCGCGGCGCCACTTCGGCCTCGTGGCATACGTGCCAGATCATCGGCACCGAGTGCCGACGGGAATAGTAGGCGCATACGCCCGTGTAGGCGCACGCGACACGCTGGTAGATCACGTCCGGGCCGATCTTCTCGAGCTTGCGGTACAGTGAGCGTGCCTCCGCGAGGTAGCCGACCCGCGGAATCGGCCCGCCATCGCCCACCACCTCGATCCGGTAGCTGCGCGCCCGCGGGCGCCGGTCGGCAAAATGCGTCAGATAGGTCACGTCGCGGCCGGCACCGAGCGCCTCGATCAGCAGGCTCGTCTGGTATTCGGCGCCGCCGCCGTGCTCGAACGGATTGACGACGCAGATCTTCACGCGGGAGCCTGGACCACGGACGACAGGGTCTGCTCGACCCGGTCCGCGATCACCGAATAGGAGCGGCGCTCGAGCACGTAGGCCCGTCCGCGCCGTCCCATCAGGCGCGCCGCCTCCGGGTCCTCGAGCAGCTCGACGATCGCCCGGGCGAAGTCGCCCTCCTCATAGGGTACGCACCGGCCCGCGCCGCTCTCGTCGATGACCCGCTTCTGCTCGGGGTGGTCGTTGGCGACCACCGGTTTGCCCATCGCCATGTATTCGACCAGCTTGGTGGGCGAGGTCGATCTCAGCACCGGCGTGGGATGGAACGGCGAGACGCACACGTCCGCCTCCTGGACGTAGCGCAGCGCTTCGGTCTGCGGCAGCCGTCCCACCAACACCACCGCCGCGCCGAGGCCGAGGCGCGCCACCTCGCTCTCGAGCAGATGCTCATCGGAGGGATCGACGCCGCCGCCGACCAGGTAGAGACGCGCCTCGGGCAGCGCCTCCCGGACTTGCGCGAAGGACCTGATGAGAAAGTCCAGCCGCCGTACCTTGTCCAGGGTGCCGAGGTAGAGCACGCAGGGCGCTCCGGGCGGCAGCAGGGTGCGCCGCAGGGACAGGTCCGCGGCGGCGCTCAAGGCCGCATCGACGCCCATCGGAACGGCGGTCATCTTGTCCGCCGGAATTCCTTGCGCGGCGACATCGCGCAGCATCTGCTCGCTCTGCACGAAGACGTGGTCGGCCGCGGGCAGCAGCAGCCGGTACAGCAGCCACTTGAATGACAGGCCGCGCAGCACGTAGAGCCACGGATAGCGTGCCGAGCCGTCCCGGGCGCAGTGCAGGTAGTGCTCGGGGTAGGGGTAGGACAGCCAGTAGATGAACTTGATGCGGTTGAGGCGCGCCGCGATCATGGCAAAAATGCCCGCGAGGAACTTGTCCTTGACCTCCACGGCGTCGTAGCCGCCGCGCCGCACGCGCCCGAACAGCCTCAGATCGTTGGCCACGCCCAAAACGTGCTTGCGAATCCGGCGCAGCAGGGAGCCGCCGAGGTCGGTGGCGCCGACCCAGACGCGCCCGCCCTTCCAGTCGGTCTCGTAGTCCCGCGGACAAGCGGCTTCGCTCTGCAGTATCCAGTCGATGCGATGGCCGCGTCCGGCCAGCTCCGCGCCGAACAGCACCGTCACGTCGACGCGGGTCGGCGGATAGGTGTCGGAGGAGATGACCAGGATTCGCATCAAGAAGCGCCGTGAGCACCGCCGTGCGGCGTCAGCAAACCGAGAATCTTGAGCAGGCGCGTCTCCCGCCCCTGGAACAGCCGGAAGAACAGCTCGCGGTCGGTACGGCTCAGCACGGGGCTGCGCACCGCGATCATCCCCACGCAGGCGAAGACCAGGAGGCCGAACCCGAGGTGTACGTAGGAGGGCGCCGGAATCGCCGCCTTGAGCGCGTAGCAGATGCCGGTGGCGCCTCCCCAGAACGCCAGGCTGAGGCCGAGCGCCGTGGGCGCATTCAGCCAGACGGCGCGCTGCCGGACGTGCCACCACACGAACAGGTTCTTGAGCGCCTGCGCCGAGCCGCTTGCGATCGCCGCTCCGTACAGCCCCCACCAGGGGATGAATACCAGCATGGCGAGCACGTTGTACGCCGCGAAGATCTTGCTGAGCAGCTGGATCTGGGTCTTTTCCTCGTACTGCGCCGTGAGCGATACCGGCGTGGCGAAGCAGTTGATGGTGGAGAAGCCGAGCACGAGGGGCAGGAGCCATGATTGCTCGATGAACTTGCCGCCGAACACCACGCGCACGATCTCGTGATGGTAGGACACCGCGAAGGCGACGATCGGCCACTGCAGGAGCAGGTTGGTGTTCAGCAGAAAGGTGAAGTATTGCGGCAGCCGCGTGTCGGCCTCGTGGGTCTCGACCGCGAAGAACATGGGCTGGATGACGTTCTCGAACAGGCGCACCGGCAGGATATTGGTCGCCATCTCATTGAGCCGCATGTAGAAGGCATAGATGCCGACCGCCACGGAATTCAAGAATCCGGCCACGAAGAAGTTGTCCATGCGCGAATCGAGGAACAGCGTGCCGGCGTCGTTGAAATTGTTGAACAGCGCATAGCGCAGCAGGCGGCGCCGCTCCTCGGGAGGAGGATGGTACGGCTCGGACGGAACCCCGGCCGCGCAGTGGCGCTGATACTGGATGCGCAGGAAGACATAGACCAGCGCGTAGGAGATCGTGTCGGCGGTCAACGCGGACCGGAGCGTCAGCGCGCCGACGGCCGCCAGGATCGAGTAGCAAACCAGCTTGCCGAACGACAGCAGGGCGACGGACCCCACGCTGAAGCGGTGCAGCATGTGCGAGGCCATCGACAGCTGCAGGATCTGGCTCTGGAAGTGCAGGATCACGAGCACGCAGAGGATCTCGAACTCGACCCGATGGGGTCCGAGGCCGAAGTGCGGCGCCACGCGGTTCCACACCGCGAGGATGACGGCGAGCAGCACGCAATTGGTCGCGAGGCGTGCGGTCGCGACCCGCTTGACCAGCCACGCCGCCGCGCCGAGCTTCTCCTGGCGCAGATATTCGGGCTGGAACCGCCGCAGGGTCTGCTCCAGACCGAGCGAGGCGACCGTGCCGACGAGCGGAATGAAGGAATACAGCAGGTTGAAGACGCCGAAGTCGGGCTTGGACATCGCGCGCACCAGCACGATGTAGCCCAAGACCGTGGTCAGCTGCGACAGCACCCGATAGGCGATGGTGTCGAACAGCGACCGTCGCGCCCGGCTGCGGTCATAGAGACGCATGCTCACCCTCTTGGCAGCAGTTGGAGAGACCGAGGGTGCTCGACACCGTGCATCCGGGCCGCGCGACGGCAGCCGCGCGGCACCTCCTCGCTTCAGCTCGCGTTCGCGCCCGGGTCGGCCTCGTACGCGTAGTTGTAGTCCGCGGAGGTCTCCGAGGCGCGATTCAAGACCACCCCGGCGACGGTGAACTCGGACACCAGTTGCAGCGCCTTTTCGAGCTCGCTGCGGCTGGTTGAGCCCTCGGAGGCGACCACCAATACGGCATCGATCTTGGGCGCCACCACCAGCGCATCATCCGTCACCAGGATCGGCGGCAGATCGATCAGGATCAGCGGGTCCGCGGTGCCGCGCTTGACGTGATTCAGCATCTCGTCGAACACCGCTCCCGCGAGCAGCTCGGATGCCGTTTCCGTCGGCGTGACGCTGCCCGCGATCAGCAGGTTGTCCGCGCCCGGGAGGGTGAAGAACAGGTCGTCGAACGCCTGTCCGCGGTCGAGATAATCGCGCAGCTCGTGCTTGGGATGCACGCCGAGCGCGCGGCACACGCTCGGATTGCGCATGTCGAGATCCAGGAGCACCACGTCGCGTCCCTTCTCGCGAGCCATGCTCAGCGCGAGGTTGATGATGGTCGTGGTCTTGCCGTCGTTCGGCCCCGCGCTCGTCACGGCGACCGTGGTCCAGTTGCTGTTCCGCGCACGATGCAGGAGCCGCGTGCGCAACATGCGATAGGACGCGACGCAGGCCTTGTCGTCGTCGGTTTGCACGGTGAGCAGCAGGCGCCGCTCGCGGCAGGCCTTCAGGTCGACGACCGCCTTGTGGCGCGGGATGCGCAGCGACGGATCGATGGTTCGCCCCGGTGTCATCGGCCGCGGCCGCTTGGCGCCGCCGTTCATCGTGGGCGCCGGACGATGCTTGTTCAGGGCCCGTTCAATGATGGTCATGGGTTCCTACAACGTCACGGGGATGGCTACCGGCGCAGTGCCGATAATATCACAGCGCCTGCTACGGCCGCCGCGATGGAGTACACCGCGGCGAAGGATGTGTACATGAGCGCTCGGCGGCGGCGGTCGCGCGAATTCTTGATGAACGGGATGCTCGCGAGCAACGGCATGTTCTCCGGCAGCACCAAATCCTTGGTGGCGCGGATGTTGCGATCCATGCTTTCGGCGGACGCGATCGCGACGCCGGTGAAGGCGAGGCCGAGCACGAGCCCGAGCAGGATCAGGCCGAGCCGGTTCGGGAAGTAAGGCGTCCTCGGCCGCGACGGCTCGCGCAGCATGGTGAAGCGCTCGCCGCCCTGCTGGCTTTCGAAGTTCTCGGCGAGATTCGCGTTCTGCAGCTTGTCCTGCGTCTGCTGATACTCGTTCTGCAGGGCTTGTTTGCGCCGCAGGACCTCCGAAATCGCCTTTTCCGCGACCGGCGTCGTCTCGACGCGGCCGTGCAGGCTGTCGACCTTGGCGCGGCGCTGCGCAATGAGCTGCTCGAGTCCGGCGACGGTGTTGCGCGCACCCTTGAGCTCGGTCTGGAGCATCAGGTACTGGGGATTGTTGGCGTTCGCGTCCGCGCTCGGGTTGCTGGCCTGCTGCGCCATCAGCACCTCGAGTGCCTTCTTCAACCGCTTCACCTCCGGATGGTCCGGCGTGTAGCGCTGCTCCGCCTCGGTCAGCTTGGCGCGCACCGTGGCCATGTCGGTGAGGTCGCCGGACTGGGTGATGAGGTTCGGGCTGGTGGCGCTGAGCTGAGTCGCGAGCTCGGACTCCTTGCCTTGCGCCGTCAGCAGCTCCTGCTGGAGGTTGTCGAGCTGCCGCTGGGTGTCCTCGAGCATGCCCTCGTTGCGCGCGAGCGAGTCCGGCAGGGCATCGCCGTACTGGTGTTTGAGCGTCGCGATCTGCGCATCCACCTCGCGCATCTGCTCGACGACGCCGTCGGACTGCTTCTTCAGGAAGCCGACCGTTTCGCTCGCCGCCTCGGTGCGCTCCTTCTGATTGTAGGTCAGGAAGAGCTGCGACAGGATGTTGTTGATCTTCACAGCCATCGCCGGATCCGGGTTGTTGTAGTGCAGGGAGAATGCATTCGACTCCGCCTGCGGCTTGAACGTCACGGGGTCGATGCGCTCGACGGATGTGTCCTCGAGCAGCTTCTGCGCCTTCTCCGCGGTCGAGAGCTGCGGCATCTTCGGGTACGGGTCCTCTTGCTTGACCACGTTCTGCAGGCTGTCGAGCGTGAGGACGCGGCCTTGCACGATCTCGATCTGCTGGTCCGCGTAGCTCAGCACCGTGGTCTCGATGATGTCCTTGGGCACCGAGGACATCTGCAGCATGATGGACGCGGTGGATTGGTACTGCGGCTTCAGGGCGAACGCGGCCACCACGCAGATGAAGACCATCCCGGGCAGGATGGTGAAGACGTAGATGGAGCGCCGCTTGATCGCGCCCCAGTAGTCGCCCGCCGCCGAGCCGCGGGTGGAGGGAACCGCGGCTACCATTGGCGATTGAGCCCCTGGTAGCCGATGCGCAGGTAAATGCGATTGTTGGCCGCGCCGTCCGGGTTCTCGGTGTACTTCTGCCAGAGGTATTGATAGCCGCCCTGCACGAACCAGGTCGGCGTGATCATCCACTTGCCTTCCACCACGGTACGCAGATAGTTGCGCGCGTTTTCGTTGAAACCCGGGGTCAGGCCGCGATTTCTCAGATACAGGGCGGCGGTGGTCAGGGTCAGGCGCTGCGTGATGCGGCGGTCGTATTCAAGCTGCGCCTGCTCGTTGACGTACACGCTGCCGCCGCCCGACGGCGTGATGTTGCGCGAAAGATCGGCGCGCAGCTGCTGGACCTCGCCCTTGTAGATCGCACTGAAGCTGCCGCCCCAGGTGTTGACGGAGCCGTTGAAGGCCGGGGGGATCAGGTTGTCGATCTCCGAATGCTGGACCACGATGCCGGCACGCGTCGAGAACAGCGGCGTCCAGCTCGTGCTCAGATCGACGGAGCCGCCCGCGGCCTTCGCCGACGAATCGTAGCGCGTGGCGTTGAAATGATTCTCGTAGGCGCCGAAGGTCAGGTCGGAGTTCTGGGTGAAGGTCCAGGTCGTGAACAACTTGCCCTGGTAGTAGTCGAAATTCACGTAACGGACATCGTCGTTGGGAGAGTAGTCCACCTTCTGATACATGCCCGAGGCGCCGACCGCGACACGCTGTGTCACGTTGAAGGCATAGCTCGGCACCACGTAGCCGCTGTCGCGGGTGGCGCCGGTCTGGGTGCGGCCGGTCTGCGGCTGGGTCGGGGCATTGGGGTTCACGTCGTCGTAAACCGCCTGGGACAATTCAGCGTTGAGCTCGTCGCGATGGTCGATCTCGCCGAAGATGTTCGCGCTGCTGCGCTGCGATTTGTAGCTGGAATCGAAGTCCAGATACCCTTCGAGCCGGTTGTCCGAGGTGTCGTTGGGATATTCACGATAGTCGATACGCGGCTTGATCGTGGTGGTGGTCTCCGGCGTGCCGATGCCGATGATGTCGGCGAGGCTGCCGACATAGCCCATGGACGAGCCCTGGCCGCCCGGCGTGAGGTCGAGGTTGGAATTCTGCTCGACGCCGAGGTAGCCGATGGGCTGCTGCCAAAACTGCGCTCCAAAAGCGGGGGCGGCGGCGATGGCGGGCAGGACGATGAGCAGGGACTTCGCGGCGCGCATCAGGGAACCACTACGACGTCGCCGCTCTCGAGCGTCACGTTCTGCTGCAGATCCTTGCCCGAGGCGACGGAGCCGTATCTGAACGGCAGCACCCGCTGCACGCCGCCCGGTGCGGTGCGGATCACGATGATGCTGTCGAGCTTGGCATAGGGATTGGTGCCGCCGCTCATGCTGAGCGCCTGCAGGACGTTGATCGACGGATTCATCACGATCTGACCGGGCTTGTTGACCTGGCCGACGACGTAGCAGACGTTGCCCTTGGTATCCGTGACCAGCACGATGGCGATGGGCTCGGAGATGAACTTCTTGAGCTTGACCTCGAGCTCGGCACGCAGCTGGCCCGTGGTCTTGCCGCCCGCCTGGACTTCACCGACCATCGGATAGGTGATGCTGCCGTCCGGCGTGACGGTGATCTCCTGCGGCAGCAGCTTCGGGTCGTCGTAGACGCCGACGATCAGCTTGTCGCCGGGATGCAACGTGTAGCCGGGCGCCGCGGTCTGAGCCGAGGCGACCAGGTTTGCGGTACAGAGCGCGGCCGTGCCGAGGAGCCACGCGACGTGGGTCGCGCGGATCGTATGGCGCCGCTGGCCGGATGCCGTTTTGAACATCGATTCACCCCTCTTGCAGATTGGTTGACCCGTGATCCCGATGCGGGGTGCCAAAAATCACGGCGCGTGCCGCGGGTCCCACTGGATTGTCCGCCATTATACAGGCGTAGTTCCGCCCGAAGGCAGAGCGCGCGGCACGGTGATCGCGTCGCCGCATCATTCTGTGGCGTGATCTACGTCTCAAAATCAATTATGTCAATGTTTGCGCCGATGTGCTTCAACATTGAGGAATCGCAATTGCACTTCTTTGAACGCATCTGCTAGCGTCCCGCGTGCAAATGAAGATCGCGATCATGCTTCGCCACTTCGAGCAGCAGGAAGGCGGCGTCAAGGTGTACACCAAGAAGCTGCTGCCGCTGCTGTTCTCGCTGGGCGCCCGGCATCGCTACGTGCTGATCTATCAGAATCCGAAGCTCATCGGCACCTACTCACGCTTCGACAACGTCGAGGAGGTCGCGGCCACGATGCCGGGCACGGTGCCGTGGGACCAGATCGCCGTGCCGTGGATCGCCCGCAGGAAGAAGGTTGACCTGATCTTCAACCCGAAGTTCACGGTGCCGTTCCTCACCCGCGCGAAGACCATGTTCGTGCTGCACGGGTCGGAGTGGTTCGTGATCCCCGAGCACTTCAAGAAGCACGATCAGATGTACTTCAACGCGTTCGTGCCGCTCTACTGTCGGAGCGCGGACGCGTTCATCGCGGTCTCGCACGCGGTCAAGGCGGATGTCGTCGAGCACGTGGGGGTCGATCCGGCCAAGGTCCACGCCGTCCACAACGGGTTCGACCCCACGCTGTTTCATCAGGTCACGGACCAGGAGCGCCTCGAGACCGTCCGGCAGCGCTACCAGCTGCCCGAGCGCTTCATCCTCTGGTGTGGACAGATCGAGTCGCGCAAGAACGTGGCGCGCCTCCTGCGCGCGTTCGCCGCCATCGCGGATCGCGTGCCGCACCAGCTGGTGCTCGCCGGCGAGCAGCGCTGGAGCACGCACGCCGAGCTCGAGGTCATCCGCGAGCTCGGCATCGAGCCGCGCATCCAGTTCCCGGGCTGGATCGAGCACGGCGATCTGCCGGCGGTGTACTCGCTCGCCGATCTGTTCGCGTTTCCCTCGCTCTACGAGGGCTTCGGCATCCCGCTGATCGAGGCCATGGCCTGCGGCTGCCCGATCGTGACGGCGAACACCTGCGCGCCGCCCGAGGTGCTCGCGGGGTCCGGCCGGCTGGTCGACCCGCTCAGCGTCGAGGACATCGCGGCCGGCATGCTCGAGGTGCTCGTGAACCGGCCGCTGCGCGAGACCATGATCGCGAAGGGTGTGGAGCGCGCCAGGGACTTCGGCTGGGAGCGCTGCGCGCGGGCGGTGCTCGATGTGTTCGATTCCCTCGACGGGTCGCGCGCCGCCGACCTGCAGGGAATTCCTCGTTCAACCACCGCCGGGAGCGCTCCATGAACCCTGCCTCGTCCAGACCGCCCATTGCCGGTGCGGCGGCGCCTTCGGCTGCATTCTTCCTCGGCTGGCACCTGCTCGGGCTGGCGCTGCTCCTGCTCCTCCCCGGGATCAAGTCGCGGGTGCCCATCTGGTCGCCGGACAGCCAGGATCATGGTGCCCTCGCGCTGGCGGGCGCTTATGCCGCGGGCGCGCTGCTCCTCGCGCTGATCCGCAGCCGACGTGCGGCGGGCGCGCCGACCGCGGTGCTGGTGATGCTCGCCACCTTCGGGCTCGGCTTCCTGTACCTGCTGCTGCACAAGCCGCCATTCGATCTTTCCCGGGGCGTCACCGCCGGCATGCTCGTTGCCGGCCTCGTGCTCGGGGCCGGTGCGCCGCTGGCGCGCCACTTCCGGGGCCCGGCGCTCGGCGTTCTGGTTCTCTGCGTCGCCGCGGCCGCCGCCGCGCAGCTCTACCGCGCGTATGGCCCGGTCAAGCTGCACCCCGAGCGGGTGGCGGCCACCCTGCCGACGGCCTTCTACACCCTGCAGATGGAGACATATAAGAACGAGATGCCGGCGACGGACGTGCGCGGCGGCGGCCTTTCGCTGATCGGGGACCAGTACCTGCTCGCGACCGGTGATGGCCGGATGTACGTATTCGACTGGCCGTCCGGCGGCGGCAAGCTCGCGATCCGCAAGCTGCCCTACGAGGTTCCGCTCAACATCGCCGAGTTCGCCGCGGACGCGAATCCGCAGGGCTACGCCGGCAAGCCGAACGGCGGCGACCAGGCGGACCGCCTGCAGGGCGTGCAGACCTGGCAGTTCCGGGTGGCGCACGTGAAGGTGCAGGAGCAGGGCGACCGGGTGCGCGTGTTCGCCTCCCACCACTACTGGAAGCGGGCGGAGAAGTGCTTCGTGGTGCGCGTCTCGAGCCTCTCCGGCACCCGCGAGGCCTTCCTCGCCGGGGATCCCTCCCTGCGCTGGGACACCGTGTTCGAGTCGACCCCCTGCGTCCCGCTGCGCGGCGAGGACAGCGTGCACGAGAACAATCCGTTCGCGGGCATGGAGATCGGCGGCCGCCTCGGCTTCCTGAGCGACCAGCGCCTGATGCTGACCCTCGGCGACCATGACTTCACGGGGGTCGAGACCAAGCGGATGTTCTCCCAGGAGCCGCAGGTCTCCTACGGCAAGACCATCCTCATTCACCTCGATGATGGCACCAGCGAGATCTACAGCCTCGGCCACCGCAATCCACAGGGGCTCTACATCACCCCCGAGGGCACGATCTGGAGCACCGAGCACGGTCCCCAGGGGGGCGATGAGCTGAACCTCATCGTCAAGGGTGCGAACTACGGCTGGCCGCTGGTCACGTACGGGACGGACTATGGGTCCGCGGCCTGGCCGCTGAGCCACGAGCAGAATCGACACGACGGCTATCAGCAGCCGATCTACGCATGGATACCCTCGATCGGCGTGTCCAACCTGATCCGCGTGGAGCACGATCGCTTCCCGGTCTGGAAAGGCGATCTGTTGGTGGGATCGCTGCACGCGCATTCCCTGTACCGCATCCGGCTGCTCGATCAGCGCGTCGTGTTCGCCGAGCCGATCGAGGTCGGAGAGCGTATCCGCGACATCGTCGAGGGCAAGGACGGACGCATCGTCCTGTGGACCGACACCTCGAGCATCATGTCGCTGACGCCGGCGAGCGGCACCGACGGCGCCGTTCTCTTTGCCACCACGTGCGGGGGGTGCCACAAGGCCCTCGACGGCGCGACCCAGAGCTACGGTCCGGATCTTGCGGGTGTCGTCGGCAGCCAGGTCGCGAGCGCGCCGGGATTCGGTGCCTACTCCCCCGGCCTCAAGGCCCTGCACGGCAAGTGGACCCGGGAGCGGCTGGATCAATTCCTGACCTCACCGCAGACGGTGGTGCCGGGCACCGCCATGACCTTCCGCGGGGTCAGCGATCCTGCGCAGCGCAAGGCCATCATCGATTATCTCGCCACCACCTCTCGCGACTAGCGGTCTTCACGGCATGCCGTCAGGGCGGGGCAGGGCGGGGATCCCCCTGGGAAGACCAACGACGAACGACGAGAGGCCGGCAGCCGGAACGGCTTGCCGTCATTAAGAGCTATTCGGTGACTGCTACCGGTAGGGGGCCTCTCCACCGCGAATGGACCGATCGTCGTTCGACGGCCGGACACGTCCGGTCGGACCCTTATTGGTAGCAGTCACCGAATAGCTCTTAATGACGGCAAGCCGTTCCGGCTGCCGGCCGCTTGGGTTCGTCGTTGGTCTTCCCAGGGGGATCCCCGCTCTGCCCCGCCCTGAGGGCATGCCGGGACGCTATTGGGAGCGCCGGCTGGCTTGGCGGCGGTAGAGGAGCACTGCGGCGCTGCCGATCAAGCCGCGTGGGAGGACGAGCGTGCGGACGGGCTCTAGGGTGCAGTTGTACTCGGTCTTGTAGTCGTAGGCGCCGAGCAGGAGATCGAGGCGGGACAGGCCGGAGTCGCAGGCCCACATGAACAGGCAGTCGGTGAGCACGCGGCCGAAGCTGTACTTGCGGTACTCGGGATCGAACGAGGCCATGTAGCTGTAGATGACGCCGTCGCGCACGAAGGCGAGGTCGCACGCGGCGATGCGCTCGGCCTTCTCGACCGTCGACAGGTGCAGCTCCCCGCGCGCCCAGGATTCGGCGACCGTCGCCTGCAGGAACTCGACCCCGCCCGGCTCGTCGATGAAGCTCTTGAGCCCGCGCTCGGCCAGCCAGGGCCGCTTCTGCGTGATGAGGGTGTCGATGATGCGGGTGCGCTTCTCGGCGGAGTCGCAGAGCCGCACGCCGAAGCCCGCCTTGGCCATGCGCCGGGCGTTGTATTTGACGCGGTCGCGCAGGCCCGCCGACTGCCCTTGCAGCCATTCCTGGCCGTTCGGCCACACGATCGAGACGCCGCCCGCATCCTCGTAGGTCTCGGTCCAGGGCTCGAGCGCGCTCATCACCGGGAACATGAGCCCATCGGTGCGCAGGTGGCTGAATCGAGCCACATCGAAGCCGCCGCCCGCCCGCGCGCCGTTCCACAGGGCGCGGAGCGCCGCATCGCCGTCGACGGCGGGGTCGACGACGGCGTCGCAGTAGTCGCTCACGCGCGCCGCGGCCCATTCGAGCATGCGCAGGCCCTTGTAGCGGCGCACGCAGAGCGGCAGCGCGGCGATCAGCCTGTCGCCCTCCCACAAGGTGACGACTTTGAGCCGTACGCCGGCGGCCGAGCCGATCGTGCGCACCCAGGCGGCAATCCATCCGTATTGTTGAAAAGGCTTGACGCGCGGGCTCGCATCGAGCGCGCGCCAGGGCCCCTCGAGGGCGTCGAAGCCCGCGCGATCCGCAACGATGCGCAAGCGCACGGAAGGCGGCAACGCCGCGGGTGCGGCAGGGTGCGCCGAGGCCGTCATGGCAGGCCCCCGGGCGCCGCGAGCGCCGCGCCCCCGGCGGAGTGCCGGAATCGATGGGCGAGGGCACCTGCGCCCGCGAAGACCGCGAGCGCCGCGACGGCCTGCACCGCCGCCGAGATGTCCCAGCGCGCGGCGAGCGCGCCGGCGGCCGCCGCGGCCGCCACGGTCACGATCAGCGAGCCGATGACGCGCAGGAGTGCGGCGAGGGTCATCGCCCGGCGGAGCGACGCCACGCAGAGCACGTCGATGACGAAGTATGCCGCGGCACCCGCGTAGATCGCCCCGCTGACGCCGAAGCGCGGCACCCACCAGATGTTGAGCAGCAGGCTGAGCACGGCCCCCACCGCGACGAAGGCGGCATTCGAGATCTGCCGGTCGGCGCACAGCATGATGCGCCCGAGGCAAACCTCCACCGCCTGCACGAGCGCGAAGACCACCATGCTCTGGATCCAGGGCTCCGCGCCCGCGAAGCGCTCGCCGAGAATGGGGACCAGCAGCGGGGGCGCCACGAAGTAGAGGCCCCAGGCCGCGAGACCGCCGCCCAGCATCATGAGCCAGGCGAGATCGACGGCCGACCGGCGGAACGCCTGCAGGTCCGTCGAGAACAATCGGCTGAGACGCGGATAGGAGGCGACGCCCAGGAAGCTCAAGGGCATCAGCGCCACCTCGATCAAGCGCAGCCCGGTGGCGAAGATGCCGGCGGCGGCGTCGCCGACGCCGAGCGAGAGACTGATGACGCCGATGCGCGAGAACAGCTGGGCGAACACCTCGAGCAGGGCGAAGGACCAGATGATGCCGGCGATCCGGCGCGCTCCCCCGGCCGAGATGCGCACCTTCACGTGCGGCGCGAAGCGGCGCAGGGCCGTGAGCGCAATGGTCAGCCACACGGCCGCGGCGACCGGGTAGCCGAGCAGGGCGTGGGCCAGGGATGCGTGAGCGACGCTGATGGCATAGCCCGCGATCGCGAACGCGATGCTGCGGGCACCGAGCTCCGCGAGCGCGGGCCAGAGCATGCGCTGTGCCGCCATGGCCGGAATGAACAGCGTGGCCACGATCGATGCGGTGATCTGATACGCCCCCAGCACGCACACCATGAGCAGGGTTGCGGGCGTCGGCGCCGTCACCGCGATGTAGACGACCAGCGTGAGCACCGCGAGGCCGACCATGAGCACCTGGGTGCCGAGCAGCTCGCCGAGGAATCCGGGCCGCGCGTCCTCATCCATGCGCGAGTATTGCCGCAGGCCGTATTCCTCGATGCCGAGACAGCCGATCACGAAGGCAAAGGTGGCCACGGCGAAGCCGTAGGAGTACTCGCCGGCCCCCGCCGGACCGAACGTGCGGGAGATGAGCACGAACAGGAGCAGATTGAGCACGTCGCCCGTCAGGCGGCAGCCCGTCAGCCACAGGGCATTGCGGCCCGTGCTCACCGCGCTCCTTCTGCGCCGCCGGCGGAGTAGGAGCGAAAAAGGTCGAGGTATTCGCCGAGCGACAGCGACAGGAACGCTTCGGCATGGCGGCAGGCGGGGTCGAGGAACGCGCTCGACCGGTAGGCATTGAGGCCCAAGCCGGTGTGCAGGTAATCGGCCTCGGCGAGCTGCGTCTGATAGTGCCCGAGCGCGCGGCGCTTGGCGTCGAGGGTGGCATCGATGCGCACGAGGCAGTTCGGAAACAACGGCGTCCAGACCTCGTAGGCGTGGCAGCGAAACTCGAGCCCCGAGCCGGCCACCGCGGCGGCGAGCAGCGCGCTCGCCGCGCGATGATCCGGGTGCTCCTCGATGAAGCAGGGCAGGTAGACGATCTCGGGCCGATGTGCCTGCAGGGCGCGGCGCAGGGCGCCGGCAAGCTCGGGCGTCGCCTCGAGCCGTCCATCCTCGCCGGCGAGAAACTCGACCCGGTCGATGCCGAGCTCGGCGAGGGCGAGCTTCGACTCGCGCTTGCGCTCGGCCGCGAGCGATGACCGCGCGACGGCGTCGTCGGTCGCCTTGCCGCCCCGCCGTCCGTCGGTCAGGAAGACGATGGCGATCTCGGCGCCCCGCTCGACGTGCCGGGCAAGCGTGCCGCCGCAACCGATGACCTCGTCGTCCATGTGCGGCGCGAGCACGACCACGCGCTCGCCGCCGGGGGTCCACTCGAGCGCGGAGCGGTTGAAGATCTTCTTGACCCGCATCAGGCCGTGCGTCTCGAGGAACGGCCGGGCGGAGCGGCCGAGCGCGCGCAGGAAAACTCGCGTGAGCGCTTTCATGCGCGGTCCGGCCGGGATCGATCCGTCATCGAAGCCGTCAGAGTGCCGAACAGATCGAGGTAGCGCCCCGCCTCGGCGCCGAGCGAGTACTGACTCTGCACCAGGGAGCGCGCGGCGCGCCCCATCGCGGCGCGGCGGTCCGCGTCGGGCAGGAGCGTGCGCAGGGCGTCCCTGAGCGCGCGCTCGTCCTTGGGCGGGACCAACAGGCCGAACTCGGCGTGCGCCTCGAGCTCGGCGGCGATGCCGACACGGGTCGAGACCAGCGGCAGGCCGACGCTCATGGCTTCGAGTATCGACAGGCTGAATCCCTCATAGTCGCTCGAGAACACGAACAAGTCGCTTGCCTTGAGGTACTCGTGCACGTTGGGTACGCTTCCGGTCAGCGTGACCGTCCGCGCGAGCGCGTGCCGGTCGATGTATGCCAGGAGCGCCGGCTCGCAGTCGTCGAAGGACCCCCGGCCGGTGCCGACCAGGAGCAGGTGCGCCGCGGGAAACTCCGGCGCGAGCTCCCGCCACGCCTCGATCAAGGTCATGACTCCCTTGGATACCGCGAGCCTTCCGGTGTAGATCATGAGCAGCGCTCCGGGAGGCAGGCCTAGAGCGCGACGCAGCGCCCCCTTCGCCTCGGTGCTCACCATGCCGTAACGCTCCATGTCGATGCCGTTCGGCACCGCGACGATTCGATCGGCAGCGATGCCCGCCTGCTCCAGCTTGCCGCGGATCTCCGCCGAGATGGCGACGTACCGGTCGACGCGCCGGGCCGAGTCGCGGCGCAGCCGCCGCAGCACCCGCACGGCGAGGGAGCGCTCCGTCAGGCCCAGTTTTTCACGGCTTCGCTCACCCAGCGGCTCACTGATCTCGAGCGGCGATTCCGGCCGAACCACGCAGGGCTTGCCGGTGAACGCGCGCGCGACCACGGCGCACATCGGCATGAAGTTGAACCCGGAAACCAGGACGATGTCGTAGCGACGTCGATCGCGAATGAGCCGCCAGGTCATCTTGCAAAGCAACGCAACCAAGCGAGGCACGGCCGCGAGGCCCACTCCTTTGATCTCGCCGCAGGGCCCGAAGCGCATCACCGGCACGGAGCCCATGCGCTCGGCCGGCGCGAAGCTCGGGTCGACGCGCCGCGAAAACACCTGCACGCAGGCCCCGGCGGCAATCAGGCTCTCCGACAGCTCCAACAGGTGTTTCTCCTGGCCGCCATCCGTGGGAGGAAAGCTGGGCGTCAGAACGTAGACTCTCAAACCACCTCGCGAAAGCTGTTTTCCACCGGCCCGGATTTTAGCCAAGGAAAGCAATCCCTTGTGAGATATTTACGATTAGGTAGACCAGGATCACGGATTATGTCGGCGGGATTTGCGAGGCTTTGGAGGCTCCCGCCCGGACCGAGTAATGGCTGACGTCGACAAACGATCCTCCGTCATCGACGAGGAAGAGAAACGCGCGGATTCGGGTCGGATCCGGCCGCTCGGCGCCGCGGCCGCTCTAGCGGTCCTGATCCTCGTCCTCGTGCTGCCCGCCCTCTATCGGCCGACCCTGTACGGCAAGCTGCCCTTCGATGCGCACATCGCCCGGGACATCGAGACGGTGCAGCCGCAGTACGTGTTCATCGGCAATTCGATGCTCGGCACGCGCATCGACGCGGCGACGCTCGCACGCAGGCTCGGCAAGAACTGCTGCTACGTGCTCTGGACCGGCGGCGCGGAGAGCGCCTGGGATCATCAGGCGCTCAAGAACGAGGTCCTCGCCGCGCGCCATCGCCCCAAGGTCGTGTTCGTCTTCTTCCGCGATGCCTATCTCACCCGCGTGAACTATCGGGCCGACGATGCCTATTGGTGGAAGATCGAGCGGCTGTCGCACGATCGGGAGCCCGAGCTGATGCGCGCGATGCGCGAGAGCCGCACCTGGCAGGAGCGTCTGGAGTACACGCTCGGCCTCGTGTACCCGATCCAGAAGCGGCGCGACGAGGCGGACTACGCGCTCGAGTGGCTGGCGAGCCAGGCGGTCGCCCCTGCGCGGACGCCCTTCGGCGCTCCCGTCGCCGCGCGCTATAACGAGCTGTTCGGTCTCGACCGCCTGAAGAGCACGGACGCCGCGGACGATGCCGGCGCCGCCACCGACCTGTCGATCTACGACTTCGAGGCGCGCCTGCCGAAGTCGCTGCTGCCCGCTATGATCGAGGAGGCCAAGGAGGCGGGCACCCGCCTGGTGTTTATCCGCGTGCAGCGGCGTCCGACGCCGAGCGGGCCGCCCCCGCAGCCGCCCGAGCTCGTGCGCTACATGGCCCGGCTCGAAGCCTATCTCGCGGCGAGCGGCGCCGGCTTCTATGATTTCACGGGCGACCCCGAGCTCACGCTCGACCGCTACCTCGACGGCGATCACATCGAGCCGTCCTGGAAGGCGGCCTCCACGGAGCTGTTCCTGCGCCGCCTGGACGGCTATTTCCGATGATCTTCCAGAGTCTCGATTTCCTGGTTTTTCTGGTCGCGGTGTTTGCGCTGCACTGGCTCCTGCCGTTGCGTGCGCGAAACCTGTTCCTGGTGGTCGCGAGCTACGTGTTCTACGGCTACGTGCATCCCTGGTTCCTGTACCTGCTCTGGTTCGTGACCCTGGCGGTGTACGGCTGCGGCCGCGGAATGGCCGCGCTGCCGGCGTATCGGCGCCTGTTCATGTGGCTCGGGGTCGGGGCCTGTCTCGGAATGCTCGGCGTGTTCAAGTACTGCAATTTCTTCGTCGACAACGTGGTGATGGCGGGCCGCGCGCTCGGCTTCGACCTCTCGCAGCCGACGCTCAGGATCGCGCTGCCGGTCGGCATCTCGTTCTTCGCCTTCCAGGGCATGAGCTACGTCATCGACGTGTATCGCGGCGACATCCATGCGCGGCGCAGTCTGATCGACGTGGCGCTGTTCAAGGCCTTCTTTCCGCAGCTCGTGGCCGGCCCGATCGAGCGGGCGACGCATTTTCTGCCGCAGATCGAGGCGCCGCGCAAGCTCGATGCCGCGCTCTGCCTCGAGGGCGCGTACCTCATCATCTGGGGGTTCTTCAAGAAGCTGGTGATCGCGGACAACGTGTCGGTCATCGCGAACAAGGTGTTCGCGCTCGCGCACCCCGGCTTTCCGCTGCTCTGGGCGGGCGTGCTGGCATTCTGCGTGCAGATCTTCGCGGACTTCTCCGGCTACACGGATATCGCGCGAGGCACCGCCAAGCTGTTCGGATTCAACCTCATCGAGAATTTCCGCCATCCCTATCTTTCATCCTCGCCGGTCGACTTCTGGAGACGCTGGCACATCTCGCTGTCGACGTGGCTGCGCGACTACGTGTACATACCGCTCGGCGGCAATCGCGGCGGACGGCTGGCGGCGGCGCGCAACGTGATGATCACGTTCCTGCTGAGCGGCCTGTGGCACGGCGCAAGCTGGAACTACGTGCTGTGGGGCGGCTATTGGGGTGTGCTCATCGTGATCTACAACAATCTCATCCGCAGGGTTCCGGGTGCCGCGGCCGGGCACGGTGTGCGCCGTGCGCTCGCCGTGCTCGTCATGTTCGCGCTCACCAACGTCGGCTGGCTCATGTTCCGCGAGACCGACCTGCACCGCCTCGGGATCGATTTCGCGCTGTCGCCGGCCGCTGCGACCGCGCTGGAGTGGCAGGCGGCCTGCTATTTCATTGCGCTGACGGCGTTGTATTCTCTGCCCCTGATCGCGCACATGTATCTCGATGCCAACCGGGGGGTGGAGGGTGAGTTTCGATCCGCGGGACGCCTTCACTCGCTCGCCGCGCGCTCGGCGACGGCGGTGGTGCTGTTCGGCGGGATATTGCTGTTGCGCGCCGCGAGCTCGGCGGACTTCATCTATTTTCAATTCTAGGGGGCGTTCGATGCGCGTGGCCGCGCTGCTCGCGATAGGCGCCGCATTGCTCGCGGCGTGCACGCCCGGCGCGCTGCGCAAGCCGTCGGCGGCCGGGGTGCGCGCTCCGTATCCGCAGAGCCGCCTGATCAGGGCCGTCGCCTGGGATTTCGCGGACATGCCGCGGCAGCGCAAGGCGCTCGGCAGCGATCTGTGGCCGTGCGGCTGGGGCGCCGACGACGCGCTCTATTGCGCGTGGGGGGACGGCGGCGGGTTCGACGGCAACGACGACCACATCGGGCGCGCGAGCCTCGGGTTCGCGCGGATCACCGGCGTGCCGGGCGTGGGCCGGCCGGGCGCGATCGCCGGGAGGAACGTCTGGGGCTCGCCCCCCTACGCCGAGGCACCTGCAAACTTCGGCGGCAAGGTCGGCAGCGTGATCGAGGTGAACCGCGTTCTCTACGCCAACGGCGGCTTCTGGACGGCCGAGGACACCCCCGATCCCGTGCACAAGAGCGGCCGGGGCCCGCGCTCGACCGTGGCCTGGTCCACGGATGAGGGGCATACGTGGCGGCTCGCGGACTGGACCACTGCGCAGCCGCTCGGCTCATTCCTGGATCCCGGCCGGGACACGCCGGGGATGGTGCCGCCCTTCGTATATCTCTATTACCAGCGCCCCGGAGACGACCGGCATCTTTATCTCGAGCGCGTCCGCTCCGATCTCCTCGCGGTCGACCCGCGGATTGGCGAGAGCGTCGAATACTTCTCCGGGGCGCGGTTCCGGGGCGCGCACTGGTCGGCGCGCGAGTCGGATGCGCGAGCGGTGTTTGCCGACCGCAACCATGTCGAGGGTCCGACCGGCGTCTACGATGCCGCGCTCGGGCGCTACCTGCTGACGGTGGGGCACTATGCTTCCGGCAACGATGACGATTCTTCGGCGGGCCAGGTGGGAATGTTCGAGGCGCCGCAGCCCTGGGGACCGTGGTCGACGGTGGGCTACTACGAGGACTGGGGCGGCCTCAGGGCTGAGACCACCGGCGACTTCCTGAGCCTGCGCATTCCGTCGAAGTGGATCTCCGCGGACGGCAGATCGGTCTGGGCGGTGTTCTCGGGCCTCAAGTCCTTCGACTCGTTCAACCTGGTCCACGGCACCTTCGAGCTGCGCTGACTCCCGGCCTGCGTGCCGGAAGGCTCGATCTCGAGCAGTGCCGCCGTGGAGTTCTCGAACACCGGCGCCGTCGGGATCGGCAGCCGCGCCGCATCGAAAGGCTCCATGACGAGCAGATATCGATAGCTCCTCGCGATCCTGTTCCAGTCGATCTCGCTGCCGGCGGCGGGCTCGACGTACCAGCTCTCGTCCGGCGCGTAAGGCCGCCGCCGATATCCGAAGTACTGCATCGCATCGCCGAGATCGCGGCTGAACAGATACGGGTTCGGCGCGTCGCGGTCGATCAGCGTGTACGCCGTCGCGTGCAGCGTGGATTTCACGGGGTGGTCGTAGAGGTTGGTGTAGACCGGAAACACCCACGCCCCGACCGGTACCGCGGCGACGGCGTCGCGGTAGTGCCCGAGCCATGCGTCGAATCGCCGCAGATGCCCGTTCAGACAGGCGAGATTGACGGCGGCACACGCCGCGGCCGCCGCGGCGCAAACGATTTCGGGTGCATGGCGCCCCAGGCGCACGGAGCCGGCCGCGGCGGAGGGGGCGGAGGGGGCGGAGGGGGCGGAGGGGTCGCCGGGGGCGACGCAGGCGATCAGCAGGAAGATCGCCGCCGGGAGCAACGCGCGGACGTCGACCCACGAATACACCCCCATGGCGGAGGGGAGCACGGCATAAAGCACGAGAAAGGCGCCCGATTGCGCGAGCATCTCGCCGCGGGGCGAGACCGTCGTGGCCCGGGGCTCGCCCTCGGCGATGACCGGTGAGCATCCCGCATCGCGGCTGCGAAGGCGGTGGAGGAGGAGCTGACACAACAGGCATCCGAGCGCCATGCAGAGAATCCAGGTGTCGGTGCGGCGGTCGAAGCGGACGAACGGCCAGATGAGATGGAGAAGCTTCGTCGCGGGCGCCGACCAGTGCCACGCCGCCGCCACCGGCGAGTGAAAGGGGACGCGGGTGTGCGCGAAGTGCCAGGCCAGCAGCGCGGCAACGGGCAGGTACAGCTCGGCCTCGGTGCGCAGGCGCCGCCGGGCCGAGGGCCCGGGCCTTGCGCCGACGGCATGACAGAGCGATGACACCGCGATGGCGGCGGCCGCGAAGATCAGGACCGAGAGATGCACGAGATAGCCGAGGGCGAGCGTCCCAGCGTAGCCGGCCCAGCGCGCCAGAGAGCCCGATTCGCGTACGCGATGCTCGAGCGCCAGCACTGCGAGGGTGAAGGAGGTGCCCAGGCAGAACGCGGCGAAACCGCGAAAAAAGCACGTGTTGCTCGCAAGATAGAGCCCCATCAGAAAGACGAACGGGACGTCCCGTGCCGCGACGCTCCGGCTGCGCGCGAGCAGGACCAGGCTGCAGGGGAGCGAGAGGAATATCAGCGCGATCCACAGCGCCGCGGCGGTGCGCGTGCCGAAAATCTCGATGAGGGGCGCGAGCAGCACGTCGCTGAGGACGTACGGGACCGCGGCAAAGTGAAACTCGAAGACTTGCCCGAATCGGCTTCCGTGGTGGAACAGGAGATCGGCGATCACCGCCGCGCGCGCCATATGATTGGGGAAGTCCTGGAGGCCGGCCGGCGAGAACCGGATCAAGACCGCGGCATAGGCTGCGGCGGCCGCGAGCGCGGCCGCCCATGTCGTCTTATGTATTGCGCTCGACATCGAACCACCCTGGTTTGCGCAATGCCGACGATATCATCACTATATGCGCGATGGGTTTTGTCATTGAAACGCAAGGTCTCGGCAAGACCTACGGGCGCTTCGGCGCGATCAGCTCGATCGATCTGCACGTTCCCGATCGGAGCGTCTACGCGCTGATGGGGGCGAGCGGCGCCGGCAAGACGACCACCATCAAGATCCTGCTCAACATGCTCGCACCGTCGCGGGGCACGGCGAGCGTTCTCGGCGTGGATTCGCGGTCGCTCGATCCCGCGATGCTGAGTCAGATCGGTTACGTGTCCGAGAACCAGTCCATGCCGGCGCGCCTCCGCGTCGGCGATTTCTTCGACTATCTGCGGCCGTGCTACCCCACCTGGGATGCGGCGCTCGAGCGCGAGTTGCGGGCGCAGCTGCGCCTGCCGGCGGGCCGCCGGATCGGCGAGCTGTCGCACGGCATGCGGCTCAAGATGGCGCTCGCCTGCGCATTGCCGTTCAAGCCGCGACTGCTCGTGCTCGACGAGCCGCTGAGCGGCCTCGACGCGCTGGCTCGTGACGAGATCATCGGCGGCTTCCTGCGTCAGGCGGGCGCGATGACCATCCTCATCTCGTCACACGAGCTGGACGAGGTGCAGCGCTTCGCGACCCACGTCGCGTTCTTGCACGAGGGCCGGTTGCTGTTCGAGGGCCCGGTGGACGCACTCCAGGAATACGCGAGCCCGCTTTTCGCCGCGGGCGGCTCCGCGGCGCGCCGGCCCTTGCGCGACATCTTCGTCGCCATGGTGCGGGCGGCGCGCGACGGGCACATCGGCGGGGACCGGCCAACGTGATCTGGCACATTGCAAAAAAGGACTGGAAGCTCTTGTGGCCGATGGTGGCGCTGGTCACCGCCATTCAGGGGGGGCTCGAATGGGCGCTGTATGGCGCGGGCCTGTTCGGAGAGGACCCGGCTGCCGGAGCTTTGCTGCGCCCGCTGACCATGGCGTGGTTCGTCGGTATCGCGGCCCTGGTGGTCGCGGTCGTCCAGCAGGATCCCATCCCGGGCGTCGATCAGGACTGGCTGGTGAGACCGATCAAGCGCACCCAGCTGCTTCTCGCCAAGCTTTCGTTCGCCGCCGCCGCCGTGTGCCTGCCGATGCTGCTGTTCAACGTCGCCGACGCGCTCGCCACCGGATTCGCCCTGCGCCCGTCGATCGAGGCGGCCGTGCTCAAGGAGCTCTTCGTGCTGGCGACCTTCGTCGTGCCGCTGGCGGCGCTGGCCGCGGCGACGCGCAACATGACCGAGCTCGTGATCCTGGGCGCGCTGCTCATGGTGGTCTTTTCCGTCACCTTGAGCCTGAGCGCGCTCGTGTCCGGGGCGGACTGGTGCCCGACCTGCAACTCGGGCGTCTCGTGGCTGCAGCACATGGTCGAGCACGCCGGCGTGCTGGCCGGCGCCTGCGTGGTCCTCGGCATCCAATACTATCGCCGCGGCACTTCGCTCGCGCGCGGCGTCTGCATCGCGGGCGCCGCGCTGCTGGTGTTCGTACAGGTGCCGTGGCGCTGGGCGTTTGCCCTGGAGCAGCAGGTCGCCGGAACGCCCGCCGCGGCCGGCATCGAGGTCGAGATCGCTCCGGACGCCTCGTCCGCCGCCGCGGCTGCTCCCGGAGGCGGACGGTCGTCTCCCCGGGACGTGAACCAGGCGGTGCAGTACGTGCGCCGCCGGGTGCGGCGTCAGGATGCGCCCGTGTCCATCGAGATTCCGCTGCACGTCGGCGCAGCGTCGCCCGACGATCTCATCCTGGCCGACCGCGCCGACATTACGCTCGAATCGACGGATGGGAAGGTGCTCTATCGCGGCAGCAACGCCGGCGCGCTGGCCACGCTGCTGACGCCCCCGAACGCGGCGGGCGAGGCGGGCAGCGCGCGCCAGCCGTTGGACCTCCCCGGTCCCGCCTTTCGGGCCGCACGCGACCGTGCCGACGTGCGCCTGGACTACTCGCTCACGCTCATGCGCCGGCGCGCCGAGTATCGCCTCGCCGCGCTGGATGGCGAGCTGCAGACACCGGAGGTCGGTCGCTGCGCGACGGTCAATGATCGCAACATGGTCTATCTGCGCTGCAAGACCATCGCGCAAGCGCCGTTTTGCTACAGCGCCACGCTCGTGAGCGGCGATGGCCGGCACAATCCCGTGGTGCTGAAGTGCACGCCCGACTATCGCCGGCACGTGCCCGGCTTTCGCGATCTCCTCGGGTTCTATGGTGCCGATCTGCCCTTGCGTGACCGCAACGGCACGGTGTATCCCCTCGCTGCGGCCGACCTCGGGTCGAGCTACGTGGTGTTCAAGGTGTTCGAGGAGGGCGCGCACTTTCGGCGGACGCTGGCGGCGCCCGGAGTCGCTCTTGCGGCATGGCGGGCACCCGCCGGTTGAGCAGCGGGCCTAGAGGTAGCGCTCGAACCACGCCGCCATGCGCTGCAGCCGATCGACGACGAAGCTCGGCCGCTTGATGCTGTGGTACTCGCCCGGATAGACCACCAGCTCGGCCGGTACGCCGAGCGTCCGCAGCGCCTGATACATCTGTTCCCCGCCGATGAGGGGGACGTCGAAGTCGCGGTCTCCCCCCATGAACAGCGTGGGCGTGTGTATGCGGTCGGCATGCAGGAATGGCGACGACAAGCGCAGCCAACGCGCGCCATTGCGCCACGGGACGCCGAGCTCGTCGTTGTACTGAATGATGTACTGATCTCCGCCGTACATGGCGGTGACGTTGGCGCTGCCCGCGCCGGCGATCGCCGCCTTGAAGCGTCCATCCGCCGCAATGGCGTAGTCGGTGAGGATCGCGCCGTAACTCCAGCCGCCGATCCCGACACGATGCGCATCCGCGAGGCCGGATTTCACCGCTCGATCCACGGCGGCGAGGACGTCCCCGGTCTCGAGGCGTCCCCAGTCCGCGGCGATGGAGGTCTGGAAGGCGCTGCCTCGGCCGCTGCTGCCATGATAGTTGACGCCGAGCACGACGAATCCGCGGCTGGCGAGCCATTGGCGCTTGAATTGATCGCCCGAGAAGGAGAGTTCGTGCGCGTCCTGACCGTTGGGACCGCCGTGCAGCCAAATGACGGTCGGGTAGGCGCGGCCTGCCACGTATCCCGGCGGCTTCACCATCAGGCCGTGCACGCCGTTCACGCGAAAGTCCTCGACGCGCCCGAGCCGCAGACCCGACATCAGTGCGTCGTTGTGTGCGGTCAATTTGCGCAGCCGCCCGTCCTCGAGCGCATACACCTCGGGCGGCGCGCGGTCGTCCGTATATAGGACCGCCGCATGGCCGCCGCCGACGCAGAGGGCGGAGATCGAATGCGCGCCCCCGGCCCGCGCCTCGAAGCGACCGCTCCGGGTGTCGATGAGCACGGCATACGCCGTCGCGTCATCGGCGATGGTCGCTTCGATCGAGCCGGGGCCCGACCTCGCGAAGGAGGTGATGCCGCGATCGAGCGCAGCCGCGAGGCGGCGTGGCGCGGTGTGATCGCCGGCGCTGCCAGGGCGGCCGGCGCTGCCGCTGGCGCTGGCGCTGGCGCTGGCGTTGCCGCTGGCGCTGGCGTTGCCGCTGGCGCTTACGGCGTAGATCGACTCGTCGCCGTTGCCGGCCGTGCTTGCGAGCATGAGCCGGTCGCCGATGTATTGATTCAGCCGCGGCTCCTGCCCCGCTAGATACGCGAGGGTGCCGTCCGCGCCCCATGCCAGGTGCTGATGATTCGGCGCATAGGTGCGGAGCAGTTCGCTATCGACGGCTCCCGCGCGCGCGTCGATCACGCGGATGTCCTCCGTGCCGTCGGGGTCCGGGTTGAGGTCGCGCGTGCGCGCGAACGCAATGCGGCGGCCGTCGGGCGACCAGGCGGGGACGGTGTCGTCCGACCGGCCTTCCGCCGTGAGCACGGAGGTCTTCCCGTCGGCCGCCTCGACCAAGAGCAGGCCGCGCTGGCGATGCAAGGCGAGATAGCCGGCCTCGTCCTGCTTGAAGTAGAGCGCCTCGATCACGATGGGCTTGGGGGCGCTCGCGTGCTCCTCTTCGCGGCCTTGGACCGAGGCGACGATGCGCGTGCCGTCCGGCGACCACGCGTAGTCGGCGATATCCGCGCCGCTCACCAGCGCGCGCGGCTCGCCGCCGCGGCGATCGATCAGCATGATCTGGTCGCGGCCGGAGTCCTTCTCGGGCGCGAGATATGCCAGGTAGCGGCCGTCGGGGCTCCAGCGCGGCGCGTGGATTCCCCTGGTCGGCCGCGTGAGCGGCAGCCGTTCGGCACCATCCCAGCTCACCATCCACACCGTGCTCGTCACCTCGTCCGCCGCGCGATCGGCCGTCGCGACCACGTAAGCAACCCAGCGGCCGTCGGGGGAGACGTCGGGCTCCGACACGCGCGCGGCCCGATCGAGATCGTCCGCGCGCAGCAGCCGCGTCTCGCGCGTCGCCGCCGCGTCGGGCGCGGGCGGCACGTCGCCGACGGCGGCAGCCTGCGCGAATGCAGCGACCATCGACAGAGTGGAAATCAAGAGTAGGAGAAACACTGAGGACGATGTCAGACGCATTTTTACCGAGGTATTAAGCAGCATTATGCAACTGAACTGCATCACATTTGAAAAAAAACTCGATGGACCGGCGCGCACGCGGCGTTCGTAAATTGACGCCAGCATCAATGGTCATCATCGGGAGACTCGAATGTCGAACTCGCAAAGCCTTTTGTCGATTGCCATGCGTACCGCCGGGCTCGCTGCTTGCGGTGTCGCCGCCGGATGCGGCGGAGGCTCGGGCTCCGGATCGGCGCCCGCCACCGCCGCGACGGTCAAGTCCGTGGCGGTATCGCCCGCCTCGAACACGATGATGGCGGGCCAGACCACGCAGTACAAGTCCACGGCCACCTACTCGGATGGAACCACGGCCGATGCCTCGGCCGCGACCACCTGGTCGGTGGATGCATCGGCCTGCGGCAGCGTGGATGCCAGCACGGGCGTGCTGAGCGGCGTGCAGGGCATAGGCACCTGCAGCGTCAAGGTCAAGGCGACGTATACCGCATCGGGCGGCTCGACCTTGACCGCCACGGCACCGGCGACCGTGAACGGTCTGTACGCCGCGGCGGTGACGTTGCCCAACGTGAACGTCAGCCAGCCGGATGCGGTGGTGCTCGCCGACTTCAACGGCGACGGCAACGTCGACGTCCTGGCGACCGACATGGGAGGCGACGTCGACGTGGCGCTCGGCATGGGCAACGGCACCTTCGGGACGCCTTCGCCGGTCGTCATCGGCAGCGCGGCAACGGGCTATGTCGTCACCGCCGACTTCAACGGCGACGGCAAGAAGGACGCGGTGCTGTCGGCGGGCGCCGGCGGCCTCGTGTACCTGGCGGGCGCGAGCCCCGGCCCGTTCAGCGCGCCGCTCACCTTCGCCACGCAGATCACCGATGCCGCGGGCCTCGCGGTCGGCGACTTCAACGGCGACGGCAAGCTCGATCTCGCGGCCGCCCGTGACACCAACGGCTCGGTGTCGGTCATGCTCGGGAGCGGCAACGGCTTGTTCGGCACCGCGACCGACATCGCGCTCGGCATGAATCCGCACTTCGTGGCGGTCGCCGACGTGAACGGCGACGGCAAGGCCGACCTCGTGCTGGCCGACTACGTCGCCGGCAAGATCGCGGTCCTGCTCGGCAACGGCAACGGCGGCTTCGGCACCGCGATCGTGACCACCACCGGCGGCCACTCGAGCGTGAGCGACCAGGGCAACGTGCGCGTCGCGCTGGGCGACTTCAACGGCGACGGCCACATCGACGTGGCGGTCACGAACGGCACCACGGCGGTCGACATCCTCGCCGGCGACGGCACCGGCAAGTTCACGTCGGCCGGCAGCATCGACGTGGGCAGCAAGGTCGTGTCGGTCTCGGCGGTCGACGTGAACGGCGACGGCAAGCTCGACGTCGTCGCGGTGGGGGCCAACACCGGCACGACCAGCACGACCGCCAACGTCCGCATCACCTACGGCGACGGCAAGGGCAACTTCGGCGTGCCGATCCAGCTGGCGTGGACCGTCGGCGCCACCACGCCGGTCGGGATCACCAGCTACGACCTCATCGTCGCGGGCAAGGCGGACCTGTTGGTGCCCGCCATCGCGGCGACCGGGTCGCTGTGGCTGCTGGCGCAGGAGTAGAGGAGCGGCCGGGCGCGCGAGTCATGGGACTCGTGCGCTGGAGCGCCGCTGGATGAAGGTGTCGGTACGCTCGCGAGAGCGTGCCGGCACCTTCACGCGGGCGCTACGTACGTCCTGATGACGGCACCATTACGGTACCCGGAAATTGGGGATGAAAATCCGTACCAGCGTCCATACGGAGAGCCAAACAGATTGGCGAGCGGTGCTAACTATTTGATTTGTATGGTGGGCGGTACAGGGATTGAACCTGTGACCCCTGCCGTGTGAAAGCAGTGCTCTACCGCTGAGCTAACCGCCCAATAATGGGGGCGGAAGTATGACACCGGGAATTTACTAAAACAAACCTCGGGCGCTCGAGATCGCAGCGGCGCGGAGCGCACGCCGGGGTCCCGGTCGGGCGGCCTCTGCTAAACTCGGCGCCCCTCGAATTCATCTCCCGGCGACCATGACCGTTCGCACCCGATTCGCTCCCAGTCCCACCGGATTTCTACACATCGGGGGGCTGCGCACCGCGCTCTTCTGCTGGCTGTACGCGCGCCGTCACGGCGGGCAGTTCGTGCTGCGCATCGAGGACACGGATCTCGAGCGCTCGACCCCGGAAGCAATTCAGCAGATCCTCGATGGCATGGAGTGGGCCGGGCTGGACTTCGACGAGGGGCCGTTCTATCAGACCAAGCGTTTCGATCGGTACAAGGACGTGATCGAGGAGATGCTCGCGACCGGCGACGCATACCGGTGTTACTGCACGAAGGAAGAGCTCGAGCAGATGCGCGCCGACCAGGTCGCGCGCGGCGAGAAGCCTCGATACGACGGCCGTTGGCGCGAACGCACCGACTCCCGGCCGGGCGTGAAGCCGGTGATCCGCTTCAAGAACCCGCAAAGCGGCGAGGCGGTGGTCGAGGACGTGGTGCACGGCAGGGTCGTATTTCAGAACTCCGAGCTCGACGATCTCATCATCGCGCGTTCCGACGGCACGCCGACCTACAATTTTTGCGTGGTGGTCGACGACATGGACATGCGCATCACGCACGTGATCCGCGGCGACGATCACCTGAACAACACGCCGCGCCAGTCGAACATGCTGAAGGCGCTCCGGCACGCGCCGCCGGTTTATGCGCACCTGCCCATGATCCTCGGGCCCGACGGCGCGAAACTGTCCAAGCGGCACGGCGCGGTCAGCGTGCTGCAGTATCGCGATGAAGGCTACCTGCCGGAGGCGGTGCTGAACTACCTCGTCCGCCTCGGCTGGTCGCACGGAGATCAGGAGATCTTCTCCATCGAGGAGATGACCCGGCTTTTCGACATCGCCGACGTGAACAAGTCGGCTTCCGCCTTCAACGTCGGAAAGCTCGACTGGCTCAATCAGCAGCACCTGATGCACGCGCCGCCGGCGCGCATCGCGCCGACGCTGCGGTGGCAGCTCGAGCGCGACGGCATCACGGCGTCCAACGAGTCGACGCTGGAGCAGATCGTGGTGTCGCAGCGCGAGCGGGCCAAGACTCTGCGCGAGATGGCCATGAGCAGCGCGTTCTTTTTCCGCGCGCCGCACATCTACGACGAGAAGGCCGTGCGCAAGCACGTGACCGCGGACATCAAGCCGCTGATCGCCGAGCTCGCGGCGCGCCTTGCCGAGCTCGGCGACTGGTCGGCGAGCGCCATTCACGAGGCGATCAGCAGCTTCGCGGCCGCACGCGAAATATCCCTCGGCAGGATTGCGCAGCCGCTGCGCCTCGCGGCTTGCGGCGGCACGGTGTCCCCGCCAATCGATCAGACGCTCGCGATCCTGGGCAAGCAGGAAGCGCTCGCGCGCGTGCACAAGGCGCTCGAGGTGTGGGGAGCCTAGTGGGCGCCGGTGCGGCGTAATTCGTTCATTTCCTTGACCAAGTCGTCCCCGTCAGGTAACTTTCCGCGCCTCCATGTGGGGCCATAGCTCAGCTGGGAGAGCGCTTGCATGGCATGCAAGAGGTCGGCGGTTCGATCCCGCCTGGCTCCACCAGATTCGAGGCCTGCGTCCCCATCGTCTAGAGGCCCAGGACACATCCCTTTCACGGATGCGACGGGGGTTCGAATCCCCCTGGGGACGCCATTAAAAACAACGACATAGTGCGTGTGAGATGCTCCGGGTATCGATGATGTCGGGACTCGTCGCTGCCTGCGCGTGCGCGTTCTCGATGAGCCGCGCGGCGCAGATCTACGATCAATTTCCCACGGAGATTCACCCGAACGAGCGGTACGTGATCTTCTCGCACGGCCTGATCGCTGAGGGCGACGACCCGAGGCCGGTGTCGCCGAAATACGGCGTCTACGACTTTCCGGGCATCAAGCAGGCGCTGTTCGCGGGCGGCGGATTCAATCTCATCGCGGTTCAGCGCCGCAAGAACGTCGAATTCGATGATCACGTCGCTCAACTGGTGGCGTGGGTCCGGCAGCTCGAGCAGGCGGGCGTCAGGCCGGGCCGCATCACGCTGGTCGGGTTCTCGCGCGGCGGCCAGTTGACCGCGGTTGCATCCGGTCGCCTTGCCGCGGAGGGTATCGGCACGGCGGTTCTGGCGATCTGCGAGAACGGAGACTTTTCGGTCGATGCCCCTTTGGCCCTCGGCGGGGACTTCCTCTCGATCTACGAGACCTCGGACAGCTTGGGAACCTGCGCGAAACTCGCCCAGCGAAGCCATCTCCGCTCGTTCAAGGAGGTGGCGATCTCCACGGGCAAGGCGCACGGCGCCTTCTTCGAGCCGCGGCCCGATTGGATCAATCCGCTGAGGAGCTGGATCGCCAAGACCAATCGATAAACAGCGCGTGTGGGGCCCGGAAACGGGTGCGGGGGTTGGCGGCGCGGGCGGGGGCCGGAACGTGCGGTAGTGCAGGCGTTGATCAGAGCGACAACGACCACCATTGACTGACCAGATCCCGGCCGAACTTGCGCTGCTCCTTCTCCTCGGTGAGGGTGAAGCCGGCCTCCTCGTAGATTCGGCGCGCGGAGACGAGCACGTCGTTGGTCCAGAGACGGATCTCCTGGTAGCCCTTGGCGCGGGCGAATTCGATACATTCCTGAACCAGCCGGTGACCGATGCCCAGGCCTCGGGCCGTGGGCTCAACGTAGAGCAAACGCAGCTGCGCCACCGACCCCGATGACCACATCACGAAGACGGAGCCGACCAACGTGCCCTGGCACTCGGCGACCCACCCGGCCTCACGACCGGGGTCGAAGCTCTTCGCGAAGTTTCCGAGGATCTCCGCCACGAGCTCGCGGTAGGAGCCGTCCCAACCGTATTCTTGAGAATAGAGGGCTCCCTGACGCTCGATGATCGTGCGCAGATCGTCGAGGCGCACCGGCCGCACGAGATACGGCTTCTCGGATTCATAGGGCGCGAGAATCCGCCGGATGCTGCGCATCGCGGCCAGCAGGTCTTCGCGGCGCGCTTCGCTGAATGGCATGATGAGGTCGGCTATCTGATCGCGCGCGGCTTGATCGAGAGCTTCGAGTGCCCGCCGCCCCTTGGAGGTCAGCTGTACCAGGACGCGGCGGCCATCCGCAGTCGAGCGCGTGCGTTTGATGAGGCGCTTCCGTGCGAACTGGCCGAGCATGCGGCTGAGATAGCCCATATCGATCCCGAGCACACGCGCCAGCACGCTGGCGATGAAGTCCGTTTGCTTTGCGAGCTCGTAGAGCACGCGCGCCTCGCTCAGCGTGAACTCGCTGCCAAGGAACTCGTGATCCAGAAGCCCGATACAGCGGGTATAGACTCGGTTGAAGCCGCGGACGGTCTCGATGGCCTCGTCCAACGTCGTGGCGACGGCCACGGGTGGAACGGCCACCGGTGGAACGGCTACCGGCGGGACTGCCATCAGCGAGACGGCTACCGGCGGGATGGCTGCTGGCGGGGCGATCGGCGAGACCGCGACCGGCGGCGCGGCGACCGTGGCGCTCGCTGATGGCGGCTCTGGAACGAAGCTAGGGCGCGGCATGGAGACATCTTTTTGCAAACCGCTTGACAGAGTCAAGTAATTTATTTGACTCAGTCAAGCGGTTTGGCCAAACAACATACAATTCCGTGGCTTCGCAATCCGGCTGCCATGGACCGGCCCCCGAGCGTGGCGTCCCACGCGGCGGGGACACGCGGCAGATCGCCGCGGATCGTCCGGCGGTCCGGTGGCAGGGCCGTTAGGCGGTGTTGCCGGCGTCGACGGTGAGCACGGTGCCGGTGATGTTGCGGCCGCCCTCACCGAGCAGGAATTCGACGCTGCGCGCAATGTCGACCGGGTCGGCCATGCGCTTCAAAGCACTGCGGCCGGCGATCTTGGCGCGCTGGGACTCATCGAGATCGTGGGTCATCTCGGTGGCGACGAATCCGGGAGAGACGGCATTCACGGTGATACCCAGCTGGCCGACCTCGCGCGCGAGCGAGCGCGTGAAGCCGATGAGCGACGCCTTGGTGGCGCTGTACACCGAGAGGCCGCTGTAGCCCGTGGCGGCGACGATGGAGGAAATGCTGACGATCCGGCCCGCGCGCTGGGTCATCATGGAGCGCACGGCGTACTTCGACAGCATGATGGGCGAGGTGGTATTGAGCTGGATCAGGCGCTGGATGTCCGCGTCGCGCATGTTGCCGAGGACGCCTCCCGTACCGAGGCCGGCGTTGTTCACGAGGCCGTAGAGAGGGCCCAGATCCGCTCGTATCGACCGCACCAGCGGCGCGAGCTGGTCGAGTTGGCTCAGGTCGCAGGCGCGAAATTCGATGGCGCCGGGACCCGCGGTCGCGGCTCGGGCGGCCTCATTCAGCTCCGGGCTCGCGGAGCGCGAGACCGCGATGACGCGATAGCCGCCGGACGCGAGCGTTTGTGCCATGGCGAGCCCCAGGCCGCGGCTTCCGCCGGTCACGATCACATTTTGCATGCCTTAATTATGGCACGCGGAGCCCGCCCGGAAGTCGCGAGCCGTGTCACACTCTCGGCCATGAGCTTGCCGACGCCCGCCCAGCTCGCTCCCGCGATCGCGGCGCTCTTTCCGGCGGGTGTCGTCGTGGCGGATCTGCGTGAGCCCGGCAATCCCGATCTGCTGCTTCCCGGGGAAGGGGAGCATCTCGCGCGCGCCGCGCCGAAGCGGGTGCGAGAGTTCGCGGCGGGGCGCACGTGCGCTCGGCGCGCCATGGCGGAGCTGGGCATTGCGCCCGAGGCGCTGAAAGTCGGGCAGGGCCGTCAGCCGCTTTGGCCGAGCGGCTTCACCGGCAGCATCACGCATACGGATGATTACTGCGCGGCCGCGGTGGCGCCCCGCACGATCGCGGGCGCGTTGGGCATCGACACGGAAATCGTCGGAGACGTGAAGGCGGATCTGTGGCCCTCGATCTGTACGCGGGCGGAGATGGACCGCCTCGAGGCACTGCCTCAGCGCTGGCGCGCGATCGGAGCGACGTTGATCTTCTCGGCCAAGGAGGCTTTCTACAAGTCTCAGTACCCGCTCACCGGGGAGTTCCTGGGATTTCACGACGTGGAGGTCGAGGGCTGGCACGATCCCCAGGACCTCGAATGCCTGGATGGGGGTGGTATGGGAGAATCCTTCGTGCGGCCGACGCGGTCCATCGCCTTCGAACGGCACGCGGCCGCGCCCTTCCGCGCACGCCACCGCGTCATCGGGCGCCACCTCATCTGCGGGATCGCCACCCTCGCTTAGCGGCTGCGGCTTCGCCCGTCGGCTACGGAACGAGGGCTGCCGACAGGAGCACGATGTCGCGGTTGTTGGGCGGCGTCACGCTCGCCACGGTCTTCGCCGGATTGATCGGGAAGCTGTAGCCGTACACGTAGACCGGGCCGTTCAGCGTCTGTCCCTGCAATCGGACCCGGTACGGCATGGTCATGGCCGTGGCCTCGCCGGGGTATTTCTGCGGCGACGTCCAGTCGCTCATGCTCTGGCTGAAGCTGTCGGTGGTGCCGTCGGTGTAGGTGACCACGAACACCTGCTTGACGTGATTTCCCTGCACCGCGGCGCCGAGGATCTGCAGCGTCGAGAAACTGCCCGAGGGCAGCGCGAGGCTGCCGCCGCCGAGGGCATCGGGCGCGCCGGGCGCCCCGAGCTTGAATGTCGTGCCCGACCAGGTGATCGAGCTGCCGATCAGGTTGCCGGAATAGGCATAGTTCTGCGTGTCCATGCCTCCGTTGGTCACCGCCTGCCCGTTGTTGAAGATGGCGTAGACGTTGGACGCGCTGCCGAAGCTCACGTTGACCGTCGAGCCGCCGCTGCCCCCGCCGCCGCCGGTGGTGGTGCTCAGCGTGTAGGTGGCGGATGCCACCGCGCTGTTCGCGAAGCCGCTCGCCACCGCGATCGCCTTGATGGTGGTGGTCTGCGTGAGCTGCAGCGCGCTCGAGTAGACCGCGGAGCTTGCGCCCGGCGTCGATCCGTCCGTGGTGTAGTGGATCACCGCGGCCGCCAGACTGTCGGACAAGCTCACGCTCGTCGAGGTGGTGAAGCTCCCGCCGGACGGGTTGAAGGCGGGCGTCGGAGCCGGGTTCGGCGGCGGCGGCGGAGGCGGAGGAGGCGTGCTGCCGCCGCCCGCGGGCAGCAGCGCCATCGCCAGGATGACGATATCGCGATTCGCGGGGAGCTTGATGCTCGAGACCGTCTTGGCCGAGTTGAGCGTGAATGAGTATCCGTAGATGTAGGTCGGCGAGCTCAGCGCGGTGCCGGTATTGCGAATGCGATAAGACATGGTCTTCGCAATCGATTCGCCCGGGTACTTCTGCGGCGAGGTCCAGTCGCTCATGCTCTGCGTGAAGGAGTCCGAGGTGCCGTCGCTGTAATTGACGACGAACACCTGTTTGACGTGATTGCCCTGCACCGCCGCGCCGAGCAGCTCGAGCGTCCCGTAGCTGCCCGCCGGCAGCGCCACGGTGGCATTGGCCGCGGCGCTCGCCAGGCCCGGGCTGCCGAGGTTGAAAGTGGTGCCGTTCCACGTGAGCGTGCTGCCGAGGAGATTCGAGGAGTACGCGTAGCCGGCGGTATCCATGCCGCCGTTGGTGATCGGAGTATTGTTGGTGAAGATGGCGTACACGTCATCGGAATTGCCGAGAGTCACGTCGACGGGCGAGCCCGTGCCGCCGCTACCGCCGCCGCCACCGCTCGTCTGCGTCAGCGTGTAGGTCGCAGAAGTCACGTTGCTGTTGAGGTAGCCGCTCGCGACCGCCATGGTCTGCACGGTCGTCGTGGCCGAGATCGTGAACGGCTTGCTGTAGACCGGCGAGCTCGCGTTCGCCGTCGCGCCGTTCGTGGTGTAGTGGATCACGGCCGAGGACAGACTGTCCGAGATCGAGACGGTGAGTGAGCCGGTGAAGCTGCCCGAGGTCGGGCTGAACGTCGGTGTCGGCGCCGTCGGCGTGAAGCTGCCGAGCAATCCGTAGGCGTTCACCGCGCCATCGCTGCCGACGTAAACCTTGCCGTTCGCGACGGTCGGCGTGGCGAATTTCACCGCCGAGCCCGGCACGTCGCGGAAGTTCGCCGCCTGACTGCTGCTGTAGAGCATGGTGGCGAGATTGCTCGCATCGAAGGCGTACAGGATCTGGCAGTTCACTCCCGCGGAGCAGGTGTGCGCGTAGCGGCTGTTGTCGAGCGCCCAGAGAATGCCGGCGGTGTTGCCGTTGGCGGAGAGCGACGGCGTCGCACCGGTGTAGCCGATCTGGAACGAGGTGTGAGTCGTCGGCGTCGTCGACAGTTTGCCGCTGCCGTTCGCATTGAACGAGAATGCCTTGATGTAGTCCCACGCACCCGTGTCGCCCGAGGCCGCGCCCCAGTAGACCGAGCCGTTCCAGTACGCGGGCGCGCCCCAGACGCCGACGGTCGCGTTGGAGATTTCCTGCGGGATCTGCGTGTCGCTGCCGCTGCAAGGCGACGCGAGCTTGGTGCAATTCTTGCCGAGGTTGCTCGAGTCGACCAGGTAGGCCTTGCCTTCCTTGCCCATCTGAGTCATGAGCTGCTTGCCCGAGGCCAGCGGCGGCAGCAGCATGACGCCGCCCGAGGCCACGTCGTAGTCCTCGTTGGACAGCGTGCCCTGATTCCACGGCGTGAAGTAATCGAGCACCGGGAGCGCGCCGCCGGAGGGCGGACCGAGCTTGACGATGCTGTCGCCGTAGTCGCCGGTGGCGGGGTTCCAGGTGCCGTTGCCCGTGACCACGTAGACGTTGCCGCTTGCGTCGGCCGCCGGGCCGCTGCCGCTCATCCACACCCCGTTGCCGACCCCGCCGGAAGACGGGTTGAAGGCGCCTTCGAAGACGAGCGTGCTCGCGTTGTAGGAAAGCGTCCACCCGTGCCATGGGTCACGGTCGCAGTGAGACGCGAAGCCGACGATCACGTGCCCGTTCTCCAGCAGCAAGCCGGCGCGCTGATTCTCCATGAGCGGCGAGAACGACACGGTGCTGCCGTTGCCGTCGGCGGCCGCGCCGGGAGCGGACGCCTGGATGAGCGTCGGACCGTTGAACTTCTCCGCGCCGGTCTCGATGTCGAGCGCGTGGACGTATTGGGACACCGCCGCGGTCGACGTGGATGTCGACGCCGTGACCAGGTAGATGGTGCCGGTGGTCGTATCGATGGCCGGTGTACCCGAGATTCCCGACTCGGGCGAGAGGTCGCCGCACTTCACCGCGTTCGTCGTGGTGACCGTGGTCGCGCCGACGGGGATCATGTTGACCTGCCAGTAGATCGAGCCGTTGTCGGCATCGATGGCATACAAGCTGTCGTGCTCGGTCGCTATGTACAGTACGTTGTGAATTCCGCCCTTGATCGCCACGTTCGCGACCACCAACGGCTGCGCGTAGACGTACCCGTCCACGGGCACCGTGAAGAGCTTGCCGAAGTTCGCGCTGTTGACGTTCGCCGGCGTGAGCGTGGTTTCCTGGGTGTTTGCGCCCGATCGCAAGTTGTCGTTGTGATAGGTGGTGACGCTGGTCTGAGCCGGCGCGACGACCGGAAAGGAGAGAACGGAGGCGAGGGTCAACCCTCGAGCCGCGCGATTGAGACATCCCATTGACTTGCACCTCACACGGCTCGAGCCGCGTTTTTCTTACGGTGATCCCCTTGAACGGAGAATATTAGGTCGCCGCTTTTATGTTTGAAACCCCGGCGCGTCCGTGGCTGATTCGTCCCGATCGATATTGTGCACACGATCACAGGTTGAGAAGCGTTATGTCAAATGCCGTGAGGTGCCCCTTGCGGGCGATGCACGGTGCGCCGCGGGCGTCGTCAACAGTGAACGGCGAGTAGATCGTTGAGCGCTTGCCGGCGCGCTTTGACTTATTTTTCCTTCGACTGTGATCGCATGCGCCGTACTGCAAAGTCGAGCGCGTTTTGAAATCGAAGGGCGTCTGTAGGGGATTGCATGATGATACTGTCGCGCACTCAAGGGTGGCCTCCTTCCGGGGGTCCAGGGAGACAGCCGACGTGCCGCTTATCGATAAACTTGCTCTGAATTCTTCCGTGCTGATCGCGACGCTGGCGCTGGCCGCGTGCGGCGGCGGTGGTGGTGGTGGTGGCGGAAGCGCGCCGCCCTCCGGCGGCAGCTCCTCATCCTCATCCTCTTCTTCATCCTCGTCGGGCGGCAGCTCGTCGAGCAGCAGCTCGTCATCGTCCTCGTCGGGCGGCTCGTCCTCATCGTCCTCGTCATCGTCCGGCGGCGGCACCTCGTCCTCGTCGAGCGGCTCGTCGTCGGGCGGCTCGTCCTCGAGCAGCAGCAGCTCATCGTCCGGCGGATCTTCTTCGTCGAGCGGCGGCGTCGGCTCGAACTCCCTTACGGGCACGGTACACGTGGGCTCCTCGGCGCTGATCGGCGCGACCGTCAACCTGTGGGCCGTCGGCACATCGACAGTCCAGGTCGGCATCAATGTCACGACCGCCGCCGATGGCTCGTTCAGCATGAACTTCAACTGCCCTAGCGCGTCGACGCTCATGTACGTCGCCGCCGCGGGCGGCCACGTCGGATCGCAAGCCGCGAATGCGAAAATCGCGATGGTATCGGGACTCGGTGCCTGCGGCAGCCTTCCGTCCGGCGTCGTCGTCAACGAGCTCACGACGGCGGCCTCGACCTACGCGCTCAGCGGCTTCGCGGCCGCGGGCGCCACGGCGGCAACCTTCCAGGGCAAGTCGCCCGGCATCGATCAAGCGTTCCTCACGCTCACGAACCTCATCAATCCTGCGACCGGCGCCTTCACCACCACGGGGCGGGAAAGCAACGCTACGGTCATCCAGCAGCGGCTCGACACCGTGGCGAATGCGCTGTCGGGCTGCAACGTCTCCTCCGGTGCGTCGGTGTGTGCCGAGCTATTCTCGTGCGTCCAAGCCAACGCGACATATGCCGTTTCGGGACAACCGTGCACCGGAGGAACCGGTCCGACGGCCAACGACACGACCAATGCGGCGCTTGCCATCGCGCAAAACGCCGGCACGGTCTCGATGGCGGGCATATTCGACGTGGCCAACGGCCACCACTCATTCGCGCCCTACCTGTCGGCGGCACCACTCGAATGGAGCTTGCCGCTCGTCTTCACGGTGAGAAATTACGGTCCGCTCGCGATCGATTCGACCGGCAACGTCTGGCTGCTCGCGCCCGACCCCCATCCCGCCAATTCGAGCGCGCCGAATCTCGCGGTCACGGAGATGGATCCGACCGGCGCGTTCCTCTCGCCCCACCAGACCGGACATGACTGGAGCGCGGGCGGCGTCGCCTCGATCAACGGGAACGACGTCACCAACCTCGCCATCGACCTGCACGACAACGTGTGGGTGAGCGGCAGCACCAGCGTGATCGCCAAGCTCACCTCGGCGGGCGCCGGTGCGGCGGGTGCTCCGTTCACGGCGGTGGGACGGGCCGATGACACCTCCGCGGTGTCGATCGACATCAACGACAATGCCTGGATCGCGAGCGGCGCCGGCAATGACGTGTACGAGTTCAGCAATTCAGGCACGATGCTGACAGCGACCGGCGGCTTGCTCACGCTGAATTGTCCGTGCGACGGCATGGCCGCGGACGTGCTCGGCAACGTCTGGACGATCAGCAACGGCACGAACCAGTTTCTCGCCCAGATCAGCGCGGGAGGCGTCGAAGGCAATATCCAGAGCCCGTCCTCGGGCTACCCGCTCGTGCACTACACGGCGGTCGCAGCCGACGCGGACGGCGACCTGTGGATCGCCGACCAGCACTATCACGGCGTCTGGGAAGCGGTGCCTGCGGGCGCGAACGCGACGCTGTCGGCCGCGCCCTTCGCCAACGATGCCGGATCGGGAACCGCACCGAAGGCGGTCGCGGTGGATGGCGCCGGCCACAAGTGGATCGCGAACAACCCGAGCGTCGGCAACTTCCCGAGCGTCACCGAGCTCAGCGCCGACGGCACAGCCAACCTGTCGCCGTCCGACGGCTTCGGGTTCCAGGTGAACTCGAGCGTGACCACCGCGTATGCCATCGCCGTCGACGGCTCGGGCAACGTCTGGGTGACCGACGGCAGCGGTACGATTACCGAGTTCGTCGGCGCGGCTTCTCCGACCCGCAATCCGATCGTGAGCGGGTTGGCCGCAGGGAGCTTCGTTCCGTAGGAGCCGGGGGCTCGGCAGGAGCCGCGGGCTCGCCAGGGGGACGATAGCGCAGGAATGGAAAGGCACGGCCGAGCTCCCGCAGCAGGCCGTGCTCGTTCATCCAAAGCGCGTAGGCCACGTAGACGGGATCACGGCTGAGATGGCGCTCCTCGGTGCGCGCACGGGCGAAGTACACGAGGTTGAGGAGCGCGAGCAGACAAGAGTTGCGCAGCGCCGCGGCGGGTCCCAGGGCGCTCACGAACGGGATCGAGATCATCCACCAGCTCAGGTTCTTGGCAAGGTAGGCCGGGTGCTTGGAGAAGCGGTAGGGGCCGCTGGTGATGATGCCGCGATGGGTCAGGTTCGAGAAGCGCAGGCCGAACGAGGCCGTGCAGATCGCGTAGATCAGCGCGAGCGCGACGATCGATGCCGCCCAGACCACCCGCAGAACCGGAATGCCGGCAAGCCAGTTGTCCCAGAACAAGTTGTCGTCGTACTGCAGGTAGAAGCGGCCGATCACCGACAGAAACGGCTGATAGCATATGAGCGCCGCCACCCAGCCCGCCATCGTCGGCTCGGTGCTGCGTATCTCCGCATCGAAGAGCCTGATGGCCGTGCTGTAGCCGACCACGCAAAACAGCAGATCGATCGCGTACGCGACGTGGTAGCAAACGTTGTAGACCGGCATGGTGTGCGGGCTCACGATCGCGAGCGCGCCGTACAAGGCACGCAGCTCATCGCTCAAGTACACGGTCATGAGCGGCAGGAAGAAGGACTTCACGGTCCAGCCGAGCAGATGCCGCCGAATGAGCGCGAAGTCGCCCGGCTGGCGGCCGCCGCACAGCAGGCTCCCGAACGCCTGGTACTCGTCGCGCGCCTCGAGGCTGCGGGTGTCCGTCCACGCGAAGTAGAAAGGAACCAGGACCGCCACCGGCGCGATGGTGCGCAAGAAGCGCCAGAACGGATCGTAGAAGCTGCCGCGGTACTCGGGGAACAGCCAGTACGCAAAGGCCACGAGTGCGAGCGTGAGCGCCAGACCGCAGAGCCGCACGCCCACGCGCTGCAGATCGAGCGCGCGTAACCGGCGATCCGAGAGACCCGTGGCGGACGGCGAGCGAAGGCGCGGGAACGCACGCTCGGCGACCGCAATCACCAGCACGATGCCGAGGCAGGGAATGATGGGCTCGTAGGCGAGCCAATCGCGGAGCGGGAAGTCGTTCCCTGGGGCAATGGCCCAGATGAGCGCGAGACCGATCGCGAGGGCTGCCAGGCAGAGCCCGAAATTGGCCGCCGATGCCGGCGGCGGGGACACGACCCGATCGCGGGATTGGATGGTCACGGCACGACCACCAGCGCGGCGATCAGGATGGCGTCTATGGCCTCACGATAGCGTCCTTCCATCACTCCCTCGCTCTGAATCAGCAACAGGAGCAGCGTACCGAGTCCGCACGCGGGCAGGAACCAGGCCGGCCCTCGGAACCGGCCGCGCCCGGCCGCATAGGCGAGGGCCACGATCACCGGCGGCCAGATCCAGCGGCTCCAAAAGGTGAGCGCTCCGAAGACCGAGTTGCGATCCGAGTTGGGCCATTCCTGCCCGAAGAATACGTACAGGGCGTTCTCCCAGCGGGATCTCCAGGCGGGGAAGGTGTTCTCGCGCGCGGCCTGCGCCTTGGCCTCGATCCAGCCGCGGCGCCCCTGCGACAGGTCGACCGCGATGGCGGCGACGCCCGTGCGCGCCGTGGTCCAGTCGGAGAACGGCGCGAAGGTTGGGTTGTAGAAGCTCGGGCACCCGAAACGGTAGCGGCCCTCCGGCCCGAAGTCCGCGGTGATGTCGTGGCGCCCGCTGAGGCTGTAGATCTCGTTGAAGTAGAGGTTGCCGAGGGGCGCAAAGAATCCCAGCTTGATCCGCGCATGGAGCCCCGCGGGGACGGCGACGAGCACCGCCAGCACGAGGCCGGTGACCGCTTTCTGGAGGCGCGCGGGCGACCGGCATGCCAGCCAGATCATGCATCCTGCGGCCATGGGCACGGCCACCGTCCGGGTGAAAGCGGCGGCGAGCCAGAAGACGGCGGCACCGGCGAACGCGCCCAGGGTGCGCTTGCGATGGGCGCGCAGCGTCAGCCAGAAACAGAACCCGAGCAGTGTGATCAGCAGCGTCTCGTTCATGAAGTACGCGTACAGACTCCATGACTCGGGCAGCGCGCCGATGATCAGCGCGCCGATCGTCGCGCGCGGCCTCGAGACGAGCTCGCGCAATGCCCGATACCAGCCATAAGGCATGGCCGCGCATAGAAGGCCTGAGGCGAGACACAGAGTCGCGGCATCACCGTGGCCGATCAGACGCCACGCGTGGAGCCACGCCTGGTAGAGGATCGGGTCGCTGCTGCCCATGAGGGAGGGGTGCAGGAAGCGCTCGCCGTTGTCCCAGTGGCGCAGCGGGTCGGAGAACAGGTGCGTCAGCGGCGAGTTGAAGAACGGATAGAGCAGCCGGGCGACGAGCATCAATCCGAAGAGTGGCCGCAGCATGTTCGGGCCGGGAGCCTCGCGAGGCCTCGGGTCAGTAGGCCTTGTCGTCGCGGAAGATCTTGATCGCCGTGAGCAGGATGATCTTGATGTCGAGCATCGGCGACCAGCGCCGCAGGTAATCGAGATCGTAGTTCACCCGGGCCTGCATCTCCTCCAGCTGCGAGGTCTCGCCGCGGCAGCCGTTGACCTGGGCAAGGCCGGTGATGCCGGGGAGCACCTTGTGCCGCACCATGTAGCCCTTGATGAGCTTGCGGTACTCCTCGTTGTGCGCCACGGCGTGCGGGCGCGGACCGACCAGGCTCATACGGCCCTGCAGCACGTTGATGAGCTGCGGCAGCTCGTCGAGCGACGTGCGCCTCAAGATGCGGCCGATGCGGGTGATGCGCGCGTCGGTCTTCGAGGCCTGGCGGATCTGCGGTCCGTCCTCGGTCACGCGCATGGTGCGGAATTTGTAGACGCCGATCTCGCGGCCGTCCAGGCCGTAGCGGCGCTGCTTGAAAATGATCGGTCCCGCCGAGGACACCTTGACCATGATCGAAATCAGCAGCAACAGGGGCAGCAGCAGGAGCAGGATGACGACCGACAGTCCGATGTCCGTCAGCCGCTTGGCCACCCCGCGATACCCGTAGAAGGGCGTCTCGCACATGGCGACCACCGGAATGCCGTGGATCTCGCCGGAGCGCGCCTGGATCAGGTCGAACACGAACACGTCCGGAACGTAGTAGATCGACGCCGTCGTGTCGCGCAGATCATCCAGCAGGTTCATCACGCGCTTCACGTGCCGGATCGGCAGCGCGATGAAGATCACGTCGGTGTTGTGGTCCTTGACGTACTGCGACAGGTCGCTCAGCGTGCCGATGAGGTTGGCGTCCGACTCCATGCCCAGCCGATCGCTGCTGCGGTCGTCGAAGAAGCCGGACACCTGCAGGCGCATCGCCGGATTGTTGGCGAGGCGCCGCGACAGCTCCATGCTCGCGTTGTTGTAGCCCGCGAAGATCGCGCTGCGATTGTCGTAGGCGCTCATCAGGAAGCGATGCATCAGCTCCTGCATCATCAGCGTGACCACGATCAGCGCAACCGGCGTGACCACGGCCCAGGTCATGAAGATGCGGCGCGGATAGCTCGCGAGCGACTTGGTCACGTACCCGACGGCGAGCATCACCGCGAGCAGCAGCAGCCAGCGAAAGATGACGTCGGTGACCGCAGCGAGGCGCGCGGAAGTGAGCTGGGTCGTGATCTCGCGCGGCGGCTGGATCAATATCAACGACAGCACCGCGACGATCACGCTCGCTTCCGAGGAGCGGTTGAAGACGATGCCGAAGAAGGTGACGATCGCGTACAGCGAGGTGACCGCGACCACCGCCGGCACGACGGCCTGCACGGCGACCAACAACGCGATCAAAAAGCTTTGCTTGAAGAGAACCGGTTCGGTCATCAGCTTTCCATTGAAGCATATCCTTCGCCCGTGCTTCTCGCAGGTGGCGAAAGCGCGACAAATTCTCGAGCATTATCGGTCAAGTGCGCCTGGGCTGACGTGACCCATTACCGCAAATGTTAAATAGGCGGCGGCGTCAGGGCTGCGGGTTAACGGTGATGTTATTCTAATTGCACTATGACAAATGTTCCGTTACTCGATCTTAAGGCTCAGTTCGCACAAATTCGTGCCGAAGTCATGCCCATTGTCGACCAAGTGTGCGCCAGTCAGCATTTCATCCTCGGCCAGCACGTGCAGCATCTGGAGCAGGAGATCGCCCGATACTCCAATGCCAGCGCGGGTATCGGCGTGTCGTCAGGTACCGACGCCCTGTTGCTGGCGCTGATGGCGCTCGACATCGGGCCCGGTGATGAGGTCATCACCTCGCCGTTCACCTTCTTCGCCACCGCCGGAACGATCGCGCGCGCCGGTGCGCGGCCCGTGTTCTGCGACATCGACCCCGTCACCTTCAATCTGTCGCCGCAGGCGGTGCGGTCGTTCGTCGAGCGGGACTGCGAGCGCCGCGACGGCCGCCTCGTGAACCGGGCGACCGGCGGCCTCGTCAGGGCGCTCATGCCGGTGCACTTGTATGGCCAATCCGCGGACATGGATCCGCTGATGGAGATCGCGCGCTTGCAGGGGCTGAAGGTGATCGAGGATGCCGCGCAGGCGATCGGCACCGAGTATGCCGGGGGCGTGCGCGCCGGCTCCGTGGGCGACGTGGGCTGCTTCTCGTTCTTCCCGAGCAAGAATCTCGGCGCCTTCGGCGATGCGGGCCTCTGCACGACGCAGAGCGAGGAGCTCGCGGAGCGCATGCGCGTCTTGCGCGTCCACGGCGGCAAGCCGAAGTATTTCCATGCGGTGATCGGCGGCAACTTCCGCATCGATGAGCTGCAGGCGGCGGTGCTCCGGGTGAAGCTCAAGTACCTCGACGGCTGGACCGCCGGCCGCCAGCGCAATGCCCGGTACTACGATGAGGCCCTGGGCGGCGCGGGGCTCGGGGAGAAGCTCCGCACGCCCAGAGCGCTGCCGGGCTACCGGCACATCTTCAACCAATACGTGATCCGGGCGGAGCGGCGCGACGAGCTGAAAGCGCGGCTGACCGAGCGCGGTGTCGGCACCGAGATCTACTATCCCGTGCCGCTGCACCTGCAGAAGTGCTTCGCCTACCTCGGCCACCAGGCGGGCGATTTTCCCGAGTCCGAGAGCGCCGCCCGGGAGACGCTGGCGCTGCCGATCTATCCCGAGCTCGAGCCGGCGCAGCTCGCGCACGTCGCGGCGACCATCATCGAGTTCTACGGCTGAGGATGGTCCTGCGGCGGCGGGCGAGGCCGCCCCGCGATCGGATCAGCTCTTCTTGAAGTCCTCGGGCAGGAGTTGATGGCGTGACAGCAGCTTGTAGAAGTCGGTGCGGTTGCGCTTGGCGAGCCGGGCCGCCTGACTGACGTTGCCGCCCGTGATCTGGAGAATCTGCGACAGGTAGTTGCGCGTGAACTCGTCGCGCGCCTCGTCGAAGGACGGCAGGCGGGTCGGGTTGCCGCCGAGCGACTGCTGCACGAGCTCCGCGGTGATGATCGCGCCGTGCGAAAGCGCGACGTTCTGACGGACCACGTTGTAGAGCTGACGCACGTTGCCGGGCCACTCGGCCGTCGCGAGCAGCTCGACGGCTTCCGGGGCGTAGATCTTGCGCTGTCCGCTTTCCTTGGCAATCTGCTCGAGGAAGTGCGCGACCAGGAGCGGGATGTCCTCACGCCGCCGATTGAGCGAAGGCATCTCGATGTGGACGACGTTGAGCCGATAGTAGAGGTCTTCGCGAAACTGGCCGCCGACCATCAGCTCGTGCAGGTCGCGGTGTGTCGCGGAGATGATGCGCACGTTGGTCGGCACCGCCTCCGTCGCTCCGACCGGGCGGATCTGGTTCTCCTGCAGCACGCGCAGGAGCTTGACCTGAAGCCGCATGGGCATGTCGCCGACCTCGTCCAGCAGCATGGTGCCGCCGTCGGCCGTCTCGAACAGCCCTTTCTGTGAGCGCGTCGCGCCCGCGAACGCGCCCTTCTCGTGGCCGAAGAGCTCGGACTCCAGCAAATTCTCGGCCATGGCGCTGCAATTGAGGGTCACGAACGGCTTGTTGCGGCGGGGGCTTGCCTCGTGAATCGCACGTGCCAGGAGCTCCTTGCCGGTGCCGCTTTCGCCCGTCAGCAGCACGCGCGCATCGGTGCCGGCGACCATGTTGGCCTGGGCGAGCTTGTCTTCCATCAGCTGGTTGCGCGTGACGATGCTGGCGCGCCAATCCTCGTCCACGTGCGCGAAGCCGGATACCTTCAGTGCCTTCTGCACGTGATCGAGCAGGTCCTGCTTGTCGACCGGCTTGGTGAGGAATCCGAACGCGCCGCTCTGGGTCGCGTGGACGGCGTCCGGAATCGTGCCGTGCGCGGTGAGGATGATCACGCGAAGACCCGGCCAGCGGCTTTGCAGCTCCTTGAGCAGCCCGATGCCGTCCATCTGGTCCATGCGCAGGTCGGTGATCACGAGGTCGGGCCGGAAGCGCACACAGGAGGCCAGGGCGGCCGCAGCGCTTTCCACCGCCTCCACCTCGTAGTTCTCCGCCCGCAGGCGGATGGTGAGCAGGCGCAGCAGACCCGGATCGTCATCGACGACCAGAATTCGTGCCTTGCGCTTTTGCGGGCTCTCCCGGTCGCGGGTCCCGGTGTGCAGCCCGAAGGAGAGCGGGGTGGTGGCAGCAACTGAGTAAGCGTTCAAGGCATTCTCCGATGGCTGTTAGGGAGTACGAGGTCCGTTCGTCCCGCGATCGTTGATCGACCGCTCGATATGCGTGACGGCGTCCAATTTGGCCCGCGCCTCGTCCAAGGCCTTGCGCAACCTCGCATTTTCGTCAGATTCGGCCGCCAGACGGCGATTGACCGCCTGCAGCTTCTCGTGCTCGTCGCGTGGGGCTTCATCCCGCATGCGTGCGTTTTCCGCCTGAAGAATCAGCCTCTGCTCCACCTCTTGGAGCTGGACCAAGGCCAACAAGCGCTCTATGGGCAGAAGAGTCTCAGGCCTGGCCAGGAGTTCCGACAACTGTCGCTGCGCTGCGACGGGATCGGAGCCCGAAAAGCCGGGGGTCGCGAGGGCCAGGGCGTACTTCAGGCGATTGCTCGTCGTCGGGGTCAGGTCGGCGGCGTCCTTGGCGGACTGAAAGATCTCCGCCTGGCGGGCGGGGTCGCCCTGGGGCAGGGCGCTCATCATCTCGAGCAGGGGGGCCACGGGCCCCAGATCCTGCTGGCTATGATCCGGCTCCGGCGGCGGCGCCTGTTTGGTGCGCGTGAACGGGCCTCCGCAACCGCTGGAGAGGGCCAGGGCGAGAGCCGCTGCTGTGGCGCAGCATCCATTAAGCCGCATGGGCTTTTTCGCTCGACGTGGATTGGCGCAGCGGAAGGCGCACTCTGAAGTGTGCACCCCCGGTCTTGGCCTCGAGGATCTCGATGGTGCCGCCGTGGGCATTGACGAATTCGGTCACGACCGACAGGCCGATCCCCGTGCCCTTCACGTGGCCCCCCTGCGGCGTCTTGCCCTGGTAGAAGGCCTCGAAGATGCGGTTGCGCTCCTCGGCGGGGATGCCGGGGCCGGAGTCCATTACGTCCAGCACCAGCTTGTCGCGTTCGCCGCGCGCTTGAATGGAGATGGTGCCCCCTCTGGGCGTGAACTTGATGGCATTAGAGAGCAAATTGTCGAGAATGAGCCGGATCTTGCCGCGATCTGCCAATGCCGTCAGGTCCTCCACGTGAACATCCAGCCGCACGCGCTGAGCCACGAGGGTCAGCTGCTGATTTTCGAGCACGCTCTTGATCAGGGGGCGCAGCTTGAACTCGGAGATCTCGAGACCGACGCTCTTCGCCTGCCAGGCGCTGAATGACAACAGGTTTTCGATCAATCGCTGTAACTTCATGCCGTTCTCGCGCAAGATCGCCGTGACCTCGCGCTGACCGCTTTGCAGCTCACCGACCGCGCCATCCATCAGGAGTTCGGTTCCCTCGCGGATATTTGCCAGCGGGGTCTTGAGCTCATGCGACATATGTCGCAGAAACCGGTTCTTTTCCTGGGCGAGATCCAGGAGGCGGCCCCGCAGCCATTCCAGCTGCGCCGCCAGGCGCTCCAGGTCCGCGGGCCCGCGAATGGCGATCGGCCTCGAGAACGTGCCGCGGCCGAGCTCGGAGATCGCTCGATCGATCGCCCGGATCGGGCGGCCGAAGAAATACGTGAATCCGCCCACCACCGCCAGGGTGATCGGCACCAGCAGCAGGGTCTCCCAGAAAAGGTTTTGCTGCGCCGTGAGCGTCTCGCTCTGGAGCGTGGCGAGCTCGCGGTCGATTTGCGCGCTGATCCGGCTCGAGACCTTGGAGGCCATGTCCGAGAGCTGAGGAAACGCGTTCACGATATCGGCCATGTGCGCCGAATTCGGGGCGCTGGTCTTCAACTCCTCGTAGAGCTGCTCGGCCTGCGACTCGAGCGCCTGGGCCTCGTCGTGCGACTCGGGATCCAGGGGCATGGCGAGCAGCTCCTTCAGCGTGAGCTTGAGGCGCTGTTGATTGCGGCCGTACACCTCGAGGAGGTCGGCGCTGCCGATGATCTGGTAGAGGCGCGCAGTGCGCTCGAGCGCGCCGATCTCCTCGAAAATACGTTGATTGTTGCGGGTCCCGCGAATGCCATGCAGCACCAGCTCCTCGCTGCGGGTCGACAAATGGTTCATCTGCATGCCGGCGATGACCACGGCGTAAAGCAGCGGCGCGGCCACGAAAGTGAAGCCGACCATCATCAGGCCGCTCAGGGATTTAGGCCACGGGAACCACATGGCCCGATTCTAGCAGCGTGATTCGCCCAAAGTGGTGACGGCATCGTACCTGTAGACTTTCGGTCATGGACACCGAAGCGCCTTATTCGAAGCTTTCTCCGGAAGCCGTGCTCGATGCGATCGAGGCCGTCGGCTACGAGAGCGACGGCCGGTTGCTGGCGCTGAACAGCTACGAAAACAGGGTTTATCAGATCGGCATCGAGGGCTCCGAGCCGCTGGTGGCGAAGTTCTACCGGCCCACCCGCTGGAGCGATGCCGCCATCCGCGAGGAGCACGCGTTCGCGCGCGAGCTGGAGGCGCAGGAGATCCCCGTGGTCGCACCGCTCGAGCGCGAGGGCACGACGCTGCACGTGCACGAGGGCTTTCGCTACGCCGTCTTCCCACGGCGCGGCGGCCGCTGGCCCGAGCTCGGCACGGTCGACGACCGCGAGTGGGTGGGCCGCTTTCTCGGGCGAATCCACGCGGTCGGCCGTGCCGGGCGCTTCCAGGAGCGCGCGCGCCTCTCGGTGGAGGAGCTCGGGCGCAAGGCCCGCGATACCGTGCTCGAGGGCGGCTGGATGCCGGATTATCTCGCCGAGAAATACTCGGACGTCACGGAGCAGCTGCTCGCCGAGATCGAGCTGCGCGCTGAGGGTTGGGGCGGCGCGACCCTCGGCCGCATCCTCGGCGATTGCCACCGCGGCAACATCCTCTGGACCGATCGCGGACCGCACTTCGTCGATCTGGACGACTGCGTCACGGGTCCGGCCATCCAGGATCTCTGGATGCTGCTTGCCGGCGGGCGCGAGGAGATGCGCGTGCAGCTCAGAGACGTGCTCACCGGCTACGAGCAGTTCCTGCCGTTCGACCGCACCGAGATCGCCCTGATCGAGCCGCTCCGGGCATTACGAATGATTCATTATTCGGCCTGGCTCGCGCGCCGCTGGCACGACCCGGCATTCCCGCAGGCCTTCCCCTGGTTCGCCTCGCCGCGCTATTGGGAAGAGCACCATCGCGCGCTCGAGGAGCAGCTCGAAGCCGTGACCGAATCGCCACTCGAGTTGTGACCCGCGGCACCGTACGTCGGGGGATCGGTGGCATACTTGTTGACATATGTGGACGCGTATCACAGCAGCTGCGTTGCTCTGCATCGTCGTCGCCGCGAGCGGTTGCCACGGGGATTCCGGCGGCGTGTCGGCCCGGACGACCCACACCCACTCTGCCGTGCCCAGGAAGGGTCCGACCGCGGCCGAGCTCACGTCCACCATGGTCGATGCCGCCGGCGTCGGAAAATCACAGCTCGCGGTCGAGTTGAAGTTCGACTTGAAGGAGCGCCCGGTGCTGGGTCAGCCGCTCACCATCGACGTCGCCGTGCTGCCGGAGGTCTACGGCAGCCCCGCGAGCCTCAACGTGACGGGCGGCAACGGTCTGGTGGTGCCGAACGAGGTGAGCAGCATCGCCCTGCCGGCGGTGGAGGCGGGCCAGGTATACCGCCAGATCGTGGTGGTGACGCCGACCAAGGACGGCGTGCTGCTCCTCAGCCTGAACGTCTCGGTGCACCATGATGAGATCACCGAGAGCCGTGAGTTCTCGATCCCGCTGATCGTCGACGCACAAAGCCAGCCCACCGCCGGGAATTAGGTCCGAAGCCCGGTCTGGCCTATAATGGGCGGTTTCCTCCGCCGGGCCCTGCAGTGACTCAACAGCTTCGCAACATCGCCATCATCGCGCACGTCGATCACGGCAAGACCACGCTCGTCGACCAGCTCCTCAGGCAGTCGGGAACCCTCGATGCGCGCAAGGAGGTCCAGGAGCGCGTGATGGACTCGAACGACCTCGAGCGCGAACGCGGCATCACGATCCTCGCGAAGAACACCGCGATCACCTGGGGCGACTATCGCATCAACATCGTCGACACGCCGGGTCACGCCGACTTCGGCGGCGAGGTCGAGCGCGTCCTGGCGATGGTGGACTCGGTGCTGCTCCTGGTCGATGCCGTGGACGGCCCCATGCCGCAGACCCGCTTCGTCACGCAGAAGGCGTTCAAGCACGGACTGAAGCCGATCGTCGTGATCAACAAGATCGATCGCGACGAAGCACGTCCCGGCTGGGTGCTGGACCAGACCTTCGACCTGTTCGATCGCCTCGGCGCCACTGACGAGCAGCTGGATTTCCCGGTGGTGTACGCCTCCGCGCTGCGCGGCTTTTCCTCGCTCGATTCGGCTGCGCGCAGCGGTGACATGCAGCCGCTGTTCAAGACCATCGTCGAGCATTGCCCGCCTCCGGACGTGGACGTCGACGGCCCGCTGCAGCTGCAGGTGGCGCTGCTCGATTACTCGAGCTACGTGGGCGCCATCGGCATCGGGCGCATCAAGCGCGGCACTCTGAAGCGCGGCACCGCGGTCACGGTGGTCGACCGTGAGGGCATGCAGCGCTCCGAGCGGATCTCGCAGATTCTCGGCTTTCACGGCTTGACGCGCGTGGAGGTGGAGAGTGCCGGAGCAGGCGACATCGTTGCGTTCGCCGGGATTGCGGAGCCGAAGGTCTCCGACACGCTGTGCGATCCGGCGAGCGTGGAGGCGCTGCCGAGCCTCACCGTCGATGAGCCGACCATCAGCATGACCTTCGAGGTCAACACTTCGCCGTTTCTCGGGCGGGAGGGGAAGTACGTCACCAGCCGGCAGATTCGCGAGCGGCTGGAGCGCGAGGCCATCCACAACGTCGCGCTGCGCGTCGAGCCGAGCGCGGACGCCGACAAGTTCGTGGTCTACGGCCGCGGCGAGCTGCACCTCGGCGTGCTTCTCGAGAACATGCGGCGCGAGGGCTACGAGCTCGCCGTCTCGCGGCCCCGGGTGGTCATCAAGCAGATCGACGGCGTGGCAAACGAGCCCTACGAGCAGGTCACAGTCGATGCCGACAGCGACGCGCAGGGCGAGATCATGTCCGCGCTGGGGAGCCGCGGCGCCGAGCTCAAGGACATGCAGGCCGACGGACGCGGCCGGGTGCGCCTCGACTACATGGTGCCCTCGCGCGGCCTGATCGGCTTTCAAACGGACTTCCGCACCATGACGCGCGGCACCGGCCTCCTGCATCACGTGTTCGACCACTACGGTCCGGTCGTGCCGCGCGAGCTCGGGCAGCGGCAGAACGGCGTGCTGATAGCGAACGGGCAGGGAGTCGCGCTCGGGTATTCGCTGTTCACCCTGCAGGAGCGCGGCAGGCTCTGCATCGGGCCGGGCGAGGAGGTCTACGAAGGGATGATCATCGGCCTCAACAACCGCGACAACGACCTCGTGGTGAATCCGCTCAAGGGCAAGAAGCTCACCAACATGCGGGCGGCCGGCAAGGACGAGAACATCCTGCTCACGCCGCCGATCCGCTTCAGCCTGGAACAGGCGATGGAATTCATCGATGACGACGAGCTGATCGAGGTCACCCCAGCTTCCGTGCGTTTGCGCAAGCGAAATTTGCGCGAGATCGACCGCAAGCGCTCGGAGCGCGAAACCGCAGAATAGAGCCCCGCTCAAGGCTCGGGCGCCCGGCCGCCGGCGCCCGGCCGAGCCTCCGGGCGAAATCGAGACACCCGTCACGCCGCCTGTGCGGGATCGCCCTAACATCTGCTGATTCGGTGCCCGACGGCGCCAGAAGCTACCGCGGGAGATCCAGGGCCTTGTCACGAGATATAGCGGCCGCAATCCTCGGCGCGCCGATGCCCGACGTTGACGACCTGAATCCGCTGCTCGAGCGTCAAATCGCCGCAGCGGGGCACGGCACGGGCGAGATGAGCCTCGCCACTCTCCTGAAAATGGTCAGCGCGCACTACGATCGGATCGACGGCGAGCGCCGCGGCATCGTGCGCTCCATGCAGCTCATGTCCGACGAGGCGCAGGCTCTGACCCGCGAGATCCGCGAGGAGAATGCCTCGCACCTGCAGGCCATTCTCGACAACGTCAAGGATGCCATCGTCACGCTGAACGAGAGCGGGCACATCGAGACGATCAACCCCACCGGCGAGCGCATCTTTTGCTATGCGCCGAGCGAGGTGCTCGGCCGCTCGCTCGAGGTGCTGCTGCCCGACGCGGCGGCCGGAGCGGCAAGCTTTCTCGAGCGCTTTGCCGTCAAGATCGACGATACGCACGTGGATCTTGCCGCGCATCAGACCTTCGGACGCACCAAGGACGGAAACCGCGTCGCGGTGGAGATCGCGGTCAGCAAGGCGAGGCTCGACTGGCGCGACGGCTACATCCTCAGCATCCGCGACATCACCGAGCGCAGGCGCGCCGACGGGGTCGCAGCGGGCGAGCGCCGGGTGTTCGAGAAAATCGCCGCGAACGCGCCCCTCAAGGAGGCGCTCGAATCCATCTGCGAGCTCATCGAGCAGGCGATACCGGACAGCGTGCTCGCCATCAGTCTGCTGGATCCCGAGCGGCGGGTCCTGACCTATGGGGTCGCCCCGCATGCTCCGCGCGAGCTGGCGGCGGCCATGGATGGAACCCCCGTCACGGCGGGATTCGGATCGTGCGCCGGCGCGGTGAGCCTCGGCCGGCCGGTCGCCGTAGCCGACATCGAGACGGACGCGCACTGGGAGCACCGCCGGGCGGCGGCCCGGCTCGCGGGCGTGCGCGCCTGCTGGTCGACTCCCATCATGGCGTCGGACGGCGAGGTGGTCGGCACCCTTGCGGTGTATCTGCACCGGCCGGGGTCCCCCGCGGCACGCGATGAGGAGCTGATCTCGAAGATGGCGCCGATCGCCGGAATCGCGATCGAGCGGCGCGCGGCGGAAGATGCCCTGCGCGACAGCGAGCGCAAATTCCGCGGTCTGTTCGAGACCATGATGGAAGGGGTGTACCAGACCTCGCGCGACGGGCGGATTCTCGAGATCAATCCCGCGTTCGTGAATCTGCTCGGATACTCGTCGGCGCAGGAGATCCAGGCACAGTCCGCCAGGGCGCTCTATTGGAGCCCGGCCGACCGCGATACCTTCGAGCGGCGCATGGAGAGCGAGGGCGAGCTGCGCAATCAGGAGTACGCGCTGCGCCGCAAGGACGGCTCCATGGTCGTGGTGCTCGATTCGAGCCGCGTGGTCCTCGACGCCGCGGGACGCATCGTCGGCTACGAAGGCACGCTCACCGACATCACCGAGCGCAAGCGGGCGGAGACCGCGGTTTTCCAGGCGAAGGAGCGGGCGCAGGTCACGCTGCAATCGATCGGCGACGCGGTCATCACCACCGACTCGGAAGGACGCATCGATTACATGAACCCGGTGGCCGAGAGCCTCACGGGCTGGGAGAGCCGGGAGGCGCAATCGCACTTCATCGGCGAGGTCATGAGCGTGGTCGACGAGACCACCGGCGAGTCCACCGAGTGTCCGATCACGCGCTGTCTGCGCGAGGGCCAGGTGCTGGGGCTGAGCGAGCACACGGTGCTCCTCAACCGGCGCGGCCAGGAGCTTGCCATCCAGGATTCCGCCGCCCCCATCCGTGACCGCGAAGGCAATCTGATCGGCGCCGTCATGGTGTTCCATGACGCCAGCCGCGAGCGGCGGCTGCATCGCGCGCTTCATTACCAGGCCAGTCACGATGCCCTGACCGGCCTCATCAACCGGCGCGAATTCGAGAACCGGCTGACCGCGGCGGTCGAGTCGGCCCGGCACAAGCCGGACGCCCGCCATGCCCTCCTGTATCTGGATCTCGACCAATTCAAGCTGGTCAACGACACCTGCGGCCATCCTGCAGGCGATCAGCTGCTCAAGCAGATCACCGGCGTGCTGCAGTCGCGGCTGCGCGCGGGCGATACGCTCGCGCGCCTCGGCGGGGACGAGTTCGGCATCCTGCTGCAGAGCTGCGCGCTCGACCAGGCGCTGCGGGTCGCGGATGGGGTGCGTCAGGCGATTCGCGATTTCCGCTTCATGTGGCAGGACTCCGTGCTGCAGGTGGGCGTCAGCATCGGCATCGTGGAGATCACCCGCGAGACGCAAAACGTCGCGAGCGTGATGAGCGCGGCCGACGTTGCCTGCTATTCGGCCAAGGATCTCGGCCGCGACCGCGTGCAGCTCTACAAGCCGGACGAGGTGCCGGAGCGGCACCGTGAGATGCACTGGGTCTCGAAGCTGGCGCGGGCTTGCGACGAGAGCCGCTTCGAGCTGTATTTCCAGCCCATCGTGCCGACCGGCGCGAATCGGCGCGAGCACGAGCGTGAGCACTTCGAGCTCATGCTGCGGCTGCGGGACGACCACGGCGCCTTGGTCGCCCCGGCGGAGTTCATCCCGGCGGCGGAGCGCTACAACGTCATGCCCTCGATCGACCGCTGGGTGGTCCGTCAGGCGCTGGACCGCCTGGTCCATCGCAGCGGCCTGGGCTTGAAGCCCTTCACGGTCGCGGTCAATCTGTCCGGGACCTCGCTCAACGACGAGCGCTTCCTGGAGTACCTGATCGCCGAGCTCAGCACGCGGGATCTCGTGCCCGGTGCAATCTGCTTCGAGATCACCGAGACGGCCGCGATCTCGAATCTCGCCAATGTGGTGTTCTTCATGCGCGAGCTGCGTGCGCGGGGGTGCCACTTCGCGCTCGACGACTTCGGCAACGGGCTGTCTTCGTTCATGTATCTGAAGACGCTGCCGGTGGACTATCTCAAGATCGACGGCCAGTTCGTCGAGAACGTCGTTCACGACCGCGTCGACCGCAGCATGGTGGAGGCGATCAGCCAGGTCGGCAGGACCATGGGCATCGAGACCATCGCGGAGAAGGTCGAATCCCAGGAGGTGCTCGCCGAGCTGGCGCTCCTCGGCATCGGCTATGCCCAGGGAATCCACATCGCCCCGCCGCGCACCGCCAGGGAATTCCCCTATTTGCGCTAGGCGCCGGCGCGCCGCCGCCGGTCAGTCGCGCTGACCGAACGCGTAGCTCAAGCCGACGCTCCCGTATATCGCGGAAAGAGCTGGTAGCCGTCGGCCGGTATCATGGCCCGGAGCAGCAACGCCACGAAGAGACCGCCGGCGATGGATGCGCGGGTCGCGGTGCTCGCGCGGCGGCAGCGATTGAGGAGTCGTCGCATCATGAGGCGGAAGTGGAAGTTACGCGCCAGTCGCGCGTCTTACAACCGCGGCCAGCGCGCCGCGATATGGTTTTGCCGGCTCGCCGCGCTGTGGTTGCTGGCGACGGTGCCGGCGTGGGGCGCCGACGCGAAAATCTACGTGGTACGGCGCGGGTGGCACGTGGACATCGGCTTCGCCGCGCGAGATCTGAATGCCGCGCTCGCGCCGGTGGGCGCGCGCTTTCCCGGGGTGCAATACCTCCTGTTCGGGTTCGGGGATGAGCGGTACCTCATGGCCGCGCATCACGGCTCGCCCCCCGTGCTCTCCGGCGCGCTCTGGCCGGGGCCGGGTCTAATCCTGGTCACGGCGCTGCAGGCCACGCCCGCGGATGCCTTCGGCTCGAGCCATGTGATTGCGATCGACGTGTCGCGGGACGAGCTCGCCGGGGCGCAGAGGTTCGCGCGCGATGCGATGCTCGGGACCGCTCCGTACGCCGCCGGCCCTTACGCCGGGAGCCTGTTCTACCGTGCCGCTGCGCGCTACTCAGCCGCGCACACCTGCAATACCTGGGCGACCGAAGCCCTCGCGGCGGCCGGTCTGCCGGTGCAAAGCAGGGGAGTGGTGTTCGCAGGCCAGGTATGGCGGCGGGCCGGTCGGCTCGGCGTCAGCGAGTCGGCCGGCCGCCAACACTGAATGCGGCGCTGACGGCGCGCGCCGCCCGCGAACGGGCGGCCGGTCAGCGGCAGGGCGGTTGCGTGCCGTCCTGGCAGACCACGGTCGTTCCGGAGCTCGGCGGGACCACGACGGTCGTCTTGGCCGGCGGCTCCGGGCTCGAGCTCGAGATGCATCCGCCGAGCATCGATGCCGCCATCAACACGCTGCATAGAATTTTCATTATCCGCTCCTGTGGATCGTCGATGCTGGGATTCTCGCGATCGGGGTGAGGAGCCGCCACCAGTCACGCGCGCTTGCCCCTGTCGTCAGTGTCCTACAGCGGCCGCTGCGCATCGCGGTCGTGTCAGCGCGAAGCACGGCCAGGTGTCAGTGTGCGCCGATTCGAAACGCGCGCCTCTCTGCGTACTCTCGGCTCAATGCACGTAGCGCCGCGAACGCAGCGACGAAGAATCATGAACAAAGAAGAAATCATGAACAAAGATGACAACAACTCGCTGCCGCCCGGCAACTCGCTGCCGCCCGGCAACTCGCTGCCGCTGAGTCGTGGCGTCGAGCGGCCCGTCCAGGTGCCGAAGCCCAACGAAGGTCCGAGAGAATGCCGGCGCTGCGATCTGTGGAGGCACGCGACCCAGGCGGTCGTGGGCGAAGGACCGCCGAACTCGGCCATCATGCTCGTGGGCGAGCAGCCCGGCGACGAGGAAGATCGCCGCGGACATCCGTTCGTGGGGCCCGCGGGCCGGGTGCTCGAGAGCGCCATGACCGAGGCGAGCATCGAGCGCTCGCAGGTCTTCCTGACCAATGCCGTCAAGCATTTCAAGTGGGAGCCTCGCGGCAAGCGGCGTCTGCACAAGCGTCCGGACGTGCGCGAGATCAAGGCCTGCTACGTCTGGCTGGATCAGGAGATCCTCAAGGTCAAGCCGCGCGTGATCGTCGCTCTCGGCGCGACCGCGCTGCGGGCGCTGATCGAGACGCCGCTCTCGATCGATGCCGCGCGCCGCGAGCACCTGAGCCACACGTATGGCGCACGGGTGCTGGCGACCTATCATCCGTCCGCCATCCTGCGCGCCGATCAGGGGCGTGCGGACGAGCTGCGCATCACCTTGATCCGCGATTTGCGCCGCGCGCGCGAGGCTGCAGCACGCAAGCCCGTGCCATGAGGCGCGCACGCGAGCTCATACAGTAGTCGGGAGCCCGGATTACTGTATTTACCGGTCCGGCCGCGGCGCGTAGAGTTGCCTGATGCCGCGCCGATTTCTCGACCACCAGACCTTCAAGGGCCGGGGCACGGCCTCGAACCCGCACGTGCGCTTCGAGGCGCTGGCCACCGAGCTGGTTCATGACGGCTGGTACGAGGAGGAGGTGATCGCGGCGCCGGACGAGGTGATCCTGCCGGACCGCGCGCGCAGCGTCATCACGACCAACGACTCACCCGACGTCGGGTTCGACAAATCGATCAATCCTTATCGGGGCTGCAGTCACGGGTGCGTGTACTGCTTCGCCCGGCCGACCCATGCGTATCTCGGACTGTCGCCGGGCCTGGATTTCGAGACCAAGATCTTCTACAAGGACGACGCCGTGCGCCTGCTCGAGGCGGAGCTGTCCAAGCCCAGGTATCGTTGCACCCCGATCGCGCTCGGCATCAACACCGATGGCTATCAGCCGGCCGAGAAGCGGCTCGGAGTCACCCGCAGCATCCTCGAGGTGCTGGCGCGCTGCCGTCACCCGGTCACCATCGTCACCAAGAGCGCGCTCATCCTGCGCGACCTCGATCTGCTCCAGGATCTCGCGAAGGATCGACTGGTTGCCGTGATGGTGAGCATCACTTCGCTCACCAACGACATCAAGCGGACGCTGGAGCCGCGCACCGCATCACCCGAGGCGCGCCTTCGCGTCGTCAAGCAGCTGAGCGAGGCCGGCATTCGCGTCGGCGTCCTGGTCGCGCCGGTCATTCCGGCGATCACCGACCACGAAATGGAGGACATCGTGGCCGCCGCCAAGGCCGCCGGCGCGAGCTCCGCCGGCTACGTGCTCCTGCGCTTGCCGCACGAGATCAAGACGCTGTTCCGCGAGTGGCTCGCGGATCATTATCCCGATCGCGCCAAGCACGTGATGTCCCTGATCAATCAGAGCCGCGGCGGCAAGGACTACGACGCGGAATTCGGCACGCGCATGACGGGCACCGGGCCCTTCGCGGAGCTGCTGCGAAGGCGCTTCGATCTGGCGCTGCGCAAGCACGGGCTCGGAGGGTCGGAGGACCGCTACGAGCTCGAGACGAAGTTGTTCCGGCCGCCCGCGCCCGACACGCCGCAGATGAGCCTCGGGCTGTAGCTCCGAATGGATGGGTTGCTGTATCTCATCGCCGCGGCACTCGTCGTGGCGGGGCTGTGCGGCGCCGTGGTGCCGATATTGCCCGGCATTCCCCTGATGTTCGGCGGCATGTGGCTCGCCGCGGCGGTCGATCGCTATCGCCACGTGGGGACGGGGTGGCTGCTCCTCATCGGGCTGGTGGGTTCGGCCGGGATGGTCTTCGAAGTGATTGCGGGCGCGCTCGGCGCGAAACGCGTGGGTGCGAGCCGGCAGGCCGTGTGGGGCGCGTTGATCGGAACCTGCGTGGGGCTCTTCCTCGGGCTGCCCGGCATCCTGCTCGGGCCGTTCGCCGGTGCCGTGATCGGTCAGCTCTCGGTCGAGCGGAGCGTCACACGTGCCGCTGAGGTGGGGGTCGGCGCGTGGGTTGGGCTGATCTTCGGCGCCGTCGCCAAGCTCACCGCGTCGCTCGTGATGCTGGGTCTGTTCGCGCTGGGATGGTGGCTGCATCGCCGCGCGTGAGCGGCGTCACGGCAGGCGGTGCTTTTGCTTGCGCTCGCAGAAGTCGCGCACTCGCTTCACGGCATCCGGTGCCAGGCCCTCGTTCTTGAACAGGTCGAGCGCGTAGGCATGATGCAGCGTCATGCCATCGGTCTCGATGAGCGCCCGCTTGGTGACCTGATTCGCGTACCAGGAGTTGGCGACGATGTCCGAGCAGAGCCGCGCGAGCTCCGGCTCGAAGCTCGCGTCGGGAAAGCAGAAGTTGGCGAGATGCATGGCCTGAGCCTCGCGGCCGTTGTAATTGCGCGAAGTGAGCAGCATCTCGGCCGCTTTCGCCATGCCGATGCGATGCGGCAGGCGCAGCGTGAGGCCCCAGATCGGCGTCAGCCCCCAGCGGGCGTAGACGTCGCAGAAGATGGCCGATTCGCTCGCCACGATCAGGTCGGCGGCGAGAGCAAGCTCCAGCGCCCCCGTGGAGCAATGGCCTTGTATGGCGGAGACCACCGGCTGCGGCAGGTTCGCCAGCTTGTCGATCACCTCGGAGTGGTAGTGCGGCTTGGCATGGGCCTTGACGTATTGGAGCACCTCGCTCATGTCGTAGCCCGCCGAGAAATTTCCCTGCGCGCCGCGCAGCACCACGAGGCCGACCGTCTTGGTCTCGCGCCGGATCGAATCGACGTGCGCTTCGAGCGCCTCGAACACATCCTTCGAGAGGGCGTTGAGCTTGCCGGGACGGTTCAAGGTCAGCGTGGCGACGCCGTTCTGGTCTTCACGCAAGATGAGATCGGTCATAGGGAGCTTGATCGCGGGCGATTCCACCAACCACCGCCGAGCGCCTGGAACAACGCGGCCGTGTCAGCATACCGGTTCGCCCGCGCCTGCACCAACGAGAGCTCGGCCTGGAGATCCGCTTGCTCCGCATTCACGAGCTGGACCGGGCTGATGGCGCCGAGCTCGAGCTGCCGATGGGCGAGGTCGAAGGCCGACTTCGCCGCACGCGCGGCCTCGGCGCTCGCGGCGAGCGCGTCTGCGTCCGACTTCAGGGCCCGGAGAGTGTCCGCGACGTTTCGGCACGCCACGATCACGGCCGCGCGGTATTGCGCGCCCGCCTGATCCAAGGCCGCGTCGGCGGCCCGATGCTTGTGGAGCAGCGCGCCGGCGTCGAACAGGGTCTGCGTCAGCGAGGCGCCGACGTCCCAGAACCCGGTGCCGGTCTTGAAAAGATCGCCGATCGACAACGCGGATGATCCAAGATTCCCGCTGATGACGAACTGCGGCAGCATGTCCGCGAGCGCGACGCCTGCTTCCGCCGACGCGAAGTGCAGATTCTCCTCGGCCTGCCGCACGTCCGGCCGTTGCTCGACGAGCCTGGAAGGCAGGCTGAGCGGCAGATCGACCGGCAGCGTCAGCTCGTCGAGCCCGAAGCTCTCGGCAGGCTCCTCGGCCGGCAGCTTGCCGAGCAGGGCCGTCAGCTCGTCGCGGGTCTGCCCCAGCTGTTTCTCCAGCGGCGCCAACGTGGCCGCCGTCTGCGCCTCTGCGGCCTCCTGACCCAGCACGTCCAGGTCGCTCGCGGTGCCTATCCTGCGCTGCCCGCGCACCTTGCCGCTGATCTGGCGCTGCAGCTCGAGCAAGCGGCGCGTGGCGGTGAGCTGGCCGCGCAGGCCGGCCTCGGTGATCGCCGTCACGACCACGTTGCTGGTGAGCGTGAGGTAGGTTGCCTCGAGCTGGAAGCGCGTGCTGTCGCTCTGGGCTCGCGCAGCCTCGACCGCGCGCCGCGTACCGCCGAAGACATCGGGCACGTAGCTCACGGTGAGCTGCGCGGTATAGAGGTTGTAATAGGGATTTGCCTGCGGCAGGTTGGTGGGATTGGCGATGGTGCCGACGGCATTCTTGGCGCGCTGCGCATCGAAGCCTCCCTGGGCGGTCGGGAAGAACGTGGCCCATTGCGCGAGGTAGAGCTCGTGCGCCTGGCGCAACGCGGCCCGAGCCCCGGCCAGGTCGGGATTGCCTTTGAGCGCCTGTGCCACCAGTCCGTTCAGCTTGGGCGACCCGAACAGCGTCCACCACTCGGCGGGAACGTCGGCGCCGGCGACCAGCGTCTGTGCGCTTCCGGCGATTCCCGGAGCGGAAGCGGTCTTCGTGTCCTTGGAGGCGTTGCCGTAGTCCTTGGCCGACGGCGGCGCGGGGCGCTCGAACCTCGGCCCGACCGCGCAGGCCGTCAGGCACAGGGCGAGCGAGGCGCCGGCGAAAAGGGCCGCCACGCATCCGGCGGCGGCGCGCGGTGCCGCTGCCGCTGCCGCTGCCGCTGCCGCTGCCGCTGCCGCTGCCGCTGCCGCTGCCGCTGCCGCTGCCGCTGCCGCTGCCGCTGCCGCTGCCGCTGCCGCTGCC
>DATAYZ010000092.1:0-128497 GCA_036272295.1 Steroidobacteraceae bacterium
GGATCAGGCAGATGCAGCTTTACGTAGACCGGATACAAAATTAGCCTCCACGGATCTAGGAGCCACTCGCGAGGAGGTTTAGGAAGGAGTTCGAACAATAATTCAGAGCCTCGAATGACTCCAAGTCCGGTACACGCGTCCCATCCCGCAGCGCTTTTGTATCCCGGAGATGTCCCGGGAGCAGTGGCGAACCCGCCAAAATCCACCGAATTCGTTCGCCCATCGTCGATATCCCTAAAAATCTTCGCGCGATTGGCGTAGAGGAATGGGTTTAGAAATCCGAGCCGATTTGCGCCGAACTGATGCAAGATGCGGTTTAGGCAGGCGAAGAGTCCGGCGTATAAGGGAGCGACTGCAGACGTGCCACCCTCCGTCTGAGACATGCCATCGACATTGACAGTGTAACCGCTATATCCGCTCGCATTGCCCGCAAGATCGGGAACACCGCGTGAATGCCTGGGTGACGCGCTCTTGGTCTGCTTAGAATGAGGTACGCCCACGCCTGCCTGATAGGCCGGCAATTCAAATACCTTGCTGATGCCTCCGCCTGTGGCTCCGCCGGTAGCATAGCCCTCCGGTAGTATTCGCTTATCATTCCACGTGTTCTCGGTAAATATGTCACCTACAACATCCGTGATGATCGTGCCGCCGCAGGCGGTTACCCAAGGATCGGACGCAGGGTAACTTACGTGGGGCGACCCGTCGCCGATATTGCAATTGCTTCCGTCATCCCCTGAGGCGACAAGCACGGTGACTCCCATGGCAGCGGCCTCGCGAAAGGAGCAACTAACATCCTTCATCGCTGCGGGAGTCCAATACAATCCCAGAGCGGTCTCTTCCTCGGCCCAACCCCAGCTAATCGAAATCACCGACGGACGATTCGCTATGTCTTGCACAGCTTGAGCTATCACTTCGGTCCAGCCCAGCTCCGTCCACGGAGCAAAATACACAACTATATCGGCCCCGGGCGCAACTGATCCTGCCACTTCGATATCGAGCAATACCTCAGCGTCGGGGCCAGCCGAATTTCCAGTCGGGCTGTTGCCCACTCCGTCGATCGGAGGTGCTGCGATGAGAACCGGCGAGCTCAGCCCCATTCCTTGAAAAAAGGCATTGACGTCGGGAGCGGCGCCGGCCGAGTTCACTTCGAACCCTCCTTCGAATTCAATCAGCCCAATGGACTCTCCACTGGCATTGAGGTTGTTGGGGAAGCCATAAAGTCTTGCGACTTGAGGCGGCGTTAAAGGATTCGCACCGGCAGGCACGGACGCGCGGGCAGCCATACGGCGATTGTCGAGGCCGAATACTCCCGTGATGATCGAGGCCAGAGACTTAGGGATATGCACATGCCCTTCGCGACCGCGATAGGTTTCTGTCGGCGTTTTGTATTGACTGAGTTGTACGACAAATGCTTTCTGCATTGATCGAACCGTTCCTGAGAGCATTACGGTACGGCGTGCCGCGCTCACCTCGGTAACCGTCAGCTTGAATTGCGCGGCAAACGTTTGGACTTTGTCGAGATCTGCCTGTGAGGCGCCATATGTTCTCGCGAACTCAGCTCGCGAGACATATTCTCTGTCGGCATAAGGGAGACTTGCCCACTCTTTGACATCGGGTAGAGGAGGCGCGCCCTGACGCCTGCGAACTCTGATCCTGACCGTCACTATTTCGTCGGGGTTTGTGCGACCAATGAGTTTTGCGCCCGGAGCAAGCCGCCGCTCGCTGTCTAAGAGTTTCTGATAGCCCGTCGGAACCTTTCCAATCCGAGTCGCCTTCTTAGCAACTCGCGCTTTCGTGGACTTAGAAGCACTCTTGCGGGATTCTGTTTTGCGCACGACTGCTCTCCCTGTTACGCACTCGATCCTTCGATCACCGATTGTTCTATCAATACACTCGACTGACCAGTGAGCGCAATGCTGTGGTGCAACGCGTTGTTTCAAACAAGAACTTTTTATAGAAGAACGGTTGGCCGGAAGATTCTAAATCAACCCGCTACTGAAGGCGGGTTACGTCGAAGGCCACGTACGTCAAGGTGCGCCATATGTGGCGGGTGTTCTGGCAACGCCGTGACTTGAAGTTGCATGGCTATGAGCCCCGACCGGAAGTGAGATCCGTGGAGGAATTCGCGGCGCTGGTATCGGAGGACGAGCACTGCTGCTTTTTCGGGTGAGTTGATGCCGCTGTGATCGAGCTGCCTTCACGGCCATGATCGCGACCAGAGCAGGAAACATGCGTATGGCGACCAAATCAAAGAAAGCAAAGGCGCGTCCAAAGGCGAAGGTCTCCCGGGAGTCGCGCGCCTTTCTCGAGGGCGTCGAGCGCGCTCTGCGCCAAGCCGCCAAGGAGGCCAGGAGGGTTGCGCGCTTTTACGGCACCCCGATCTACGTATGGGAGAACGGCAAGGTGGTGGCGAAGAAGCCTTGAAGGCGCGCATTGAAAGCTGGTTTAAAAAAAGCCACAATTGATGCTGATTATGCATCAATCTGTGACCTACCTTTTATTCCCGGGCTATCGTCGCCGCGTACTCGCGCTGCTATTGCTTCATCCTGAGCAGGTTCTGCATGGGCGCGAGATCGCGCGAAGAACCGGCCTGCCCGCAGGTACCCTGACGCGCGAGCTGAATCGACTTGCTGGCGCGGGATTGCTGAAGCAGGAACGACGGGGAAACCAGGTTCTCTATAGCGCGAATCGGGAGTCTCCCATTCATCTGGAGCTCGCCTCGATTCTACGTAAGACGACCGGTCTCGCAAGCGTGGTGGCGGAGTCGCTCGAGCCGCAGCGCGCGCTCATCAAGGTCGCACTGATATTCGGATCGGTCGCGCGCGGCGCGGAAACGAGCGAGAGCGACGTCGATGTGCTGATCGTTGGCTCGCCAACCTTTGGCGCCGTCGTCGAATCTTTCGATTCAGCACAGAAACAACTATTGAGGGAAATCAACCCGAAGGTATTCTCTGTTCGTGAATGGAAGGCCAAACTGAAGCAGAAGAATTCTTTCGTGGCTGGCATTCTCGGGAGGCCGAAAATTTTCTTGATTGGGACCGAGAATGACCTTGCGGAACTTGCTGGGGATCAGCCTTGATCAGGTCCAACCGTGCAGGGAGACGATCGGACGCCTGATCGACGGCGCCGCCAGGCATATTGCGGATGCCAAGATACCCGCGATCAGTACGGAGACGCGCTTTGGAAGCGCCTACACCGCGATTCGCATGCTCGCTGATGCCGGCCTGCACGCCCACGGCTACCGACCGATGACGATCAGGCCGGGACATCATCAGACCGCCATTCAAACGTTACCCACCACGCTCGGTGTCGATCCCCGCACGATTATTCGATTGGATGCGCTGCGCAAGCAGAGGAATCTGACCGAATACACGGGCGACATCGTCCCGGAGTCCGCGCTCGTGGAATGCCTGGAGCATGCGCAATCGCTCTACGAACTGGTGCTCGAGTGGCTGGCGAACGCGCGCGAACTGAGAGTATATCGAGTTGTTTGATAACGGATATGTACGTTGTAGAGGACATTCCTTATGGTGTCCGCTATGAAGGACATGACCTTGCACAACGCAGAGCAGCTTGGCGCCGCCATTCGTCTGAAGCGTAAGGAGAAAAGCCTGACGGTCCTTATGCAGCCGCCGTCGCCGGACTCATGTCACGCCTGAGCGCACGCGCGACCCACACCGTGGCCGCGAAGCCGACCACGAAGTTCGCGATGGAGATCCCGAAGAACACGCCAGGGGCTCCGAACAGCCGCGCCCCGAGCCACGCGATCGGAATATTCACGACGATGACGCGCGACACGGAGACGATGACGGCGGCCATCGGCCGGTTCATGCCGTTGAGAAGCGCGTTGACGCACATGATGATTCCCGCGGCGCCGTAGCTGATGGGAACGATGTGCCAGTACGCGGTGGCGACTCTCGAGACTGCGGGACTGGTGGTGAAGTAGCCGCTCAATGGGTGGGCCGACAGGCCGAGGACCACTGCGAGGAGCGCGCCCCACCCCAGGCAGAACAGCACGATCAGGCGCAGCGCGGCGTGGATGCGCTCGGGGCGCCGGGCGCCGAGATTCTGGCCGGCGTACGGGTTCATGACGGCGGACAGTGCGAGGAATACGCACAGCGTCATGGACTCGAAGCGGGTGGCGATTCCATAGCCGGCCACGGCCTCGGGGCCGAGCCGCGCCAGGAAGGAGGTGATGACCGCCGCGGCCAGGGGGATGATGCTGTTGGTCATCGCCGCCGGCAGACCGACCCGGAGCACCCTTCGTAGCGACCTCAAGATCTGCGCGGGCTCCAGCCCGGCGCGCTCGAGCATGTCGAGGTGCTTCAGGCGGAAAAACGCGACCACCAGGGTGATGACCCAGGGCGCATTGCCGACGAAGGCGGCACCGGCGACGCCATTGATTCCGATCCGGCTCGAATGCAGGATGATCAGCGGCGCGAGCAGCGCGCTCAGGGCGGAGGCCGCCACCATGGCGTATCCCTGGAAACGGGCGTCGCCCACGGCGCGCAGCGCGCTCAGCGCCACCATCGTCGCTATGTAGAAAGGAGCGCCCAAGTACCAGATGCGCATGTACAGCGTGACCAGGGGCAGGGAGGCATCGGTGGCGCCCATGCTGCGGAATATCGGTCCGATGCTCAGTATCCCGATGGCGGCGAGAAGTATCGTGCCTGTGCCCGCGATCAGAATCGCGTCGGTCGTGAGCTTTGCCACGCCGAGCCGGTCGCCCCGGCCCAAGTCATTCGCGACCGCCGCGGAGGTGCCGGCGGAAAAGCCTATTCCGAGGCTGACGACGATCATGACGACCGGGAAGGCGAAGCCGATGGCGGCGAGCTCGGCGACGCCCAACCGGCCGACGCACCAGGTGATGACCACCTGCGCTCCCATGGCGGCGAGGATTCCCCAGACCAGGGGTACGGTCATTTCGACCAATTGGCGGCCGATGGGCCCCTCGGTGAACAGCGGGTGGTGATGGGATCGTGCGGGGCGGGGTTGTGCGATCAAGAGGACGGTCGTCTCCAAGGAGCCAACCTTGATTGTATGGTATGACCACGGACGACCGGGTAAGGAGCGGCGTTCCGCGGGAGAGCGATCAGATTGGCAGGGAAGGCGCCTGATTCGTCAACGCGGGCCGGCCATGTCCTCCATGGCATCGGATCGATCGAACGGCTCCGGCTTATCGAGGGTCCCGGCTTATCGGGTCGGCTCGGACAAAGGCTCTCGTGCGAGGATGACGCTTGTATCCGTGCCGATCGCATAGAGTTTCAAGCTTGCAGTCAGTGAGCTCACGAACCCAATCGTATCGGCCGCATGGAACACGCCGGATATTCTTCGCGCGGAGATATCGGCCGTGGCGGCGAGTACCGGCTTGTCGGCATAATGATTGAACTCGGCCAAAACGGATGACAATGGGACGTTGTCGAACTCCAATTGCTCCACGCGCCGACTCAAGATTCGATCGAGATCGGCTCTGCCGACGACGACTCGAGCATCCGACTTGACCGTTGCGAGCTGCCCTGAGTGGACGATGACCATACGGGCTTCGCCGGTGGGGCCGTTTGATCTCACGCCGACCGTACCCTCCACGATCGCCACTTCCATCGAAGTGGGTCGCACGAAGACGTCGAATTTCGTTCCGAGCGCCCTCGAAGTACCCATCTTCGTAACGACCTCGAAAGGTCGGTGTTTGTTCTTCGCGACTTCGAACGTAGCTTCCCCGCTTTCCAATCTCACCACCCGCCGCAGCAGGCTGTACTCGATCTGCAAGGCGGACGCCGTATTCATGAATACCTGCGACCCGTCGGAGAGGATGACCGTTCGCTGCTCCCCGACACCCGTTCGGTAAGCCTGCTCCGACGGCATCAGCACGATGCGGGAAACCAGCAGGATGGGTACGGCCACCACGGCGGCGGCAACCGCCCAGGCTCGTGGTCCGGACCTGCGCGAGGAGGCCCACGCTGGGACGCCCACGCTCAGGCGGTCGACGGCAGGATCGCCCTTCAGCTCGCCTGAAAGCTGCCAGACGGCCTCCATGAGCGCGTATTCCCGCTCGTGATTGCCTTTCGCCAGCCATTGCGTCAGTTTCCGCTCTTCCGCAGCCGTCACATGCCCGGCCTTGCTCCTCAGGAAGCGCTGAGCGGCCGACCGCCGCCGCAGGCCCAGCAGCTTCAGCCATTCGCTCAAGAGGCCCCCTGAAGCCGGCTCGCGATTCGCTCGAGCGCCTCGCTCATTTTTCTCTCGACCGTCCGCACACCGATGCCGAGCGTTGCGGCAATCTCCAAATGCGTCATGCCGCGGAGCCGGCTCATCACGAAGATGTCGCGGGTGAGCGGCGGCAACGAATTGATGCCGGATCGCAATGCGCCGAGCGTTTGATTCCAGGCCAGCGAATGATCGGGCTGCGTCTCGACAGCCGCGGGATAAATATCCGCCGTTTCATCCAGCGACTCGTGGCGGCGGTGGCGCTGCCGCCGGATAAAATCTCTTGCGAGATTGGTGGCGGTGGCAAACAGATAGTTGCGGGCGGAAGTCTCGAATGCCGCGACCTGCGACTGGCGTACGACACGAAGATACGTTTCCTGGACCACTTCGGCCGCTTCTTCCTGCGACGACACGATCCCATTCACATACCTGAAGAGCGGCGCCCTGTATTTCGAATACAGCAGCGTGAGAAATGCGCGCTGACTCTGCGCGGTGGGATCGAGCTCTTCGGCAAGCGGGCCGGGAAGCGGCACCGTCCCGCTGTCCGTTCGGTCGGCGTCAGACGGTGGGTGATCCTTGGCCACGGAATCCCGGTCCATAACGTTAACGACGTATCACGACGCCAAACCCGCCAAGTTTCGGCGGCAACCCGCTCGAATCGAGGGGACGCTAAGAAAATGGCGGGTTGCGGCCGGCCACACGTCATTCATCCACAGTCTAACGAAAAAAAGCCATCAGGGGATGATCGGATGACCATACGATTGCTGCGGATTCCATGCCCGGTTGCACCGCTAGCCATCGTATCGATCCTTCTATGCGGGGCATTCTGGCCCGGTGGTGCGGTCTGGGGCGGGGATCTGGACCAGCAGATGCAGCTCGACATGCCTGCGGCAGCCTTGAGCGATGCTTTGCGCGCTCTCGCCAAGCAGGCGGACTTGCAAGTATCGTTTCCCCCCGAAGAGGTCGCCGGCAAGCGGAGCCCCGCGCTCAAAGGCACCATGTCGGCGAGGCAGGCGCTGCGCACTCTTTTGCAGGGCACGGACCTCGATATCATCGAGCAGAGTGCCGGCAGCATTGCAGTGCGGCACAAAGAGCCGGTGTCGAGCCGGCCGGCGGCGAAGCCGCGGCCGCCCCCCTCATCGGACCAGCCCAAAGCTGATGGAGCCTCGGACGATTCCCTGGCAGAGGTCATCGTCACTTCGCGCAAACGCGCGGAGTCCGTGCTCGATGTACCGACGAGCATCTCCGCCTTGTCGAGTCAGTCGCTTTCGGACTTCAAGATCCAGTCCTTTGCGGACTACGTGACGAAAATCCCGAACCTGTCGTACGGATATGGCGCCTCCGGGAGCTATGGCGTCGCCGGGTCTCGCGCCGTCGCCATACGCGGCATCGTGGGAGCGAATACCACCGGCTTCTATATCGACGACACGCCGGTCTACGACTCCATGGATCCGCGGATCGTGGACGTCGAGCGCATCGAGGTGCTCAAGGGTCCGCAAGGAACGCTTTTCGGCTCGCGCTCGATGGGCGGCAACGTGCGCATCATCACGAAACAACCCGACGTCAACGAAGACCAGTTCAGCTACGGCGCGCAGGCCTCTTATACCCAGCACGGCGGAGGTGACTACGAGGCGGACGGCATTGCGAACGTGGTCATCACCCCACAGAAGCTCGCCGTTCGCATGATGGCGTTCTACGACCCCGAATCTGGCTTCATCACCAGAACCTACGGTGTACCGGGAACCTCGACCTACGGGAGCGTACCGAGGCAGGGCGGAACCACGACCGGCGGTGCGTCGATCGCGGCCTTGCTCAAGGCCACCGACGATCTTGGCGTAACGTTTCGTCTTCTGTATCAACGAGCTGCCACCTACGGCTGGCCCGCCGCGTATGCGCCGCTTCCCAACTTCGAGGTCACCTCGCTGACGACACCTCGGGAAGTCAACGTTCAAGAGCTCGCGACCAATCGCTTCACGATCCCATCGCTCGAGCTGACCTATCGTGGCAATGGCTGGAACCTGGCGTCCTCCACGAGCTACTCGCAATACCAGACCTACGACTTCGAAGATGGCACGGAGGGTATCCAGCAGCTCTACGCGTCGTTCGGCATCCCGTTGACCCCCAACATACCCGTTACCGTGGGTTACGGAACCACCAGGGATCGGCTGACGCAGGAGAGCCGCGTGCTCTTCGACGGCGCACACGGCATCAGCGGAGTTGCCGGCGTGTACTATTCCAGGGAGCACTCGCACCTGACGCAGTCGCCGCCGTATGAGGCGCCCGGACAGGCTGCGTCGGGAGCGTGGCCCGACAATCTCGTGTTCAGCGAAAACGCCTTGACGGACATCGACGAAATAGCGGGATTCGGCGAGCTGTACGCGAAGTTCCTGGATCGCTACACGTTGACCCTCGGGGCACGCGCCTTTCACCTGGATGAACGCTACAACCAAACTTCCGCCGGCTTTTTTGCAGGCGTCTATCCGCTGGCCACGTTTACGCCACCCAAGAATGTAGAGCACGGGGTCGTCCCCAAGGTTGCTCTGCAATACGAAATCAATGGCGATTCGATGGTCTACGCGTCGGCTGCCCAAGGATACCGGCCGGGCGGGTTCATCCCCTTCCTCCTGCCGGATATTTGCACTCCAGACCTCGCCGCCCTGGGAAAAACGACCAAGGACGTGACTTATCGATCCGACAGCATCTGGAGCTATGAATTGGGCGGCAAAACCGCGCTGGCAGACCGCAAATTGTTGCTGACCGGCTCCGTATTCCAGGCGAACTGGTCGAACATTCAACAAAGCATCTACCTGACCTGCACCTTCAACACCATCATCAATGTCGGAGCCGCCCGCAGCCGCGGTGCCGAGCTCGAGCTCACCGGACGCGTGATCGATCCGCTCGAGCTCCGGGTGGGCCTGGGATTCAACGATGCGAAGATCACGAGCTCCTTTCCCGGCTCGCCGCTGCCGCCGGGCACGCGAATCCTCGAAGTCCCGGCGGTGACCGCAACGGTGAGCGCCCGATATGAGACGCCCATCGGCGCTTCCCGCACCGCCTTCGTCACCTCCGATTACAGCTACACGGGCGACAGCCTGTCGGAGAACACGTCCGTCAATTACCCGGTCACACGGCCGGCGTATTCCATGGTCAATGCCCGGATCGGCATGACGTGGGGGAAATCAGAGCTCTCTCTGTTTGGAAACAACCTGACCAACCAGAAGGCCAATCTCGGCGATCTGCAATTCTGGACCTTTCGACAATCCATCACCCTGCCCGGCGGGCAATCGGTTCTAGACCCTCGTGTCGCGGTGTCGCGTCCCATTCAGATCGGCATCCGGTATCAGCATGCCTTTTGAGCAGACGTGCACGCCTGCCGTTTGCACCGAGGAGATCGTTGCACGAACCGGCTCCTCGCTCGATCAGTCGCTGGTGGCGCGTCTTCGGGCGATCGACAGCCCGGATTCGGCGCATGGAGAATGCTTCGAGCCACTGGGCGGTGTATGGGCGGAGTCGCTCGTGTGGGTCGCGGGCTCGGTGATGGTCTGGCTGGCGGCGGCTCTCATTTCCCGGTAAGCGCATGTCGAGCCGGGGAAGCAATGCGTCGCTGCAAGCGTTGGACGGCCGGTTGCCGGTCCTGGCTCACGAGCGGATCTACGGAAGCTATGGCTCGATGTTATGGACCACCGCGGTCCTGTCCGCCGCGAGCTGGGCTTATTTGATCGGCAGCACGTTTCCCTCGTTCGGCAATACGCGCCTCGTGATCCTGGGCTATCTCATCGGACTTCTCATCGGTGAAGTCCTGGCCGTGTTCGCGGTCGGCATCCCCTCGTTCAGATACGGTGTGGATACGGTCGATGCGGCGAAGGCCTCGCTCGGCAGCCGCGGGGCCGTCGTTTTGCTCGTGATGGTGCTTGCGACGAGCCTCGGGTGGGCCTATGTGCTCATGGCGATGACCGCCCGCGGCGTAGGCCGCCTGGTGTCGGCGGCGGCGAGCCGAGATGCGCCCGTCGACGAACATCTCGTCATCGCGTCGGCGCTCGGGCTCCTGTTGTTGGTCTGGTGTCTTGCGCGGCGGGGCCCGGCAGCGATGGAGCGGCTCTCCAAGATCTGCGCGGCGGGCCAGATCTTGATTGCACTCATCATTCTCGGCTGTGTGGTCTCCCTCCAGCGGATGTCGCCGCCGCTCGCTCACGGCGGATACCCCGCACATCCGATCACGACGGATCCATTGACCCAGATCGCATACGGAGTCGAGTTCGGCTTCGATAACGCGTTGACCATGCTCCCGTTTCTGGGCGGCCTGACGCGCCTGGTTCGGCATCGACGGCATATCGTCGGGCCCACATTGATCGGCTCCGCCATTCTGGGTGCCTGGCTCGTCGCGGCCGTAGCCGCGCTCGCCGCGGGCGTCGTGACGGGCTCCGATCCCACAATTTGGATCGTCGAGCTCATGGGCCCCGCCGTCGGATCGGTCGTCGTGGGATTTCTGCTGGTCGCCAACCTGGGGACCTTGGTCGTGCTCGTGTACGTCGCAAGCGTCGCCGTTCAGCAGGCGCGGCCGGTAGCGGCATTGCGCTGGGATTGGATCATCGGCTTGACTCTGCTGCCTGGCGCGATATTCGCCTTTCGCACGGAATGGTTGCTCGCGCGGGTCATGACCTGGCTGGCATACAACGGTGTGATGTTCGTCGGATTGTCCGCTGTGCTCATGACGGACTTTTTCTTCTTGAAGTCCCAACGTATCAGGGTCTCGCATTTGTTTGCATCACCCGGTAAAGGAATCTATTGGTACGCGGGCGGGGTGAACTGGATCGCCATGGGCGCCATCGTCGTCTGTGCGGGCATCTATCTGGCGCTGTTCGACCCCATCTCACTTCACGTACACCCGCTGTTTCGCTATGTCGGCGCCGGTATTCCGGCCGTGCTGCTGGGGAGCATGACGTACTACCTGGCGATGCGGCTCCTGCCGGCCGGCCCACGCGAGCCGGATCCGGGCCACTCGAAGCGCGAAGCCATCCAAGTCGGGCTGTAACGGGGAGGGTTGAACGAACGTGGGCCGATATGTCGTCGCCAAAGGGGATGAGGCTCATGCAAAGGAGTTTCTCCGTGACCCTCTCGGTGCGCACAGCCCCAGTGTGCGTCGCGTCCTCGATGCTCTGCGGAGCGAACCGCGTCCCGGTCATCGCGTGCTCGTATGCACGCGCCCGTGGCGCGAGTGGCGCCTCGGCCTCCTGCCCACCCGGTTGGGTGATCCAATCGTCTTGACGGATACGGTGTTTTCCTCGAGGGAAGAGGCCGAACGTGAAGTCTTCCGGCAGCGATGGCGGGAAGCGACCAGCGGGGGAAATGAGCCGTGACGGCGTGGATCGCAGGCTATGGCGACAAGATCAGCGTGCGTGCCGGCGAAACCGTTGCATTCATGGTGAGCTCCGAAGGCACCGCCTCTTATGACGTCGACATCGTCAGAATAATCTCCGGGGAGGATGACCCCAACGGGCCGGGCTGCAACATGCCCGTCGTGTCGGTGGAGGTCGCAAGACAGCTGCCGGCCCGCCGGCAGGCGGTCTTCCGTGGATCCTACGGCGAGCTCAAGGGGGTACAGACAAACGACAAGCTTGCGGCGGACTTCACGATTGCCGCGTTCATCTTCCCGACGACCCCCGATAAAGGGCGACAGTTCATCATTGCCGCCCTGGCTGATGACAGCCGCATCGTTCTCGGCCTGAACATCGATGACAAAGGAGCGCTGGCGGCGGAGTGGCAAGATGCCGCCGGGGAAAAGCACTCCCTGTCGACGGGCGTGCCGTTAAAGGCCCGCACGTGGTATCTCGTCTCGCTGGCCTTCGATTCCGAAGCCAATCGATTCACGCTGACCCAGGCGGCCAAGGAAGGGCTGCATGCGCAGCCACCCGCGGTGGCGCAGAGCCGCGAGAACGCTTCCACGCCCGCGTTCCCGTCGCAGATGGATCTGCTATTGGCCACCTCTGCGCTTCCGGGGTCGGGTGCCGAACGCCACTCGTACAACGGCAAGATTGATTCGCCGATCATTGTAGGCAGGCATATCGCCGGTGCCGCATTGCAATCGCTGCTCGAGGAGCCTCACTCGGCCAGTGAGGCGCGAGCCGTCGCGATCCTGGACTTTTCGCTCGATATTCCCAGCAGCCAGATTTCCGAGGTTTCCGGAACCGGCCGGTCAGGGCGGCTCAGTAATCTGCCGACTCGGGGAGTCACGGGCTGGCTTTGGTCGGGCGAAGAATTCAACTGGCGTGCGCGGCCCGAGCACTATCGCGCCGTTCATTTTCACGACGACGATCTGTACGACGCCGGCTGGGAAGTCGATTTCTCCTACCCAGTACCGAATCATCTTCCGAGCGGGGTCTATGCGGCCCGGCTCACGGCGCCCGGAGTGGAGGAATTCATCCCCTTCGTGGTGCGTCCCGAGCGCGGCGCGGCAAAAAAGAACACGGTGGCATTTCTGGTTCCCGACGCCAGCTACATGGCGTACGCGAATTATCTGGAGCAGACCAAGGCACCGGAGTGGTTCGAGCCCTATCTGGGGCGTTTGATCGAGCTCAGCACGCCCGAAATATTCTTGCTCGAGCACCCTGAGTTCGACGCGTGTCTATATTCGTTGCATTCCGACGGCAGCGGCGTCCACTACTCGTCGCGCTTGAGGCCCATCTTGAGCATGCGGCCAAAATTTCGCTCCAGCCTGGGCGGAGATGGCTGCGGGGCGTGGCAGTTCAAAGCGGACTCCCATATCTGGTCATGGCTCGACCGTATCGGCATTCCGTTCGACGTACTCTGCGACGAAGACCTCGATCGGGAAGGCCTCGAAGCGCTGGACGGATACGACGTACTGATCACGGGCACCCACCCCGAATATGTCAGCGCGCGCATGCGGTCGGCGCACGAAGCGTTTCTCGAGAGAGGGGGCCGATTGATGTATATGGGCGGCAACGGCTTCTATTGGAAAGTGGCTTATGACGCGGCCCATCCCGGCGTGGTCGAGCTGCGCCGCGGCGATTCCGGCTCGCGAGCGTGGGCCTCAAGTCCGGGCGAGGCCTACATGGCATTCGGTGCCGCGTCGAGCGGATTGGGTGGGACGTGGCGCACCAGCGGCAGAGCACCTCAAAGCCTTACCGGTGTGGGTTTCACCGCACAGGGGTTTGACTATAGCGCGCCCTACGAGCGCAAGCCGGGATCGTACGACGTGCGTGCGCAGTTCATGTTCGAGGGCGTGACGGACGAGCTCCTCGGCGATTTTGGCCTGGTGGGCGGCGGCGCCGCAGGTCTCGAGATAGATCGCGTCGATGCGGTGCTGGGAACGCCCGAGCACACCCTCGTTCTGGCCTCCTCATCACGCCAGTCTCCCCACTATCTCCTGGTGGCGGAAGAGATCCTGGAGATGCACCCCTTCATCTCAGGTGACGTATCGGATCAGGTCCGGGCCGATCTCACTTTTTACGAGACGGGCTGGGGCGGAGCCGTGTTCTCGACCGGATCGATTGCGTGGTCGGGGGCGCTGTCTCACAACAACTATGCGAACAATATTGCGCGAATCACGGAAAACACGCTGCGACGATTCATGGTGCCCGAGTCATTCGCCCGCCCTGATCTCAAGAGCTCCTAGCATCTCGAGCTGGGGGAGACGATGTCCAACGGAGCCATAGAGCGGGACGATGACGATGCGGCACAGCTCAGAGCGCTTGGCTACACGTCCAATTTCGATCGCAGCATGTCCAAGTGGGAGAACTTTTCCCTGGGGTTCACCTATCTCTCACCCGTGGTCGGCGTCTACACCATCTTTGCAACCGCCTTTGCCGCGGGAGGTCCGCCGATGTGGTGGAGCTATCTCCTGGTGGGCCTGGGTCAGCTCATGGTATGCCTGGTCTTTGGCGAGACCGTATCCCAGTTTCCGATATCGGGCGGGCTCTACCCCTGGACCCGTCGGTTGGTAGGACGCCGATGGGCGTGGATGGCCGGCTGGATCTACGCATGTGCGCTGTGCGTCACCGTCGCCGGCGTTGCCACGGGTGCGGCGCCATTTCTCGCGCAACTCTGCAATCTCGCGAAGACGCCTGCCACCGTGGCGATGATCGCCGTCTGCCTCATTGCCGCCGTCACCCTGCTCAATCTCAGCGGCACGCGGCTGCTTGCCCGCGTTGCGATGTTCGGGTTCATCTGCGAGCTCATCGGTGCAATCGCAGTCGGTGGGTACCTGCTCCTGTTCGCCCGGCACCAACCGATCACCGCGCTGCTCGACACGACCGGGGTTAGAACCAACGGCGGTTACTGGAGCGCTTTCCTGGCCTCAGCGCTGGCGGCCACGTTCTGCTATTACGGATTCGAGGCCTGCGGTGACGTCGCGGAAGAAACGCCAGACGCCAGCCGCATGATTCCCAAAGCGATGCGCATGACCATTTATGTGGGCGGCGCTTCCGCAATGTGGATCTGTCTGGCATTCGTGCTCTCCATCCCAGACATCGGAGCAGTACTATCCGGCCGTGATAGAGACCCCGTCGTAACGCTGTTGAGATCGGCCCTGGGAGATGTGGGGTTTCGTGCCGTCATCGGCGTCGTGCTGATATCGTTCATCTCGTGCCTGCTCAGCTTGCAGGCTGCCGCGAGCAGGCTGCTCTTCGCCTACGCAAGGGACCGCATGATCGCGGGAAGCTCCTATTTGAGCAGGCTGTCTCCGCGGACCCGAGTTCCCACGACGGCCCTCGTGGTCGTGGGGGCAATTCCTGCGCTCATCGCGCTGTCCGCTCTCTGGCTCGAGGATGCCGTTGAAACCATCAACGGCTTCGCGGCCATTGGCATCTACATCGCCTTTCAAATGGTCGTCGCCGGCGCTCTCCTCGCACGGCTCAAGGGTTGGCGGCCGTCCGGTCCCTTCAGGCTGGAGGCCTGGGGGTGGCCCGTGAACTGTGTCGCGCTGATTTTTGGCGTAGGCGCCATTGTGAACATGGCGTGGCCGCGCAGCCCCGGCGAGCCTTGGTACATCAACTACGGAATGATCGTCACGACTTTGGGCGTGCTGGTGCTCGGCGGCCTTTACATGGTCATTGCCAAGCCGTACGAAGGGGGGCATAGCCCCGCCGGAGATGCTTACCGTCTGTGAGGGTCGGGACGTATGACCTCGAGGTCGGCGTATCCCTGGGCGGCGCCACCGAAAGGCGCGCAAGCCGTATAGCAGCATCGCTCCGCGGCCGGCACGCAGACTCGAAGTCGCGGAGGGAAAGGCGGTCGACGGGGCGACCGTGCTCATGCGCATCAAAATTACAAAAAGTAGAAATAGATCATCGAATTCTTGCGAGAGAAGCGCAGGAGAGCGAAAAACGTTGTCATATCCTCCGATAACTTGCAACCACGGCGATCACGGGCTCCTCTACCATCTCGATGCATGAACCTGGCTAAATTCCCCCGTTACTCCCTGACGTTCGGCCCGACACCCATACAGCCATTGCCGCGCCTGAGCGCGCACCTGGGCGGGAAGGTGCAGCTCTTCGCCAAGCGCGACGATTGCAACAGTGGACTGGCATTCGGCGGCAACAAGACGCGCAAGCTCGAGTACTTGATTCCGGAGGCGCTCGCGCAAGGGTGCGATACCCTCGTCTCGATCGGCGGCATTCAATCGAACCAGACCCGACAGGTGGCTGCGGTGGCGGCACATCTGGGCTTGCGGTGCGTTCTCGTCCAGGAAAACTGGGTGAACTACCCGGACGCCGTCTATGACCGTGTCGGCAACATCCAGTTGTCCCGCATCATGGGGGCCGACGTGAGGCTCGTCAGCGACGGCTTCGACATCGGCTTCCGCGAGAGCTGGCAACGGGCGCTCGACGAAGTCCGGGAATCCGGCGGGAACCCCTATGCGATTCCGGCCGGATGCTCGGATCACCCGCTCGGGGGCCTCGGCTTCGTGGGGTTCGCCGAGGAAGTGCGCAAGCAGGAAGCGGAGCTTGGCTTCGAGTTCGACTACTTCGTGGTCTGCTCGGTCACCGGAAGCACCCACGCCGGGATGATCGCGGGCTTCGCCGCTGACGGCCGCGCGCGCCGGGTCATCGGCATCGATGCTTCGGCCAAGCCGGAGCAGACGCGCGAGCAGGTGCTGCGGATCGCTCGAAACACGGCGCGGCAGATCGAGCTCGGCCAGGAGATCACCGCGGACGACGTGGTGCTCGATACGCGTTACGGAGGACCGGAATACGGCCTGCCCTCCGAGGGAACGCTGGAAGCGATCAGGCTGTGCGCACGCCTGGAAGGGGTCCTGACCGATCCGGTCTATGAGGGCAAGTCCATGCATGGCATGATCGATCGTGTGCGGCGCGGCGAGTTTCCAGCGGGATCGAGAGTCCTCTACGCTCATTTGGGAGGTGTTCCGGCTCTCAGCGCTTACAGCTTTGCGTTCCGCAATGGTTAGCGCCGGGCCGGGCAAGCTTCGCGAGGACGGTGAATGAGCAGGTTGATGGCGGCGGCCTTGTGCCTCGGGCTCTCGGCCGGCCCGCTCGTTGCGGCACCCGCTCCGGAGTCACTCGCGGGCCTCGGCGCCAAGCTGGACAAGATCCGTGTCGAGGAAAGCTTGCCGGCCCTGAGCGTGGCGATCGCGATGCACGGCAAGATCATCTACGAGACCGGTTTTGGGTGGGCCGACCGGGAAAATCGAGTGGCGGCCACCGAGCATACGATGTTCTCCCTGGCCTCGGTCTCCAAGCCCATCACCACGACCGGCCTCATGACATTGGTGCAGGCAGGGAAGATCGATCTCGATCGTCCGGTCAACGATTATCTCGGCGACGCGAAGCTCAAGGCCCGGGTGGGCGATGCCGACAAGGCCACGGTGCGCCGCGTCGCCAATCACTCGTCGGGCCTGCCGCTGCACTATCAGTACTTCTTCGCCGATGAGCCCTATCAGCCGCCTTCGCGGGATGAATCGATCCTGCATTACGGAAATCTGGTAACGCCGCCGGGAGAGCATTATCAGTACTCGAACCTGGGATTCGGCGTGCTCGACTACGTCATCAGCCGGGTGTCCGGCCGGGAGTACGCCGACTTCATGCGCCAGGAGGTGTTCCTCAAGCTTGGGATGACACACACGTCGATCGGAATAGGCCGCGGGCTCGAACCGTTCGCCGCGACACGTTACGACGATGATGGAGCGCCGCTTCCCTCCTACCGTCTCGACACGCCCGGGGCGGGAGGAGCGTATTCGAGCGCCCACGATCTGGCCCGCTTCGGCATGTTCCACTTGAAGGACCACCTGGCCGGCGAGCAGGCGATTCTGAGCGACGCGATGCTGGACGAAATGCACCGGCCCACCATGGCCGAAGGGGGCTCGCCCAAAACCGGCTACGCCATCGGCTGGGAAGTGATCGATCGCCCGGACGGCTATCGGGTCGTGACCCATACCGGCGGCATGCCGGGGGTGGCCACCGCTTTGATTCTGGTGCCCAAGGAAGACCTCGCGGTCGTGCTGCTGGCGAACGGCTTTCGCATGGACCTGATGCCGGCGGAAGACCTCATCATGGGCACACTGTTACCCAAGTGGAAGGCCATTCCCGAGCCGCCGGCCGCCAAGGCACAGCCGTTCAGGCCCGCGCCGGAGCTGGTTGGGACCTGGGTCGGCTACGTACACACCTACGCCGGAGATCGGCCGCTGCGGTTGCAGATTCCGGCAGAAGGCCCTGTGGTGTTTCAGTGCGGCGACCAGACAGCGAGCGTGGTGAGCACGGCCGCTTTCGACCAGGGCACGCTCTCCGGAACCGCGCTCGGCGACCTGAGCACACCCGATTTGAAGCGCCACGAGCCTTACGTGTTGGATCTGAACCTGCAGTTGCGCCGCGGCGAGCTGACGGGGGACATCACGGCCACGCGCTCGGAAGGACGTCCCTTCGGCTTGAGTCACTGGACCGAGCTTCACAAACAGCCGATGTGATCGACGCTCGTGGAGCTCGCATCGCGGGGCGGGTCGCGACGACGTCGGCCGGCCGGCGAGAATGCCCGGGACGGAGCGTGGAAAAGGGGCCTGTCAGGTCTCTCTCGGGCGAAATCACGTGAGATTTATTATTGCGCGTGCGGTGAATTACACACAATTAAACAACGTGCTCTAATAAAATAATGAAAAAACACTGTGAGAATGAACCGTAATTCGCAAGCACAAATTCCTGCGTAGCTCATATGATTCGATCGTCGGTCGAACCGGCGGACGGCTGCACAGCTCATGGATGTCCGCCGCGCAACCGGCAAACGATCGGTGAAGGATGCGCCGAGGAGATCTGGAGGAACCTGATTCAGATGCACAGTGACGGCCCATCCAACCTCGAGGTGCGGCCGCTTCGGGGGATCAATTGAAAATACGCTCCATCGTTCTGGCCTCGCTCCTTGCAGCTTCCTGTCCGCTCGGTTCTGGCGCGATCGCCGCAGAGTACGGGCCGACGGCATCGAACAATCCGCGCACCGGGCCGGACGACGCGCTGCAGGAAATCGTCGTGACGGCCCAAAAGCGCGAAGAGAAGCTCAAGGACGTGCCCATCAGCATCGTCGCCGTGAGCGCGCAAGAGCTGGCGGACCGCCAGATCACCTCGTTGGAAGACCTGCCCTACGCGGTGCCCGACCTTTCCTATGCCAGCGCGGGCAACAGCCATTACCTCGAGATTCGCGGCATCAGCGACATCGTCGGAGCCAGCTCGCTGATCGGCATCTACATCGATGATGCCGACGTGACTCTGGGCGGGTCCGCGACGATTCAGATCAACCCGGTCACCTACGATCTGGACCGCGTGGAGGTCCTGCGCGGACCGCAGGGAACGCTCTACGGCGACGGCTCCGCGGGCGGAACGATCCGCTTCATCACCAAGGACCCGAAGCTGGACGGCTTTGCCTTCGATGCGAACGTGGCGGCCCTGTTCACGGAATACGGCAGCCCGGGGCAGCGAATCAACACCATGGTGAACGTCCCTTTGATCGACAATCAGCTCGCGCTGCGGGTCGCGGGCACGTTCGAGCACGATGGGGGCTGGATCAACGAGCCCGCCGCCAACCTGGACAACATCAACGCGCAGGATCTCACCAACGTCAGGATCAAGGCGCTGTGGCAGCCGAGCACGCAGCTGTCCGTCAGCGCCATGGCGATCATCAATCGCGACGAGCGCGGCATGGATTTCAGCGACGCCAGCTCGCCGGAGACCTTTACCCAGGTTTTCGGCCTCACCACGGCGCCGAAGGTCAAGAACGACTACGACGTCTACAACCTGACGGCCGCCTATGATTTCACGGGTGCCCGGCTGTCGAACTCGGTCGGCTACGTTCACGAGGAAGCCCCGCAGTGGGGAGTTCCCGCGTTCTTTCAAACCGTGCCGGACAACGCGCCGGGAACCATCTATGACTACTACGTGGCATTGCAGGACATCCGGGATACGCTCCTGACGGATGAGATGCGCCTCTCATCGACCGGCGCGGGACCCTGGCGTTGGACCTTGGGCGGATTCTACCGGCGCTACACCGACGCGGTGGATGCCCCCGTCAACTACTATGGCCTTCCCGGCCCCGCCAGCGACCCATTGCCGCCCTCGTATGCCTCTTCGATCGAGACCCACTCCCGCTCGTGGTCCGTCTTCGGCGATACGAGCTACCGGTTCTGGGACCGGCTCACGCTCGGGGCGGGCGTTCGAGCGTTCCAGGAGACGCAGCACTTCGACGACTTCGAAGCGCTGACCACGCAGACCGGCGACTTCCATTCCGTCGATCCGCGCTTTTATGCGCAATTCAAGGTGAATCAGCAGGTCAACGTCTATGCGAGCGCAGCCAAGGGGTTTCGCAGCGGCGGCTTCAACTCGTTCAGCCAGCCGAGCTACGTGCCGGAGGACGTATGGACCTATGAGCTCGGCACCAAGACCTCATTCCTCGATGATCGCGTCAGCCTCGATGCCGACGTCTTCTGGTCGGAGTACACCAATTATCAGACCTTCGCGCCCCTCCCCGGGCTCGAGCTGGTCTCCGCCATCCAGAACGTGGGCCATGCGAGGATCAAGGGCGTCGAAGCGGACTTGAGCTGGAAGCCCTTCGCGCACTGGCGCTTCGACGCACGCGGCGATTACCTCGACGCCCGCTTCACGGCCATCAACGCCTCATCCACCGCCTATCTGCCCGGCGATCCCGTGGACCTCGTGCCGCGATATCAATTCACGACGTCCGCGGAGAACGATCTCCTGTGGATTGGAAGAAAGGTCGTCAGCCGCCTGGATTACAGCCAGCAGGGTCCCGAGACCTATCGGAATCGCACCAGCGGGCCGTGGTATCAGAATCAGTCGGGCGTCATCAACATGCTGAATCTCAACACCCACTTGTATTGGAGCGACAGCCTGTCGTTCGGTGTATTCGCGCGGAATCTGCTCAACGATCAGGATTTCACGAATCCATACAGCATTCTCGGGAATGGCGTGCGATCGCGCCCCAGGACCGTCGGGATCGAATTCAATGTGGCGTTCGAATGAGCCGGCTCATTTGCGAAGGCGATCATTCAGCTGTGACCTGAGGACTGCCTGGCTGGCCTGGGCCGTGGGAACGGCCTGCGCGCCAGCCTACGGATACGACCTCGCAAGTCTTCTCGGCGTGCCGTATCCGACCGAGCTCGTCTCCGCCGCACAGGCATCGAAGATCGCTTGGATTGCGAACGACCGCGGCATTCGCAACGTATGGACGGCCGCGGCCCCAAGCTTTGCACCGCAGCTCCTGACGCATTGGACCCAGGACGACGGCCAGGAGCTGAGCTCTCTGCGGTCGAGCCGCGATGGGTCCACTCTCGTGTGGGTGCGCGGAGGGCATCCGGACGATGCCGGCTTCCCGCAAAACCCGCAAAGCCTGCCCGGCGGCGTCGAGCAAGAGGTATGGATTTCGACCGCCGGCGGGGAGCCCCGCAAACTGGCCGCGGGCGATTCGCCGGTGCTCTCGCCCGACGGTCGGGTGGTTCTGATCGATCAGGGACAGACGATCGGCTGCGTGGCCGCAACGAGCGCGGCGGCGCCCGGCTGGTGCACGGCCCCCTTGCTCAGGCTCCGCGGCAACAACGGCCGCCCCGTGTTCTCGCCGGACGGCCGCAGGATCGCCTTCGTCAGCGATCGCAAGGATCACAGCTTCATCGGTGTCTTGGACACGGCGTCGGGCCAGGTGACCTGGCTGGCGCCGGACGCCAATCGGGACGACTTTCCGGCGTGGTCTCCCGATGGCACGCAAGTCGCGTTCATCCGGATCGGCGGCGCGCGCTTCGGAGAGCTGCTGGACATCACGGGCGCGTGGCCCTTCGAGATCTGGATCGCGGATGCCGGCGATGGCACGGGTCACCGGGTGTACCGCTCCGGAGCCGCGGCCGGCGGCTTTGCGCAGATGGACAACGAAGGCCCGCCGCGCGAGCCGCTGCGATGGAGCGCCGCGAATCAATTACTGTTCTATTCGGAGGATTCGGGCTGGATTCACCTGCATGCGCTGTCTCCGGCCGGGGGCCGGCCGACGGATCTCACGCCGGGCCATTGCGAGGTCGAGAGCGACGCGCTGGGGGCGGACGGCCGCACGCTGATCGTCAGCTCCAATTGCGCCGATCCCGACGGCCGACAGCTGTTTCAGGTCTCGGCGGCCGGCGGCGAGCCCAGGCGGCTGGCGGGCAGAGCCATCGACGTGGAGCCGGCGTTCATCGGCACCACCCAGGCCTTTGCTTACCTCAGCGCCGATCCCAGGCAACCCACGTCCGTTGCCGTCGCCAGGTCCGCCGGCCGATCGGAGTTGATCTTTCCGACGTTGCCGGAAGGCTTTCCCGCCCGGGAGCTCATCGATCCAAAGATCGTCACTTTCCAGGCCGCCGACGGACTCCCGATCCATGGGCAACTCTTCGAGGGCGATTCCGCACGCCATGGCGGCCAGCGGGCCGCCGTCATCTTCGCTCATGGCGGCCCGGTGCGGCAGATGCTGCCGGGCTGGCACTACATGGACTACTACAGCAACAGCTATGCGATGAACCAGTACCTGGCTTCGCGGGGGCTGGTGGTTCTGTCGATCAACTATCGCGGCGGAACCGGATACGGGCAGGCATTTCGCCGCGCCAAGGACCAGGGTCCGAGAGGAGCCTCGGAGTACCAGGACGTGCTCGCAGGCCAACAGCTTCTTGCCCACCTGCCGAGCATCGATGCGGCCCGCATCGGCATCTGGGGCGGATCCTATGGCGGGCTCCTCACCGCCATGGCCCTTGCACGGAACTCCGACCTCTTTGCGGCCGGAGTGGATTTTCACGGTGTGCACGACTGGGTGCAGAAGGCCAAGGATTTTCCCGGCGCGGGTTGGGGCATCGATCCGTCCTTGTACGCGCTCGCCTACCAATCGTCGCCCGTGGCGGCCGTCGCAACCTGGCGCTCACCGGTGCTGCTCATCCACGGGGATGACGACCGCAGCGTTCCCTTCAATCAGACCACCGACCTGGCGAGCCGGCTGCGCGAGCAAGGCGTGCACGTCGAGACGCTGATTTTCCCGGATGAGGAGCACGGCTTTCTGCGCCATGCCACCTGGCTGCGAGCCTATGAGGCGACCGCCGAGTTCTTGTTGCGGACACTGGGCGGCGCGGCCGCCGTGCATCTACGGCACGATGTCGTCATCCGCAACGGGCTGATCTATGACGGCTCGGGACAGCCGCCGCATCCCGGCGACGTTGCGATCGATGGCGATCGGATTGCCGCCGTGGCGCGCCACATCGAGGGCCGCGGGCGGACCGAAGTCGACGCCCGGGGAAAAGCCGTGGCCCCCGGCTTCATCAACATGCTGTCGCATTCCGAGGAGTCGCTGCTGGTGGACGGCCGCGGCCTCAGCGATCTGATGCAAGGCGTGACTCTCGAGGTCATGGGCGAGGACTCCATGGGTCCGCTCACTCCGCAGATGAAGAAGCTCCTGGAGCAGCGGCAGTCGGACGCTCACTATGAGGTCGACTGGACGACGCTCGGCGAGTATTTCGAGAAGCTGCAAAAGCGCGGCATCGCTCCCAACGTCGCGTCATTCGTCGGTGCCGGCACGGTGCGCACCAATCTCCTGGGCGAGGCGGATGCGCAGCCGACGCCGGGTCAGCTCCTCGCGATGAGAAGGCTGGTCCGCCAAGCCATGGAAGAGGGTGCCCTCGGGGTGACCACGGCGCTCATCTACAGCCCCGACGTTTACGCGAGAACGCCGGAGCTGATTGCGCTCGCCCGCGAGTCGGCACGCTGCGGCGGCATGTACATCGCGCACATCCGCTCCGAGGGCGATCACCTTCTCGAGGCGGTGAGGGAAACGACCGCCATTGCGAAGGCATCCGGCGCGCCGGCCGAGATCTATCATTTGAAGGAGGCGGGGAAGGCCAACTGGAGCAAGCTCGAGGAGCTGGTCAAAACGGTCGACGCGGCTCGAGCGTCCGGCGTCAGGATCAGCGCGGACATGTACACCTACACGGCGGGACAGACCGGGCTCGACGCGTCCATGCCGCCCTGGGTGCGCGAGGGCGGACTCGAGAAGTGGATCGCGCGCCTGCGCGATCCCGCCATACGGGCCAAGGTGATCGCCGAGATGCGCGATCCCAAACCGGCTTGGGAGAATCTCTATCTGCACGCGGGTGCGAGCGGCACTCTGCTGCTCGGGTTCAAGAGCCCGGCGCTGCGCCCGCTCATCGGCAAGACCTTGGCGCAGGTGGCCGAAGCCCGCAAGGAGAGCCCCGAGGATGCCGCCATCGACCTGGTGATCGAGGACGGGACGGAGGTGCGAGTGGCGTACTTCCTCATGTCCGAGGACAACGTCAAACGTCAAATTGCGCTTCCCTGGGTCAGTTTCGGCTCGGATGCCGATGCGCCGGCTCCGGAAGGCCTGTTCCTCGAGACGAGCGATCATCCCCGCGCTTACGGGAACTTCGCGCGGCTGCTGGCCAGGTACGTGCGCGAGGAACATGTGGTCACCCTGCAGGAGGCGATCCGCAAGCTGACCGCCTTGCCGGCGGCCAATCTCTCCCTGGAGCTGCGTGGCCGGTTGAAGCCTGGCTACTTCGCGGACGTCGTGATGTTCGCTCCGGGGACGATCCAGGACCACGCGACCTACGAAAAGCCTCACCAGCTCGCGACGGGCGTGGAGGATGTGTGGATCAATGGTGTTCGAGCCGTGAAGGACGGGATGGCCACCGGCGCCGCAAGCGGCCGCTTCGTCCGCGGGCGCGCCTGGCTCGGAGCCCCCGGCGGCGGATGCCGCGTATCCAGCAAGGCATGGCAGTGGGAGAATCAGGCATCGAAGTGATGCCGTACGCGTAACTATGAGCACACCTACATTCGATCGCCGCCGCTTCCTGCTCCTCTCAGCCAGCAGCGCCGCCCTCTACTTGCCGGGGCTGCGCAAGATCGCCTGGGCGCAAGACGCGAGCGCACAGGATTCCGCGCCGGATCAGATCGTCGTCAACGCCAATGTCTACACGGTCGATCCACGCCTGCCGCGCGCCGAGGCCTTCGCCCTGCGCGCAGGCCGGTTCCAGGCGGTCGGCAGCAATGGCGACATTCGAAACCTGGCCCGCCGCGATACCCCGGTCTTCGATGCTCAGAAGATGACCGTCGTCCCAGGCTTCATCGACTGTCACAACCACGCCGAGGGCGAGTCGGTGCTGTACAGCGTCATGGTGGGCGATCCCTTCGAGGTCAAGTTCGTCACCATCGACAGCATCATCGGCAAGCTCAAGGAGCGGGCCGACAAGACGCCGCCCGGTACGTGGGTCGAAGGAGAGTTCTTCGACGATACCAAGGTGAAGGATGGACGGATCCTCGACATCCACGACCTGGACAAGGCGTCCAGCCGACATCCGGTCGCCGTGCATCATCGCGGCGGCCATACGGCCTTCTACAACAGCAAGGCATTCGAGCTCGCCGGGATAACGAAGCACTCGCCCAATCCGCCCGGCGGCACGTTCGACCACGATGCCAACGGCGATCTCAACGGACGCGTCACCGACAATGCCATGGACGTGTTCGACAAGGCCGGGGTTCGTCCGGTCTATTCTCCCGAAGTCCAGGCGCAGCGAAAGCGCGACAGCATGGCCTACATGTCGAAGCAATTCGCGCGTTACGGCCTCACGAGCGTGCATCACGACGACGCCGACAACCTGCTCGCGCTTCAGCAGGTGCGCGCCGCCGGCGATCTCAAGCACCGCGTCACCTTCGAGCCCGGAGGAGCGCTTCTGGAGGCGATGCTCTCGGGTCAGGTGGCTTCGGGCTTCGGCGATGAGTGGATCCGTTTCGGAGCCACCTCCGAGCACACCGTGGATGGATCGTTTTCGGAACGAACCATGGCCCTGAGCCAGCCCTATCCCGGGCGCTCGGACGGCTACCGCGGCAACCTCATGGACAATCAGAAGGACCTCGATGCCTGGGTGCTGCGGATGCTGAAGTCGGACATCCGTCCCAATTGCCACGCCAACGGCGACGTCGCGATCGACATGGTGCTGACGGCTTATGAGCGCGGGCTGAAGGCCCATCCTGCGAAGGACGTTCGGCCGAAGATCACGCATTGCACGCTCGTGAACGGAGATCTGCTGAGGCGGATCAAGGCGATCGACGCGGTACCGGCCGCCTTCACCACGTATGCCTACTACAACGCCGACAAGTTCCACTTCTACGGCGAGGCCCTGATGCGCAACTGCATGGCGTTCCGGTCATTCCTGGACGCCGGGGTGCGCGTCGCAGTGGGATCGGATTTCGGGCCCGGCCCATTCGCGCCCCTGATGGGCATCCAAGGCATGGTGACCCGGCGCGGATGGAACGGCGAGGTCTGGGGCGCGAACCAGCGGGTTTCGGTGGACGAGGCGCTCAGGATCAATACCCTCAATGGCGCGTACAACTCGAAGGAGGAGGCGATCAAAGGATCGATCACCGCCGGCAAGCTGGCAGATTTCGTGATTCTCGAGAAGGATCCTCACACGGTGGACCCGAACGAGATCGTCAACATCAAGATCAACCGCACCGTGACGGGCGGGGCCGTCGTCCATCAGGGCTGACCGCAATCAGCCATCGAGCGGGCGTCTCGCTAGATGGAGAGCTCCGTGGTCGTGAGCACCTGCTTCAGGACCATGAAGGATCGGATCTGCCTCACGCCGGGCAGGTGCAGCAGCTGCTCGGCGTGCAGCCGGTTGAAGCTGTCGTTGTCCCGGGTTCGGACGAGCATGAAATAGTCGAACTCGCCGGCGACCACGTGGCATTCCAGGCAGCCCGACACCTTGACCACGGCCTTCTCGAAATCGGAGAACGAATCCGGGGTGGACCGGTCGAGGACGACGCCGATCAGGATCAGCATCCCGGCATTCATGAGTTGGGGATTGAGCAGCGCCACCGTGCGGCTTATGAAACCGAGGGTGCGCAGGCGGCTGACGCGCCTCAAGCATGCGGGGGCGCTGAGGTTGACCCGGGCGGCGAGGGCGACGTTGGATATCGTGGCATCGCGCTGCAAGGCGCGGAGGATGGCGCGATCGGTCCGGTCCAGCTCGGCGATGGGATCGGGGGCCGGGGTCCGAGCCTTCGCAATCTTGTTCCGTGACTGTCTCATTCAGTACGCCAAAAATAAGGGCCGATTGCGGCCGGCCCCAAGAGTGCGGCGCTCAACCGGTATTTGCAAGGCGGCTCCCTCCCAGCATCGATACGACCTGCCGGGTATAGATGTCGATGAGCTTCTTCTTCGACAGCCTTCCGTCCGCGTGATACCAGGTGCTGACGCCGGTCAGCATGCCGAGCATGGAGAAGGCGGCGATCCTGACGTCGGCGACCTTGAAGAGGCCGGCCTTGCATCCGGCGGAGATGATGTCGGCGACGAGATCCTCGTAATGGCGGCGCATAGCGATGTAGGCCTTGCGCCGCTTCGGGGACAGGCTGCGGATCTCCATGTTGCTGACGAAGGTTTCTTCGCGCCGGGTGGTCTGCCACTCGATGTGGAACTCGACGAACTTGACCAGCTTTGCGGCGGGATCTTCGATGCCCGCGACGTGGGTGGCGAAGTCGGCAAGGATTTCCTCCATCACTTCCGACATCAGCCGGAACAGGAACCCTTCTTTGCTCTTGAAGTAGTTGTACAGGGAGCCGCCGCCGCGAAGCCCTGCAGCCTTGCTCAGAGTCCTCAAATCCATGGCCTCGAATCCGTGGCGTGCGATGAGCTCGATGCCGGCTCGGCGGATCATGGGCCAGGTCGATTCTCGCGTCGAGCCTACGGTGCGCACCAGTCCTCCATTCGCGGCAATGCTACGCGGTTCAGAAGCCGGTTGTCAGTCCTCCATCGACGAACAGCGTCTGCCCGGTGACGAATCCGGCCGCGGAGGAGGCGAAAAAAACGATGCAGGCGGCGACCTCTTCGGGCGTGCCGGCCCGCTTCATCGGCGTGCGGGCGATGCCTTGCTCCTGGAATTGCAGGGGCGTGGTCAGGAACATGCCGGCCTCGATCAAGCCTGGAGCCACGCAATTCACGGTGATGCCCTTGCCGGCGAGCTCGAGCGCGGCGGTGCGCGACAGGCTCTCGATCGCGCCCTTCGCCGCTCCATAGGCGGCTCCGCCGAGCGAGCCGCGCGAAGCAACGGAGCTCATGTTGACGATGCGGCCGAATTGCCGCCGCTTCATGTGCGGTATGCAGGCGCGGATGCAGTTGAGCGTGCCGCTCAGATGGGAGCGCAGCGTCGCCTCGAAATCGGCATCCGCGACCTTGGACAGGACGTCGTTGCGGACGATGCCGGCCATGTTGACCAGGACGTCGATGCGGCCGTGCTCGGCGGCGATCCGGCCGACCAGCTGCTCCACCGCCGCGCGGCTCGTCACGTCGACCCCGGCGCCACTCGCGGCCAGCCCGGCGGAGCTCAGGCCGGCGGCGGCGGCCTGAGCCTTGCCGGCGTCGAGGTCGGCGATGACGACGCGGTCGCCGTGGAAGGCGAGCGCGCGGCTGGCCGCAATACCGATGCCCCCGGCGCCGCCGGTGACCAGGGCGGTTCTGCGGCTGCCCTCGCTCAGGTTATTCTCCTTTGTATTGAAACGTACAACCGTTATTATAACACCGGTGACGGCATCTGAGGATTGCATGGGCTACGAGTTCGTAACGGTCAGCATGGAAGGCGCGTCGGCGCTGCTCTCGATCCGCAATCCTCCGGTCAATGCCCTGCACCCCGACGTGGCGGAGGAGCTGGACGATGCCGTGGGCGGAGTGCTGCGAACGTGCGAAGCCCGATCGCTGGTCCTGACCGGTACCGGCCGCCACTTCGTGTCGGGCGGCGACATCCGGTATTTCCAGGACCTCGACGCCGTGACGGCGGAGGCCTATGCGCTGCGGATCCAGGCGGTGCAGCGGCGGCTCCAAGAGCTCGAGATCCCCGTCATCGCCGCGGTGAACGGCCCCGCGCTCGGCGGCGGCTGCGAATTGATGATGGCGTGCGACGTGCGCATCGCCGAGGAGCAGGCGACATTCGGCCTTCCGGAAGTCACGCTCGGGGTCATTCCGGGGGCGGCCGGCACGCAGATGCTGCCCCGGCTGGCGCCGCTCGGGGCCGCCAAGCGCCTGCTCTTCAGTGGCGAGCGAATTCCGGCGAGAGAGGCGTTGCGCCTGGGATTGATCGATGAGGTCGTCGGGGCAGGCGGCGCGCTCGCGGCCGCACGCGCCTTGTGCGAGCGCATCAACGCCAACGCGCCGCTCGCGGTGAAGGCGGCAAAGCGTGCCGTCAACGAGGGGCTGGGAATGTCGTTGGCCGATGGATGCCGGCTCGAGGCGGCGTTGTTCGGCGCGCTGTTCCGCTCCAAGGACGTCAAAGAGGGCGTGGCCGCGTTCATCGGAAAGCGCAAGCCGGTCTTTCAGGGCGTCTAGCGCATGAAGAGGGCGTCTGGCGTATGAAGCGAGCGTCAAGCGTATGAAGGGAGCGTCAGGCCTATGAAGCCAGAGCAAGGCATGAAAAGGCATCGCGAATGAAGATCTGCATCGTTCACGTCAACGCCGAAGAGGTCTCCGCCCCGTACACACAGCGGATCGTGCAGACGTTCTCCGCCGCGAAGCGCGACGACACGGAGCTGGTGCACCGCTACGTGCGCCGATTGAAGCGCGCCACGGACACCGTGTTCGCCTACCCGATCCTGCTCAACAAGGTGGACGTGGTGGACTGTCTGCTGGACGCAGCCCTGGCGGGCGTCGACGGCGCCATGGTGGCGTGCTCGGGCGATCCCGGCGTGACCGAGGCGCGCTCGATTCTCTCGATTCCGGTGGTGGGGCCGATGGAGGCCTCCCTGCACCTCGCGTGCACTTATGCTTACAAGATCGGCATCGTCACCGTCGCCGACCCCTCGTGGGCGGAGTACTGTCACATGATGGTGCGTTCCTGCGGCCTGATGGATCGTCTCGCCGGGATTGCGCGCATCGAGATTCCGTCGAAGGACGCCTTCTCCCGCGGGTTCGTCGAGCCGGAGTCCGTGCTTCGGGAGATTTCGGCCAAGGCGCGAAGCCTCGTCGACCTCGGGGCGGGCGCGATCGTGATCGGGAGCGCGGGCCTCAGCGTCATTGCCGGGGCCGCGCGGTTGTCGGCCGTTCCGGGTCTGGGCGTTCCGATCTTCGACTGCCTCACCACCGGCTTGAAATGCTGTGAGCTGCGGATCGACATGAGCCGGAAGCTCGGCATTCCGGAGATCGGGCGCGCCGGATTCACCGAGCGGCTGGAGCCCAAGGACGTGGACCGTCTTCGCAAGCTGTTTCGCGGAGCGGACACTTGATGCCGGCGGCTCCGCGCGGGGGGTACGAGCCGGCGACGCGGCGGTTGGCTTCGCTCCTCACCGACGAGGAGGTGGAGCTCCAGGCGACGGCGCGGCGTTTCATGCGCGACCGGATCGCGCCATTGACGCCGGAAATGGAGGCCACGGGAGCGATTCCCGCGGGCCTGTTCGCGGAGATGGGCGAGATCGGGCTGCTCGGGACCTTCTTTCCCGAAGAGTACGGCGGCAGCGGGGCGTCGATCGTGTCGCGGGCCATCGTCAGCGAAGAGATGGCGCGGGTGAACGCGGGGCTGGATCTGTCCCTGTTCGCGGACATCGTGCTGTTCGCGCGCGCGCTCAACAATCACGGCACGGAGGAGCAGAAGCAAAGGTATCTCGTGCCCGTGCTGCGCGGGGATGCCATCGGGTGCATGGGGATCACCGAGCCCAAGGGCGGCTCGGATGCGTTGAGTCCCGCCACGTCCGCACGGAGCGACGGCGGCGATTACCTGCTGAGCGGCGAAAAGACCTTCATCACCAATGCGCCGGTGGCCGACTTTTTCCTGATCCTCGCGCGCACCAGCGTCGAGGCAAAGAAAATCGACGGCGGATCCTGGCTCATCGTCGAGCGCGGCGCGCCGGGGCTCGAGGTTGGCAGGCCCTTCAGCAAGCTCGGGATGAAGAGCTCGCCGACGGGACCCGTGTACATGTCGGAGGTCCGCGTGCCCGCCGCCCAGATGTTGGGCGAGGTCGGGCGGGGATTTCACCGCCTGTTGGACTCGCTGGACGTCGAGCGGGTGCTCGAAGGGGCCTCGACGCTCGGCATCGCGCAGGCGTGCCTCGATGCGTGCGCCGCGTACGTGCAGGAACGGCGTGTGTTCGGCCGTCCGATCGGCACGTACCAGATGATCCAGGAAAAGATCGCGGAAATGGCCGTCGGCATCGAGATGACGCGCGCGATGCTGTATCGACTGCTGCGCGCGGTGGATCGAGGCGACAAGGTGACGCGCGAGGCGGCGATCCTCAAGCTCTACTCCTCGCAGGCGGCGTCGAAGGCGGCGGCCGACGCGGTGCAGATATTCGGAGGGTACGGCTATATGGAAGACTCGCCGGTGGCACGCCTGTACCGGGACGCCAAGCACCACGAGATCGGCGCGGGGACCTCGGAGATCATGAAGCTGATCATTCACCGGGAGACGATGAAGCAGTGAGCCACGCAGCCACATTGGTGGTCGGCGGAGCGGGCGGGCTCGGCTCGGCCATCTGCCGCCGCCTGATCGGCGCCGAGACGCCGATCTTCCTCACCTACCGGCGCAACCCCGCCAAGGCCGAGGCGTTGCTGGCGGAGTTGCGGCCCCATGGACCCTGTCACGCGGCGCGGCTCGACCTCACGGAGCCGGACTCGATCGCGGCGGCCGTGGCATCGGCCTGCGAGCTGCACGGATCGATCCGGGCGGTCGTCTACGCGGCGGGGCCCAGCGTGCGCCTGCCCTACGTGGCCGACGTCACGGCGGCGATGTGGCGCGAGACCCTGGAAAGCGATTTGTTCGGCTTCATCCACCTGATGCAAGCGGTCATTCCCCAGATGAAACGGCAGGGCGGCGGAACGATCGTGAGCATCACCACGTTCGCGCTCGAGAAGTTTCCGCTCGGGGACGCGCTCTCGGCGGTTCCCAAGGCGGGCGTCGAGATGCTCACGCGTGCGATCGCCCGCGAGGAGGGACGCAACGGCATCCGCGCCAACGCGGTTGCCCCGGGCATCATCAATGCGGGGCTGGGCGATGCCTTTCAGAAGGAGCTGTTCGATCCCTCGGTGTGGGAGCGGCAGAGGCGCAAGGTTCCGCTGGGGCGGTTCGGAGAGGCCGACGAGATCGCGGATGCCGTCCAGTTCCTGGTCTCGGACGCGTCGCGCTACATCACGGGGCAGACCCTGATCGTCGACGGCGGACTCACCATCTAGCCCGCCGGCGGCACGGAACAATGGCCACGCCCGCATCCGACGCGCCCGCACGCGGAATCTTCGAGGAAGAGCACGAAGCGTTCCGCGACTCCTTCCGGCGGTTCCTCGCCAGGGAAGTGGCGCCGCACGCCGCCCGCTGGCGCGAGGCCGGACAAGTCGACCGCGAGGTCTACGAAAAAGCCGGCGCGCAGGGCTTCCTCCTGATGTGGGCGGACGAGCGCCACGGCGCGGCGAGCATCGGGGATTTCCGCTACGAGCAGATCATGATCGAGGACAACGCGGCGCACGGAGAGCTGGGCTTCTTCATGGCGCTGCACTCGCGGCTGGTGGGCCGCTATATCGGCGTCCTGGGCACGGAGGAGCAGAAGGAGCGGCTGTTGCCCGATTGCATCCGAGGCAAGACCATTTTGGGCATCGCCATGACGGAACCGGCGGCCGGCAGCGATCTGTCCGGCATGAGATCGCACGCGGTGCGGGACGGCGGGGACTGGATCTTGAACGGATCGAAGACCTACATCTCCAACGGCCAGATCGGCGATCTGTTCGTGGTCGCGGCGCGCACCGTGTCGGAAAAGCGTCACGGGCTGGGGCTGTTCCTGGTCGCGCGCGGTATGAAGGGATTCGAGCGCGGCCGCAAGCTCAGGAAGCTGGGACTCGAGGCGCAGGACACCTCGGAGCTCTTCTTCGACAACGTGCGGATTCCGGCCGCGAACGTGCTGGGTGATCCGACGCGCGGCTTTCATTACCTGACCCAGTTCCTGGCGGAGGAACGGCTGATCGCGGCCTGCCAGTACCTCTCCCACGCCCGGGCTGCATTCGACCTGACGCTGGAGTTCGTCAAGGAGCGCCGGGTCTTCGGGAAATTGCTGGGCGCCTATCAGAACACGCGCTTCAAGCTGGCCGAGATGCGCGCGCAGCTCGACGGGCTGCAGGCCTTCGTGGACCGGAGCGTCATGGAGCACAACGCCGGCCGTCTCACGCCGGAAACGGCGGCGGCGGCGAAGTGGTTGACGAGCGAGCTCGAATGGCGGGTCATGGACGAGTGCCTGCAGCTGCACGGGGGCGCCGGATACATGGAGGAGCACCGCATCTGCCGGATGTTCGCGGATGCCCGGGTTTCGCGCATCTACGGAGGATCCTCCGAGATCATGAAAGAGATCATCGCGCGCGGCCTGGGCCTGGACGAGCGCAAGATGACTTGAGCCCCGCCGCCGCGGCGATTTGCCGGTAACGGCTATGCGCACGCCGGCAGCCCCCTACACTCGCAGCGCATGGATTACCGAAAACCGCGGGCTGCTGCCCGGGAGCGGTCCGGAGGAACGTGGCCGTGAGAATGGGGGCGAACGGGGCACTCGTGGCCGTTCTGATCGCCGCGGGCTCGATGTCGGCGACCGGCCGTGCCGCCGATCTGCCGAAGATGCCGGAGCCGCTCGAGAACGTGACGCTGCCGGACAAGCCGGCCGGAGCGCACTGGATATGGATCGCCGATTTTCAGAACGGCGATTACTCCCGCTCGCTCTTGTACGATGCCGATGCCGGCCGTCTGCTCGGCATGATCGACATCGGCTGGGAGGGCATCAAGCTCGAGTTCCCGCGCCATGGCGATGAGATCTACAACCTCGCCATGTACATGTCTCGGGCGTACCGCGGCGAGCGGACCGACGCGCTCACCACCTACGATCGGCACACATTGAAACCCCTGCGCGAGGTGGTCGTCCCGCCGAAGGGCATCCACGGCTGGCCGGACCCGAATCATGGCGCGCTCAGCGACGACGATCGCTTCATGTGGATGCAGTTCTTCACCCCGTCGTCGTCCATCGGCGTGGTCGACCTCAAGGCCAACAAGTACATCGCGGAGCTCGAGACCAGCGGCTGCGCACATGTCATGGCTGCCGGCGCGCGCCAGCTCTTCACTCTGTGCGGCGACGGCAGCGCGCTCGCGATCAAGATCGGCGACGACGGACGGGAGGTCTCGCGCCAGCGCTACCCGGGATTCTTCGATGCCGACAAGGATCCGCTGCACGGGTCCGGAATGCGCTCCGGAAACACCTGGTACTTCGTCTCGTTCCGCGGCATGGTGCACGAGATCCAGGTGGAAGACGGCGGGCTGCGCTTCGGACCCGTCTGGCCCGTCTCGGAAAAGCTCGGGGCGATGACCTGGGTGCCGGGACCGCTCATGCAGCCGCTCGCCATCCACGACGGCAGCAGGCGCCTGTACGTCTTGATGCACCCTTCGGACTTGAAGCCGAAGGGCGGCGGCTACGATTTCCACCGCGAGACGGCCACGGAGGTGTGGTCCTACGATCTGGCCACGAGGACGCGGCTGAAGCGGATTGCGCTCAAGAATGGAGGCAACACCCTCGCCGTCAGCCAGGACGAGACGCCGCTCATCTATGTCGGATCGCTGCTGCACCTCGTGGTGACGGCTTACGATGAGCGGAGCGGCGCCGAGAAGAGAGAGATTCCCGTTGCGACGTATCCGACGTTGCTCCAGCCGGTCAGGTGAGCCGTGAGACTCGATCCCGTCGTGGCAACGCTCCTGCGCCTCTGCTTCGGGCTCTTGTTCGCCGTCGCGGCCGTGCACAAAGCGCGCGATTTCGGGGACTTCTCGGTCACGCTGGACAAATATCTGAATGGCATCCGGCCGCTCGGCGGGCCGCTCGTTGGGCCGCTGGCGACGCGACTGGCTGGCTGCGCGGTGATCGCCTTGGAATTTGCGGTCGCGATTGCATGCGCCGTGCCGTCCGCGGGCCTCGTCGCAGCCCTTGGAGCCATGGCTCTGCTATCGAGCTACGCGGCCGCCATGTACGCCAACGTGTACCGCGGCAACGTGCTGCTCGACTGCGGATGCTCCTGGGGCGCGCTGCGCCAGCCCGTGAGCAGGGCGCTGGTGGTACGTAACGTGGCTCTGATCGTGCCCGCGGCGGGGATGATGCTGCCGGCGGCCGCACGGCCCCTCCTGCCGATCGATGTCTTCTCCATCGTCGCGGCGGCGGGTTGCACGGCGGCGATCTATTCGGGCATTCACTCATTGCTGGCATTGACTCAGGTCCAGGAGGCTCGATGAGCACATCCTTGCAGGTCGTCCTGACGCTCCAGTGGCTGCTGCTCGCTGGATTGGGCATCGTGGTCATGGCCCTGATCCGGCAGGTCGGCGTGCTTCATCAGCGGATCGCCCCGGCAGGGGCCTTGACGATCAGCGAGGGCGTGCGGCCCGGCGAGCCCGTGCCGCCGCTCACGCTCATGACGGCGGACGCGGAGCCGATCACCATCGGAGGCGCGGCGCAGGATGGCCGGAGCATGCTGCTGATGTTCGTGGCGCCGGACTGTCCGGTCTGCGCGCAACTCCTGCCGGCGGTGCGTGCCATCGCGAGCCAGGAAGCCTCGTGGCTGTCGGTCGTGTTCGCGAGCGACGGCGCGTCTGCTCAGCATGGGGAATTCCGGCGGCGGAAGCGGCTCACGGACTTTCCCTACGTCGTCTCGATGGAGCTTGGACTGCGCTTCCAGATCGCCAAGCTGCCCTTCGCGGTGCTGGTCGACGAGGGCGGCCGGCTCGTGGCCCAGGGCTTGGTGAACAGCCGCGAGCATCTGGAGAGCCTGTTCGAGGCGAAGCGCTTGAGCGTGAGCTCCCTGCAGCGGTATTTCGAGCGCAGCGCGCAGGCGGCCGCGCCGGTGCGGGCCGAGTGAGCGTCGCGGGGACGGGAGCAGAGGCATGCTGAGCAAATCCTGGTTCGATCGGTGGTTCGAGCAGTCGGCGCGCGGCGTGGCGGCACGCGCCTCCCGGCGGTCGTTCCTCGCGAAGCTGGGAGTTGCACTGGTAGGGAGCAGCGCATTGCCCTTGTTGCCGGTCGAGCGCCATGGGCGTGCCTCGGCGGCGACCCCTGCGGCCGGCGCGAAGCACGCCTGGGACGATCCCACCCAGTGCGAATATTGGACGTATTGCGCGATCGACGGCTGGCTGTGCTCGAGCTGCGGCGGCACCTCGAGCAAGTGCCCTCCGGGCACGGAGCCGTCGCCGATATCGTGGGTCGGGACCTGCAAGCACCCGGGCGACGGCAAGTCCTACGTCGTTGCGTACAACGATTGCTGCGGCAAGTCGCAGTGCATGGGCACCGTCTGCGAGCGCAGCGAAGGCGACACTCCGCGTTACCGGCCGCAGCGCGCGAACAGCATCACGTGGTGTTACGGCGGTGTCTCGTCGACTTACCATTGCACCGTCTCCCGCCTGCAGGGCCCGGCGGAGTCCTGAAGCCCGGATGCCGTGGGCCGCGCGCATCGGTCTGGCCGCGATCAGTGCATGGCTCTTGCTCGTGGCGGGAGCCGGGGCCGCCTGTGCGGCGTCGGCCTCGGGCGATTTCCTCCTCAACTGCCAGGGGTGTCACAAGGCCGACGGGTCGGGGCAGCCCGGCTACGTGCCCGATTTTCGCGGGTTCGTCTCGCGGTTCCTGGCGATCCCCGATGGACGCGCGTATCTCGGGAGGGTTCCGGGCACTGCGCAATCTTTTCTCGACGATGAATCTCGCGCCGCCGTTCTCAATTGGATCGTGGCCACGTTCGACCCGGCCGATGTCCCGGCAGACTTCGCGCCCTATACCGCCGGGGAGATGGCCACGTACCGGCGCACGCCGCTCTCGCAGGCCGGCGCCGAGCGCGATCGGCTGGTGACGCTGATCCTCGCGCGCGAGCGCATCCAGATCCGTCGCCCGCCGGCGCGATAATTCGTGCCCGCCGCCATGAGATCGAGTTGCCGGTTCCGGCTACCGATACTTCGAGGCTCGCGCGATCATCGCCCGGGAGCCGGATGACGCGGAAGGTCCGGAGCATTCAAGCAGGGGTACGTGGGATATGACACAAAGGCGACGCCGGGGCCACTTCGCGGGCGGACTCAAGATCGGATCGATCGCGGTGCTGACTCAGCTTCCCGTCCTGCCGGCATCGGCGCAGACCGCGCCGCCCTCCGTCTCGACCGATGCGACGGGCGACCTCCAAGAGGTTGTGGTCACCGCCGAAAGACACACCTCGACCGTGCAGAAAACGGCGTTGAGCATCACGGTCGTGACCGGCGAACAGCTGGCCGAGCAGGGACTGTCCACCATCCGGGATGTCGCCGCTCAGGTGCCGGGCATCTCGATGCGCTCCTCGGGCCCCGGACAAACCGAATACGAGATGCGGGGACTGCCCTCGTCGGGCGGATCGTCCGCAACCGTGGGCCTGTATCTCAACGACGTGCCGCTGTCCGCACCCGCGGCCGCGCTGAACGGCAAGGTAACCATCGATCCGGACCTCTTCGATCTGTCGCGGGTCGAGGTGTTGCGCGGACCGCAGGGCACGTTGTACGGCTCGGGCTCCATGGGCGGAACGATCCGGCTGATCACCAACCTGCCGAAGCTCGACGAGACGGAGGCCAGCGTCGAGGTGATTCCGAGCGTCACGCGCGGCGGGTTCAACTGGGGCGGCAACGCCATGGTGAACCTCCCCGTGGTGCAAGACCGGCTTGCCGTGCGCCTCGTCGGCACCTACAAATTCAACGCCGGATGGATCGACCGGGACGTCGTCGATCCGTTTCCCATCGGACCGGGCGGCGCCTGCGGGTTCGGCACCTGCACCCGCGGCGACGTGAGCTCGGCGCCGATCGCGGCAAGGTTTCCGCGCTCCAACTGGGAGCGCATCGCGGGAGGCCGCGCATCGGTTCGCTTCCAGCCGAGCGATCCGCTGACCATCGATTTCATGGGCATGTATCAGCGCATCGGCATGGGCGCTCCGAACCAGGTCGATGACCCGCCCGGAGTCGACGCGCTCGCGCATTATTCGCCGTTCGACATCCCCGAGCCCTATTCCGACACCTATCGCCTGTATTCCCTCAACGTCAACTATGACCTCGGCTTCGCGCAGCTGACCTCGGCCACCTCGCACTGGTCGCGCGAGAGCTCGTGGACAGGCGACACCTCGGAACAGAATCAGAGCCTTCTGTCGGTCTACTTCGGCTTTCCGGATCTCATCCCTGCCAGCTACGAGAACAATGACTTCTCCAAGCAGACGAGCGAGGAGCTGCGCCTCGCCTCCTCGGGCCAGGGGCCCTGGCAGTGGGTCGTCGGCGGCTTCTTCTCGAAGTTCGAATCGGTGTTCGACCAATATGCCGCGAACCCGGCCTACGCGGTGCTGGCGTACGGCGGACCCGCGGCGAATCCCGACGGCATCGGCTATCAAGCGCACAATCCCTACGACATCAAGCAATTCGCGGCATTCGGCGAGTCGTCGTACCAGTTGGACAACGGGCTGAAAGCGACGGTCGGGCTGCGCTGGTACCGGTACGACACGGATCTCACCTTCGAGCAATCCGGCAATTACAGCCAGACCGGCAACGCCAGCCAGTTCACGGGCGCGGTGTCCTCGTCGGACTCCGGCGTCAATCCGAAATTCAACCTGGCGTATCTGCCGAACGAGCACCTCACCCTCTACGCACAGGCATCCAAGGGTTTCCGCCCGGGCGGCGTCAATCTGCCGGTGCCGGTACCGCCCTGCACCGAGCAGGCACCGCTGTCGTACAAGCCGGACTCGCTGTGGAGCTACGAGCTCGGAGAGAAGGGACGATTCCTGGGCGGCCGCCTGACCGTGAACTCGGATCTCTACTACATCCGCTGGAGCAACGTGCAGCAGTTGCTGACGCCGCCGTGCGCATTTCCGAACACGCAGAATGCCGGCAACGCGATCTCCTACGGGCCCGAGCTCGAGATCGCCGCGCAACTCACGCCGGATCTCATGGTCAGCATCAACGGCGCCTACACCGAGGCGCACATCACCGACGTGAACCCGGCCAGCGCGGGCCAGGCGCTGGGAGGAACGACGCCGCTGGTGCCGGGCCTGCCGCTCGAGAACGTGCCGCGCTACACCGCCAACGCGGCCCTCAATTACAGCCATCCTCTCGGCAACGGCTATCGTCTCATCAGCCGCGTGAGCGCCACGGCGACGGGGCCGTCCCACGACATCAGCTACTATTTTCAGGAGCTGCCAGGCTACACCATCGCGAACGCCCGGCTCGGCGTGTCGCATGGACCGCTCGAGACGTTCTTGTTCGTCGACAACCTCGCGGACAAGCTCGCGGTGGTGACGATCGATACGATGGCATGGAGCCTGCCGGTCCCCTCGCTCACGCGGCCGGCGATCACGACGCCGCGAACGATCGGCGTCGATCTGACCTACAAGTTCTGAGCGCTCCTCATTGAATGCTCTCGTGGAGGTAGGCCTTCCAGGCCTGCTCTACGATGTACGCGCGCAGCGCGGGGAGCTGATCGGCCGTCACCGTTCCCGCGAAGGAAGGCATGCCTTTGTCGGCCCGCGCTCCCCCGATCACGATCGCGGCGAGATCCGCGGAGAGGACGGCGGACGACCTGCGAAGATCGGGCTCGCTGGCGCCCTGGGCGCCGATGGCGTCGAGGCCATGACACAAATCGCAGCCGGCTCCGTAGAACACGTCCCGTCCGCGCGCCACCAAGGAAGGAGCGGGCCGCGGGACCGGCGGCTGCGGCAACCCGGCCTGGTACGGCGCGGCCGGGGGGAGCCGTGCGCTGCCGTCGAGCGAGAAGGCTAGCAGCCGCGACGGTCCGTGCGTGATGCCGCCCACCCGCGCATAGGTGAATACCGACGAGGAGGTGCCCGACCCGCTCGGCACGATCAGCAGCTGCTTGCCGTCGATCTTCACCGTGATGGGCGCCGCATAGAACCCGGTGTCCGCCTTGAACTCCCACAACGGCCTGCCGTCGCCGGCCCGGTAGGCGCGCAGCGAACCCGCACTGGTGCCCTGGAAGACCAGGTTGCCGGCCGTCGCGAGAACCCCGCCGTTCTGCGGGGGTCCGACGTCGCGGCGCCACACCACCTTGGCCCGCACCGGGTCGTAGGCGACGAGGCCGCCCTTGAAGATCTTGGGGTCGCCATAACCCACGTAGTTGTTGAAGTAGGCTCCGGGCGCCATGGCTTCATCGCCGCGGCTGACGGACAGCGCCATGGGTTGCTCCATGGTGGGGATGTAGACGAGACCGGTCCTCGGGCTGAAGCTCATCGGCTGCCAGCTATGGGCTCCCGAGCCGCCGCTCGGGAGAATGGTCGCAGTCACGTTCCGCGGCAGGTTCCACCACTCGGCCTCGCGGCGCACCGTCGGCCGGCCGGATTTGGGATCGATCGCCGATGACCAGTTGATGGGCACGAAGTTGTTGACGGTCAAGAGCTCGCCGGTCTTCGCGTCGAGGACGTAGAAGTAGCCGTTCTTCGGGGCCTCCATGACCACGCGGCGCCGGCTGCCCCGAACGTCGAGCTCGGCCAGCATGATGTGCATGGTCGCATCGTAGTTCCAGCCGTCGTGCGGCGTGGTCTGCAGGTGCCATTTGTAGCTCCCCGTCGCGGCATCGAGCGCAATGATGCTGGTGGTGTAGAGCTCGTCGCCGCCGCCTTCGCCGCGCGAATTGGGATTGATCGGCGAGGCGCCATCCGTGCCGATATAAACCTGCTTGAGGACGGTGTCGTAGGTGATGGCGTCCCACACCGCGCCGCCGCCCGAATGCTTCCAATACTCCTTGCCCCAGGTCTTGGACGCGCGGGCCATGGCCTCGTTCTCGAACCCCTTCGAGGGATCGCCCGGGATCGTGTAGAACCGCCAGAGCTCACGCCCCGTGCGGGCATCGTAGGCGACGACGTAGCCGCGATTGACCCCGGTATCCGCGTTCGCGTTGCCGATGAACACCTTGCCATCGCCGATCCGCGGCGCGCCCGTGATGGTGTAGCTGCGGGCCGGATCGCAGGCGCGCGCCTCCCAAACCGGCGCTCCCTTGCGGCGGTCGATGGCCACGAGCCGGCAATCTCCGGTGCCGACGAACAAGAGATCCTCCCAAAGCGCGAGGCCGCGGTTCACGTGGCCGCCCCACGTCGCCACGATCTGGCCCGGCGGGGCCTTCACCTTGGGGTCGTAGGTCCACAGGAGATGCCCGTCGCGCACGTCGTTGGCATAGACCCGAGACATGGCGCCGCTCTCGTAGATCACATCGTCGGCGACGAGCGGCACTCCCACGAGCCCGTCGCGCGCAGGCAACTCGACCGCCCAGGCCAGCCCGAGCCGCGCCACGTTCTTGTCGGAGATATCGCGGAGCGGTGAGAAGTGTTGCTGCTCGGCGTTCAGGCCGATCAGACGCCACTCGCTCCCGCCCGGTGCCGTCCGGGCGGCGGCGGCACCGGCTTGGGCTTGGGCTTGGGTTTGGGCTTGGGTTTGGGTTTGGGCCGAGAGAGCGGCGAGCGGGAGCATCATTCCAAAACCAAGCGCTGAATTCTTCACGGACCGTCCTCTTGTCTGCGACGACGCCATGATGGCGCGGCCCGGCGGGCCCACGTAGCCGCGCGCGGCAACGCCCATCGCGCGCCCAATCGAGCCATCCGCCGCTCGGTTGCCGGATATGGACGTCTCCTGCGTCTTGAAGGCGATATCTTTGCCCCGCCATATGAGCACACCGGTCATGGACCTGTTCGACCTCACGGGACGCACCGCGCTCGTGACGGGCGGCTCGCGCGGGCTCGGTCTTCAAGCCGCGGAGGCGCTAGGCGAGGCGGGGGCGAAGCTGGTCCTGACGGCGCGAAAGGAGGATGAGCTCGAGGCGGCGGCGGAGGGGCTGGCGCGCCGCGGCATGAATGCCTCGTGGGTCGCGGGAGACGCGAGCCGCCCGGAGGATGTCGCGCGAATCTGCGAAGCGGCCATCGATCGCCTGGGCCCGGTCGACATCCTCGTGAACAATGCGGGCGCCACCTGGGGCGCGCCGGCCGAAACGCATCCGCTCGAGGCGTGGGACAAGGTGCTGAACCTGAACTTGAGGGCCGTATTCCTGTTCAGCCAGCACATCGCCCGGCGCTGCATGATCCCCTCGCGCCGGGGGCGCATCATCATGATGGGATCGGTCGCGGGGCTTCGCGGCAACGGACGGGGAGGCGACACGGCGGCGTACAACACCTCGAAAGCGGCGGTGCATAACCTGACGAGGGCGCTCGCCGGGGAGTGGGGCGAGTTCGGCATCAACGTGAATGCATTGGCGCCGGGGTTCTTCCCGAGCAAGATGACGCGCGCCACGATCGAGCTTCGCGGCGAGGACAACATGACGGCCGGCGTGCCGCTGCGGCGCCTCGGGGACGAGGATGACCTCAAAGGTGCCGTGCTGCTCTTCGCATCGAGGGCGGGCAAGCACATCACGGGCCAGGTGCTGCCGGTGGACGGCGGACTTTCGGCCATCCTGCCGGCCTGACCGGCGCCGGAGCGACGGGACCGGGGCTGTGCTTGCACCGTGCGTCCCGCTGTGTTATTTGTTCACAACAAATAACATGCCGTCGAGCGGCCGCGCTCGAAGCTTCTTCAATGAACGCACCGAGCCCCTTCGCCTTCGACTATACGAGCCGCCGCTCGCGCGATCCGTTCGCGCATGCGAACACCGCCACGGGCTGGTCGAACACCTACGAGCAGCTCGCCCCAGGTCCGTTCGAGGCTTCCACGCAGCAGCTCAGCCTCGGCTCTCTGCAGATCTTCGACGAATCCATCGGCTGCGGCTTCAGCTATCGGGGGCGCCCCTGGCGGGGATCGCGGGTGTTCTTTTCCTATCTCTCCGACACGGCGTGCCGGTACTACGATGCGCGACCGGTCGCGAGCGACACCGTCGTGTCGCATCGCTGGGACGCCGTGGAGCGCGTGATGTCGCCGCATCCGATCCGGCTTGCGCTCGTCGCGGTCGAGGAGAAGCTCCTGCTGGACCAGCTCGAGGACCTCCTGGATTGCAGCGGCGCCGCGGCGCTCGCGGCGGTGACGTCCACGAACGATCCAAGGCTGGTGCGCATCTTCCAAGCCTCCGTGCTCGACGTGCTGCGAGAATTGGAGCAATCCCCTCAGGCGATCGACGACCAGATCGCACGCGGCGAGCTCCAGGCCCGCATCATCGACATGCTCGTGGAGCTGGCGAGCGACTCGATGGTCAGCACCCGGAGCCTGCCGCCGCCCACCACGCGCGCCTATGTCGTACGGCGGGCCGTCGAGATCATGGAGGAGGGCCTGCCCGACGCGACCTCGGTCACCGATCTGTGCCGAAAAATCAGGGTTTGTCCGCGGACGCTGCGCTACAGCTTTGCGGAGGTCACGGGTGTGTCGCCGACGCAGTTCCTGCTCTCGATGCGTCTCAACGGCGCGCGGCGGACGCTTTTGAGCCGCGGCAATCACGCGCCCGTCCACGTCGTCGCCGCGCGCTGGGGTTTCTGGCACATGAGCCGCTTCGCGCGCTACTACCGCGTCGCCTTCGGCGAGCGTCCGTCGGATACGCTGGCCGGCGCGGCGCGACGCCGCTCCTAGCTGCGTTGCCGATTTCGGATCGTCCGCGCCATCCGGGAACGGTAGTGTCTCGACCGTGATCGACACCACGGAATCCCAGGCGCTGCGCTATGCATCGATCGGCGACGAGGCCGCGGGCAGGCCTGCTTCCGCGCCGCCCGGAGAGCCCGAGCGATCGATCAAAAGCGTGGGAATCGTCGGGGCCGGCACCATGGGAACCGGCATCGCCATCTGCTGCCTCGATGCGGGGCTGCCGACACGATTGGTCGATGCCGCCGCATCGGCGGCTGCCGCGGCCGGCGGACGAGTCGGGGCTCATTACGACAAGGCGGTGAGCCGAGGGCGGCTCACCCCGGACGCCGCACGAGAGCGCCAGGCGCGATTGGCAACGGCACCGGGCTACGATGCGCTTGCCGGGTGCGACCTCGTCATCGAGGCGGTGTTCGAGGACATGGACGTGAAGCTCGAGGTCTTCCGGCAGCTCGATCGGGCGCTCCAGCCCGGAGCGCTGCTCGCGTCCAACACGTCGACGCTGGATCTCGACCGCATCGCCGCCGCCACGACGCGCGCGGAAGACGTGGTGGGCCTGCACTTCTTCAGCCCGGCGCAGGTGATGCGGCTGCTCGAGGTGGTCCGCGGCCGCCGGACTTCCGCCGCCACGCTGGCCGCCGCGCTCCGGTTCGGCCGATCGATCGGCAAGGTTCCGGTGGTGGCCGGCGTCTGCGACGGCTTCATCGGCAATCGCATGATCGAGGAATACGCCCGCCAGGCTTACCTGCTCGTGGATCTCGGCGTGCTGCCATCGCGCGTCGACGCCGTGCTCGAGCGCTGGGGAATGGCGATGGGGCCGTTCGCGGTCATGGATCTCGCCGGCGGCGACATCGGCTGGGCCATCCGCAAGCGCCGCAAGCTGGAGCAGCCGGACCGGCCCTACTCGGCGTTCCCCGACCGCGTGTGCGAGCTGAAGAGGTTCGGGCGCAAGACCGGCGCCGGGTATTACGCGTACGACGCCGACGCAGTGCGCCGTGAGGATCCCCTGATCACGCAGATCGCCGTCGAGCACGCGCGGGGCATCGCATGCGCGAGCCGTGAGATTCCGGACGAGGAGATCATCGAGCGCTGCATCTATGCCCTGGTGAACGAAGGCGCCAAGCTGCTGGACGAAGGCATCGCGGCGAGCGCCTCCGACATCGATGTCGTGTACCGCAATGGATACGGATTTCCGGCAGGCCGCGGCGGCCCCATGTTCCACGCGGACTGCGTCGGCCTCGGCCGCGTGCTCGAATCGATGCGGCGCTTTGCAGGCGGATATCAGGGCTGGGCGTGGCAGCCGGCACACGGCCTCCTCGATGCGGCGCGCCGCGGCGCGCGATTGACCGGTTCTCGTTGAGGCACGGAGGCACGTCGTGACCGATGCGGTGATCGTCTCGACAGCCCGCACGCCGATCGGCCGTGCCTTTCGCGGTGCGTTGAACCATATCAAGTCGCCGACGCTCGCCGGCCATGCCATCCGGCACGCCGTCGAGCGCGCAGGCCTCTCCGCGGAGGACATCGACGACGTGGTTCTAGGGACCGCGCTCGCGGCGGGGACCGCGGGCATGAATCTCGGGAGGCTCGGCGCGCTCGCGGCGGGCCTCGGGGAATCCGTCGCCGGGCAGACCGTGGATCGCCAATGCGCTTCGGGTCTGATGGCGATCTCGATCGCCGCAAAGCAGATCGTCGTCGACGGGATGAGCGCGGTGGTGGGCGGCGGCCAGGAGAACGTCTCTGCTCTGAATGCGCCGTTCATCGAATGGGTGGGCCGGGAGATGGATGCGAATGTGTCCGCCCGGAGCCGGCACGCCTACATGGCGATGCTGGAAACCGCGGAAATCGTCGCGCGACGCTACGACATCAGCCGCGACGCGCAAGATCAGTATGCCCTGATCTCCCAGCAGCGGACTGCCGCGGCGCAGGCGGCGGGGCGGCTCGATGCCGAGATCGTACCCATCGTGTCGACGCAGGCCGTCACCGACAAAGGCAGCGGAGCCGTCTCATACCGGGAGGTGACGCTGAGCCGCGACGAAGGCAACCGTCCCGACACCACGATCCAAGGCCTGGAGGCATTGAAGCCGGTGCGAGAGGGCGGGGTCATCACGGCGGGCAATGCGAGCCAGTTATCCGACGGCGCTTCCGCCTGCGTGGTCACCTCGGAGAAGCTCGCGATCCGGCGCAACCTGCGCCCGCTCGGCCGCTACCTCGGAATCGCCGTGGCCGGATGTGCACCTGAAGAAATGGGCATCGGGCCGGTGCTCGCGGTCCCAAAGCTGCTCGAGCGGCATGGGCTCCGCGTCGCCGACATCGGCCTTTGGGAGCTCAACGAAGCATTTGCCGTGCAGGCCTTGTATTGCCGCGACCGGCTCGGCATCGATCCGGATCTCTTCAACGTGAACGGCGGCGGCATCTCGATCGGACATCCCTACGGCATGAGCGGTGCGCGACTCGTCGGGCATGCGTTGCTGGAGGGCAGGCGTCGCGGCGCGAAGCACGTCGTCGTGACCATGTGCGTGGGCGGCGGCATGGGCGCCGCCGGGCTGTTCGAGGTGTTGTGACGGTGTCCTCGCGCCTGCTGTCCCGCCGCGACATCGAGTTCATGTTGTTCGAATGGCTCGATGTGGTGCGCCTGACCGACCGGCCGCGGTTCGCGGAGCACTCGCGCCAGACGCTGGACGCGGCGCTCGATACGTATGCGGCCATCGCGCATACGGAGTTCGCGCCGCACAACAAGAAAGTCGACCGCGAGCCGCCGCGCCTGGTCGGCGGGGAGATCCGGTCGGCGCCCGAGCAGGGCGCTGCACTGCGCGCGTTCGCGGCGGCGGGCCTGCTCGCGGCATGCCATGACGAGGAGCTCGGCGGCATGCGGCTCCCGTACGTGGTCGAGCGCGCTGGGCTCGCGTTCATCATTGCGGGCTGCCCGGCGACGGCGGCATACGCATTCCTGACGATGGCCAACGCCAATCTGCTCCTGGCCCACGCGACGGCCTCGCAGGTGGACCGCTACGTGCGTCCGATGCTGCTGGGGCGTTGGATGGGCACGATGTGCCTGTCGGAGCCGCATGCCGGCTCCTCGCTCGCCGACATCACCACGCGTGCCGAGCGCCAGGACGACGGCACGTACCGGTTGACCGGCAACAAGATGTGGATCTCAGGGGGCGACCACGATCTTTCGGACAATATCGTTCACCTGGTGCTCGCCAAGGTGCCGGACGAGCGCGGCGTGCTGCGGCCGGGCGTGGGTGGAATCTCGCTCTTCATCGTTCCGAAGCACACGATCGGCCCGGACGGGGCGCCGGCCGAGCGCAACGACGTGGTCGTCGCGGGGCTGAATCACAAGATGGGAAACCGCGGCACCACGAACTGCCTGTTGAACTTCGGCGAAGGACGCTACCGTCCCGCGGGACGGGCCGGGGCGTTGGGAGAGCTCGTCGGCGAGGAGGGCCGGGGTCTCGCCTACATGTTCCACATGATGAACGAAGCGCGGGTCGGCATCGGGCTCGTGGCCGCCTCGATCGGCTATACCGGCTACCTCCGCTCGGTCGACTATGCCCGCGGTCGCCGTCAAGGCCGGCTGCCCGCGAATCGCGATCCGTCCCTGCCGCCGGTGCGCCTGATCGACCACGCCGACGTCCGGCGGATGCTGCTCGCGCAGAAGGCGCTGGTCGAGGGGGCGCTGGCCCTGGTGCTGTTCTCCGCGACGCTGGTCGACGAGGTCGCCACGGGAACCGCGGAAGAAGGCCGCCGCGCTCATGCGCTCCTGGAAGTTCTCACCCCGGTCTCGAAGAGCTGGCCGTCCAAGTGGGGCGTGATCTCCAACGATCTGGCCATCCAGGTCCACGGCGGCTACGGCTACACGCAGGACTTCGATGTCGAGCAGCTTTACCGCGACAACCGCCTGAATCCGATCCATGAGGGGACCTTCGGCATTCAAGCGATCGATCTGCTCGGCCGCAAGGTGGCCGACCTCGCGGCGCTGGCCGACCTTGGCGGGAGGATCTCGGGCTGCATCGAGCGCGTGCCTGCCGGCGGCGCGCTCACGGACGAGGCGGCCGCCTTGCGGCGTTGCTGGTCGGACCTCCTCGAGGTGACCGCCCGCCTGCGCGAAACTTCCGATGCCACGCTGCGGGTCGCCAATGCCACGTGCTATCTCGATGCGTTCGGCCATGTCGTCGTGGCGTGGCTCTGGCTCGAGCAGGCGCTCGCCGCGATGGGCCGCCCGGGCGCGAGCGACGACGCATTCCGGACGGGCAAGCTGGCGGCCTGCCGGTACTTCTATCGCTGGGAGCTGCCGCGAGTCGGGCGCTGGCTGGGGTTGCTCGATCCGATCGAGCGGACGCCGCTCGACATCGAGGACGCATGCTTCGGCGGCTGATTTGCAACGGTCCTGCGCGGACACGAGGACCGGGTTGGTGACGGCGCAGATGCCGCGCTCGCTCGGCCACATGCGGGTGGGCAGCCTGTTCAAGACCGCGGCCGTCCGACATCCGGATCGCGAGGCGGTGTTCTGCGCGGGCACGGGACGGCGCGTCACCTTCAAACAGCTCAATTCGCGCGTCAATCAGCTGGCGCACGCACTGGCATCGTGCGAGCTCGAGCGCGAGGCGGTCGTCGCGTTCGTCTGCTCGAATCGCCTCGAGATCCTGGAGATCTATGGCGCGATCGCGAAGTCCGGGCTGGTCGGCCTGCCGCTCAACTATCGCCTGGCCCACGCGGAACTCGCGCTCTTGATCAACGAGATCGGCGCCGTGGTGCTGTTCCTCGAGGATCGCTTCGAGGCCGCGCTGCCGTATCTGCGGGCGCATTGCGCGAAGCTCAAGCATGTGGTGTGGATCGGCGCTGAAGCCCCGCAGGACTGCTGGTCCTATGGCGAGGTTCTGGCCATGGGCGCCGTGACGGAGCCCGACGTCGCGGTGGAAGAATCGGCGCCGTTCTATTTCAACCTCACGTCCGGAACGACCGGCCTTCCCAAGGCGTATGTCATCACGCATTACTCGGCGTGCGCGTTGCTCTCGGCCCTGCTCTCCAACGAGTCCAAGGCCGACGATGTCTTGCTGACAATCTTTCCGGCCTTCGGCCGGGTCGCTTTCGGCTGCCTGCTCATGACGATCCTGATCGGGGCGCGCAATGTGCTCGCCAATTTCGAGCCGGGCGAAGCCGCCAGGCTGATCGAGCAGGAACGGGTGACCTTCGTCTGGCTCGTCCCGACGATGGCGGCCTTGCTCCTGGGCGCGCCGGACATCGAGCGGCGCGGGCTTGGATCACTGCGCGGCATCGGCTTCGTCGGCGCAGCCTTGCCGCCCGCCATTCTCGAGCGCAGCATCCAGCGTCTTTGCCCGCGGATCTATGAGGGCTATGGCCTGCAGGAAGCCGGAATGGTGACGGTGAGCAATCCCGAGGACCGCGCGCGCAAGCCAGGCTCCGTCGGCCTGCCCGTGCTCCACTCCGAGATACGCATCGTCGACGGCGACGGAGAGCCAGCCGCGTCCGGAGCGAGCGGAGAGATCGTCGTCCGCTCGCCGAATTGCATCACCGGATATCACGGGGATCCGGTGCGCAATGCCGCCGCTTTTCGCTCAGGCTGGTTCCACACCGGAGATCTGGGCCGCGTCGACGCGGATGGATATCTCTATCTTTGCGGGCGCGTCAAGGACATGATCATCTCGGGCGGCCAGAACGTCTACGCCGCGGAGATCGAGGCCACGCTCACGGCCATGCCGGGCGTCGAGGACTGCGCAGTGATCGGCATGCCGCACGACCTGTGGGGCGAAGCGGTGACGGCGGTCATCGTGGCTCACCCCCACGCATCGCTCGACGCGGCGGCCGTGCAGGCCTTCTGCCGTCGAGCGCTCGCCGCCTTCAAGGTTCCCAAGAGCGTGTTCTTCCAGGAGGATGCTCTGCCGCGCACCGTCACCGGCAAGGTGCAGAAATTCCTGCTGGTGGCGCGCTACGCCAAGGCCGCCGGCCCATGAGCAAGAAGCGTGCGCCGGCCCGCAGGCTGCGCCAGTCGGAACGCACGGAGCTGTCCGATCAGCGGATGATCGATACCGCGATCCGGATCCTGCTGCGCCAGGGCATCAGCGGACTGCGAATGACCGAGGTGGGGCTGCAAGCCGGCTACAGCCGCGGGCTCGCCGCCATGCGCTTCGGCACCGTGGGCGGCCTGCTGCGGCGTGTCGCGCGACATTTGACGGAACGTTGGCTCGAGGCCGTCAACGAGGCGGTGGGCGACAAGAAGGGGCTCGCGGCGATCCATGCGGTCATCGACGCGCAGGAGCGGCTGCTCGCCCCCCCGGCCTCCGCCTATCACGTGCAATTCCTGATTCTTTCGCACAGCATGGATCCCGGCACCGTCGATCGCATTCACGCCAACCGGGTGCTGGCCGCCCAGCACCGCGACCTGGCACGCTGGATTCGCGAGGGCATCCGCGCCGGCGAGGTTCGAGGCGACATCGAGCCGGCGGCGGAGGCGCAGTCCATCCTTGGCTCGATGATCGGCATCACGTACCGGTCGCTGATGGATCCGGCGGTTCGCCCGGCGCGACCGTCGGCGAAGCTCAAGGGGGAGATCGAGGCGCGGCTTCGGGCTCGCTGAGGCGGGTGGAGCGGCGCGCGGTCACGTGCCTGCGCGCGAGCGGCGCGCACAGCCGGAAACGTTCCTCGCGGATGAACGGACTCGATTTTTGATGCAACTCGTTTCGAGTTCGATGAAGATCACGCCGTTCGAACCCAAACGAGGTGTCGATAGTGAAATTCTCTCCCGGCCGCAAGAGTCGGCCTCATTGGAACCTGCTTGCCCTCTTTACGGAGCATCCCGCGTCCGTGGGTGAGTCTTACGTCCGGCATTTGAGGTCCGCGCTCGGCTTCGGATTCCGCATGATGCTCGCGGGCAGCGGCTGCCTGATACGCGGCGTATTGCCGTTCGTCTGCGCGCGAACGGGCAGCCAATGCGTGAGCAAGCTGCATTCCGAGATGACGATCCGCGGCGTGCTGTCGAAATAGGCGGTCGTCCTCCGGCTGCGAAACCGGCAATATGTAGCGTCTTGCGCCTCGCCGGCCTGCGCGCGCAGGTTCCCTTCTACTAATACGCAGCACCCTTCGATATATACACCTCCAAGTGCCGCACGGCACTTGAAAGGATCGCCCGGGACGGCCACGCTAGACATGTGAGCACGCGGTTCAAGCCTCTCCCCGACGAGCCCGGCCTGGTCGCGCAGATGCGGCCGGCTTTGATCAAGTTCTTCCTGCGCAGGACGGGCAGCAGCGCGGAGGCCGAGGATCTCGCGCACGATGTCATCGCGAATGCCTTCACACATGCGGCGGGGAAGACGCCGGAGGAAGCGAAGGGCTATATTTTTCGTGCGGCGATCAATCGCTGGCGCGATCGTCATCGCCGCCTGCAGGCGCGCGGCCGATCGGTGCCGTGGAGCGAAGCGGTCGAATCCGCGGAGCGCCGGTTCGAGGCGGACAATACGCTCGAGCGCCGCTTCATCGTCAATGAAGAGCTGGATCAGATCGCCCAGGCGCTGGAGGAGCTCAGTGTCCGGACCCGGTCGGTGCTGATGTTGATCCGGCTGGAGAATCTCAAGATCGCGACGGTCGCGCAGATGCTGGGCATCTCAGTGAGCGCGGTGAACAAGCATCTCAGCAAAGGAATGGCGCACCTGGCAGAGGTGCGCAAGAAACAGGATGTCGTGCCATGAGCGAAAAAGCCAACGAATGCACGCCGGAGCAGGAGGCCGCGGAGGCCTTCGTCGCCCGTCTGAGCGGTGATTGGAGCTCCGAGGATCAGGCCGGCCTGCAGGCCCGGGTCGCGCGCGACCCGGGCTTCGCCGATGCGTTCCGCCGCGTCGAGCGGTCGTGGGGCTCCCTGGGAGCGCACGCGGAGAGTGCGGAGCTCATGCGTTATCGCGAGGAGGCGCTCGCCTATGCGCGGCATACGACGGGCCGCCGCTGGCTGCGGCCCGGACCCTTCATCCGCACCCGCTATCGGGTGGCGGCGGCCGCGGCGGTCGCGGGCTTGCTGCTGGTCGCGGCGTGGCCGCTCAACCCCTCGTGGTGGCGCGCCGAGGAGTACCGAACCGGTCTCGGTGAGCAGCGCACGGTCGAGCTCGCGGATCGTTCCCGCATCGCGCTCGATTCGTCGACACGCATCCGCGTGCGGCTTTCCGGCGATGCCAGGATCGTCGAGCTGAAGGAGGGACAGGCGCAGTTCACCGTGGCGCACGATCTCACGCGGCCGTTCAAGGTGCGGGCCGGCGATCAGACGATCGTCGCTCTGGGAACCGTTTTCACGGTTGAGTACGTCGATGGGCGCGTGAGCGTTGCGATGGTGGAGGGCCGCGTCGCGGTCGTCGGCTCGCCCGAGCAATCCGCGGCGCCCGTGAGTCTCGGTGCCGGATCGGGTCCGGCGCTTCATGACGGCGATTCGGCAGGCCAGGGCGGGAGCCGCCGCGCGGCGCGCGCCGCCGCCGCGAATCGAGGGCCGCTCGAGGCCGCTGCCGGCGACGGCGCCATCGAGCTGTCGGCGGGTGAAGAGCTGAAGGTCGACGAGCGCGCCGGCAGCGCCGTGGTCGTGCCGAAGGCCGACATCGAGGCCGCCACGGCGTGGCGCTCGGGAAAGCTCATCTTCCGATCGGAGACGCTGGATGCGGCCATACGTGAGGTGAATCGATACTCGCGCCGGCAGATCGCGATCGCCGATGAGTCGCTCGCCTCGCGTCAGATCAGCGGCGTGTTCGATGCGGGCGACACCCAAGGTTTCGTGAATGCCCTGCAGGCGTACCTGCCGATCTCGGTGGAGTACGGCGATTCGGTCATCGCGCTCAGGAGCAGATGACCTCGCCCATGTGATTCCGCGGGCCTGGTGCGAAGTGCACATTCTCGCCGGTCGTGCGTGTTGATCAGATAGACGGGTGCAAACCCGCGACATGGGGTCCTGACCGATGAAGATCAATTTGCACGCCAGCCGCCTGGCGGGCTTCGTTTGCGCGATGGCTCTTGCAGCGGCTGCCCACGCTCAAGGCGTGCACAGCGCGACGTACGATATCGACATCCCCGCGGAGAGTTTGCGCGACGCCCTGCAAACGCTCGCGCTCACCGTGCACCACAAGCTGCTGTACTCCTCCGAGCTCGTCGACGGCAAGGACAGTCTCGCGCTCAAAGGCAGCTTCACGGCCGAGGAGGCTTTGAGAAGACTGCTCGACGGCACTCATCTCAGCTACGAGGTGACCGCCGATGGGCTGGTGCTGATTCGCGCGGCGGCCGGCAACCGGAATTCATCGATGACGGGCGGACAGGCGGCTTACCGGATGGCCCAGGCCGATCACGCCGGTGCCGGCGGGACCCGCGATGTCCCGGCCGAGTCGAGCGCGGCAACGGCCGGCAAGAGGAGCGAGGACGCGGAGGACGACACTCTGGAGGAGTTGGTGGTCACCGGCACCCACATCCGCGGCGTCCACAACGACAGCTCCCCGATGATGACCATCGATCGCCAGTACATGGAGCGCTCCGGCTTCACCAACATGCAGGAGCTGGTGGAGTCGCTCCCGATCGACTTCAAGGGCGGAAGCTCCGGCTCATCCGAAACCGCGCAGTTCGGGCCCGCCTCGACATCGCAGAATCTGACCCGCGGGACCGGATTCAATCTGCACGGCCTGGGCTCGGTATCCACGCTGACTCTGATCAATGGGCGCCGGGTGGCCCCCTCCGCGGAGGGCCAATTCGTCGACGTGAGCAACATCCCGCTGGCCGCGGTCGAGCGGGTCGAGATCCTGACGGACGGCGCATCGGCGATCTACGGCACCGACGCGGTTGCCGGTGTCGTCAACATCATCCTGCGCAAGAATTTCGACGGCGCCGAGACGTCGGCAACCTACGGCCAGGCCACCTCCGGCGGCAGCAAGGAAGGGCGCTTGTCCCAGACCTTCGGGACCTCGTGGAGCAGCGGCGACACGCTCGTCGTCGCGGATCTCCATCAGCGCGATCCCCTCGATGCGCGCGACCGCCCCTATATCGCGGCGGCCGGCGGGGCACCGGCGAACGGCCCCACCTACCTGCTGCCGGACAGGACGGCGGGCACGCTGCTGTTCAACCTCGATCAAACGCTGCCCGACGGCTTCGATCTGGCGACGAACATCCTGTATTCCCACGAACGGGTGATCGAGAAGCAGACCTATGTCGGCGACCTGTTCTACTCCAATCATCCGGTCACCAATCAGGAAAGCGGCCTCGTTGCCCTGGGATACAAGGCATTCGGCGACTGGCGCTTCGAGCTCGACGCCACGATCGCCCGGGTCGAGACCGTCACGGACTTCACCTTCAGCGACATCCCGACCGGCGTCGTCGAATTCCTGATCGACGACTATCGCGACCGGTTCGACACCTGGGAGACGGACCTCAGGGGCGACGGCTCGCTGTTCAGCCTGCCCGCCGGCAACGTCCGGCTCGCCGTGGGCTCCTCGTATCGCAAGGACCGGGTGAACTCCACCCGTGACCGCGTGATTCCGGCGCTGGGGCTCGATGTCCGCGCGCGCGACGAGCGCGGTGTCACTTCGGGCTACGGGGAGCTCTTCATCCCCTTCGTCAGCAGGGCTCAGGAGATCCCGGGAGCGCGGCGCATCGAGATGTCGGTCGCCGCCCGCTACGATGACTACTCCGACTTTGGCGAGACCGTCAATCCCAAGGTGGGCCTGGTCTGGACTCCCGTGGACATGCTGGATCTGCGCGCGACCTACGGAACCTCCTTCCGCGCGCCGAGCGTGGCCGAAAAATCCCTGTACACGCGGGGAGTCCAGGTCACCTCCGACATCTTCGATGCACCGGGCGGCGGGACGGTGCCGATCTTCTACCTGCTTGGAAGCACGCCGCTGACCGCGGAGAAAGCGAAAAATTTGTCGGTAGGATTCACGCTGAAACCGGTGCCGGGGGGCGAGCTCAGCCTGAACTGGTACAACATCGACTACCGCGACCGCATTTCCGCCCCTCCGTACGAGCAGGATGCGCTCCTGCATCCCAACCAATACGGCAGCCTCATCGCCCCTCTCCCGAGCGATGCGGCGGCGCAGGCTTATCTGAACCAGCATCTCGACGCAGGCGATGTGTTCATCGATTTCGCGGGGACCGGAGCCACCGGCGTGCGCTACGTGATCGACCTGCGCCAGGCGAACGCCGCGCGCACGCGCACCAGCGGCTTCGATTTGACGGCCTCCTATCCCGTGAGGATCAAGGACGACACCATCGACTTGAATGTCGCCGTCGCCCGCATCGACAAGATCCTGAACTCGTTGACCGCGACCTCGACGCCGATCAACGAGGTCAACACCTTCGAGCAGCCGCTCAAAACCCGCGCCCGTGCCATGGCCACCTGGCTCCATGGCAGCTTCAACACGACGCTGGCGCTCAACTTCTCGAACTCCTACAGCGACAACGAAGTGTTTCCGAGCGTTCCGGTGAGCTCCTGGACCACCACCGATTTCAACATCGGCTATAACTTCGAGCATTCCTCGGATTCATTCCTGCGCGGCTGCAAGGTGGCGTTGTCGGTCACCAACCTGTTCAATCGTGAGCCGCCGCTCGCCCCGGATCCCTACTACATGATGGGATTCGACGTTTACAACGCCGATGCGATGGGGCGGTTTCTCAGCGTTCACTTTACCAAGAGGTGGTGAGGACCATGAAGCTTGCGATGAGTCGACCATGGGCCGCCTGCCGCTGCCTGCCTGCCCTGGCTCTGGGCGCGCTCCTCTGCGTTTCGGGAGCCGCCGCCGCGGCGCACGCATCCCGGTCCAACGTCCCGCCGCAGTGGACCGCTCTCGTCGACATGTTCGACAAGACGCTCGCCGACGACCATATCGTCGGCGCGAGCGTCGGGCTGATCGAGAGCGGCCGCATCGTCGCGCGCCATGATTTTGGATTTGCGGATTCCGCCGGATCCCGGCGCGTCGACGGAGAGACGATCTTTCACTGGGCTTCGATCACCAAGACGCTGAACGCGATCTCGATCATGCAGCTTCGGGATCGGGGCCTCTTGCAGCTGGATGATCCGATCACCCGCTGGGTGCCGGAGCTGCGCAAGGTGCACGATCCGTATGGGTCCATGGATGACATCACGATCCGGATGCTGATGACGCATTCGTCGGGCCTTCAGGCCATGACCTGGCCTTACAAGCAGGGACTCAACTGGGAGCCGTTCGAGCCCACCACCTGGGAGCAGCTGGTGGCGATGATGCCGTATCAGGAGGTCGGGTTCCCTCCCGGCACGCGCTTCAGCTATTCGAATCCCGGGTGGCTGTACCTGGCCCGGGCGCTGGAGCTCGTGACCGGAGATCCGTGGGAGAACTACATCCAGAAGAACATCTTTGCGCCGCTCGGCATGTCCCACAGCTACTTCGGGTCCACCCCGGGCTATCTGCAGCCGCATCGCTCGCACCGCTACATCATCAACTCCGGCAAGGATGGCAACCCCGACACGGCCGACATGGGCGCCGATTTCGATCCCGGCATCACCATTCCCAACGGCGGTTGGAACGGACCTTTGTCGGACGCGGCGGCTTACGTGGCCTTCCTGACGAATGCGACGGGCGGCAGAGCGGACATGCAGGGTCGCTTCGATTCGGTGCTGAAGCGCACGACGCTCGAGGAGATGTGGGTCCCGCAGGTGAAGGTGTCGAGCGACAGCTCGAAACCGGCGGACATGGGGTTGGGATACTTCTTGATCCCGCGGGGCACGCACAAGATCATCGGACACACGGGCAGCCAGGGCGGCTTCACCTCCTTCCTGTACTTCGATCACGGGACCGGGCGCGGGATCGTGGCCGCATTCAACACCACCATCATGGCTGAGAACGCCGCGTTCGATCGCCATTCCTTCGGCACCCTGCGCGATCAGGCGCTGAAAGTCCTTACGGATGAGCACTAGGCATCCCCGTTCGCCATGCCGGAGCTGAGCCGGCGCGAGCCGGAGCTGAGGCGGCGCGAGCCGGAGCTGAGGCGGCGCGAGCGGACTCCGCCCCTGCCGTGGATCCGCGCGTTCGAATCGGCGGCGCGACAGGGCAGCTTCCTCGGTGCCGGCCGAGAGCTGTCGGTGAGCGCGGCCGCCGTCAGCCGCAGCATCAAGGAGCTGGAGCGCTCGATCGGTGTGGACTTGTTCATGCGCCGTGCCTGCGGTGTGGAGCTGACCCCCGCCGGACGCACTTACGCGTCGGCGTTGACGCCGGCGCTCCGGCAGATCGCCCACGCTTCCGCGGAGGTGAAGGCGGCTGCCCGGCAAGCTTCTCTGCGGCTGAGCTCGCCGCCCGCGCTGGCGTTGATTCCACCCAAACCTTCCGAGGTCGAGGCCCCATGATCCAGCCGAAATGGCTCGCAACGCTTGCCTTGCTCCTGCCGCTCGCGCACAACGCGGCTGCCGGGCCGGCCAGCCCGTCACGACCCGCCGCCGGAAGCTACGACCTTTGGATCCGTAACGGCACGGTGGTGGACGGCACCGGGCGGCCGCGCTACGCGGCGGACGTGCTCGTGTCCAAGGACAAGATCGCGTTCATCGGCTCCGTCGCCGGCAAGGACGTGCGGGCGCGGCGGGTCATCGACGCCCATGGCGACATCGTCGCGCCGGGCTTCATCGACGCCCATTCGCACGGGGATCCGTTCACCCAGTCCTTCCTGAATTTCCTCGAGCAGGGCATCACCACCGTATTGCTGGGCCAGGACGGCTTCACGCCGAATTACGATCCGGACCACGTGCCGGCCGAATCGTTGTCGCTGTGGATGAAGCGCCTCGATGACGCCGGCAGCGAAGTCAACGTGGCCACGCTGTCCGGACACGGCGCGTTGCGCATGCTCGCGGGGGTCGGCGATGCGCCGGTACCGACGGAAGCTCAGATGAAGCTCATGGAGGCGCTGCTCGAGGAAGATCTGGCCGCCGGCGCGTACGGAATGAGCTTTGGCCTCGAGTACGAGCCGGGTCGATATGCACGCTTGGCAGAAGAGAAGGCGCTGGGCGACCTCGTCGGGCGGCGTGGCGGGATCGTCATGAGCCACATGAGATCGGAAGACACCGGCAAGATCGCGGGCGCGATCGACGAATTGCTGCAGATCGATGCGCACGTGCACGTATCCCATATGAAGATCGTGGCCGGCCGGCGCGCCGAGGAAGCGGACGCGGTGCTGGCCCAACTCGCGCGCGCACGCGCTCCCGGGCGGGAGGTGACGGGCGATGTCTACCCGTATCTCGCCAGCGCGAGCGATTTCGTCTTTCTATATCCGGACTGGGCCAAACGCGAGGAGGACTACCGGAAGGCGGTACAAACCCGGCGCCCCGAGCTCGAAGCGCACATCCGCAAGCGGGTCGCCGAGCGCAACGGCCCCGGCGCGATCCTGATCACGGAAGGAAAGTACGCGGGCTTGACGCTGGAGGCCGTGGCCGCGCGCCTCAACAAGCCGTACGAAAAGGTGATGATCGATGAGCTCGGTTACGGCGGGCCCTCCCAGGCTCACTTTCTGATGGCATCGGCCATTCAGGACAAATTCATCATGGCCGATCATGTTTGTATTTCCACCGATGGGGCGCCGGATTCGAGCCACCCTCGCTCCTACGGATCGTTCTCGAAGATCCTCGAGGACTACGTCGGGCCGCCGCCGAAGATGAGTCTCGAACGGGCCGTGCACAAGATGTCCGGACTCGCGGCCGAGATCATCGGCATCCCCGACCGAGGCGTGCTGGCGCGCGGGAACAAGGCGGATATCCTGATTTTCGTGCCAGGCGGCGTTCACAACCGCGCGACCTGGACCCAGCCGAAGCAGGCGCCGACGGGATTCGACGCCATCATCGTGAACGGCGCCGTGGCCTACGAAGACGGACGGCCCGATGGGCACAAGCACGGGCGCATGCTCCGCAAGGGCAAGGCGTGAGGAAGTCCGCGCGACGCGCCGCCGCCATCGCGGCGGCCGCGGTGTCGTGCGCGAGCGCGCACGCCGGCGAGCTGCGCTATCCCGCCGCTGCCCGGGGCGGTCAGGTCGACGTTTACCACGGCGTGAAAGTCGCCGATCCGTATCGCTGGATGGAGGACATCGATTCGCCCGCGACACGGCGCTGGGCCAAGGCCGAATCCCGGCTGGCGGCCCGATATCTCGAGGCATTGCCGGGACGGGCGGAGATTCATCGCCGCCTCACCGACCTGTGGAACATCGAGAGCTGGGACGTGCCCGAAAGACACGGATCGCGCTGGTTCTACCTGCACAATGACGGCCTGCAGAATCAGCCGGTCGTCTACGTCGCAACGAGACCCGAAGGTCCGGGCCGCGTATTGCTGGACCCCAATGGGCTGTCCAGCCATGGAGCGGTATCCTTGCGCGCGATGATGGTGAGCGGGGACGGGCGCTTGCTCGCCTATGCGCTTTCCGACCAGGGCTCGGACTGGCAGACCTGGCACGTTCGCGACGTGGCCTCGGGCAGGGACTTGCCGGATGTGATCCGCTGGTCGAAGTTCGGCGGCGGCGGGTGGCGCGCCGATGGTTCCGGGTTCTACTACCCGGCGTTCGACCCCCCGACGCAAGGCGCGACCCTCAAGTCGGCCAATCGGTCCCACAAGCTGTATTTCCACCGTCTGGGAACCGATCAGAAGAGCGACAGGCTGATCTATACGCGCCCGGACGATCCGCGTTGGATCGTGAGCGCACAGGTCTCCGATGACGGCCGTTATCTGATCATAGAGGCAAGCCGGAACAATGAGCTCAAGAACACCCTGCTGGTGCAGGATCTGAGCAACCCCGGCAATCCGCTCGTGACGCTCGTTGCGCAGCCGGATGCCGACCATGAGCTCATCGGCAACCTCGGCCATGTCCTCTATGTACAGACCGATGATCACGCGGCGCGGGGCCGTGTCGTGGCGATCGACCTCCATCATCCGCAGCCGGAACGATGGCAGACCGTGATCGGGGAGTCCGAGGAAACGCTGCTCTCGGCGACGATGGTGGGCGGACAGGTGGTCGCCCAGTATCTTCGGGACGGGCATAGTCAGGTGGAGCGGTATTCGGCCGAAGGACGGCGGCTGGGAGCGGTCGCGCTGCCGGGTCCCGGCATCGCCGACGGATTTGCCGGCCACGCGACGGACCGGGAGAGCTATTACACGTTCAGCAGCTACACGTCCCCCGCCAGCGTCTATCGTCTGGACCTCGGGACCGGTCGAAGCACGTTGGTGCACGCACCCGCGGCCCACGGCTTCGACGCCGCGAGCTACGAGATCCGGCAGGTCTTCTGCAGCAGCACGCAAGGCGTGCGCGTTCCGATGTGGATCGTCTCGCGCCGCGGAATTGCGCTCGACGGCGAAAACCCGACTCTCTTGTTCGGGTACGGCGGCTTTGGCACGCCGATGGTGCCGGCATTCTCGCCTGCGATCGCGGGATGGCTGGCGCTCGGCGGAGTCTACGCCGTGGCCGGCGTTCGGGGCGGAGGCGAGTACGGGCGCGAATGGCATGAGGCCGGCATCAAGACGCGCAAGCAGAACGGCTTCGACGACTTCATCGCCGCCGCGGAGTGGCTGATCCACGAACGCTGGTCGCGGCCGGGGCGTCTGGCCATCCAGGGCCGATCCAATGGAGGCCTGCTCGTCGCCGCGGTCGAGGAGCAGCGGCCGGAGCTCTTTGCCGCAGCGGTGGCCCAGGTGGGTGTGATGGACATGCTGCGCTTTCGCGAATTCACGGTGGGCCGGAACTGGGAGTCCGATTACGGCTCCGTCGACGAGCCGGCGGAATTCGCGGCCTTGCTGAAGTACTCGCCCTATCACAACGTTCGGGCCGGTACGCCCTATCCCGCGACGCTGATCACCACGGGCGATCACGACGATCGCGTGTTTCCGGCGCACAGCTTCAAGTTTGCGGCGGAGATGCAGCATGCCGATCCGCACGGAAACCCGGTGATCCTGCGCATCGATTCCGACGCCGGGCATGGCCAGGGCAAGCCCACGGGCCAGCTGATCGACGAAACCGCGGATGTGTACGCGTTCATCCGAAACGCGATGGGGCTGCCCGGGCTTCAGTGACGCGTGCCGTACCTTTTCCGGAAAAGATACACGGGCACGCCCGCGAGAATGACTGCGAAGGTGAAGAGCGTGTTGAGCGGGTCCGTCCAGAGCGCCTGGATCACCATGGCCACCGAGGCCAGCAGGAAGAGTGCCGGGACCACCGGATATCCCCAGGCTCGATAGGGACGCGCCATCTCCGGGCGGCGCCGCCGCAGCACGAACACGGCGGCCACCGCGAGAGCGTAGAAGGGCCAGCTTCCGAGCACGAACCGGTCCACCAGGTGCGCGAAATCGCTCGCCAGCGTGAGCGCGACGCCGAGCAGCGTGGACAGCGCTATCGCGGTCGACGGTGTGGAAAAGCGCGGTGAGATGCGCGCGATGCCCGCGAAGAACAAGCCCCGCTCCGCCATCGCGAACACGACGCGCGGCCCCGTCATCATGCATCCGATCAGGCTGCCGAGCGTGGCGGCGATGACCGTCGCCGCGACGATGCTCGGGCCGTAGCCGTGCAGCAGCGGTATGCGGCTTGCCGCGGCGGCGGCGATCAACGGCATGTGTGCCATCGCCGTCACGGGCACCAGATAAATGAACGCGGCATTGATGGAGAGGTAGAGCGCAATGATCGCCGCGGTCCCGAGGATCAGCGCCAGCGGCAGGTTTTTCTGCGGATTGGCGATCTCGCCGCCGACGAAGGACAGGTTGGACCAGCCATCGTAGGTCCACAGGATCGGTATCAGGGGCGAGGCCGCGAGCAACAGCCGTGTCCCTGCGTCCGACTGTGAGTGAAAGTGCGAGAAGCTTCCACGCCCCGCGCCGAAGGCGAGAATCGCAAGGATTGCGAGCGCCGCGAATTTCAGGCCGGTGATGAAGTTCATCGCCGCCGCTGCGCGCCGCGTTCCGCTGTAATTGATGATTCCGACGCCGGCGATGAGGACGGCGGCGAGATAGCGGCCGTGCAAAGGCGACAGCGGCACGAAGTGGCCCGCGTGCTCGGCACAGATGGTCGCGATTCCGCCCAGGGCCGCCGGCCGGATCACCAGCATCTCCGCCCACCCGAACAAAAATGCGGGCAAGGGGCCAAACCCCTCCCATATGTAGACGAAGATGCCGCCTGAGCGGGGCATTGCGCCTGCGAGCTCGGCGATGGCTAGGGCGCCGCACAGGGAGACCGCGCCGCCGAGCACCCACGCGAGCAGCACGGCCGACGGATCCTGCGCGCTCGCCGCCACCAGGGCCGGCACCCGGAAAATTCCGGCTCCGACCGTGGTCCCGATCAGAACCGCGACCGCGCTCCAGACACCGAGGCGCCGCGGCAGCCGCTCGCCCCAGGCGTCCCGTGCTTCGCTCAATGGCTGCGGGACAGGTATCGGTCCCGGAGAAGGGTCTGGCGCGAGCGCATCGTGACCGGCTCGCCGGCGATCCAGACCCGCTCTGCGATGGTGGTGACCTCCAGGGGATCGCCGTCCCAGAGCACCAGATCCGCCGCCTGTCCGACTGCGATCCGGCCCCGGATCGAGCCGAGACCGAAGATCTCGGCGGGCGTCCTGGTGATGCTCGCCAGGGCGACCTCCCAGGGCAGGCCGGCGGCGACCGCATTGCCGGCGGGTTGCCGGATTCCGCGCGCATAACCCCCCGAGAATGCAATCGTCACGCCGGCGCGATGAAGAAGCGCCGCGTTGTCGAGCCGTGACGCCAGCTGATCGAACCCGCTCGGCAGGTTCTGCAGCGGATCCAGGATCACCGGAATATTTGCCCGGCTCAGCTGCTTCGCGACCACCCACGCTTCTGAGCCGCCAGAAACCACGGCCTTGATGCCCATGCGCTGCGCAAAGGCGATCAGCTGAAGAATGTCGGCGGCGCGCTGGACATCGAACACGATGCGGCCGTGATCGAGATAGCGCAGCAACGCCTCGCGTCCCGCCGGATGCAGCAAGGCCATCTCGCCCGCCGCGGCGGGGGCTCGCGCCTCGCGGACGGCCTGGTCGAGCAGCATGTACCCGCCGGCACGGCTGCCGTTCGAGAGCTTGTTGCTGCCGCCTCCGAGCTGCAGGAACAGCGAGCGGCTTCCCGCAAGCACCGCGTCGTAGTCGCCGCTCAGAGTCACCGCGGCGCCCTGGCCTCCCAAGATGCTGTCGTCGCTCGCGGGCTCGAGCACCGCCCACGTCACGCCTTCGATCCGTGTGATCGGCACGACCGTCGCGCGAGGGTTGTAGGCAAGCGTCACGTCGAATTCAGGACGCCATTGTTGATGCCATGGCGGAGCGCCGGCCCCCTGGGACGCATCGGCCGTATCCGCCTCGCCCGGCAGATCGATCAGGCCGAGCGTCGACAAACCGCCCCACAAGCCCGGCGTGAGCGGCCGATTGCCCGCTTCGAGCACGGTGGCGCCGGCGGCCGCCAGATCCTTGCCCACCGCGACGATCACCTTGCCGTGAATCCGCACATCCGTGTGCTCGAGGGGGGCTGCGGAGGTGATCGTATGAACCGTCGCGTTACGTATCAAAAAATCGGCGGCGCGAGTCGAAGCGCCGGCGCAGGATGCTGCGGCGAGACAGGCGATCAGGCCGGCGGCCCTCATGGCTGCTCCGTCGCGCCGGGCTGTCCGAGCATGAAATCGGAAGCCGGCTCCGCAGGCGGATGCTCGCGATCGAACCGCAAAGCGCCGTCGATGAACACGAGATCCGCGAGAGCATAGACGCTGAAGGGCATTCGGCTCCAGACCACCACGTCGCCCATCTTGCCGGGCTCGAGCGAGCCGGTCCGGCTGCTCAAGCCCAGCGATCGCGCCGGATTCGAGGTGATCCAGCGGATGGCCCGTTCCGGCGGAATGTCGAGGCCGGCGCGTACGCCGCGCGCCATCGCCTTGGCGGCTTCCTGATTCAAGCGTTGAACCGTGTCCGCGGAGTCGGAGTGCAGCATCGCGCAGCTGTTGGCCGGGCGGTCCACCAGCGCGACGTTCTCCTGGATGCCGTCGTAGGCTTCGAGCTTGAATCCCCACCAGTCGGCCCACAGCGCGGCACACACGCCCTTGTCGGCCAGGGCGTCGGCGATCTTGTACGCCTCGACGCCATGATGAAAAGCCGCGATCTTGAAGCCGAACTCATCGGCAAGATCGAGCATCGTTGCCATCTCGTCGGCCCGATAGCAATGAACGTGCACCAGGATCTCGCCCTTGAGCACACCGACGAGCGTCTCGAGCTTCAAGTTCCGGTGCGGCGGCGTGGGAGGCTGCGCGTCCTTGCCCTTGGTCCTCGCAGCGCTCATTGCAACATATGACGCCAGCTCGCGCTGATACTTGTCCCACTCCAACTGGTAGGCCTGCGCGTCGATGAACGCCTGGCGATAGCCCGCGACGTTGCCCATGCGGGTGGAGGGCGACTGATGCCGCTCGCCGTAGACGCGCTTCGGATTCTCGCCGCACGCCATTTTCAGTCCGTACGGGGCGCCCGGAAACTTCATCGCCTGGTAGGTCACGGCAGGAACGTTCTTGACGACCACGGACCGCCCGCCGATCAAATTCGCGGAGCCGGGCAGTATCTGCAAGGTCGTGACGCCCCCCGCGAGCGCCGTGGCGAATGCCGGGTCCTGCGGCCAGATCGAGTGCTCGGCCCAGACCTGCGCGCTGACCGGATCGGTCGCTTCGTTGAGGTCGTCGAGGCTGCTCGTGTTCGGCGCGGCGGCGACGCCCATGTGGGAATGGACGTCGATGATCCCCGGCGTCACCCAGCGGCCGGCGGCATCGATGATCCACGCATTCCCGGGCGCGCTCAGCCCCGGGCCGACGGCCTTGACCAATCCATCCACGAGCAGCACATCGGCATGATCGAGGCGGGTGCCCGTGCCCGTCAGAACGGTCGCGTTCCTGATCAGGGTCGGCCGGCTCGCGGGGGCGTGATAGGTCGAGGGGTAGGGGTCCGCGCCCAATGCGGTCGCGGTCGCTGCGCAGCACGCCGAGCTCAGGAGCCATTTCCTGATGCACATGCGACCCGCCATCACTCGAAAAGCTGGGCCGTGCCGCCGGTGTGGAGGAACAGAACGTGCTCGTCGCCGTGCAGACGTCCGCTGCGGCCGTACTCGATCAGCCCGGCCGCGGCTTTGCCGGTGTACACCTCGTCCAGGAAGATGCCTTCCACGCGGGCGAAGATCTCGAGCGCCTCGGCGCAGGCGTCGCTCTTTTGCCGATAGCCGCCGCCCACGAATGCATCGTCGACGATGACCTTCGTGTCGTGGGTGCCGAACATGTCCGCCAGGATGGCGCCCACCTTGGCGCTTTGCTCTTCACGAGACCGGGACACCGCGATCCCCACGATGTCGCCCTGCCAGCTCTCGAGCACGCTGCCCGCGACGAGCCCCGCCTGCGTCCCGCCGGATCCGGTGGCGTGGAAGATCTTGGAGAAGCGGATCTGCGCAGCTCGCTCGTACTCGATGACCTCGCGCAGCGCGTCGACGTAGCCGAGCGACCCCAGGCCGTTCGAGCCGCCCATCACCATGCGATAGGGATGACGGCCGCGAGCCTCGAGCGATGCGGTGAGATCGCGGCAGCCGTCCTCGAGCACGGAATCCTCGCCCGTGTCGACATGCGTGATCCTGGCACCGGCGAGGCGCTCGAGGCGGATGTTTCCGGTATCGAGCTCGGGGACGGGTCCGCCGAGCACGAGATAAGCGTCCAAGCCCAGCACGGCGCCTGCGACACTCACCATGCAGCACCAGTTCGACTGATTGCTTCCGCAGGTCACCAGACAGTCACAACCGGCGTCGGTTGCCTCGTGCAGCAGGTATTCGAGCTTGCGGATCTTGTTGCCCCCGAAGCCGAAGCCGGTCAGGTCATCGCGCTTGCAGAAGATCTGCGCGCCCAGCATCGCGCTCAGGCGCGGCAGACGCTGGATCGGCGTCGGCATCCGCGCGAGCAGGTGCCGTGGTCGTAGCCCGCCGAGCAGCGGCGCCGGTGCCATGGCGCTTCCAGGAATCATCCCCAAACTTCGCCCATGACACGGGCGAAATTGCCGCCCAGGATCTTCGCGATGCGGGCATCCGGGTGCCCGGCCGCCGACAGCTTCGCCGCGAGCACGTCGAAGCGGTCCGCCACGTTGAGATCGGGAATGAAGGTGTAGAGATCCGGCGGCCGGCCCGGCGCGAACACCCCGTACTGCACCGATCCGGCGACCCACTCGCGATTCTCGCTCTCGAACTTCGCCGTGCGGTCGATCGGCGCGAGATTCGTGTCGGTGCCGATGCCCACGTGATCCTCGCCGCAAACATCGATGGCGTGCTCGATATGGCGGATCACGTCGACGGCCATCGGCTGTGTGTCGGTGCGCAGGTACGGCCAGAATATGATGCCGGCCACGCCGCCCCGATCCGCCATCGCCCTGAGCTCGGCGTCGCTCGTGTTGCGCGGCAGGTCCGACAAAGCCCGGCACCCGGTATGGCTGATCAGCACCGGGGACTTCGAGGCGCGGATGCCCTCTGCGATGGTGCGCTGGGCACCGTGCGCCAGATCGACGATGAGCTTCTCGGCATTGAGGCGCTCGACGAGCTCGTGGCCAAAATTGCTGAGCCCCGCGTTTCCGGGCTCCATCGCCCCGTCGCCGACGATATTGCGCCGGTTATGGGTCAGCTGAACGACGCGCACGCCGAGCGCGCGAAACAACGAGACCCGATCCAGATCCTCGCCGATCGGCTCGCTCCCCTGAAAGCGCATGACGACGCCCATGCGTCGTTCGCGCAGGGCGGCATGCAGGTCCTGCACCCCGTTGACGAGCAGCAGATGTTGCGGATGTGCGGCGATCCTGGCCTTGCATTTCGCGATGCTGGACTTGGTCAGCTCGAACTGCGCATCGTCGAGCCAGAAACGCCCGTTGGGTCCGACCGTGAACAGGATGCCGGACAGCCCGGAATCCTTGATGGCGCGAAGCTCCGCGGGAATCGTCGGGTCGCCGTCATCGAGGAAAAAGAGGCCGCAGCCGCATTCGCCGTCTATGCAGAGCGTCTGGCTGTATTTCGGCCAGTGCGGCTGCTTTCCGGCCGCGGCCGATCGGCCGGCGGCGGCCAGTGCGCTCATGATCACGAACTCGCGCCTCGTCATATGGCGCGGGAGTCTTGCACAGGCGTTGAGGGGTTATAAAGGGATGGAGGCTCAGTGTTTTTGAGGGTCGGGGGGTGTGAGTGAGCCGGCCCATCACGGCTCCTGATGGGAGATGTACCTAACAAGGCAACCGTCATTCGAGGCCAGTGCTCCGGCCAGCGGCTGATGACGGCGGGATCTTTGCTCGTGATGCGCTCGAATTCTCGGCGGCCCACAATATCGAATTGATGGATGGGCAAGGGCTCGCCGGACTCCATTGCGAATGTGCAAGTTGATGCCCTTTGATTAAGCGAAGAGGGCCCGCGGCAGTGCGGCGGCGACGGTTAGTCTCGCCAGGGTGCCGATCAGTGTCGCGTTGCATCAATTGGTACCGGCGACTTTTGATGGAGTTTCTGAGCTATGATTGGATGCCAGTTGTACAGGGAGGTACTTGCATGATCAGTCCCGATCGCCCGTCATCGCTTCATCGCGCGACGAATTCGATTTCAATCCCAATCTTCGTCACGCGTTTCCGCGCATGCTCTGCGCCGTCATCGTCGCCGGCGGCGTGTCGCTGCGAACTGATCTCGATTGAGTCCGGGCCGTCTCAATCGACCGGAGATTCATGATGCCCGCCAGAAACTCGAGCGTTCCGAGCGCGCGCCTTTGGTGGCAACTTTTCGTGCTCTTTTTCGTCGTTTCGGCATTCTGGGTGGCGTTCAAACGCAGCCCGGGGACCGAATTGGCACTGAGCACTCTAAAGAATGCCACCGATACGATTGGAGGCAATTGGTGGCATTACGCCGCGACCATCGCGGCCGTCAGCGCCTTGAGCACTGCGTTCGTGGAATTCCTCAAGGCCGTGCTCGACGCGAGACGGTGGTTCCACGAAGGCCGCCTTCGAGCCTGGCTTCCGAAGTCCGCGCTCGATCAGCTCGTATTCCTGGCCATCGGAGATTGGAAATCCCTCGACGCTCTGTGCTCTCAACCCATCGAGAAAATGATGGGGGAAATTCAGCCGGCCGCGAACATTGCGCTGGATGCACCGGAGCAATATCTTGAGCTATTTCAATTCCTGACCAGTACTGACCTGTACTCTGCAGGCGGCAGAAGCGGCGGCGCCCTCGAAGAGGATTTGGCGGCTGCCGATCGACGCAAGCATCGAGAACGCGCGGCCGTCACACCGTCTGTCAGCAGTGTAAATGCCCCGCCGGACCCGCAAGCGCTTGATGCCGCCAAGGCAAGACTCCGCCTCGCGAGCCTGATGTCCCGAAAGCTCGACGCATTCCAGGTCCGGACCGGCTACTACTGGGATCGCCTCAATCAGCTCGTGGCCGTCGTGGTCAGCGTGATCGTGGTCTTCGTGGCGCTCTCGATGTTGGGGACTGGAACGCCGTCACTCGCGACGCTCGCGTTCGGTCTGGTCAGCGGCATCATTTCGCCGTACATGAAGGATTTGGCCACCAATCTTTCGCAGTTCGCGACCAAGTCGTAAGTGAAGTCGCCTGACGGCACTCCGCATGCCAAAGATCTATCAGGTGAGCTTCCGGCAAGCGCGCTCCGGTGGTGATATCGATACTGACAAAGCGCGCCTGCAAGGCCAGCAACTTCGCGGGCAAGTCCACCTGATACTGCTGATCCATGGATACAACAACGACGCACATGACGCCGACGACGCGTACGGCGCCTTCTGCAAGCGCCAACAGGCGCTCGTAGGCGCCGGCTCCGATTGGGCACCTGGCGCTGCCTTGGTCGAGATCTACTGGCCCGGTGACGCGCGCTGGTCGATCGCCTCTCCCTTGTACTACCCATGGGCTATCCCACGCGCGCTCGAGATTGGCAGCACATTAGCCGCCATACTGGCGGATGCTGCGCAACATTCCGGGCAGCCGCTCGTCGTCGATTTCGTTGCGCACTCCTTGGGCAACCGCGTTCTGCTCCACACAGTCGCCGGCCTTTCGCCCGCCGCCAATATCTGGGTCCGCCGCACCGTCCACATGGCTGGCGCCGTGCCCACTTGGACGCTCGGAACGGGTGCTCGTACCGAGCCCCTGTACAATTCCCTGCTGCGCGAGTGCACCGAGCCCAGTCGTGCCACTAGCTTCTACTCCGGTAACGACATGGTGCTCGCCCTAGCTTTTCCGCCTGGCGAGACCGCCGCCGACACCTACGACCACGAAATCCCGGTCGCGCTCGGCCACACCGAATGGCCCGGTGGCGACGCCGTACGTCTCGCCCAATTTCAAGCCCCTGGAGCCGGACATAGCAACTACTGGGGCGCCAAAATCAAAAACAAGGATCTGGACAAGTTCCTGGCGACCACGATCAACAACAGCCTCGATCTTGGAAATTCTTCGTCTCGCAGCACACCCACCAGTTTGTCGGTCACCCGCGATCTGCCTGATGAAAGATCTACGCTGGATCGGACTCTGGATGATCGGGGGATCGGACCGCAAGGCTAATTTAAAATGCGTGAATCCCCCTTCGGCAATCATGGTAGCGCCCACGAAATGAGCGAAAGCCGGAGCAATCTTGGATTTGGCGTTCTCTCGAGAGTGTCGTTTCTAATAGCCGGACTTTTATTAACCGGTCTCGCTCGGGCTTCTGATATATGCCTATTGGAATCAAGCCTCATATCGGCGCTGAAAAAGGCTGTCAACGGCGACTACGCAGATTTGGCGGCTGCGCATCCGAATTCGGTGAGTTTCGATACCGTGCCTCGCGCATCTGCGCCGGAACTGTATGCGATCAGAGTCCCCGCGACCGCGCCTGCGGGTAGGCTACTGGTCATATTCCAGGGAGACGGAATCGCTGCAGAGCGAATGACGGCGGATCTCGGCCCCTTGGCCTCGCGAGGCTATACAATTTTTGTGCAAGATTACCGCGGCCTCGGAAAATCTGGAGGCACCCCGTCGTTTCGAGGCGCTATCGACGACGCACGCAGTTGGATCGAGGAGATTCGCGCCAATCCGGGCAACGCCGAAATGCCCGTCATCTACTATGGAACTTCATTTGGCGGCGTAGTTCTCCTGGCTGCCCTAAAGTCCGTACGTGCAAACGAAATCGTGCTTCTTGACGGAGTGCCAGACAGGCTGCCGATGCTTCTGCTATGCGAGAGAAAGTTTTATCCGATCGTCTCCATCAAAGCAGCGCCCGAAATGAAGGAGCTGGACAAGCGACTCATCGTTGTTGCCAGCAGTGAAGATAGAAAAGCGGGACCGGCAGCAATGGCTGGACTACTTACGTTTGCGCAAGAGAATGGGGGCACTGCCGTCGTTGTACGCAGGCTCCATCATCCCTACGAAATCGACGACGATGTGCCCAGTCGCCTCGAGACTCTCGCCAGTCTGATCGAATCCGCACTTACCAGCTCTGGCGCAAGGCGACGCGATGAATAGTAGCGTCGCGCTATCGATGTTCATATCCGCGCTTGGAGCTGTTGCATTGACAAACCAAGCTCTCACCGAGGCGCGCTCGGCAATGGTCTTTCTAGGGATGATCTTGTTTGTCGGGCTTACCATATCTCGTGGCGGCCGGATATCGACTGGCAAAGCCCTGCTGTGCGCGGCATTCCCAACGGGCGCCTTCGCTGGAGTTCTATACTGTCTTGCGGTCCTTTATGGGCTCGGAATGATCTCGGCAATGCCGATACGCAAAGAATCGGCACTTGCGCCACTTAGGCTCGTATCAGTCATCGCGATTTTGGGCTTCGTGGGAAACGTGGTCGCCATTCTCATGACGCCCGCGTTGATCGATGCGGCGCGCAGCACATTAAGGATCGCGCCAGGAACTATGAAGCGAACAACCCAGACTCTACGCTGGACAATCACAGTCCTACTGCTCTTCGGTGCAATAGCCACGGTCATTACAACCGGCGAAGCGCCCGAGGGCATCAAGGAAATAAATCCGACAATGTCTCACTAGTTAGGGAGAAGCGCCAATGTATCGTGCGCTGATCGTTCTGGTCCTTGCGTCTCTGGCGCTTTCATCGTGCGCAAGCTGCAGCGGCATGATTAGTGCCGCCAAGCTGACCAAACCGGCCTCCGCGGAGCAGTCTGCCGCTGGCGGTGCTGCTGCACCGGAGGTCGGCATGCAATCGGTCGCGACCAATCCTCGCGGTTTCGATTGGATCGATTCGAAAGAACCCGAGCGCGCGGCCGGGTCTCGCAATTCCAAATGACGCACGCTTAGTGAGCCGCGCCGGGCTTTGCGATGCTGGGAGCAGTCCTAGACGCGCCATGCGGCCGCAAGAGCGGCGGGCTCTTTGAGAACGGTGCGGCAAAAAATAAATTGCACTGCACAAAGGTTGCGTCGCGACGCTTTTGGCGTTAGCTTTCGGCCAAGGGCGAAGTGCGGACAGAGGAAGTCAGCCAATTGGCAACCCGCTTCGTTCGAGCGAATGAACTTGATTTGAGGAAGATGACACGGATGTTCACCCCCCTCCTGACTTTGTACCCACCGCTGACCCTGCTCACTGCACGCGGCGATTTTAAATCAATTCTGACGGAGATGCCGCCCGCACTCACGTGAGCCACACGCTCGTGGCTTTTTACGGCCTACGCAATAGCTGATTTGCTCTTACGGTCACTCAAGGATGGAATGACACATGAACCTTCAATCAGTCGCTCGCCTCTCGGCAATTCTCCTTTTGCTGCTCGTTCATCCCGTTCGTGCTGATACAGCCTCGACGAGCACGCCGAGTCGCGGCGATGCAATCGCCAAGGGCGACCGAATTATACTCAATACCGATGCGCCAATCTTTCAGCTGGATTCGAATGCAGCGGACAAAAATAAGCAAACGAAAGCGTGTGCGCCCTGGCGCAGTCAGATCGAAATTGAGACTGCGCCTAAGACGACGACTACGACTGAAGGCCAATCTCAGTCCGGCGGCGCTCCTCCCGCAACAAAAACGACCGTCAACGGTGCCGTAACGGTTACAGAATCCACTGCCGCCGCGGCGGGCGATACCATCAAGACCACGAGCGCCACGATTGCCACTGCAAGGATTGTCCGGGTTGGCCCGAGTAAGCTGCGTCGCGCGGTCGACAGGGTTTTTGGCATCGAAGGCGCCCCCTATGAAGTTCCGTCGGACACGGATTCCAAGACAATGGTGCCGGGGTGCCGCAAGGTGCCCGCGGACATGAATCCCACAGTATTGAAAGACACCACCTACTCGTTTACGCCCAACGATCTAGATGGCTACAGCACAGATCGTTTCGGACTGACCTACGGCGTCGTCGTCGTACCCAACAAGGTAATCATTTCGAGTCGTTCCTTCATTTCATCCTCCTCTGTGTTTCCTTATGTCGGCTACGAGGCTTGGGGTCCCGGCTTCGCCGGCGCGCTGGTTTTCGCCGCCGGCGTCGGTACTGCACCGGCGTCGACGCAGGCCTCGAGTACAGGGCAATCGGTCGGCACCAAAGCTACTTTCTCGGTCGCCGTCGGCATGGTCGGCTCGATCGCCGGCGCTTTTAAGGTCGGCCTCCTCGTGGGTGTCGATACGCAAGGTCGTAACAGCGGCTTTCAGTATCAGGGCAAGCCGTGGGTAGGGATCTCATTGGGTGCGGGCACCCAATGAGCGGCGCAGTGAGGGACGCGAAGTCTGCACAGGCGTTCCCGAATTTCTCGTTTGCGCACGGAGTCGAAAGGGAGAGGCTCGGGCTGTCCACTGACCTCAAAGAAATCGACGGTATCGGCCTCGCTCTGTCCGGCGGCGGAATCCGGTCCGCTTCTTTTGCACTCGGCGCCGTGCAAGTGCTGCTCAATGAAGGCGCGCTGTCAAAGATCGACTATCTATCTACGGTCTCCGGCGGTGGATATCTGGGCAGTGCCATCTCCTGGTGGCTGCATGAGGCGGCAACGGATCAGGATTTCGTGCCGATCGATCAAATTAAAGACCGCTACGAAGCGTTTCGACAGCAATTTGGATCCAAAGTGATCGGCGCGAGAACGCGCATCGGAACCCAGGGTCCCTCAAAGTCTCCGTGGGGGGGCTCAAACTGGCTGGCCTATATTCGTCAGCACGGCAACTACCTTCAACCCCGCGGCGTTGGCATCGCTTCGCTGGCCGCGTCCGTGCTGCGAGTCTGTCTGTATCCGCTCTTCATATACGGCATTGCATTGACCGGGATTTTCTCATGGGTAATGTCACTCGAGACCTGGAGCGGCATTCCTCTGCTGCTCGAGTATACAGGCCTGGTCGTGGCCTTTTTACCGCTGATGCTCTTGGTGTTGATGAGTTGGGCATACGGTCCGGCCACCTGGTTCGCCAGTCGCTTCGGCGCAGGCGCCTCGACTTGGCTGTATCGACGGCGCACGGCATTTCGTCATTACTCCGCCACTCTACTCTCGTGCGTTCCGGCAGGTCTGCTGATTGCCGGCGTGCCGTGGGCATATTGCGCGCTGCCGGGGGTGAAGACCCGCGCGGCCACTTGGCTCTCCTCGTTGACCATCGGATCGATCGGCGCCGTCTATCAGTTCTTTCGCGGAAGAGCCCAGAGCAAATCACCATCCTGGGCGGGGCGCATTCGGCTCATCGCGACCTCGGGATTGGTCATCTTCGGACTTCTGCTTGCAAGCTATGCGGCCGCCGCGTTGTCGCCCTGTCATGGTTTGACGGGACTATTTGCTCTCGCCTTTGCGGGCATCTTCGGGCTCTTCGTCAACACGAACTATGCGGGCTTGGCGCGCTTGTACCGAGATCGTCTCATGGAAGCCTTCCTTCCCGACATCCGAGGTATGGCCGCCAACAAATGGACTCTCGCTACACGAGCCAATGTTCAAGAGGTGAGCAAACTGAGAGGGCGCCTTAAGTGCGGTGACGATTTGGTGACAACCGACGCGACGAATTGTCAGCGACCCTTGCAGCTGGTCAATTGCAACGTCGTGCTGATGGACAGCTCGAATGACATGTTTCGCAATCGCGGCGGCGACAGTTTCATCATCTCGCAGCTCTGGTCCGGATCCAACGCTACAGGCTGGCTCTCCACCGAAGGCCTTGGCGACGGCGAGATGACCCTGGCGACCGCGATGTCCATATCGGGAGCCGCCGCGAATCCCAATGCGGGTCCGAACGGGCTTGGTGTCACTCGTAATCGTCTGGTGTCATTCTTGATGTCGCTTTTCAATGTTCGGCTCGGTTTTTGGCTGTCCAATCCCAAGATCGCGCGCGCGCATCCCTCTAATAAGCCCAACTTCTGGTTCCCCGGATTTCGCCAAGGCCTACTCGGCAGCGGCCTCAGCGAGACCGCGGGCTTTCTCGAACTCACGGATGGCGGCCACTTCGACAACACCGCCATCTACGAGCTCATCCGCCGGCGTACCAAGCTCATTATCGTTGCACAAGCCGGTTGCGATCCGGCCTACACGATGGAAGACCTAGCCAACGCCATCGAAAAAGTCCGAGTGGATTTCTCGGTCTTCATAGAGTTTGACGACATGGACCTGAGCTTGGAGGCGCTACGCGCACTGAGCGATAAGCCCTTCGAGCCATGTAAACGAGGCTATGCGGTCGGTCGCATCCGGTACCCGAAAGGAACCCCGACATCTCCTGACTTTGACGACGGCGTCATCGTCTACCTCCAAGCCGTGCCCGCAACCCTACCGGCCGACGTCGTATCGTATTGGCGCCGACACCTGGAATTTCCCAATGACACGACAGCGGACCAGTTCTTCACCGAAGAAAATCTCGAAGCGTATCGCGAGCTCGGGTACGCAATTACCAGTCAGTTCTACAAGGATTTGAAGAGCCATGACGACCAGCGCCGAACTCAGCCGCAGCTAACAGACCCTTCGCCCTCGCTTACCCAAATAGCCACCGTCCTTTTGAAGTAGGTTAGCACCTCCGATAGATTGCCAGCCGCGGAGCCTGTTTGATCATGATCATTTGAGCCTCCGACTGATCAGATCCACGCCGCAAGCGTCATCCGGCCCGCTCGACGTGGGCTTTACGCTGCGATATTCGAAATTCAGAGTCGGGTTGCCGCCTGCCGGACTGACGACCGTGGTTCTGACATAGCCGGACTCGTTCACCACGCGTCCCAGCGCGTTGCCCGCGCCCTGCGCTCCGATCTTTTGCATGTAGGCTTTGCCGACCTCTTCCGAAGGCGTGATGCCGTAGCCTCCGGCACCCGACATGATATAGGGGATGTCCTGGTTTCCAGTCGTGCCCGCGCTTTGCCGCACGACCCTTTGATACAGATGAGCATGGCCGCAGATCACGGCATCCGGCCAGAATCCGGCCTTGGCAAAGGCGGCATCGATGGCCGTGCTGTTCGGATCGGGCGTCGATTGCCCCGGAAACCAGCGCGGAAAGTGATGGATGGCGAGGATCACCGCGGGCAATCCGCCCTGCCTCGCCTTTTTGAGGCGAACCAGCTCGTTGTAGAGAAATACGAGCTGGTCATCGTTGAGCCAGCCCAGGGACTCGCCGCAATTGCTGTATAGGCCGATGATGGACACCAGTGGATGGTTCAGCGTGAAGTACACGCCGGGCTGCGTCATCGTGCTGCGCAGAATTCCTCCCGCGCCCGGCCAGCGACCCGGAGCCGTCGCGCAAAAGGCGCTTTGAAAATCCGCGAGCGAGACCTGGGATGCCTCGTAGATGCAACCGTCGTGGTTCCCGGGAATGGCGAAGATCGGCGCGGGATATTCGCGGAACGGATCGCAGAACTGGCTGTAGTAGTAGGCGCGCTCCCCGTAGAAATAGACGACGTCGCCGACATGGAACATGAATGCGGGCGGCGAAGCGGCGGCATCCCGGGCCAGGAGATCCGACACCTTCGCTTCGTAGCCGGTGAGCTTCGATTGCGATGGGGCGCCGCTGTCACCGATGATGTCGAAGGCGATGCTTTGCGTGCCGTTGCTGCTGACATACCCGGGCGGGTTTTCGCCGACGACGCTCGACAGATCCATGACGGGGTAGTCCCGCGGCGCCGGCACGGGACCTCGTGTATGCCCTTTTGATTGGGCGACGACGATGGTGGACTTATAGGTATTCGCATCGTCGTCGGGAATGTATTTGCCGCTGGCGTCGTTCGGATCGAAGTCGGCAAAGACGTAGCCATTCTCGTTCGCCGTCCCGGGCGAGGGGACGGCGTCCGTGCGCACGGCTGCGGCGCTGAGCGACCGCGGACGGGGGACCTCGAGCAACGAGCGCGGCAGGCGCGGCATGATCGCCTTGCGAATCGCGGGGGATACGGCGTCGATTTTGGCGATACCGGTCAGGGTCGGATGGCCTCGATGGTCGGTGTGTATCGTCTGCGATCGAAACTTGATGAAAAGACCCGTGGGCTTGGGGGACAGAACGATCAGCCCTCCGTCCTGATTGCGGCCGTTTTCCAGGTAATGCAGCGTTCCGTTGGTGCGATTGAAGTCGCCCTGATTCATGTGCACGTTATCGACGCCGGTGAATCCGGTGGGAGGGGAGAAGCCCGTGCGATGGTCCGTCGGAGCGCCGGTGCCGAAGACTGCGACGAGCGCATTGGACTGGGCCGCCTCCGTCAGCGCACGGTGCAGGTCGTCCAAGCTCTGCGGCTTTCGACCTGTTGCGCCGACCTTGGGCTCCTTGCGGGCTTCGGAAGGAAATTTCCTGGGATCGAGCACATGACCGCTCTCGTAGCTCAGCCGCGGCACGGACGGGTCTTCGTCGGCCATGAGGAAGTTGGGGGTTCCCGGTCCGTCCTTGGTCTTGTACGTGCGCAGTTGTTTGACCAAGGGATGATCGGTGAGATCGATCACCTGGTACTCCACCTCCGAGAAGTCGGCCGGCTGGCGATTGGGGACGTTCACTGCGACCCGATATGGCGGGTGATGCGGGTTCGCCGATTGAACGATCAACAACCAGTGAGGCTTGTGGCCTCTAGGCTTGCGAAAGCCGGTGATTTTTCCGATCAACAGTCCATATCCATAGAGTGCCACGATGACCTCCGCGAAGAAGTTGGTCAACAAGGCTCGAAACGCATCGATAGACACCTTTCGCTCATGCCGCTCGTCGGTCGGGAGCGAAGGTGTTGCGAGACGACGCAGCCTTGATCCGGCAAAACTGGAGCGAAGAGATGGATAGAAATGCCAGCAACGCGAACCGCATCGCAACAACAGCATGAATCTGGATTGTTGCCGCGCGGTTACGGTGCCCAGGTGGCACGCCGGCGGCGGGCGGCGTTTCGGGAGCGAAAGTGCAGACGGGCGCGGCGAGCGCCTTCGCCCGTCGCAGCAATCGCGCTACGCCTCGAGCGCCTCCCACCGCGCAAACTTCTCGAGCAGCAGTGCCTCGATCGTCTCCAGCCGCCGACGGTCGGCGCGAAGCTGCTCAGCCCCGACGCGGTAATAGTCGGGTCCGGTCATGCGGGCGGTGAGCTCGGTCTGCTCGAGCTCCAGCGCCTCGATCTCGGCGGGGAGCGCGGCGAGCTCGCGCTGATCCTTGTAGCTCATGCGGCTGCGGGGCTTGCCCGGAGTGGGACTCGCCGCCTGAGCGGCGGCGGCGCTCGGAGTCGCGGCGTCGGGGTCGGCGGCGCGAATCGGGGCTCGGCTCGGCGCTTTGGCGCGCTGCCGCAGGTAGTCGCTGTAGCCGCCGACGTACTCGCGCCAGAAGCCGTTGCCTTCGGCGACCAGCGTCTGCGTCACGACGTTGTCGAGGAAGCGGCGGTCGTGGCTTACGAGCAGCAACGTGCCCGTGTAATCCTGGAGGCGCTCCTCGAGCAGCTCGAGCGACTCGATGTCGAGATCGTTGGTGGGCTCGTCGAGCACGATGAGGTTCGCGGTGCGGGCGAAGAGGCGCGCGAGCAGCACGCGGTTGCGCTCGCCTCCGGAGAGCATCGAGATGGGGGATTTGGCGCGCTGGGCCGGAAACAGGAATTCTTCGAGATAGCTGACGATGTGCCTGCGCTCGGTGCCGATCTGCACCCAGTCGGAGCCGGGGCTGATCGCATCGGCGAGCGTGGCCGTGGGATCGAGCTGAGCGCGGAGCTGATCGAAGTAGGCGATGCTCAGCCGGGTTCCTTGCCGTACGGTGCCGGCGTCGGGCGGGAGCTCTCCGAGCATCAAGCGGATCAGCGTGGACTTGCCGGCGCCGTTCGGTCCGATCAGGCCGATGCGGTCGCCGCGCTTGATCCTCATCGTGAGTGAATCGACGAGGGGTCTCGAGTCGAAACTCTTGCTCACGTCATCGAGCTCGATGACGAGATCGCCCGAGCGCTCTCCTTCGTCGAGGGTGAGGCGCATGTTGCCGAGCCGGTCGCGCCGGCCGGCGCGCTCGACGCGCAGCCGCTCGAGGCGGCGGACGCGGCCTTCGTTGCGGGTGCGCCGCGCTTCGACGCCTTTGCGGATCCATACCTCTTCCTGCTGCCAGAACTTTTCGAAGCGGCGCCGGGCGGTGTCCTCGCTCGCGAGCTCCTCGCTCTTGCGCTCCTCGTAGGCGGTGAAGCTGCCGGGATAGGAGCGGAGCACTCCGCGATCGAGCTCGACGATGCGGGTGGTGATGCGATCGAGGAAGGCGCGATCATGCGTGATGACGATGGCGGCGGGCACCTTGAGCAGCAGGTCCTCGAGGCGCCCGATGGCGTCGATGTCGAGGTGGTTGGTGGGCTCGTCGAGCAGCAGCAGGTCGGGCTGCTGTGCCAGCGCGAGGGCGAGCGCGGCTCTTTTGCGCTCTCCGCCGGAGCAGCTGACGGGGGAGATGTCGCCCGTCAGGCCGAAGCGATGCAGATACTCCGTGAGGCGCGAGTCCATGCGCCAGTGCTCGGGGTCGTCCTGGCGGGCGTCGGCGCGGGGCGCGGGGGCCGCGGTGCGCGGCGCAGGCGTGGCGGCGGAAGCGGAGGAGGCGCCGGCCGACCGTGCCGCGCGCGCCTTCAGGCTGTCGACGAGGCTTTCGGCCGCGGGCAGCTCGGGCTCTTGCTCGACGAGCACGAGGCGCAGCCCGTCGCGGACCTCGAGCTGGCCTTCATCGAGCGGGGTGCGGCCCGCGAGCACGGCCAGCAAGGTGGATTTGCCGGTGCCGTTGCGTCCGATGAGCCCAAGCCGCTCGCCGGCGAGCACGGTCAGGCGCGCCCCGTCGAGCAGCGGGCGGTCGCCGAAGGCGACGTGCGCATCGCGGATCGATACCAGTGACATGGCGCGCATTGTGCTCATCGCGCGCGTGCTGCGCCAGTCGGAACGCTCGCCGATTGCCTCGTATCGGGAGGGGGTCTATATTCAGGGAGGAAAGAGGCTGAAGTCACTGAGCGGTCATGGGAAGACCCTGTCCCGCCGGGCTAATCGCAGAACGGTCGACGACCTCCCGCAACTCGAAAAAGGAACATCACATGCAGCGATTCACGCGTCTAAATCGATCGATCGGGCTGGGTCTCGCCGTGGCTCTGGCGGCCTCGCTGGCCCACGCCGACGACATGGCATCACTTGCGACCGGAGGCTATGCCCGGGGCCTGCGCACGATGGCTGAAATGCACAAGATCGATACCGACAACGACGGCACGGTGTCGAAGGCGGAGTGGCTGGCATACCAGGAGAAGGTGTACGCGGCGCTGGACACGGATAAAAAAGGCATGGTGGACGAGAAGGCGTTTCTCGCCCCGTCCAGCGACATGGCGAGCTTCGCGACCGGCGGCTATTCCCGGGGCCTGCAGACCAAGGCGATGATGCACAAGATCGACACGGACCACGATGGCACCGTGTCGCACGATGAATTCATCGCCTATCAATCCAAGGTCTTCGACATGATGGACACGAACAAGACCGGCATGCTGGGACCGAAGGAATTCCTCGCCAAGGAATCGAAGTAGCCCAAGCCCGGCGGCCGGCGCTCCCAAGTTCCTGGTGGCGCCGACGCAGGGCTGCATCTTCGGTGCGGCGGGTGACCGAAGCAGCCCTGCTCGATCAGCTCGGTAAGGACTGAAGCTGGCATCACTGACGGCAATTTGCCGGGTTTCGCAACGCGATGCCTGGCCGGGGATGTTCTTGAATCAGCAGTTCCGCTTTGCGAAGCGTCAGATCGTCGCGCTGCTCGTGGTGCTGCTGCCGGCCCTGCTCGTCGGGTGCTCCCCTATCGCCGAGTTCCTGGGCTTGCGCGTGCGGCTCGACAAGATCGCCGTGATCTCGGTGTCGATGTCGCTCGCCGACAAGCATGGCGCTCCGGTCGCGGGCCTCGGGCCGGGACAGTCGGCGCGGCTGGTGGTCGTGGCGACGGCGGCGGACGGCAAGAGTTATCCGAGCGTCGGCGCGGGGCACGGCAAGGTGGCCCTGAACAACTACACGATCTCGCCCACCCTCGTGACGCTCGGCAAGCGCGGCGCGGTGTCTCTCCCGGCGGATCCGCGATTGAGCGAGGGCAAGATCGCGCACCTGCACGCCGTGCCGGTCGCGCATCCCGAGATCGCCGCCGACCTCGACATCGCGGTGCGCTACGACATCGCATTCTCGGCGCCGTTTGCGGGGGACGACGGCAGGGCCGGACTGGACGGCAACAACGGGTTCGACGGCACGGCGGGCATGGCCGGCAGTGCGGGCACGACCGATCCCAGCACCGGCCTCACGTCTCCGGGCAGCCCGGGAGGCAACGGCACCGCCGGGGGTGACGGCGGTGACGGGGACAACGGCGAGGATGGCAGCCCTGGACCCGCGGTTCAGGTGTGGGCGCGTATGGAATCGGGGACCAAGCCGTTGCTGCAGGTGAAGGTGGCCGCCGGCGCGCGCGAGTCGCTCTATCTGATCGATCCCGAGGGCGGAACGCTCAAGATTCTCGCCGACGGCGGCCGCGGAGGCCGTGGGGGGAGCGGCGGGCGGGGCGGCAGCGGCGGTCCGGGAGGCAGCGGCGATCCGCCGGGCATGAACGGAATGGACGGGCGCCAGGGCTTCGACGGCCATCCGGGCCGAGGCGGCGCCGCGGGCACGATTGCGATCTCGATCGATCCGGCGGCGCAGCCTTACCTCAAGTGCATCACCTGGTCGAACCAGAGTGGCGACGGAGCTCCGGGTCCTGCGCCGACGATCACCGTCGCGCCGGTGGCGGCGCTCTGGTGAGGCGCCGCCGCTCGCTTGCCTCGCGCATTCGAGCGCAGACGAACTGATCGAGCAAACTACCTACGAGCTCGAAGACGGCGCGGGCGGTCCCGTCGCGCCCGTGTAATTCACTGTATCGCCGGCTCTGCAGGCGGTAAGGTGAGCGCCTGGAGGAGGCTCTCGACACCTGGTTCAAGCGCCAAGTCCTCGATCACGAGGCTTCGCTCCCGCGCTATCTCGGCCGGGTGTGGTCACGGTCCGAGGAGTCGACATGCCGTGCGGCAATCGACGCTTGTCCGTCACCGCCGGGTTCACGATCGCATTCTGCTGCCCAGCGGGTCATAAACGGCCTCGGCCACCACCCGCGCCCGATGCAGCGCCCCATCGATCTCCACGCTCAGCTCCCCATCACCCGAAGCGTATTCCCGCGGCACATACCCCATCGCCATGGAGCAACCCACATGGTGCGCATACCCGCCCGACGTGACATGCCCCACGCACTTCGTGCCCTCCAAGATCGCCTCATCGCCCACCACGTCCTGTTCCGGTGTTTCGACGACCAGCGTAACCAGCCGCCGCGACGGCCCGCGCTCCCGCTCGGCAAGCGCCACTTCCCGGCCGATGAAATCGCGACGCCAATCGATGAAGACATCGAGCCCACTTTCCGCCGCCGTGTAATCCGGCCGATAGTCGAGCGTCCACACGCCCCAGTTCTTCTCGAGACGAAGGCTCATCAGCGCGCGGGCACCGTACAGTTTCAGGCCCAGGTCGCCGCCCGCGGCTTCGATGTGCTCCCAAAGCGCGAGATGGAACTGGGGCTCGCAGTAGACCTCGTAGCCAAGCTCGCCGGAAAAGGACAGCCGCAACAGGCAGGCAGGAACACTTCCGACGAACGTCTGCCGCACGTCGCGGAATTTCATGCCTTGCGGGGAGACGTCGGCGCGTGTGATCCGCTGGAGGAGCTCGCGGGACTTCGGCCCGGAGATCGCAAAGCCGTGCAGTCCATCGGATACGTTTCGGTAGCCGACGCCGGCTGCGGGAAGCTGCGCCTCGAACCAGCGGCGATGCATCTCCTGCGCGGCACCGGAACCGAGAACCAGGAAGCGCTCGTCATCGAGACAGCTCACCGTGAGATCGCCGTAGAGCCGCCCTTTCGGCGTCAGCATCGGACTCAGCGCGACTCGCCCGGGCCTCGGCAGATGCCCGGCCAGCACGTGGCCGAGGAATGCGCGGGCGCCGGGGCCGCGAAACTCGTGCTTCCCGTAGTTGGCGGTCTCGATCGCGCCGACCGCGGAGCGCACGGCGCGGACTTCGGCTGCGACATAGCCGTGGCTTCGATTGCGCCGGAAGGTCGGCGTCTCATGGGCGTCGCCGGGCCCGTCGGCGAACCAGAGTGCATGCTCGAGCCCGAAGGAGGTTCCCATGACGGCGCCGCGGGCGACGAACCGATCATAAAGGGACGTGGTCTTCTGGCGCCGGCCCTTCGGCAACGTCTCGTTCGGAAACGTCATCACGAATCGGCGCTCGTAATTCTCGGCGGATTTGACCGTGCCCCAATCGGGCGTCGCGAAATTGCCGAAGCGCGCGATGTCCATCGCCCAGACGTCGATGGACGGCGTGCCGTCGATCATCCACTCGGCCAAGCACAGACCGACACCGCCCGCCTGACAGAAGCCCGCCATGACGCCGACCGCCGCCCAGTAGTTCGTCATGCCGGGTACCGGACCGATCATCGGATTTCCATCCGGCCCAAACGTGAACGGACCATTGACCACCGTCTTGATGCCGCTCCTGCCGAGCGCGGGGATGCGGCCGAACGCGAGCTCCAGGCGATCGGCGATCCGGTCGAGATCGGGCGGCAGCAGCTCGTGACCGAAATCCATCGGCGTGCCCGCGACTTTCCACGGCGTGGCCTTCGGCTCGTAAGTTCCGAGCAGCATGCCGTTGCGCTCCTGCCGGAAATAGATGTTCGCCTCGTAGTCGATGCCGGCCGGCAGACGCTCGCCGGCGTTCGCCCGCTCGACGATCTCAGGGATGTCCTCGGTGATGAGGTAGTGATGCTCCATGGGCTGCACCGGCAGGTGTACGCCGGCCATGCGGCTGGCCTCACGCGCCCACAGCCCGGCCGCGTTGACCACGATCTCCGCGTTGATGGTGCCATTGGGTGTTTCGACATCCCAACTGCCGTTGGGCCGCTGGCGCGTCGAGATGACCGGCGTGTGTGTGTGAAACCGGGCGCCATGGCTGCGCGCCGCCTTCGCGTATGCATACACGACGCCGGAAGGATCGATATCGCCGTCGAGCGGATCCCAAAGGGCCGCGATGTAGTGCTTGGGCTCGATCAGCGGGTGTCGTCGGGCGACCTCCTCGGGGCTGATGAATTCCTGGTCCAGTCCCATGTAGCGCGCCTTCGAGCGCTCGCGCTTCAAGTAGTCGTACCACACCTGGTTCGAGGCCAGGTAAAACCCGCCGGTCGAGTGCATTCCCACCGAGTGTCCCGACTTCTTCTCTATCTCCTTGTAGAGATTGATCGTATAGCCCTGCAGGCGGCTGATGTTCGGATCGGAGCTGAGCGTGTGGATCTGACCGGCGGCATGCCAGCTCGAGCCGCTGGTGAGCTCATCGCGCTCGAGCAGGATGCAGTCCTTCCAGCCGAACTTGGCGAGATGAAACAATATTGAGCAGCCGACGACTCCGCCGCCGATGATCACGACTCTTGCATGTGTTTCCAAGATTGATCAGCCCTCGGTAGAAATTTGAACGTCACGCCGGCGATGGCGCCGTCAGTACCACGCATCGGGAAGCGCGGACTTGCGTCGCGCGACGTAGTCCTCGAGCGCCTCGCGCCTTGCCGGGTCCAGCGGCGGTGCCTCGTATTCGTCCAGGAGCTGGTTCCAGCGCTCATAGGCGCGCGTGGCCGCGTCCTTGGAGCCCTGCTCATCCCATTGCTCCACGCTGTTCGAGTCGGAGAGCTTGGCCTCGTAGAAGGCGGTCGTGTAGCTTGCGAGCGTGTGCGCAGAACCGAGGAAATGCCCGCCGGGCTCGACGTCCGAGTAAGCGTCCACGCCCAGCGCGTGATCGTCGGTCGACATGCCCCGCAAGGCCACCTCGTAGGCGCCGAGGCGATCGGCATCGAGCACCAGTTTCTCATAGCCGGTGGCAAGGCCACCCTCCAGCCATCCCGCCGCGTGCAGGATGAAATTCGCGCCGCCCAGGACCGTCGACAACATGGAATCGGCGCTTTCCGCGGCCGCTTGGAAGTCCGGGAGCTTCGATGCGGTCAGCGCACCCCCGCAACGCAGAGGCAGGTTCAACCGGCGCGCGAGCTGCCCGATGACCAGGTTCGACATCAGCGGCTCCGGCATTCCGAACGTGGGCGCGCCGGAGCGAAGGTTCATGGACGAGAGAAAATTACCGAGGATGAACGGTGCTCCCGGCCGCACGAGCTGGGTGTACGCGCCCACGATCATCGCTTCAGCGAGCGCCTGTGCGATCGAGGCGGCGGTGGTCACCGGGCCCATCGCGCCGGAGAGAATGAATGGAACGACGATCAGGCCCTGGCCGGCGCCGCAGTACACCGCGGCGGCTTCGGTGACGACTTTGTCGACGAGCAGCGGAGAGTTGGTGTTGACGTTGGCCATGATGACGCAATTTCCGTCGAACACCTCGGGACCGTGCAGCAGCCGCGCCATCGCAACGCTGTCCTCGGCGCGGCTCTTCTCGGTGATCGCGCCCAGATGAGGCTTGTCCGTGAGCGTCATGTGGGTGAACAGCATGTCCAGGTGCCGCTTCGATACCGGCACGTCGCAGGGCTCGCAGGTCACGAAGCCGGAGTGATGGAGCGGCGCCAGCTGGTGGGTGAGCTTCACCAAGCGTTCGAAGTCCGCCAGCGAGCCGTAGCGCCGTCCGCCCTTCAAATCGCGCACGAAAGGCGGCCCGTACACCGGAGCGAACACCTGATGGCGGCCGCCGATGCGAACGGAGCGCGCCGGATTGCGCGCCACCTGCACGAATTCCGGCGGTGCACTCGCAAGAAGACCTCGGACCAGCTCGCCCGGCACTCGGACGCGCGTGCCCGCCACTTCCGCACCGGCCTCCCTCCAGCGCCGCAGCGCCTCCGGGTCGTCGCGAAACTCGATGCCAACCGTCTGAAGCAGCCGAAATGCCTGTGCCTCGATGCGCGCGAGCGCCTCTTCATCCAGCATCGAGTACCAAGGAAGAGCCCTGGTCACATAAGCGGGGGCCACCGCCACGGCACCCTGGACGGCAGCGGTTCGGCGCCCGCGTGATCCCGGCCTGGTCATTCAAGCTATTGTTATTTCAGCCATTCGAGTGCCATTGTACGGACTGAAATCTCAGATTGGCGTTGAATAACCTTGGGGTAAATATAATCTGTCGTTATGAGAGAGCTGGAGCGCTACGTCGGATCCGTCCACAACCTCGTGCTGTTCGAATCGGCCGCGCGCCTGAGGTCGTTTTCCCGGGCCGCCGATGAGCTCGGGGTGACCCAACCCGCGGTCAGCCAGGCCGTGCGGCGATTGGAGACGGCGATCGGCACCCGGCTGTTCAAGCGCAGTCATCGCCTGGTGGCATTGACGGACGCGGGCGAGCGCTTGTTCGAGGACGTGAGCGACGGATTCTCGCGCATCGTCGCGACCGCCCGGCAGATCCGTCGCGTTTCCCGGCCTGATCACGTCACCTTGCTCGTCTCGACCGCGTTCGCAACGTGGTGGATGGTCCCGCGTCTCGCGGAGTTTCGCGCGAGGCATCCGGGCGTCGACCTTCGCCTGGAGACGCTGGACAAGGATCTGGAGATCGCTGCGGAGGCCACCAGCGTTGCCGTGCGCCGGGGTGACGGTTGCTGGCCCGGCTATGCGAGCGCGCCGATCGCGCGCGAGCGGCTGGTTGCCGTCGCGAGCCCGCTCCTGCTCTCGCGCATCGGTGAATTGAGATCGATTCGGGATCTCATGGAGTCGCCCCTGATCCATCTCGAGGAGCCTCATCGGTATCGCCCTGGATGGCGCGAGTTCTTCGCTCGCTTTGGCGCGGACTTTCGCGACGACGGCGAAGGATTGCGGCTGAATGACTATGCGCTCGTGCTGCAGGCGGCCATGGCGGGGGAGGGGGTGGCTCTCGGATGGATGCACATCTGCGAGCGCCCCATCTCGCAGGGGTTGCTGCGCGAGATACGACCTTGGTCGTGGCAGACGGGCGATGGGTTCTACCTCGTCTGGTCCCAGAGCGTCGCGATATCGCCTCATGCCGAGCTACTGCGCGACTGGATCATCGGGTGTGCCGATCTCTGACGACCGTACCGGCGCTGCGGGGCCGCGGCGGCCATTGCGGCGCGGCCGCTACGAGCCGGCCGCAGCGCTCGGCTCACGATGACGGGCTGCGGGGCAGGTCTCCGGCATCATGAGCATGGCTCCGAGACCGAATATCAAGGCCACCACCATGGTCCAGCCGGGCATGTATGGATTCCCGGTGACGCCAATGAGCCACGCCACCACGAATTGCGTCGACCCGCCGAATACCGACAGCGCGAGCGCGTAGATGGTCGCGAGAGCTCCCGCGCGGACACGCTGTGGCAGAGCTTCGGTGATCGCCGTCAGGATGGGCGGCGCGGCGATGCCGGCGAACACCGCCATGAGTGCGGTCGCGCCGTACACGGCGGATGGCGTCCTGAAAGCGATCATCGCAAGGAAAGCGGGCAGCACGGAGACCGCGAGCAGCAGCGAGAAGATGATCATCACGGGCTTGCGGCCGAATCTGTCCGAAAGGATGCCGCCGACGGGACTGAAGCACGCTTGCACGAGCCCGTTGATGATCGTCGCCGCGAAAGCCACTCGAGAGCTCATGCGCAGTGTCCCGGCGGCATACGTGGTCAGATAGGTTTGCACATAGCCTATGACCGCCGATTCCGCGAGCATGATGACGCCGAGCACGGCGACCCCGAGGTACGGTTGCTCGGCTCGAGATTGCGCGGGCCGCCCACCCTCGCCGGAGTGCAAGGTTTCCGGAAGCGTACGCCGGATCGCCAGCCCGACCGGAACGACGAGGGCGCCGATCAGGAATGCGATGCGCCAGCCCCAATCGTCCAGGGCGCTGTCGCTCATGACCGCCGAGAGCGCGAAGCCGACTCCGCCGGCGACGAATATCGCGAAATCCTGGGTTGCGAACTGCAGGGAGCTGTAAAACCCGCGTCGCGCCGGCGGCGCGGCTTCGATCAGGAATGCGGTCGTCGGGCCGACCTCGCCGCCCAGGGCGAACCCCTGGATCAGGCGCCACGCGAGAACCATGATCGGGGCTGCCACTCCGATCGAGCGGTAAGGGGGCGTCAGCGCGAGGCCCACGATCGAAATCCCCATCAGCGAAAAGGACAGCATCATGGCCGGCTTCCTTCCCGCGCGATCCGCATACCTTCCGATCACGAGCCCGCCGATCGGACGCGCCAGAAAGCCTGCGCCGAAAGTCGCAAGCGACAGCAACAGGCTCGAGTGGGGATCCTGTGACGGGAAGAATGCGCGCCCTATCTGCAGGGCGAAAAAGGAATAGGCGAGGAAATCGTAGAATTCCAACGCATTCCCCGCGACCACCGCCGCGACGTGCCGGAGGGGTATCGCCTGCCCTGCGCGGGTGTCCTCCGCGTTCGCCAACGAGATCAGTGCGGCCTCTCTGCCGGCGCCCGGAAATGCTCATCGATCCAGCCCATCCAGCGGCGCAGCGTGTCGCGTTGATGAATCGGGTCGCCGCCGTAGCCATGTCCCTGAACCGGATACACGACGAATTTGACGGGCACGCCGTTGTCACGGAGTGCGTGGTAGAAGCTGTAGGTCCCTGTGTACGGAACTTCGGGGTCGCCCATATTTTGCAGGATCAGCGTCGGGGTCTTGATCTTGTCGGCATAGGTGATCGGTGCTTGGCGCCAGTAGTTGGAGAAATTGTTCTTCACCCACGGTGATCCGGACAGAACGGTGCTCGCCCAGGCGTTGCAGCACGACGCGCTGTACCAATCTACGAGGTTCGTGAGCGGCGCTCCGGCAACAGCCGAGCTCCAACCCGGGTAATGACCGGTCAGCCACGCCGTCATGTATCCGCCATAGGACCATCCCGAGACGGCGATGCGGTCGTGGTCGATGAGGCGGCGCGAGCCGATCGCCGCGATCCCCGCCATGACGTCACGACCGGGGCCATCGCCGAGATCGTTGATGATCGCGCTCTGATACGCGCTACCCTGCGTGTCGCTGCCGCGGTAGTTCGGCCTGAAGACCACCCAGCCGCGGGCGGCCAGAATCTGGCCGAAAAGATCGAACCCTTCGGTGGAGGCCCCCTGGGGGCCGCCGTGAATGTTCAATACCAGCGGGTATTTCTCGTCGGACTTGAAGTCCGGCGGATACGTCACGACGCCTGTCTGCTCGAAGCCGTCCAGCGACCATCTGATCGTTTCGGTGCGGCCGAGGTCGAGCGCGGCAAGCCGGTCGTTGAAGTGTGTGAGCCGTTTGGGGCTGGCGGCGGCCGACGCCATGAGGTAGAGCTCCGGCGGCCGGCGGGACTCGCTCCCGACGAACGCGATGGCGCCCGTTGCGCTGACGGTCACGCCCCTCAACTCGGCCACGCCGCCGAGGCCGAGCCGCTTCGGCGAGCCGTTCGTTGGGAGAGTCCACAGCGCAACCCGGGTTCCGTCCGGCGCCGCCGCCAGGACTGCGTCGCCGTTCGGGAGCCACGCAAACTCCCCGACGTCACGGTCGAGGGTTGCGGCGGAGCTCCGGGCATCGCTCCCCGATGGCCCGACCACGGCAATGCCATGCGGGTAGGTCCAGGGGTCGGGGCCGTGAAATGACAGGTAGGCGATGAGATCGCGGTGTGGCGAAACGATCGGCGCCGACAGTATTCGTGCCGCAGGCACCAGGACTTGCAGCTTGCCGCTGGCAACGTCGATCGTCTCGAGCGCCGTCGTCTCCGACGACAGATGCATGTACTCGGCATAGTCCAGGGCGCTATTGTGCGGGCGCGGCTGTCTTGCGATGACGATGGAGCCCCCGTTCAGCCATGCGACACCCGTCACGCTCCCGGCGCCGGAAGTCAGGCGTCTCGGCTCTCCACCGTCCGCCGATACGATCCAGACGTGAAAGGACGGAGGGGCTGACGTCGCCAGATAGTCGGCATCGACGACTTCGAAGGACTTGTTGTTCCGCTCCTCGCCTTGCCGCACCTCCGGCGAGTCTGCGGTCGTGAATGCGATGAAGCGCCCATCGGGACTCCATTCGAATCGCGGGCTTCCCCGCCAATTGTTGCGAACGCCGTTGACGACGTCCGTGACACGCGCGGGAGCCGCGCCAGCCTTGCGGCTCGAGATGACGTAGACCTGCGGCTCGCCGCCTTCCTCAGACGCGAGCCACGCCAGACGCTCGCCGGCGGGAGACCACTGCGGAGACTCGATACTGCCGCGGGCGGACGCCGCCACCACCCGCTTCACGCCGGTTGCCGGATCGACGAGCAGCAACTCGTGCTCGAAGCGGTTGTCGGCGTAATTGGCGCGCGAGGTCACCACCGCGATCTGATTGCCGTCCGGGGCGATTGCGGGCGACGCCAGGCCGACTTGCGCGCCCAGGTCGGCGAGCGTCGCGCGGTGCAGTTGGGGCTCGACCGTCCCCGCCCGGCAGGCGCACGCCGAGAAGACGACGAGGGCCGCCAACGACCGCGCGACGGAACACGGGCTGCGCCGGCCGACGGGTATCCTCATCCACTTCCCTTTGGCAGCATGCTGATTTTATGATAGCACCGCCGCGGCCGGTGATGCCAACCAAACGTTTGATCATCTGACGTCGGCACGGTGATCGTGATCACCCCATCGGGGATCCGACCGGGCATTTCCACTGGAACGAAGGGTACGTCATGACATGGTTAACGGATGGCAAGGTCGTCGACGTTCGGTCGGGCCGCATCGAGCGGCAGCACATACACATCGAGGCGGGGAGAATCGTTGCCCTGACCCCGGAACGGCCGGTCAAGACCGACGGATCGGTGATCGATCTCGGCGGAGCGTACGTGCTGCCCGGCTTTTTCGACTGCCACGTTCACATCTGCGTCGATACCGCCAATCCGGACATCGCCGCCGGCTGGGGCAATGCGCTGCCCGGCACCATCGCGCTTCACGCGGCGCGGAACGCCCAGCGGCTGTTGATGGCGGGATTCACGACGGTCAGGGACGTTGGCGGCTGGGACTATCACGAGATCGCGATTCGCGAGGCGATCGGCGCCGGCTGGCTCGACGGACCGCGGCTGCACTGCGCCGGTCGCATTCTGACGATCACGTCGAGCTCGACCAGCTACTTTCGCGGAATGTACGAGGAAGCCGACGGCCCCGAGGCCGTGAGGAAGGCGGCGCGCCAACAGCTCGCCCGCGGCGCGAATTTCATCAAGCTCCTGGCGACGGGTGCCGTGACCTCGACCGCGTACGAGAATCCCCAGGCGATACAGTATCGACCCGACGAGATCCGGGCCGCGGTCGAGATTGCCTCGGACAACTTCACCTACGTTGCCGCCCACGCCCATGCACCTGACGGAATCCGGCATGCCGTCGAGTGCGGATGCCGGAGCATCGAGCATACGGTCTTCGGGACGGAGGACGTCTACCGTCTGATGGCGGAACGGGGAACGTACCTCGTTCCCACCGTCTGCATCACTCAGGCGATGATGCGCGATCCGGTATTCGCCGCCAGGATTCCGGGGCACGTACACCGCCGTTACGCGGAGATTCATGAGATACACGTCGCCAACATCCGTCTTGCCCGGCGCCTCGGCGTGCTGATCGCCATGGGCTCGGACGTCGGGACACCGGGCAACCACTGCGGCGAGAACATGCAGGAGGTCGAGGTGATGGTCCGGGAGGCCGGCTTCTCGCCGCTCGAGGCCATCCGATCTGCAACGATCGGCGCCGCATCGCTGATGCGTCTGGACGGTGATCTCGGGACGTTGGAGCCTGGGAAGATCGCGGACATCATCGTCGTCGAGGGCAATCCCCTCGATTCCGTTGAGACTCTGAAATCCGTGCAGCTGGTCATGAAGGAGGGCCGGGTGGTGAAGAACCATCGCGGCCCGGCCGTGCCATCGCTCGCGTTCACGCCGGACGATCGACCTTGCCAACGGTTTGGTTGAGACGCGAGAATATGGGATGGCGAAACGCCGCACCGCTACCAGCCGGACTGCCGCTTCCTCCGACCCGGCTCCGACCACCAAGGAGCTGCTGATCGCGGCGGCGGTCGACGAATTCTCGAGCAAGGGACTCGCGGGCGCCCGCGTTGACGAAATCGCGGGCGCGGCGAGGGTCAACAAGCAGCTCGTCTACCACTATTTTGGCAGCAAGGAGGGGCTGTACCTCGCTGCGCTCGAGTCCGTATACGCGCAGATCCGCCAGAAAGAGCAGACTCTGCACTTGACCGAGCTCGAGCCCGTGGAGGCCATGAGGGAGCTGGTGGGCTTCTCGTTCGATTACCTGGAAGAGCATCCGGAATTCATTGCGCTTCTGACCGACGAGAACCGCCAGCAGGGCAGTCACATCCGAAATTCGGTCCGTTTGCGAAACATGCACTCGCGGTTCATCGACATGCTGACGACCACTTTGCAGCGCGGCATCAAGCTGGGCCTGTTCCGCGGTGATCTCGATCCCGTGAATCTGTACATCTCGATTGCCGGCATTTCGTATTTCTTCTTTTCCAACAATCACACCCTGTCGGGTATTTTCGGCAAGCGGCTCAGCTCCCAGAGCGCACGCGTGCAGCGCCGCCAGCACGTCATCAAGTTCGCTCTCGACGCCTTGCGGCCGTAGGCGGGCTCGCGGCGGACGCATGGCGATGCGCCGACATCGCCGGCAACGCGCCGCCTATCCGTCGCGCAGCCCTTCCATCAGAGGACCCAGGTGCCGCTCGAACATGCGCCAGCGCGCAACGGACGTGGTGTACATCGGCCGTCGGGCCTGCGCCGCGCTGGCCGTATAGATGAGCTGCTCATTGCCGTGAAAGCTCGAGCAGGCCGGATCCCATGGCAGCCCGCAGCGTGCCACCAACCGAGGAATCTCGTGCTCCGGATCGGCGACGAGCTGCTCGTACCGGACTTCGATGATGTCGACTGCCCGGAGCGCGCCCCAGTGCCGCATCAGCCTCGCGTAGATGTTGCGGTGATAGTGCGCAAGATGATCGAGGGACGTGTGGTACGGCAGGTGGGCATCGAAGTGCGAGGAGTAAAGAGACCAGCAGTTGGGCATCGGATCACGATTGCAGTGAACGATCAGCGCGTCCGGGAACAGCATCCGGATCAGCCCAATGGCGGAGAAGTTTGCGGGCAGCTTGTCGATCACATGCTCGCCGTCGACATCGCGCTCGAATAGCCCGTCGAGATACTCGTTGCGCAGGCGCTCGAGAAAGCGCCGTCCCCTGGCATTGTCCGGGCTCAGGATGCGCGCTCCTTCCGAAGCCGCAGCGTCGAGCAGCCTCGTGAGGCATTCCTGCATGAAAGGCAGCTCGCCGGCTCCTGCCACCCGGGGGTGAGCGCTCAGGATCCGCTCCACGAGCGTGGTGCCGGAGCGGGGTAGGCCGACGACGAATATCATCCTCATGCCGAGGTCGAGCCGCTCCAGGGAGGCGCCCATCGTGTCGCTGCGAAACACGTCGATGATGCGCCCGGCGTGCTCCTCGGCCGCCTTCGGCTCGTAGGCGCTCGCCGTACGCTTCATCGCCGACGCGATGGCCGAGTTGGCGTCCCGGTAGAGGGCGAAGGCGCGATCGGCTTGACCCGCGGCCTCATGGATCCTCGCCAGGGCAAAGTGGACATCGGCGGATTCCCGGGCGGACAGAGACGGCGCTCGAAGCAGGCCCTCGAGGTGCATGGTGAGCGGGTCCGTCAGTCCGGGTGTCTGCAGATCGACGAGGTTGAACAGCGCCGCAGTTTGATCCGGGTCCACCGACAGCGCACGCCGGTAGGAGTTGACGGCGTCGGCGAAGCGGCCGCTGATCTTGTCGATGTGTCCCGCGATGAGATGGGTCTCCGGGCGTGCCGAGAAATCCCGGAGCAAGGTGTCGCGTACCTCGGATGCGCCTTGAAGGTCCTGCGTTGCGATGAGCGCCATTGCGTATCCGATCAAGCTCCCGGCGTCCGAAGGAGCCAGCGCACTTGCCTGCTCGAACGCATCCGCGGCAGAGCGCCACTGACCGCGATTCATGTGGAGGCTGCCCAATTGACACCACACGCCATGATGCAGCGGATCTATTTCGACGGCTCTGCGGAGCGTCAGCTCGGCCTTGCGCGGCTCGCCCGCGGATTCGTAGTGGCGTGCGAGTGAGCAATAGGCCGATACGTTCAGAGGATCGGATTCGATCGCTCGAAGCAGCGACTGCGCAGAGTCCGGTCTATCTGGCTGCGTCAAGGGATGACCTGCGGTACGAATGGATGCTTGCGCCCGCCCGCGCGTGGTTGCCCGGCGTTCTCCTCGAAGTATAGAGTAGTCCGATGGTCGGGCGCCTGATGCAGATTGGCGAGCTGTTGCGGCAGGGGAGCAGCTCGGCCGTGATCGCACACTGCGACGCCCTGCTGAAGGAGCGTCCGGAAGATCCGCAGGTCCTGCGCTTTCTCGGATTGGCCCATCTGCAGCTCGACGACGTCATCGAGGCGGAAAAGCATCTTGCGAGAGCGATGCATCTGGCGCCGGAAGACCCGGCGCTCATGAATGCGCTCGGTCTCGTCAGACTGAAGCAGCGATCGTACGAAGAAGCCGCCCGGCTGTTCGCCTGCTGCCTGGGCCTCCGGCCGCACGATCCCGATGCGCTGGGCAATCTCGCTGCGGCGTTCACGAGCATGCGGCAGCCGAATCAGGCCAGAGCCTGTTTGGAACGATTGACGCGGATTCTTCCGTACTCCGCACAGGCTCACACGCGCGCGTCCGAGAACCGGCTGATGCTGAGCGAGCTCGAGGAGGCGATTCGCCACGGAAGGAAAGCCGTCAGGCTGGCCCCGGACTCCGCTGCCGCGCGCCTGGCGCTGGCCGACGCGTTGGAAGCCGCCGGGCGCTTCATGCCGGCCAAATACCAGTACCTGGCCGTGCTCGGGGAGGATGGCGCGTCGGCGGCGGCGCTCTCGGGGCTCTTGTCGCTCAAGGGCACGCACCTTCCCGAGCGATACGTTTCCGGTGCGCGCCGCCGGGTCCATTCGGTGGATCTGCGCGATCCGGAGCGGGTTCAGCTGAATCTCGCGCTGGCGCAGTATTTGGACCAGCAAGGCGAATATCGCGACGCGTTCGACCATCTCACGGCCGGCAATCTCATCCGATTCAGGAACCATGCTTTCGACAGCGCGGCCTTCAGCCACGCGGTTGATCGTCTGATTGCCTCGTGTACCGCATCGGTGCTCCGAGCCTTGCCGGCTCGCGACATGCCGGCCGGGCGACCCATCTTCATCGTCGGCATGCCCCGGTCCGGAACCACCCTCGTGGAGCAGATTCTCGCCAGCCATTCCCGGGTCAGGGCCGGCGGGGAATTGCCGACGATCATCAGCATCGCCCGCCAGATCAGCGGCAGGGCCACGACGTATCCGGAGGCACTGCGGGAGCTGGATCGGGATTCGCTCGCGCTCCTGACCCGTCAATACCTCGACAAGCTGGACACGGTTGCGGCCGGGGACGTCCGGGTGACGGACAAGATGCCGATCAACTTCATGCATCTCGGGCTGATCGTCGCCCTGTTCCCGAATGCCACCATCATTCACTGCAGGCGCGGGGCGCTGGACACATGCTTGTCGTGCTACTTCACGGGCTTCAACGAGCAGCTTCAATTCGCGAGCAATCTGCACGCGCTCGGAAGGTACTGGCTCGACTACCGGCGGTTGATGCAACATTGGAAGGCTGTGCTTCCGGTGGTGTCGTTCGACCTCGAGTACGAGCGGATGGTCGCCGACACCGAAGCGACGGTGCGAGACTTGCTGTCATTCTGCGGGCTCGAGTGGGAGCCGGCGTGCCTGGAGTTCTACCGGACGAGCCGCGGCGTTCGGACACCGAGCCGATGGCAGGTGCGACAGCCGATATACCGTGGGTCGATCGGGCGCTGGCGGAACTACGAGCAGCAGTTGCAGCCATTACGCGGGCTGCTGGCCTCCTTTGGTCACGAAGCGGAAGGTGCACCGTCCAGCAGCGGCTAGAGAAACGCACGCCTGCGGGGCGATCACGCGCGATCGAGCACGCCGGTCGCGCGCGCGCTCAACTGGAATCCGCCGCCGGATCGATGCGCTCCAGCAGCCCGCGCAGGTAGCCGATCGAGCGCGCGGCGCACGTGGGACCGTCCGGGACATACTCGAACGGCTCCACGGCCAGCGCCCCACGGTAGCTGCTGGCCTCGAGGGCCGTGAAAATGGGCCCGAACCGGTCTTCGCCTTGCCCCGGACCACGGGAATTCCGGTCGTTCGCCTGCATGTGAGCGATGAGGCCCGTCGGCACCCATTGACGGACGAGGTCCGCGACCGGTTGGCTCTCCGCCAGGGCCGCGGCCCTACAGTCGATCATCGTGCGCAGGCTCGGGCGTCCGATGTCCCGAACCAGCTCCGCCGCCTCGGCAACGGTGTTGATCAGCTCCGTCTCGCAGCGGGGCAACGGCTCGATGCAATAGACGACACCATCGCGCGCGGCACACTCCGCCGCGTACGCGAGGCCCTCTTTGAGGCGGCCCATTGCCGTCTCGCGCGATTCGCCGCCAGCAATCCGTCTCTGCTTGGGAGACCCGTGAACGAGCACGCGGCCGCCGAGCTCCGCGCACAAGGATGTGAGCCGGCTGACGACCGCCAAGGTCTTCTTGCGGATCGCGGGATCCGGATCCGTCAGCGACAGTCCTTTCGGCGCCACCAGCAGCCAATGAAGGCTGGTGACAACCAAGCCGTGTGACTCGACGACGGCGCGGATCCCGGCGGAGTCCAGTGATTCCAGCGCCTGCGCCGGTCCGGTCAGAGTGAAGGGCGCGAGCTCCAGCCCGTCGTACCCGGTGGCCGCGGCAAATTCACACTGCCGCTCGAGCGGCATTTCTCCCAGAACTTCATTGCACAACGCGATGAGCATCCGTGTCATCGGCCCATCGAGTCCAGCGAATCCCAGTCCGGCTCGGCGCCGGAGGCGAATCCGGCCTGGTCCAGGGAGCCCAGGGCGATGACGCCGCCGCGGATGCCGAGGCGCACCGAGCCGTGACTGCGCTCGTACAGATCGGGATGCGCGCTCAGAAAGCGCTGCTGCTCCGCCTCGCCGGCACCGGCGCCCGCGAAGCCGTTCACATAGTGATGACCGTTGCGCTCGGAATGGGTCAATCCGAGCAGGCTCACCAGCGCCAGGTCCTGCTGAACGGCCAGTCCGGCCTGCATGGTGAGGTCTTCCGCGGACATGAAGTAGCGGCGGTCGCCGCCGGCCTCGTTCCATTGCGCACACCGCGCGGCATTGAGAACCGACTTGTAGACGCCCTTGCAGGACTTGCTCGAGACGCCCGAATACCCCAATCGCCGCGCCTCGGCGAACGCTTCGATCGTACCGTCCGACTCGTCGATCAGCACCGGCTTGAGATCGGCGAGAGCCGCGACGGAAGCGTGCTGCGCCCCGTCCCGGGACAGCGGCTGCTCGATCCACATCACGCTGCGGGAGAATCGCGAAAGCAGGGGACGGCCCGAGATCGATTGCCACAATGACTCGATTCCGTCGGGCTCCGTATACTGCTCATTGCCGTCGAGCGTCACGAAGTAGCCATCGGACATCCGATCGAGCACCGCCGCCACCGCCGTGAGCCGCTCGACATCGGATGCGAGCTCACCGCGCAGCTTCACCTTGAAATACCGATGGCCATATACCTCGATCACTTCTTCCAGGGACTCGGGCAATCCGTCATCGACGCGGGCAACCCTGTCGGCGGCCGTAATGGCATCGAGCATGCCGACCGTATGGCGGGCGGCGACCGAGGGCCGCGGCTCGAGCTGCGCGAGAAAACCGGCCAGATCGAAATCATGGAGGTCCGGAGCCAATGTCCCGGCATCGATGGCGGGAACGTTGGCGCGCATCGCGACATGGAACGAGATTCGGCGATGCCTGCAGACAGCGTCGAGTATGGCGCGGTCGATCAACGCCGGGCCGTAGCACGCCGTGAGCGCATTGGTCCCGCGCTTCGCGGCTGCGTCGATCAGCGGCCGATAGTGAGCGGCGCTGTGACCGAATGCGGTACGCGCCGTCCGATCGGACGTATAGGCCGCCGCAGCGGCGCGAAGCGAGGATCTCAGCTCCTCGATGTTCTGCGCATCGGATTTCGAGGCCGCCTTGTCGAACCACTTTGGAACGAGGAGCTCGGCAGACGCGCCGGTCGCGCCCGCGCCCGTACCGAACGTGACGCGTACCCGAACGAACGCCTGTGGGCAGGCGGTGAGCGTGACGGCGCCGAAGCGGAATGGCAATCGGAGCTCGACTCCGCGCTCGAACACGCGGACCTCACTGACACGAAATTGGGAAGCGTCACCCATTTGATCTGCGTCTTTCAGCTCTTGCGGGTCAGTCGACGGGCAACGGCCGGCCCTTGGTTTCGGGAAGATAGGGCAGCACCACGATGCCGGCAAGCAAGAGCAGGCTGACCCACATCCCGGCGGTGCGAAAACCTTCGACGTTGCCGCCCAGCCTCCGGGTAACCTGGCCGATCGTGAAAGGAGCGCTCGCCGCCACCAGCCGGCCGACGTTGTAGCAGAAGCTCGGGCCCGTGCTCCGCAGGCTCATCGGAAAGAGCTCCGGCAGGTAGACCGCATAGACGGCAAATACCGATAGCTGGCCAAAGCCCATGATGGGCAGCATCCAGTAGATCTGCGGAAGCTCGCGCAGATACTTGAACACCAGCAACGTCGACAGGAACGAGAGCAGCAACGCGAGGGCAAACGCGAACCGGCGGCCGACCCGCTGGGCGATGATCGCCAGGGACAGCATGCCGAGAAAGCCTCCGCCGGCCTGAAGGAGCAGCCCGACGGACCGCCAGTAGGCCTTTTGTGCTGCCAGCGCGTCATGGGTGAGACCGGCGCCCGCGAAACGCTGGTCGACGAGCGACCCGACGATGAAGGGGTGGAAGTTTCCTATTCCCCAAAGCCCGATGATGCCTGCACTGCATCCGACGAGCCCCAGCCACGCGTGCCTCGACCACTGCGGATGGCCGAATAGGTGGCGATACGATCCGAACGTGACGCCGCGCTTCGCGCTCTCGGCTTGCGCCGCGACCCAGTTGGGCGGCTCGCCGACATGGCGCAGCACGAAGACGCACAGAAACGCCGGCAATGCGCCCACCAGGAACATCACCTGCCAGTGCCGCAGGCCCAGCGGAAGAAGGTGCCGCGCGGCGAGCACGCCCAGGAACATGCCGATCCCACCCGCGGCAAGATTCCCCCAGGTCGAGATCGACTGCAGTATCCCGAGCGACGGTGCACGGGCCCGGTCCGGCAGCGAATCGGCCACCAATGCAACGGCAAGGCCGAAGACGCCTCCCACTCCGAGGCCGCTCATGAAGCGATAGGCGCAAAAGTCGAATATCCCGGTCGAAAACGCGCCGAATCCGGTGCTCAACGAATACAGCAGGATGCAGAGTGTCAGTACCTTCGCCCGACCGTAGCGATCGCCGAGCGCGCCGAAGATGAGGCCACCGCCCGCCCAGCCGATGAGGAACACGGAGGTGGTGTAGGAGCCATATTCGGCCGCGTGTGCCGCGCTCGGCAGCAGCGTGTCCATCGCGCCATCGCGGGCCAGGTTGAAGACCTGCTGATCGAAACAATCGAACAGCCAGGCGAGGGAGGCGCCCACGAGGACGAACCATTGCTCGCGTGTCAACCCGCGCCACCAGGCCTGCGACACGGGGCTAGCCATCGGATCCGCGGACGCCGCAGCTCGGCGCTACGCTCACGACAACCATCGGTCGAGGTTCTTGCCCACGAAAGCGTCGTCCGCCAGGTCCCGGTGCCGAGCGCAGACGCGATCGATCTCCTCCCGCTGACCCGGGCCCAGGCACTCGTCGGGATCGAGGCACCAGATGCCATCGAGCAAGCCTTGCCTGCGCAACACCTCATGGCATCCGGCGATGCAGCCGCGAAAATCGTTGGCTACGTCGAAGAACGCGGCATTGCAATCGGTCACCCGGGAATCCAGAGCGAGCAGCTCTGGGCTCAGCGTTCCGCCGGATGCCACCGCCTCCTTGACCTGCCCGAGCAGCTTGACCGCGCCGGCGGTCCACACGGACCAATGGCCGAGCAGGCCGCCACGGAAGCGCACCGCCACCGGTGCACCGTCCCTCATCGCGGCGAACGGGACGGCGAGATCGAGCACGATGTGGTCGTCGTTTCCCGTGTAGAGGAACACGCGATCCTCCGCGCGCGCATCCACCAGCGCGCGCACCACATCGATCGTCCGGTAGCGATTGAACGGCGCCACCTTGATGGCGATCACGTTGGGAATCTGCACGAAGCGGCGCCAAAAGCCGCTCGACAGCACGGGACCGCCGACCGCGGTCTGCAGGTAGAAGCCGACAAGCGGAATTTCCTCCGCGACCGCCTGACAATGGATGATCCATTCGTCCTCGGAAGCCCGGGCCATCGCACCCAGGCTTAGGAGCCCGGCGTGATAGCCGAGGCTCACCGCGAGCCGTGCCTCGGCAAGTGCCTGAGCCGTACCTCCGCACAGCCCGGCGATCATCACGGTTGCGCGCTGTGTCCAGGCCTGTTGGTCCTCCATCGCACTCGCAAGGACGGTCTCGAGCAGCCCCGCCTCGCGGATCTTGAACTGCGTGGTATGTACGCCGACCGCGAGCCCGCCGGCACCCGCATCGAGGTAGTAGCGGGTCAGCGCCCGCTGCCGGCGCCGATCGAATCGACGTTGCGCATTCAGTGCCAGCGGGTGAGCCGGAATCACGGCGCCGCGCCGTAGCGACGACACGATTGCTTCGGGCAGGTCTGCTCGTCTCAGGGCCATGGGGCTCTCGGAAATTCTCGGGGCTACCCGAACTCGGGTCCCGCGATTGCGTGAATCAGGCTCGTCCGTCCTTTCAGCGACCCGCGGCCGAACGCCATGCGGATGAAGCTTCGTTGGCGGGTGAAGCCGAGGCCGGCGAGCTCGCCGGCCACGGAGGCCCGCGCGTCGGGAACGTCGATGAATACGCTTCCAGCGACGGTTGCGACGGCGGCGTGAAGCAGCGACCCGGCGCCTGCCTCGTCCGGCGCCAGCAAGGGGCCGATATGATCCGCGATGCGGCCATGACGAACCATCGCGATGCCGCCCTGGGCATGCAGGCATCGCGAGCCCGGTCTGCCGAGAATGTCGGCGAGCAGCGCTCCGCGCGGGGCGCCGAATGCCAGGGCGTCGAGCGCCACCACCGCCTCGATGTCGCTTGGGGAGCATGCCTTGGCCGCGGGGGCTTCATGACCAGGCGCGTGCCGCTCGAGCTGCCATCGCGTCAAGCTGAACAGCGGCTCGAGCCCGAACTGCTCGTAGAGGCGCTTGCCCGCCGGTGTTGCGTCCAACAGCGTGGCGCGCCCCCCGGCGCGCGCCGTGTTCAGGCATCGCTGGAAAAGCGCGGCTCCCAGGCCGCGGCCGCGCGCCTCGGGCGCCACCAGGATCATGCCGATCCACGCGCTCGATGGACCGAACGGCAGCACGGCGCCGGAGCCAACGATTTTGCCCCGCTCATCGCGCACCACGTAGATCGTGCCCTCGTCGGCGAACACGGCCCAATCCGCCGCTGTTTGATTCCAGCCGCTTTGCTCGACGAGCATGCCGAGATCCCGCTGCGTCCCGGGCATGAGCGAGGTCAACGGCTCGACGACCATTGCTGCGTCAGTATTTGCCATCGCGCGATTCGAACTTGGTCGGCTTCTGATAGAGACGCTGGTCACGCCGGATCCAGTCGGCGATCCACGCGATTTGCCGCTCCAGCGGTACGCGCGGGGCGCCGAACAGACGCTCTGCCTCAGCCGTGTTGATCACCCAGGCGGTGTCGGCTTCCCGGCCGATGATACGCGCCGGCCGCTCGAAATGGCGGGCGAAGTCGGCGGCCAGCCCGCGAATGGAGGTGATCTGGCGGCCGCTGACGTTCAGCGGTGAAGTGGGTGCGGTCGCCGCCGCCAGGCACCGTAGAGCCTGCGCATTCGCATCGCCCTGCCAGATGACGTTGACGTGGCCCATCGTCACGTCCACGGGCTCCCCGCGCCAGACCTTCAGCGCGACGTCGGTCAGGACGCCGTAGCGCAAATCGATCGCGTAGCTCAGACGAACCAGGCGGCCCGGCGTGCGATGCAGCCGGGAGAAGTACTCGAACATGCGCTCGCGGCCAACACACGAATTCGAGTACTCGCCGGGCGGACTCAGCTCGTCCGCTTCGACGGCGCCTGAGCCGTCGACCGGCATGAACGGGTAGACGCAGGCGGTCGAGAACACTGCGATGCGCGACCTGCGAAAGGTCTCCGCGACGAGCGCCGGCACGTAGACGTTCATGGCCCAGGTCAGGGAATGGTTGCCGCCGGCGCCGAACTTTCGCCCCGCCATGAAGACGACGTTGGCGCACTGGGGCAGAGCGCCCACGGCCGCCCGGTCGAGAAGGTCGCAGGCCATGGTCTCTATCTCGTACCGGTCCAGCGACTCGCGCACGCCCGGCTCGCTGAAGCGCGACACGGCGATGACGCGGCGGTCGCGGGGCAGGGCGTTCCGCGCGAGGCGCGCGAGCGACGGCCCCATCTTGCCCCCCGCACCCAGTATCAAGACATCGCCGTCCAATCCGGCCAGGTCCAGGACGAGCTCGCGTGACGGGGTCGCGAGGTAATCGTCCAGTGCCCGCTCGCCGTCGAAGCGCTCCGGCACGGGCAGATCGTCCAGGAACGGGCCGGCGACACGCGCGGCGTCGGAATTGCTCATTGGAATGTCGCGCTCCCCGCGCTCCGTCGAATTCACCGAATGATCCAACTTTAGGTTCGGCGTGCCTGCCTGTCAACCAACCAGTTGACTACATCGTTTCGTGCGCGTAGAGTTTTTGTCAAACGATGGGCATCAAGTGGCTCGCTCCGCCCAGAAGCGGCGCTGCGGTCACTTCGAAAAATCCGCTCTCAGGGAGACGACGATATGAAACCGAACAGGCTGGTTGCTGCTGCCGTCAAAGCAATTTTGGCGGCGACTCCGGGCATCGCCACCGTGCACGCTCAGCAGGTGCCGGTCGCGCAGCAACTCGAGGATGTCCTGGTCTACGGCAAGGCCGAGACGTATCGCCCAGAGGATCAGACCACCGCGACCGGTTTGCGGATGCAATTGGTGGACACGCCACAATCGATATCGGTCGTGTCCGAGGACATGCTGAAGATCTTCAACGAGCAAACCGCGTACAACGCGGTCGACCTGATACCGGGAGCTTCGCAGGGCGGTCAGGCGTTCGGACTCGACAGGATCTACCTTCGCGGCCAGCTGCTCGGCGACCCGCGAATCAACGGGATCAACACCTCTTCGAGCGCCGGGACCGAATACCTCGACAGCTATGCGCTCGAGCGCGTGGAAGTCGTGCGTGGTCCTGCCACCGTGCTGTACGGCGTCACGGGAGCCTTCGGCGGCGAGATCAACCAGGTCCTCAAGAGACCCCAGGCCGCCTTTCATGCGGACGTCGGGTTCAAGGATGGCGACAACGGCTTCGGCCGGCGGGTCGAAGCGGACGTGACGGGTGCCGTGCCGGGCACCGACGATCGGCTGAAGCTGCGGATGGTGGCCGCGTACACCAAGTACGGGGACTACCAGGACACGGTCGTGCCCTTGAACAACATCAACAGCGTGTACTCCGGCGCCGCCACGTTCGATTTCACGGACAAGACCTCGGCCAGCGTCTACCTCTACAAGGAGGAAAGGTCATTCGACCCCCACGATGGCTGCCCCCTGGCGCAGACTGCCAGCGGGACGTTGTACATTCCGACCGCGATACAGCCGGAGAACCTGTATTGCAACAATCCCTCGGACTCGCACGCCACCTTCACCCAGGAGGTCGAGCAGGCCACGCTTTCCCACACGTTCGCCAACGACTGGAACTTCCTTGCGACCGCCACCCACACGAACACCGTTCGTACGTCGGACTACGTGTTCGGCTTCGGGCCGGCCGGAGCTTACGGTCTGTCGCCGCAGGACGTGTATCTGTATTCGTATCAGGATCGTTATCAACAGAATGGCGGCACCGCCGACGTGAGCCTGGGCGGAAAGTTCGAGCTTCTGCAGCGCACGCAGCAATTCTTCGTGGCGCTCGAGCATCAGGAGCAGAATCAGAACCGGTATAATTACGGGAGCACCGCTCTCGGCATCATGAACATGTTCACGGACGGCGGCAAAGGAATCCTGGCGAACGGCAATCCGATACCCGCGACTCCGGGTCCCGTATATGTCGGAGACAAGCTCGGCGATACCGTGGCAACGCGTGCCAGCGCGCAACTGCTGTTGAACCCGATCGGCCGCCTGAACGTCCTTCTTGGCGAGCTGGTGGACCACACCAATCTCAGCTCCGAGAACGTGCGGCCGGGCAAGGCAACCTTGGGAGATGCATTCACGCAGACCCATGCCTTGAGCCGCGTCGGCATCACGTACGGTCTGGTGGCTGAGAAAGGCCCGTGGCTCACGGACGCCAAGCCCTATTTCAACTACTCACAGGGGTTTCTGCCCAATATCGGCGTCTTCGACGCGCTCGGAGAGCCGCTCATCACGCCGCAGCGGGAAAAGTCCTACGAGCTGGGCCTCAAGACGCAGTGGATAGACGGGCATCTGGACGCCTATGTTGCCGCCTATCACTCGACCGACACGAATCTCCCGACCACGAATTACGGCCAGGTCGGCACCTCGGGAGGGACGTTCTCGTCGGTCCTGGGCGGGACCAACTCCTACGACGGCGTCGAGGTCGAGCTGCTGGGCGAGATCCTGCCGGGGTGGAACGCCGATCTCAGCTACTCGCACATCAAGGCGGAGCAGGACTCGCTGATCTTGAATCGCAAGATCGCGGTGGCCAACGTTCCCAGGGATCAGGTGTCGTTGTCCACCTCCTATGAGTTCATCGTGGGTCCGCTGAAAGGCTTGCTCGTGGGAGGGTCCGTCGTGTCGAAGAACGACGTCCCGCTCGTCGGCGCCGACACCGCGATCGCCTCGGGACACTACGATCCGAGCAATCAGGTGCCCTGGAGCGGCACCCGCTTCGACTTCGTCGCACGCTACAAGGACTTCGCCGGTTTCGCGAAGGGTCTGGAGATATCTGCGAATGTCTACAACGTCTTCAATTCACGCTCGTACTTCTCCCCCGAGGGACCCGGACAGCCGGGATTCGGCAATACGGACGGCCCGCCACGAACGGTGACCGTCGGTGTACATTACAAGTTCTGAACCCCGTGGCGGGGCGACCCGGTGGCGCATGAGGCCGATGAAACCACATGACCTGCTCCTCGCCGCTGCCGCGATCGGGTCGTGCCTGAGCTCATTCTCGTCGTGGAGCCAATCGGCCGCCGCGGCGGCGCCCGGTCCCTCGCGCGCGGACTATGCCGCAGCGGCCAAGCTGCTCTACCCGAACTTGCAGGGCCTGGTCCGCAACGAGACGGTGTCGCCGCACTGGTGCGGCGATCACGGGCAGTTCTGGTATCAGCGCGACGGGCAGGACGGTCCGGAATTCGTGCTCGTGAGCGCCAAAGGCGTGAAGTCGCCGGCCTTCGACCACTCAGGGCTCGAACGGGCCTTGGAGGCTCAACGATGCCGATGGTCCGACGCTCCCGCCGCCGCGCCGGAGCTGTTGCCGTCGCCGGATGGGCACCGGGCCGTGCTGACGCGCGACAACAATCTGTTCGTACGTGACATGCGCACGGGCGAGGACCGGGCGCTCACCACGGATGGCGTGCCGTTGCTCTCGTGGGCAAACGAGCCGTATCACGGATCCCTTGCAAAGATTGCGACGCTGGATTCGCGCGACGCGTCTCGGCCCTTTCAAACCTATTGGTCGCCCGATGGACGGTATGTCATTGCGCCGCGCGTCGATGAGCGCGGCGTGGAGCTCTGGCCTTATGTGGAGTGGGTGCCGGCCGACGGCTCGCGCCGCCCCATCGTCCACGATGTGCGCGTGCCGTTGCCCGGCGATCGTCACACCGTCAGCATCGAATACTTCCTGTTCGATCTCGAGACCGGCAGCCGGAAGGAGATTCGGCTGCCCGAAGGTTATCCGGAGCTGAGCTGGCCCTCCGGGTGGGCGCCGGTCCTCGGCTGGAGCCGAAGTCGTGGGCAGGCCTTCATCCTGGCGCGCACTCCCGGATGGAAGTCGGCCGCGGTATTCCGGGTCGAGCTGGCGACCGGCAACGCAACGAAGGTCGTCGAGGAATCCGCGGCGACGCGGTTCGAATTCAATACGTTCTGGGATCCGTCCAACGTGCGCTTGGTGGGAGATGGCGCCGATCTGATCTGGTACTCGGATCGCACCGGGTGGGAGCAGCTCTATCTGTACGATGCGCAAACCGGGCGCCTCAAGAACGCGATCACCCGCGGCGATGGCGCGGTGCTCGACATACAGGCGATCGACGAAGCGCGCCGCGAAATCTATTTCACCGCGACGGGGCGGGAGGCGGGCCGCGATCCTTATTACCGCCATCTGTATCGCGCGCGCCTAGACGGGGGCGGAGGAGCCACCCGGCTGACGGCGGCGGATGCCGATCATTATTTCGATCTGCCCCACGACACGCTCTCGCATCACCAGTTTCGCGAAGCCCGGCCCTCGGAACTGATCCTCCCGGGCGCCGGCGTGTTCGTGGATACCTGGTCGACCGTCGATCGGCCGCCCGTGAGCGAGCTGCGCTCGACGCGCGACGGCCATCTCATCGCCGAGCTCGAGCGCGCGGACGCGTCGCGGCTGTTTGCGGCGGGCTGGGTGCCTCCGAAGCGGGAGCCCGTCAAGGCCGCCGACGGCAAGACGGACCTGTATGCAACTTACTTCGCGCCACGGACCCGGGACGCCGATTCGAAATATCCGGTGATCGACTGTGCTTACAACGGCGCGTCCAGTGCCACGAATCCGCGCAATTTCACATTGGCGCATTCGAACGGACGTTGCGGCGGGAGCTCGCTGACCCGTCTCGGCTTTGCCTTGGTGATCGTCGATGGACGCGGCACTGCGATGCGCTCCAGCGCCTTTCGTGACGCGGGCTATCCCGAGTTCACGCAGGTCGGCATAGACGATCATGTCGCGGCGATCAGACAGCTCGCTCAGCGACACACGGAGATGGATATCTCGAAGGTAGGGGTCATCGGACAGTCTTGGGGGGGCACCTTTGCGGCGCAGGCCATCTTGAGTCACCCCGACTTCTACGAGGTCGCCGTCGCGTCCGCCGGGGTGTACGATTATTCGGCCTTGTACGCCGGCTATGAGGCTTATCTGGGCTTGCCGATCTACGCGGACGGCACTCCGTATCGCGGGCGTCCCGACGAGACGCCGGCGAACTGGGACAGGGTCGAGGTCACCCGCATGGCCGCCCGTCTCCAAGGACATCTGCTGCTCACGTATTCGGATCTCGACGAGCAGGTGTTCCCCAATCAGCACATGCTGCTGATCGATGCGTTAACCCGGGCGAACAAGACCTACGATCTCATCTATATCCCCAACGGCAGCCACTTTCATTGGTACACTTCCTATGTGCAGAAGCGCATCTGGGACTATTTCATCCAGTATCTGCGGGGTGCCGCGCCGGTACGAGATTTCGACATCGGGCTGGAACCCTGGCTGCAGCCTTGAGCGATGCGCTTACCTGCGCGATTCCCGGGATCGCCGCGAGCGCGCCCCACCTTAAGGCTCTGCGCCGGGATCTGCACGCACATCCAGAGCTCGGATATCAGGAGCACCGCACCTCTGACCTGATCGCAAAAGCCCTCACCGCATGGAACATCCCGATTCATCGCGGTCTCGGCAGGACCGGCCTCGTCGGCATCATCCAGAACGGAACCAGCCGGCGCAGCGTCGGCCTGCGCGCCGACATGGACGCACTCCCCATCACCGAGCGGAACACGTTCGCCCACGCCAGTACGCACCAGGGCAAGATGCACGCCTGTGGACACGACGGTCATACGGCGATGCTGCTGGCTGCAGCGAAGCACCTGTCCGAGTGCCGCGATTTCGATGGCACCATCCACCTGATCTTCCAGCCCGCCGAGGAAGGCGGCGGCGGCGCACGCGAGATGATCAAGGACGGCCTTTTCGAGCGCTTCCCGATGGAGGCGGTTTTCGGCATGCACAACTGGCCGGGGCTGCCCGCCGGGCAGTTCGCGGTCAACCCGGGGCCGGCCTTCGCATCCGGCAATCGATTCAAGATTGCCATCCGCGGCAAGGGCGCCCACGCGGCCATGCCGCACGACGGTATCGATCCGGTACCCGTCGCCTGCCAGATGGTGCAGGCTTTCCAGACCATCATCACGCGCAACCGGCGTCCGATGGATGCCGCCGTGCTTTCCGTCACGATGGTTCGTGCGGGCGAGGCGATCAACGCCGTGCCGGACTCCTGCGAGATTCAAGGTACCGTGAGAGCTTTCACTCCCCAAATCGTCGACATGATCGAAGGACGCATGAGGAAGATCGCCGAGAGCACTTGTGCGGCGTTCGATGCCGCCTGTGAATTCGAGTTCGATCGCTACTATCCTTCGACGATCAATCACCCAAAAGAGACGGAATTCGTCCGCAATGTCCTCCGATCCATGGTCGGGGAACGGAACGTGCGCGAGTTCGAGCCCACGATGGGGTCGGAAGACTTCGGTTTCTACCTGCTCGACAAGCCGGGCTGCTACTTCGTCATCGGCAATGGCGACGGGTCGGCCACGCTGCACAATCCGGGCTATGACTTCAATGACGAGCTCATCGTGCTGGGCGGGTCGATGTGGGTGAGGCTGGCGCAAACCTGGCTGACGCCCGTCAGCCGCGGGTGATCATACGGCCTCACGGGCGGCTCGCATCGTGCCTCAAGGCTCACTCGACCGGCGCGACCCGCAAGTTCCAAATCTCCTCGGCATACTCCCTGATGGTCCGATCGCTCGAGAACTTTCCCGAGCACGCGACGTTGCGAATCGCCTTGGCAGTCCACGCCTTGGCGTCTGTGTAGCAGGCGTCGAGCTTCCGGTGCGCACGTGCGTAGTCGGTGAGGTCGGCGAGGTGGCGGTAGTTGTCGCCGTAGTCCAGCAGGGCGCGGCGTATCGGGTCGAACAGGCCGGGCTCACCCTCCGTGAAGCGCCCGGAGGTGATGAGATCGACGGCCTCGCGAGTCTCGGCCTCGTGCTCGTAGTGGGCGCGGTGGCGGCCCAGAGCCTGAGCGTGTTGATGCAGTGGGCTCCGTAAGCCCACCACGGGCCGGTCGTAGGCGGTTACCACCAGGCGGGCCGGCCGGTTGGGCGTGAACTTCAGCTCGGAGCCGTGCAGCTCGAATTTGGCGTTGAGCGGCACCGCGTAACGCCGCTCCGGGCGCGGAATCTCCCAAGGGTCCCGGCTGCGCAGCCAGTTGTCGGGCTGCTCGACCTGCGCGCCGTTGCGGATGGCCTGGCGGAAGATGCCGTATGCGTAGCGCAGGCCGTAACCGATGGCGGGATACTGCAGCGTCGCGAGCGAGTCGATGAAGCACGCGGCCAGCCGGCCGAGGCCGCCGTTGCCGAGGCCGGCGTCCGCTCCTCCTCGATCAACGCGTCGAGATTCCAGTGCTGCTGCTGCAAGGCGTGTCGCACCAGAGGCTCGGCGGCGAGATTCATCATGTTGTTGCGCAGGCTCCGTCCGAGGAGGAATTCCATCGACAAGTAGTGGATGCGCTTCGGCGTGCTCTGCTCGCGCGCGCGCCGCGTGGACACCCAGCGGTGAGCGACGAGGTCGCGGATGAACCGGCTGGTCGCCTCGAATTCCTGCCGCGGGTCCGACTCGGACGGCTCGACCAGGCGCTGGCACAGCACGTAGCGCTCGGTCCACTGATCCTTGTGCTCCGCCAGGCCGAGCCGCTCGAGCCGGCGTGCCAGGGCGGGATCGAGCGGAGCCGCGTCGGCATCGGGCCGTGGCGGGGGAGGTGGTGTCGTGCTCATCGGATACCCCAGATATTTCGCGGGCGCGGCGGGGAGAGTTGTTCGGGATCCAAGCGTCGCCCTCATCATAGGCGCCGGGACCCGCGACGAATGTGACAGCTTCGTTGCGCGCTCATGCCGGTAGCCGCGATACAGCCTGGCGGGGCATGATTCGGGTTTCGCCGGGGAGACCTACCGATGAGCCAGCCGCCGCCCATGGACCATGAAGAGATCATCCGCCGCATCGGCCTGGACCTCGCCGATGCCTATGACGAAGAGCTCGAGATGGAGATCGAGGACCGCGAACCCGGCGCGGAGGCGCGCGCGGTGGGCGGGGAGGAGGGCTCGAGGGCCTACCGGCAGAATTATTTCCGCGAGCTCTTCCGGCTGCAGGCCGAGCTGATCAAGCTGCAGGACTGGGTGGTGGCATCGAAGCAGAAAGTGGTCATCCTGTTCGAGGGCCGGGACGCGGCGGGGAAGGGCGGCGCCATCAAGCGCATCACCCAGCGGCTCAATCCGCGCGTGTGCCGCGTCGCGGCGCTTCCCGCGCCGACCGATCGCGAGCGCTCGCAGTGGTACTTCCAGCGCTACGTCTCGCACCTGCCGGCCGCGGGCGAGATCGTGCTCTTCGACCGGAGCTGGTACAACCGCGCGGGGGTCGAGCGGGTGATGGGCTTCTGCACGGCCGCGGAGTACGAGGAGTTCTTCCGCTCGGTGCCCGAGTTCGAGCGCATGCTGGTGCGTTCCGGCATCCGCCTGCTCAAGTACTGGTTCTCGATCACCGACGAGGAGCAGTACCTGCGCTTCATCGGGCGCGTGCACGATCCGCTGAAGCAGTGGAAACTCAGCCCCATGGATCTGGAGTCGCGGCGCCGCTGGGAGGACTACACCAAGGCCAAGGAAGTGATGCTGGCGCGATCCCACATCCCGGAGGCGCGCTGGTGGGTGGTGCACGCGGTCGACAAGAAGCGCGCGCGCCTCAACTGCATCGACCATCTCCTCAAGCAGTTTCCCTACGTCGAAGCGAAGAGAGGTCCGATCGAGCTGCCGCAGCGCGAGCGCCACGAGGATTATTCGCGGCAGGACGTGCCGGAGGAAATGGTGGTGCCTGAGATCTATTGAGATGAGGCGTGTCGGCTCGGGGCTTATCCAATGCTAAGTAAAGAGAGTTTGACTACCATGGCCGGTTGGTAACGATCTCGTTACTAGTCGCCCTGCTTGGTAATCGTGTGCGCGTGTTGAAAGAATCTGCGAGCTAGGTTGCCGAAGAACCGGACGCCTGCGGGATCGGTCTTTCGTTTATCGGAAATACGTGGATAAGCTCAGCGACGGTACGGATCTGCGCTAGCCTAGCCACTCTCGCCGCGGTCACTTCCGGGCTCATCGGCGAGCTGCGGCATACCAGGGCGGCGGTACCACAGGGAGGATCGTGATGAAAAATAGGAGATCAAAAGCGCAGTGGGATCGTCATGGAGATTCAAAGCCATGTGGCGTCCGGGGCGTTGCGGGGCGATGGCTCCCCTGGATTCTGATCTTCGGTATGTCGGCAGGTTGCCAGCAGAAGGACTTGCTGCAGAAGTTCGCGTCGCCTGCGGAACAGGCGATCGCCCGGAAATATATCGACGAGCTGCGGAGTCGCGATTTCGGCGACATCGAAAAGGCGGCTGATCCCAGCATTGCCGGCGAGCTGGCCGGAGGCACGCTGGCGAAGATGGCGTCGATGATTCCGAACGCGCCGCTCATTTCGGTCCAGCTCGTTGGAGCGAATCGATTCACTTCGGCAGCCGCCGGAACGACGCTGAATCTTACTTACGAGTACCAATTCGGGACGCGGTATTTGCTGATAAACGTGGCGAGAAAGACCAAGGACGGCGTGTCTACCATCGTGGGCTTTCGCATCCTGCCGGAATCCGCGTCGCTGAATGCGCAGCACGACTTCAGCCTGTCGGGGAAAGGCGCTCTACAGTATGGCGTGCTCGGCGCGGCGATCGCGGCGGTGATTTTCACCCTCGTCGCGCTGATCATCTGCATCAGAACCAAAATGACGCGAAGAAAATGGCTGTGGATTCTCTTCATCCTGTTCGGGTTCGGCAAGCTTTCGGTCAATTGGACGACCGGGCAGTGGGGTGTCATGTTGCTGGCGGCTCAGTTGCTGAGCGCCTCCTGCAGCGCTGCCTTCTTCGGTCCTTGGATCGTGTCGGTCTCGATGCCGGTGGGCGCGGCGCTCTTTCTGATCAAGCGTAGAAAGCTCGAGGCAACGCCGGCACCGAATGGCGGAGTGCCCGGCCACTGACGCTGGCCGGGCGTCCTCGGCCGCCGTTGGCCGGCTGGCGCGGCTCCGCGGGTCACGGGACGGAACTGCGCGCTGCTTCACGGAAGGAATGCGAAGCGCATCACACTAGTCCTACACGTATCCGGGTTGGCACGGCAGGCTGCAAACCCCCGATATGTTAATGTCATTTTGCAGTCCCATCATCCATCCCTCGAGTGCATGCGCCGCCGATGTCGAGCCTGAATTCGGGCGAATCGAAAACTGGGGAAAACGAGCTCGCCGCGCGCCTGGCCGTCGGCGCGGTGATCGTCGTGACCGGCCTGTTCGTGGCGGCCCGTCTCAGCGACGGCCTCGCCACGGGACACACCTTCGACTATCTCCACTGGACCATCGCCTACGGCGTGGCGGCGGCGGTGGCGTGGATGGGCGTGCGCCGCGCCGGCGGGGGCGACGCCGTGTCGCGCCGCTGGTTTGCGCGAGGCCTCACGATCACCTTCGCGGCTCAAGTGCTGTTCGATCTGCAGGACATCACCCAGAAGACGCTCATCGTCAATCTTTCGGATGCCATGTTCCTGACCATCGGCCCGTGCTTCGTCATGGGGATATTGGCGCCGATTCGGGGGCGCCCGCCGATCCAGCGGCGCGCGTTCGACCTCAACGCCACGGCCCTGGCGCTGGTGGTGCTGACGCTGACGGCGGATTTGTACCTGCCGAGACGCGGCGACGAGCCGATCGATCTTGCCATCTTGATCATCTATCCGATCTGCATGCTGACGCCGACCTGCATCGGCCTGGTGATGGCGCCGACGCTCCGTTGGCGGGTGAGCGCGAAGTGGCTGGTGTTCCTCACCGCCTCGCTCCTGAACGCCGCGGTATGGATGATCTGGGATGCCACGTATGCCGTGGGTACCTGGGCGCAAGGCTCGTGGCTCAACCTGGCGTTTTCGCTGGTCGCCATCGGCATGGGCTACGGCACGTTCATCTGGCACACCGAATCGAACGAAGACCCGGTGTGGCAGCGGCGCTGCGAGGCGGTGCTGCGCCTGATTCCGCTGCTCGTCGTGGCCGCCGCCGTCATCAGCCTGGCGCTCGTGTGGGCGCTGCCGAACGTGGTCCCTTCGGTGAGGATCACGACGGTCATCGGGGCGACGGTGGTGATCGTCATGGCGATGCGGCGCCAGAGCTTGTCGCTGCAGGAATATGACCGCTTGATCGCCGCGGAGCGGCATCTGCGCGAGCGCACGCGGGAGCTCGAGAGCAGCAACGCGCGCCTGGCGGCGACCAACGAGCAGCTGCTGACCGCCACGCGCGACGCGGAGGAGATGGCCCGGTCGGCGCAGGTGGCGAACCAGGCGAAGAGCGAATTTCTCGCCAACATGAGCCATGAGATACGCACGCCCATGAACGGCGTCATCGGCATGACCGACCTCATGCTGGACGGGAGCTTGAGCGATCAGCAACGGGACTACGCGGAGACCGTCCGCCACAGCGCCAAGGCGTTGCTCACGGTGCTCAACGACATCCTGGATTTCTCGAAGATCGAGGCGGGCAAGCTGGAATTCGACGTCGCGCGCGTGGATCTGCGCGAGCTGATCGATGACGTCGTGCGGTTGATCGGCATCCAGGCGCATCCCAAGAACCTGGAGGTCACGGCCTACATCGATGCGGCGGTCCCGGACTTCATCCAGGCGGACGCGGGACGGTTGCGGCAGATTCTGCTCAACCTGTTCGGCAATGCCGTCAAATTCACCCAGGCGGGCGAGATCGCCCTGAGCGTGCAGCCGACCGCGCACGATGCGGAGTCGACGACTCTGCGCTTCGAGCTGCGCGACACCGGGATCGGCATCCCCGAAGCGCGCTTGCACAGCCTGTTTCAGCCCTTCTCCCAAGTCGACAATTCCACCACGCGCCGCTTCGGCGGCACCGGTCTCGGGCTCTCGATCGTCAAGCGGCTGGCGGCGATGATGGGCGGCGATGTCGGCGTCGAGAGCGAGGAAGGCCTCGGCTCCACGTTCTGGTTCACGGGGCGCTTCGGCGCTTCGGTGGCGCAGCCCGGCTCGGCCGTGCCGGCCCTCAGCGCTGCGATCCGCGGGCAGCGGATATTGGTGGTGGATGACAATCGCACCAATTGCAAGGTACTGGCGGGACAGCTGCGGCGGCTCGGCGCCGAATCCGTTTGCGTCAATTCCGCCGCGGAAGCGCTGACGCTCATGAACGCCGAGCGGGGAGCGAGGCCTTTCGAGGTCGCGCTGATCGATCACCAGATGCCGGATTGCGACGGGGCCGAGCTCGGGCGCCGCATCAACGCGGATCCGCTGTTGAAGTCGACGCGATTGGTGCTCCTGACCTCCTCGGGGCAGAAGAGCGACGTGACGCGCTTCGAGGAGCTCGGCTTTGCGGGCTTTTTGCTCAAGCCCGTGGTGTTGCGGGAGCTTGCGACCTGCCTGGAGACCGTGTTGTCCGCCAAAGCAGAGGATTGGCACAGCCGCACGCAGAACATCGTCACCCAGCGCACGGTCCCGTTCGGGGAGAAAAAGCGCAGGATCCTGCTGGCCGAGGACAACCCGGTCAACGAGAAGGTGGCGACGCACACCTTGCGCCGGCTGGGATACGAGGTACACGCCGTCGGCAACGGCCGGGAGGCGGTGGCGGCGTGGCAGAACGGGCGCTACGACCTGATTCTCATGGACTGCCAGATGCCGATCCTGGACGGATACGAGGCGACGCGCGAGATACGGTCCCTCGAAGCGGGAAGGGGACACATCCCCATCGTCGCCCTGACGGCGCATGCGATGAAGGACGACGACGCCAAGTGCAAGGCGGCCGGCATGGATCACCACCTGACCAAGCCGCTCGATCGCGAGCGATTGCAGGCGTGCCTGGATCATTATTTCGACACCGACGGCCGGGTGGGCGTGACGGCAGCGGGCCGATGACCCGCCGCTTGCGCCGGTTCCGCGCTTTTCGATCCGCTGCTCAGACCTGGAAATAGCCCGGCCGGCTGATGTCGGCGATGAGGCCGATCTGCGCCGGCTTCCATCCAAGCCATTGCTGCGTGAGCGCGCTGGACGCGGCGCCGTCCCTTGCGGCAAACATCGCCATGGTGCCGAAATGCTCGGCAGCTCTCTCCGGCGGGATCGACGCGACCGGCAGCCCGAGCTGGCGCCCGACGATCTCGGCAATGTCGCGCGCCGTGACGCCTTCGTCGGCGACGGCGTGATAGCTCTTGCCGGCGAGACCCTTCTCCAGCGCCAGGCGATAAAGACGCGCCACGTCCAGCCGGTGCGCCCCGGACCAGCGGTTGGCGCCGTCGCCGACATACGCCGAAACGCCTTTGTCCCGCGCGATATTCAAGAGCCAGTTGACCAGGCCACATTTGCCGTCGCCGCCATGGACCTGCGGCAGCCGTATCGCCATGGCACGCACGCCGCGCGCGGCAAAGGCGAGTCCGGCGGTCTCGGACACGCGAGAGAAGCCGGGCATCACCGGGTCCTCCTCGGTCGCGATCCGTCCCGGCGCGGCGAGCAGCGTGCCGGACGTGACGATGAGCGGCTTGTGCGAGCCTGCGAGCGCGTCGCCCATGGCATCGATGGCGTGCTTGTCGATCTGCCCGTTCTCCACGAATTTCGCGAAGTCGTGGATGAAGGCGAGATGGATCGTGCCATCCGTGTCCCGGGCGCCGGCGCGCAGGCTGTCGAGATCCTCGAGGGCGCCGCGATGAACTTCGGCGCCCAATGTCTGCAGCGCTTTCGCGTTCTCGTCTGAGCGCGCAAGACCGAGCACCCGGTGGCCGTTCGCGATGAGATCCCGGGTGACGGCGGTGCCGATGAAGCCGGCGGCGCCGGTGATGAATACACGCATGAGATCACTCCTTGTTCGGATGGGCGCGATCTTGATACGCTAGCTCATGCAGGTAAAGTAGTGAGATTATCCTGGTATAATGGGTGACAGGATGACGGACGCGAGCCCGCTCGGCAACTATCTGAAGGATCGACGCGCCAAGCTCGATCCCGCGGCCTTCGGCTTTTCGCTGGCGCGGCGGCGCACGCCGGGACTGCGGCGGGAGGAGGTGGCACAGCGCGCCAACGTGAGCGCCACCTGGTACACCTGGCTGGAGCAAGGGCGCGGCGGCGCACCCTCCGCCGACGTGCTGAACCGCATCGCCCGCGCCATGATGCTGACGGATGCGGAGCGCGAGCATCTGTTCCTGCTCGGCTTGGGCCGGCCGCCGGAAGTCCGCTACCAGGCGCCCGAGGGCATCACGCCGCGGCTGCAGCGGCTGCTGGACATGCTGGATCACAGTCCCGCGTTCATCCGCACGGCGACCTGGGATGTGATCGCCTGGAACAAGGCCGCCGCCGCGGTGCTGACCGACTATGGCACGCTGGCCGAGGGGCAGCGCAACGTGCTGCGGATGATGTTCCGCGACACCCGCGTGCGCGCGGCGCAGGCCGACTGGCGCAGCGTGGCGCGATATGTGGTGGCCTCGTTTCGCGCGGACGTGGCGCGCGCCGGCGCGGCGCGCAACGTCCAATCGCTCGTCGACGAGCTGTGTGCGACCAGCCCCGAATTCGCGGCCATGTGGCGCGACAACGACGTGCAGGGCCATGGCGACGGCCTGAAGGTCCTGCATCATCCGGTCGCCGGCAAACTGTCGCTGGAGTTCTCGGGCTTTGCGGTCGATGGCCGGCCCGATCTCACCTTGGTGATCTACAATCCCGCGACGGCGGCAGACAAGGAGAAGATCCGCTCGCTGCTCGAGCCTGCGCCGCAGCGGGGACGCCGGGGGCGGGCCAATCCACGATCACGGGAGCATCCATGAGCACACAAGTCACGCGCGAGCTGCTGCAAACCTCGCCTGTTACGGATTCGCCGGAGTGGGAGCTGCGCCTGTTCCTCATCACGTATCCGCCCGGCGCGGATGCGAGCAACCATTCACATCCGGTCGTCGGAGTCGGCTACGTGCTCGAGGGAACGATGGTATCGGCCTTCGACGCTGATCCCGAGGAAACCTTCCGAGCCGGGCAGAGTTTCATCGACCCGGCGAGCCACCATCGGGTCAGCCGCAACGGCAGCCGCGAAAAGCCGTTGAAATTTCTCGTGGCTTACACGGTCAAGAAAGGCGAGCCGAATACGGTGTGGCCGAAGGGCTGACGAGCACGAACGCATCCACTTTGCGCCTCCGAGCCGCTCCATGCCGGCGAGCAGAGCGCTGCCTCAAGCCCAAGCCGACGCCGGCACGACGATGTCGTCGGCGGGAACGAGCGTGTTGACCGAGACATGCGGCCACGACAGTCCGCTGAAATTGAGCAAAACGGTTTGCGTATACTGTAACTGCGTGAAAGTCAGGGTGAGCTGACGTTCCTTGTCGGAATCGATCGGCGCTACACCGGAGAATGTCGGAACGCGCTGGCCCGGAATGCTCGGCTTCGCCTTCACTCTGAAATGCTGTCCCTTCCTCAGCGGGCCTTGCAGCGGTCTGGCTGGGAAACCGGAACGGTTGATGGGTCGCATTGATGACAGGGGTGATGTTCACCGGATTGATCGTCGGGGGACCCGCCTTTGCCTAATGGGCCGGCGGCCACCGATGCGAGTGGAATAAAAGCTGGATACTAACTTTGAGTAACACGTCCATGTGCAGCGCGTTCAGTTCCTTGAATGCGGCTCAAGAAGACACCAAAGTTGCGGCAATTGCAAGGTACGGTGCGTCTACTCCCATCGGATTGCGCCGCGCCATCGCATCCTGGCTGGTGCTCCTCGTCGTCGCCGGCGCAGGGTGCGTGAACCCCGGAGAACGCGATCGAATCCCATGCTAGCGCTTCGAAGCCCAGACGGTGAGTCGGCTGTGGCGGGCGATATGCGCGAAGTCTTCGTCCGTGCTGAGAAGCGTCAGATCGTGGCGTATGCAAAGCTGCGCGATGAGCGCGTCGATCGTCCCGGCCTGCACGCCCGCACGCCGGCAGGCATTGCGAAGCGCAGCCGCCGCAATGTGATCCTCGCGATCCGGCGTAAGAAGCGGCAGTGCCGAGAAGTGCTTGAGAATCTGGTCCCGAGATCTGGGTCCCATGAACCCCTGGAGCAGTTCCTGGAGCACCAGACCCGTGGTGATCACGGGCTCACCCTGGGCGAGCGCGTGGCTCAGGAAGCTCACGTGGACGCTCTCACCCGGAGCGTCACGGCGAAGAGCCAGCGACCAGACGCTGGTATCGGCGAACAGAGTCATCCGCGCGACCGCTCGGCCTTGTAGTCGTAGCTTCGATCCCATTCGAGTTTTCCGAAGAGATCCAGCATTCGTTTTTGACGCCGGCGGGCGATGAACTCTTCGAGCGCGCGCGTCACGGCTGCGCGTTTGGTGCGCTCTCCGCTGACCTTGAGCGCATCTTCAATGAGCTTCGGATCGATCGATAGATTAGTTGCCATTGTGTGGACCTCCACACACCATTGTACACAACTAGACGATCCTTGCGCGCTGCCTTTGGAAGCCCTTTTTGTGGAAATCGCATTAAAATGATCCGCCCGGAAGCCGGCGGGCGAACATGCCGCAAGCGAAGCTCATCGATGAACACAAGGCTTGCGCGATCTGCATGTCGGCGCTGATGCTCGGCGCTGCCTCCGTTCGAGCGCAATCCTCGAAACCGCTGCCGACACCCGAGATCGAGAAGTGGGACGTGTGGGCCGCGGACTGGGCCCCTCGATGTCCAGGCTTCCCACGCCGCCGAAATCAGAGACTAGGGGTCTGATTTATACTTGACCGCGGGCTCGCTAAGAATGACGTCGCGCGGCAATTGTGAAACCGGTGCACCCCGTGGATCGACGCATTCGGCATAGCCGCTGACCGGATTGACCGTCGCGACCTTGCAATGCGGGGGCGCCGGTGTCGCAGAAGCGGGCTCCGAGGCGGGCGGGGATGCAACGGCCGGGGAAGCCGCCGCCGGCGATGCGGCGGCTGGTGAATCGGCGGGCGGAGAATCGGCCACGAGCACCTGGTGCTTCATCAGCATCCGGACGCCGGTGGCCCAGCCTGTCTCGTCGCCGGCGAAGTTGGCGGCCTCCTGATCGAGCACCTTGCCGGTGTGCGCGTCGCGGATCTCCACGGTCACGTAGTAATCCGTCTGAGTCGCGCGCCGCACGATCCCCAGCAACGATTGGTCGGCACCGAGCTTCGCGGCCGCGGCCGCTTCGCAGCCGTCGCATGCGCGCCAGCCGCCCGCCGGCGGCGCGGCCGCGGACGCCGCGCTCACATCGACGACGGAGTAGCGCCCGGAGCCTGTCAAAGATTCGCGCGCCGCGGCCGTGGCGCGCTCGAGGGTCGTGTGGCTGCTCGTCGAGGCGCCGAGCAGCGCGGAGGCCGGAGTCAGGTCCTCGAGCTCGAAGGGGAACACCGCGATCTTGACCGGGGGCGGCGGGGTTTGGCCCGCAGCGCGTTGCGGGACGACTGCCGGCAACAGCGCCGCTGCAAGGGCCCCTGCCAGAAGTACACGACCGGCGACGCTTGCTCGATCCACACGACGGGCGACGGGCGCTCGAAGCGCCTGGTGAGCGGCGCGGGCTCGAAGCGCAAGGCCGGCGGTGGCCGCTCGAAGCGCACGGCGGGCGCTGCCGCCTCGCGACCCGCGCGGATCGATCGTTGTTCGGTGCACGCCCGCATGATCCATGTCTGGTCTCCGATCGCCGTCCCAGATCGAAGCGTAGATCGCCCGGAGCAAGGAGACCAGGGCAATTTGCCCGCCGCTGGGGTGCTGCGGGCCTCGGGGACCGGTGCATTCGCCGCCCGCTCGCGACGCGCGCGCTCCCTCCCAAATGGGAGTGCCGCCGTCGGCACACCTCGCGCTAACGTCGACGCAGGGAACGGGAGATCTCCATGCTCACTGGATTACGTCGCATCGTCGCGCGGATGTCGTACCTCTTGGGGGCATTTGCGTTCGTCCTGCTCGTTGCTCCGGCCATCGCCGCGAACGACGATGTTGCTGCGTCCCCGCCAGGCGTCGCCGCCTCTCCGGCGGAACCGATCGTCGCCGCGGCGCGGCCGGATGCCTCGCCGCAGGCGCCGACGGCCGTCGGTCCCGATCTCGGTCCCGGCTTCGCACGCCTGCCGGGACATGTGCTGCGTCAATTGTCGGACGCCACGCCCGTCGGGGAAGGTTCCGCCGCGTCGGAGCCGGCTCATGGCTCGCAGCGCATTCCGCTGACCCTCGTACTGCGGCGCGACCACGAGTCCGAGTTCTATCAGTACCTGCACGCGGTCTATGACCCGACCTCGCCGCAATATCGCAAGTTTCTGCCGGCGCGCGTCATCGCCGCGCGCTTCGGGCCTACGGCGGAGCGTTACCGCGAGTTGACGGCGTACCTCAAGGGGCAGGGATTCCGCGTGGTCGGCCGATCGAAGAATCGGATGACCCTCACCGTCTCGGGCACGCGCCGGCAGATCGAGCGCACCTTCGACGCGGGAGTTCGGGACTACCGCCTGGCGGGCCGGGACTTCTACGCGAACGCGTACGATCCGCGCCTGCCGCGAAAATACGCCGCGTACGTGACGGACATTTCCGGCCTCTCCAATCTGGCCGTGCCGCAGCCGACCAAGCAAAGCAATCCCGCACTCTGGGGCGCGATTTGCGGCGGAGGACCGGGCATCTCCAGCGACTTCCTCGCGGAAGGAGAAACGGCGGGCCTCGGGGTGGCTTACAACCTCGTCCAGACCTACGTGTCGCGTGCTCCGGCAGCGGCCTTGTCGACCTACTCCGGCTTTGCGCAATTCGGCCCGTACGGCAGCATTCTTTTCTTTGCCGCGCTGGAGTGGCAGGCCCTATGCCTGATCGACTCGATGGCCTCCTGGGACGGACCGATCTACCCGACGGCTAAGATCTACAACTCCTTCATGCTGCGCGCCGGCGTGGGCTCGACCCGTCAAACGAACAATCAGATCTCGACGATGGGCACGGATTCGGCGGATGGAACCGGTCAAACCATCGGTCTGCTGGAGTTCGACACCTATCCGACCAGCGACGTTGCCGACTATCTGAGCCTGACGCAGCTGTCCACGGCGAATCTTGCGAACCTGAGCGAGACCAAGGTCAACGGCGGCGCGTCTGCCGGGGCCAACCAGGATGAAGTTCTGCTCGACATCGACACGGTGATGTCGATCGCGCCGGGCGCCAAGGTCGTGGTCTACGACGCGCCGTTCACGGGACACGCGGCCGACTACTCGGCACTGTTCAACGCCATGATCAACGGCGGCGTGAGCGTCATCAGCAACAGCTGGTCGTCCTGCGAGGACCAGGTGTCGCTCGCGGATGCGCAAGGCATCGATCAGGTGCTGCAGGCGGCGGCCGCCGGGGGCATCAGCGTCTTCAACGGCAGCGGCGACACCGGCAGCACGTGCCTGGATGGCGCCGCGAACACCATCGGGGTGCCGGCGGACTCGCCGAACGCGACCGCCGTCGGCGGCACGACGCTGAAGCTCGGCGCCGGGTTCACCTACGGCTCGGAAACCTGGTGGAACGGCTCTGCCGCGAGCCCGCCGGGCGGGCAGGGCGGCTTCGGCGTCAGCCGCTTCTTCAACCGCCCCACATACCAGAACGGCCTCAGTGGAAACGCGATGAGGTCCATCCCCGACGTGGCCATCGACGCTGATCCGGCCACGGGCATGGTCATCTGCCAGGCCAGCGGTGGGGGTTGCCCGGCGCCCGCCTCGTATGGCGGAACGAGCGTTGCGACGCCCGAATGGGCGGCGTACGCCGCGCTGCTGAACGAGGCCGTCGGGCACAATCTCGGCGCGCTCAACCTGCAGCTCTATCCGCTCGCGGGCTCGCCGGGCTTTCAGAGCGCGGCGGCGCTCGCGAGCGACTTCACCCACGTCGGTCTCGGGTCGCCCAACATCGATCTCCTCTATCTCGCGCTCACGGGCCAGCAGGTCGGTGCTCCCAGCGCCGCGAACTCGGCGGTCGTTTCGCTGGTGCCGTATCAGAGCCTGCAGACGAACGGCAACGCGGCCGGCGCCGAGAGCAGCGTTCCCGCGGACGGCGCGAATCTCGGCGGCATCCTGGTTCAGCTCTTCGACGCCAACGGCAACGCCGTCAGCGGCAAGACCGTGACCTTGAAGTCGAGCGACGCGAGCATCGCGATCTCGCCCGCCAGCGCCGTGACCAGCGTCGCGAACGGCGCGGCGGTGTTCACCTTCAAGAGCACGTCGGTGACGCAACCGACGTTCACTGCGACCGACGTGACCGACGGCATCACCCTGGCCTCGACCGCGAGCCTGTCCTTCGTGCCGCCGGCGGCGGCGGGCGGCGGCATCACCGCCAATCCCCCGACGGTGACCGCGGACGGGCAGTCGGGCGCGACGGTCACCGTGACCTTGACGGATTCCTTGAACCGGCCGAGCCCGGGCAAGACCGTGACGATCTCGGACGGCGGCGCGCACGCGACCATCACCGGGCCGACGCCCGGCGTCACCAACGCCAGCGGCCAGATCCAGTTCACGGTGACGGATCAGGTGAGCGAGGCGGTGACCTTCACCGCCGTCGACGTCACCGACAACGACGTGCCGGTGCCGGGCACCGCGACCGTGACCTACAGCGGCAGCACCAGCACGGCGTGCGGCGTCGGCGTGACGGCCACGGCGGGATCCGGCTTCAGCATCACGCCGTTCATCACCGGCCTGCCGGCCGCGCCCACCGTGTTCGTGCAGAACGTCAATGTGGGATGTCCGGGCGCCGAGAATCCGGTGTTCACCTCCGCGGGCTCCACGCTCGCGGGCGACTTCCTCACCGGCGGCCTGTATCAGACCGGGCAGTCCGGAGGCGCGGTGTCGAGCACCAACGTCGTCGCGACGTTCGGTCCCTCGTTCGCCAATCTCACCTACGGCAAGGACGGCAGCCTCTATGCGACCACCGGCACGAGCAGCGCCCAGCTGGTGCAGCTCGATCCCGCGACCGGAGCGGTGCTGCGCACGGTGGCGACCGGACTCGTGTGCCCGACGGGGCTCGCCGTCGACCCGCTGAGCGGCGACCTGTTTTTCGACGATGACTGCACGGGTGCGGGGCTCGACGACCCGTCGATCTACCGCGTCATCGACCCCGCCAAATCCGATGCGAGCCAGCCCACCTCGGTGGCCGTGTACGCCACCTTGCCGACCTCGCCGAACGGCGGGATGGCGTTCGCGCCGAATGGCACGCTCTATGCGGTCACGGGCTACATCAACAATCCAAACGCGGCGGTGGAGCAGATCTCGGGCACCAACTCGCCGACCGCGACGGTGACGGCGGTGTCCGGCGTGACCTCGGATTTCGCGGTCGCGGTCGGCGCGACCAACCCCGACGGCAGCGCGCAGACGCTCATCGTCGAGCCGGCGGGAAATCTGACCGAGGTGCCCATCGCGAGTCCGGGCGCGGGGACGCTGCTGGCCACGGGCTCTCCCGGCGTCGGAGTCACGGGGCCCGACGGGTGTCTCTACTCGGCGCACTACGACACCGTGTATCGCCTGGCAAGCAGCAGCGGCACCTGTCACTTCAACCCGACGAGCCCGGCGCCGTCCATGAACCTGACGCCCGCCGCCGTAGCGCCGAACCCGGCGCAGGGGACGCCGGTCACCTTGACCGCCACGTTGCACAACGTCAGCCCGATCGCGGGAGTGCCGGTGCGCTTCGTGGTGAGCGGCGCGAACCCGCAAACCCGTCTCGTCGACACCGATGCCAATGGCAACGCCGCCTTCACCTACGCGGCATTGAGTGCCGGCGCCGACGCCGTGGCGGCCTCGAGCACGGCTTCGGGCAAGGTGCTGGCGACGAACCCGGTGAAGATCACCTGGACCGCCGGCAAGCACGGCACCTTCCTGGCGCTGAATTCCAGCCCGCAGGCGGGCACCGTCAATCAGCCGGTGACCGTGGTCGCTTCGCTGTCCGACATCTCCGTCACTCCGATCGCGCCGCTCGGCGGCCAGAGCATCGTCTTCACGCTCGGGACCTCGACCTGCACCGCGGTCACCAACGGCTCGGGGCTGGCCTCGTGCGCGGTGACTCCCGCGCAGGTCGGCGTCGGCACCTTGACCGCGAGCTTCGCGGGCGGCGCAGCGGCGGCGGCGACGCGCTCCGTGGCCTTCAACGTCTCTCCGGCCGTCGCGGGTGCGCCGCCCGCGCCCACCGTGACCATCGGGGTCAACCCTCCGAGCATCACCCAGGGGTCGGGCGCGACGCTCACCTGGTCGAGCACCAACGCAACCTCGTGCTCGGCGAGCGGCGCGTGGAGCGGCGCCGAGCCCACGTCCGGCACGCTAGCGGTGAATGGAGCGTCGGTCGGCAGCTTCACCTACACGCTGACCTGCCTCGGCGCGGGCTCGACCAGCGCGACGGCGGGCGCGACGCTGATGGTCACCACGCCGGTCCAGAGCGCACCGGTGGTGAAGTGGGCGACGCCGCAGGCGATCACGTACGGCGAGAAGCTGGGGTCGGCGCAACTCGATGCCACCGCCAACGTGGCGGGAACCTTCAAGTACAGCCCCGCTGCGGGCACGGTGCTCCCGGCCGGCAAGCACACGCTGTCGGTGACCTTCACGCCGTCCAACAAGGCCTACAGCAGCGTCACCTCGACGGTGACCTTGCAGGTGAACCAGGCAAAGCCGCTGGTGCTGTGGCTGCCGCTGCCCCTGTGGTATCCGGCGCCGCTCACTTTCTGGCAGCTGGATGCGATCGCGCTCGATCCGGCGCACTTCTGCCTGCCGCTCGAGGGCAGGTTCACGTACACGCCGAAGGCGGGCACGGTGCTGCAGCCCGGCGCGCACGAGCTGTCGGCGGTGTTCACGCCCGTGGACCCTAACTACCAGGCGGTGACCGTGCACGCGACGGTGGAGGTGTTCAAGAGCGCGTGGCATTGAGCCAAAAAGGCGGGCCCATCGACGTGCAAGGGGGCGCTGTTCGCGCGTATCGCCTGTAGAATCTCGGCCTCAAACCCAGAGGCCGCTATGAACGACGCCAAGCACTCGAACACAAGTTGGATACGGGCCCGCTGGTCGCACCTCGCGATGATCGTGACGGTCGGCCTCGGCGCGGTTGCCGCCGGAGCACCCGTCCAGGCGCGGACGGAGAAGCCGCCGCTGTTCGGCCGGCACTGGATGGCGGTGACGGGCAAGCCCATCGCCGCAAGCGCGGGGGCGCGGATCTTCAGCCAGGGCGGGAATGCGATCGATGCAGCCTGCGCGATGCTGGGTGCGGTGACCACCGCCTGGACCACGCTCTCCTGGGGCGGGGAGACCCAGGCGCTCATCTACGATCCGAACACCGGCAAGGTGATCGCGATCAACGCGCTCGGCGTCGCCCCGACCGGCGCCACCCCGGAATACTTTCACAAGCTCGGGATGCGCTACCCGCCCGAATACGGACCGCTCGCCGCCGTGACCCCGGGGACGCCGGGCGGCCTCATGACCATGCTGGCCGAGTACGGGACGATGAGTCTGGCGCAGGTGCTCGCGCCGGCGATCGAGATGGCGGACGGCTTTCCGACCGACGAGTCGTTGTCCGGCGTCATCGAGCACTACAAGGATGAGATCAAGAAATGGCCGGACTCGCGCCGCATCATGCTGCCGCACCTCGGCGAAGCACACGAGGGGCCGCTCGCGGGCGAGCTCTTCCGCCAGCCGGATCTTGCCGCGACGCTGCGCAAGCTCGTCGACACCGAGCGCCAGGCGCTGAAAGCGGGGAAGAGCCGCAAGCAGGCGATCTACGCGGCCTACGACCGCTTCTACAAGGGCGACATCGCGAAGGAGCTGGTGGCATCGACGCGCGCGCAGGGAGGCTTGTTCACCGAGGGTGATCTCGCCGGCTGGAAGGTGAAGATCGAAGAGCCCGTGCACACGAGCTACAAAGGAATCGAGGTCTACAAGCTGCAACCCTGGGTGCAGGGGCCGGTGATGCTGCAGGCGCTGAACGTGCTGGAGAACTTCGACTTGAAGTCGATGGGCTACGACAGCGCGCGCTACATCCACACGCTGTACCAGGCGATGAGCCTCGCCTTCGCGGATCGGGATTTTTACTACGGCGATCCGGCCTTCTCTCCCGCGACGCCGATCAAGGGACTCCTTTCCAAGGATTACGCGCGCGATCGCGCCAAGCTCGTGAGCCCGGACAAAAACGACCCCGACATCCGTCCCGGCGACCCGTATCCGTACGAGAACGGCAGGAACCCCTACCTCAGCTACCTCGAGGCCTGGCACTCGAGAATGCCGTCCCAGACGCCGATCGCGATGACCGAGTTCGACCGCACGTTCCGCTTGGGCACGACCAGCATCCAGGCGGCGGACGAGAAGGGCTGGGCGGTGTCGGTGACGCCGAGCGGCGGCTGGGCGCCCGCGGTGATCGCGGGCAAGACCGGCATCGGCCTTTCGCAGCGCATGCAGAGCTTCGTCCTCGATGCGCGGGACGGCCCCTACAACGTGCTGGCGCCCGGCAAGCGCCCGCGTGCGACGCTCACGCCCTCACTTGCGTTGAAGGATGGCAAGCCGTACCTGGTGTTCTCGGTCCAGGGGGGAGACACGCAGGATCAGAACCTGCTGCAGTTCTTCCTGAACGTGGTCGAGTTCGGCATGACGGTGCAGCAGGCCGCCGAGGCGGCCAACATCACCAGCTACCAGATGCGCGACTCATTCGGCGATCACCAGTCCTTCCCCGGACGCCTGACCCTGAATGCCGAGACGCCGCCCTGGGTGCGCGGGCAGCTGACGAAGATGGGATATCAGCTGGAATTCGACGACCGCACCTCGGGTCCCATCACCGCGATCTTCGTCGACCGCGCGCACGGGACGCTCTGGGGTGCGGCCAGCAACTTCGGGCAGGACTACGGCATCGGGTGGTGAGCCGCCCAGTCGCCTGTCCGAGCGGTTCTACTTCGCGATCATGTGGCGCTTGGCGATCGCTTCGATCTGGGGCTCGGTGAGCGCCGAAAGATCGAGGATCTCGGTGGCCTTAACCCGCCGCGCGAGGTCGGCGTGGTGCTTGCCCAGATATTCCGCCAAAACGCTGACCGCGCTGCTCTTGCCCTTGCCGCTCCCGACCAGCACGATCTCGCCGGCGGACACCAGAGCGGCGGCCGTCTCCTCGTAGAAGGAGGTGTCCTCGGGCACGCGGTCGCCCTCGTAGTGAGCTTCCTTGCGATGCACCAGATGGTGATGGAAGTGGTGGGGATCGTAGGGCGTGATCTGCGCCGATTCCCTCGGCCTGTCGTCGCCGATTTCGCTGAAGACGTGCGCGGCATGGTGATCGATGACGACGACCATGCGAACCGACCGGGCGGCCCCGTCCTGCGGCGGCTCCGCTCCGGCTTGCTTGAGGAATCTCCGCAGACGCGACACATCGTCGACGCCGAGCTCGGGGGTGTGCGGCCGCTTGAAGACCTCGCGCTGGGCGCCGAGGGCGAAGGCGACCTCGTCTCCGCCGCGCGCCTCGACCCGGCCGAGATGACGCACGAGCTCCACGACGTCGTCCCACCGCACGCTTCTCGGCAATTTGCCGTCGAGCAGCTGTTGATGCAGCGTCTTCAATCTGTGATGCAGATGCTCACTCATGGCGTGCTCGCGTTACCTGTTGCCGTAGACGGTAAAAACGTAGTTGCGCGCCCGGGCGGCGGTGTGGCACGCGGCGCCGCACCTGGCGTCGTTCGCCTGCGGAGGACTGTCGGTGAGGGTGCCGGGCCTGAACGACTCCGCGGCGGGATCGTACTCGAACTGGGCGTAGCCCCATCCGCCGCTGTCCGCATACCGGTGGCTGTCCTTGACCATGAAATCCACATCGTGGAGCGTGTCCGGAACCAGCGGCTGACCGGGCTCGGTGTCGGCCTTTTTGGGAATCCAGTGGATCTTCGCGATCCGGGCGCCATCGGGGAAGGCGGCGCCGTTGCCGGGAATTCCCCCCTGGTACGCCGCGATCATCGCCGGGTTGCCGAGGATCACCGCGAACCTGCCGCCGTTCTGGCTGACCGAGATCACCTGCCAGCTTTCGTATCCCTTGAAGTCGGCGAAGGCGAGGCCGCCAGGCACCTTCAGGGCGTACTTGTCCTGGGACGGCGCGGCGCCGGCGGTCCATATCGCCGCAACGGCCAACACCACGATTCCAATCGCGCACGGGGCAATCCTCGCCATGTCTGGGCTCCTTCGCAATGACTCTTCTTTAGAGGGGGTCGATCTTGGTTCGTATTATTGGACCGCAGATGAGGAGCCGGATCAGGGGCGCCGACGCTCTGCCGATAATCCGCCTGATCGATGGCCCACCGCAAGTCTTTCCCCGACCGATCGGGCGGAAACGCCGGGGATGGCTTACCGGGAAGCTCGACGCTCGGCGTCTTCCACGAGCCGGCAGGCAATGTCGATGGCGCCTTTGAGGGTGTCGAGGTTGCCGACGTAGCCTCCCATGGCTTGTACGGCACGACGGCGCAGCGCCGCGGACCTGATCAAACCGTGCTTGGCGAGCGCGGCGATGTCGCCGTGGTCCTGGCTCGAAGATCGGCTGATCTTGCTGACCGCGAGATCGAGCGCCGACAGCAGGCGGACGTCGAGGACGGAGGCATCGATCTGCTTGAGGGAGAGCGGAATGGAGTCATCGTGCGCGTCCTCGTGCGTGAGAGAGAACGTGTCGTTGTATTGGCGATCGAAGTAGAGAAGCCGGGCACGCCCATCGGCGTCCTGGTAGGCGATCTCCAGATCGTCCGGCAGCACGATGCGCCTGGAAAATACCGCATCGATGTCGTTGGAGACGCGCTCGGCGGTATAGAAATGCATCGCCGCTCCGCCGGCGACGTACATCTTGATGGGCAGCCCCTGCTTCGGCAGCTCCCGAAGCGGGTCGGCGATGCGCCGCACTAGCTCCGTGAACGCCGCGAGATATTCCGGGCGCGTCGCGCTGCTAGGCCGCATGTCGAGCCTCCATCGCGAGCATCGGCAGGAAGCGCGAGGGACGGAGGGGACTTCGCTTCAACCAACGGGTGAAGACCGCGACCTCGGAGGCACCGGGGTGCAAAACCTCGGCGAGCTCCAGCAGGCCGCGGCGATCCGAACCGGCGTTGCCGGCCAGCATCACGGCCAGGCCGGCCATGAAGAAGGCGGGTCCCGCGGCGGCCCATGCGGCCGGATCGAGCGTCCGGCCGGCGCAGAGCGTCAACAATCGCTGCTCGTAATCACGTGAAAGCTCGAGGGGGAAATGGCCGTCGGCCGTGGCCGCCGGCCGCTCGCAGATCGTGACGGACAGGCGGGCGCCCGCGGCGTTGGCGAGCGCGGCCAGCGTGGAGAGATCGCAGGAGGAGCGGCGCCGCAACCGGGACAGGGTTTCCTTGCTGAAACCCGCCGCCGACGCCCAGGCGGAATCGTTGAGCCCCTGGTCGCGGGCGGCGGCCGTCAAGGAGTCCAGCAAGTGACCGAGGGTCCGCTCAGCCGGTGCTCCTCGAGTTGATGTATACATCAACCAAGTTTATAGCGCAGTTGCGCTATAGATCAACCGGGTCGCGGTGAAGGCCCCTCGAGAGCAGCTATTGCCGGTCGTAAACCGACTTGTCGTCATACTTGGTGCCGTCCGCGTGCGTGCCCTTCTGGGCGAAGGTCAGCGTCCTGCCATCCGCGGACACGCTGCGGATTCCGCGTCCGACCTTCGCTCCTGCCTTCGTCTCGGTGCTGCGCACGGTGCGCGCGTTCACCCGGGTAACGGACACGGTATCGAAGTCCGGGTTGCCGCTGATGGGGGCGGTCTTGCCATCGTCCGTGAACGTCAAGGTCACGGTGGATTCCTTGCCGTCCGCGGACGTGGTCTTGATGGTGAGGGCCGTC
>DATAYZ010000093.1:0-15976 GCA_036272295.1 Steroidobacteraceae bacterium
GAGCTCGAGCAGGAAGCCGCCGTCGCCCGGTGCAATCCGCCGCACGTCTCCGAACACCCGCAGCAGGCGCACATGCTCCGGCGCCGAGTGCTCCGCTTGCGCGAGGACGTCCTGCAGGTAGGCGCCGTACAGCGCGCGCGACAGGAAGTCCTCGCCGGTGATCCGCGGCGCGCGGCGCTGCGCGAAGCGCAGGAATTGCGCGGGGTCCGCCGCGTCGGCGGACAGGCGTCCTGCCGGGACGTTCAGCAGGAAGGGAAACTCGTGCGTCGCATAGGCGACTCCGCGGCCCATCTCGCCGCCGCGCTCGATCAGCACGATGTCGGTCGGTGCGGCCGGCGGCCGGCGCAGCAAGCCGGCGGCAAGGACCGTGCCGCAGAAGCCCGCGCCGACCACCGCGAGGGTGTTGCGCGCTGTTGAAAAATCTACCAAGCGTTCATCTCATTCTTTCGCTAACATCATCGGGAGTTCAGGGTCCAATCACGCATCGATCTCAAGGGAGGGGCGACGATGCGCCTCAGCAGACTGAGCTATTATTCGGACTTCGTCGTCTACCCTCTGGTGCTGGCCGCGCTGGCGGCGATCGATTTCAACCGCGGCCCGCGAGCGAGCGGCATCGAATGGATCGCGGCGGCCGCAGCCGGATTGTTGCTTTGGACCCTGATGGAGTATGCCCTGCACAGGGTCGCATTGCATCGGATGGCTTACTTCTCTCCGATGCATGGCCTGCATCATGCCTCGCCGCTCGACCTCATCGGAACGCCGACCTGGGTCAGTGTTTCCGTGCTGTGCGCCGGCATCCTGATCCCGGCTTGGGCGTGCCTCGGCTTCAACGTGGCGGACGGCCTCACGATCGGAGTCATGCTCGGCTACTGGTGGTACGGCATCGTGCACCACGTCATTCATCATCATGCAAGCTCGCCCTCGTCCTCCTATTTCAACGAGCTGCGTGCGTGGCACATGCGCCACCATTATTCGCCCAAAAGAGGCAATTTCGGCGTCACGACAGGCCTTTGGGATCACGTGTTCGGCACTGCCATCGCCGCGCGGAAGGGTGGTGTTGAACTTCGTAAGAGCGCCCCCATCTAACGCGCAGAGGTCATTTTTCGACCTAGAGGCAGCGAAAATGAAGAGATTTCTCATGGCGGCCGCGGCAGCGGGCGTGTTGGCGATCGCTTCGGCGTCATCGGCTCTGGCCCAGTCCGAGCCCACGGTCGACCAGATCTACAAAGCCGCCAACAGCGGTCATCTCGATCAAGCGCAGCAGATGATCACCGAGGTGCTGGCGGCGCATCCCAACAGCGCCCGCGCGCACTACGTGCAGGCGGAGCTCTACGACAAGGAGGGCAACGTCGCCCGCGCCCGGTCCGAGCTCGCCGCGGCGGAGCGTATCAATCCCGGGCTGTCGTTCGAGAGTACCGGCGCGGTGCAAGAGTTGCGAGGGCACCTGGGACTCGCGAGCGCTCAGGGTCAGATGATGATGCGTCGAGCACCGGCGCAGTCCCACTTCCCGTGGGGCGCCGTGCTCTTCATCGTCGCGGCGATCGCGATTCTGCTGATGGTGTTCCGGCGCCGAACCTACGTGCCTTACTCGGCAGCGCCCCCGGGCGCGCCGGCGGGGTACGGACCCGGCTATGGCCCGGGCCCGGGCTATGGGCCCGGCTACGGCCCTGCCCCGATGGGCGGCGGTATCGGCTCCAACATCGCCGGCGGTCTCGCCTCCGGACTTGCGGTGGGCGCGGGCGTGGTGGCCGGCGAGGAGCTGGCGCATCACTTCCTGGATGGGGGACGCGGCGCCGGTGGCGCCCTACCTCCCGCCGATGCCTCCGATGCGAGCTTCGACAACGGCGACATGGGCGGCAGCGACTTCGGCATGAACGATCCCGGCGCCGGCTGGGATGACGCCGGCGGCGGCGGCTTCGACGGCGGCGGCGGCGGCGACTGGAGCTGAAGTCCGGCCGGGTTCGGATCGAGGGCGTCGGCGATGAACGATCACTCGACGGGGGCGATCATTTGACGAGCAGGACTCTGTCGCCGTAGGCCGCAAGCTGATGGTCGGCCGTCAGCAGCAAAAGCGGCTCGTGCAGCGCTTGGGCGACGAGCAGCCGATCGAAGGGGTCGGTGTGGTGCGGTGGGAGTGTGGCGACGCCAAGCGCATGCACTGCCCGCACCGGCAGCTCCTCGAATCCTCCGGCTGAGATCGCATTACCGAGCGCGTCCGCGTCCACTCGAATCTTCTCGAGCCGCGCCTTGATGGCGATTTCCCAGATCGAGGCTGAGGACACGTAGACCTCTGCCGCGTCATCCATCACCTTGCGCATGGCCGGGGTCAGCGCGGAATGCTCCTGCAGGGTCCACAAAAACACGTGCGTGTCGAGCAGGAGCCGCATCAGCGCTCGAAGCTCGCAAGCACGTCCGGCGGCAGCGGAGCGTCGAAATCGTCGGCGATCCAGACCTTCCCCTTGAGGAGGCCGTATTGGATCTGGCGCTTCTCCGCCTTCAACCGCGTCAGCCGCACCAACGGCTTGCCATTGCGGCCGATGATCACGTCCTCACCGGCATGCGCCCGGTCGACGAGCTCCGAGAATCGCGTCTTGGCGTCGTAGATGTTCACCGGCTTCATATCGCAGATCCTTACTAGACCAAGTCTAGTCATCTAGGTCCCGATATCATAGCAATTCATCCTGCCCGTTGCGCGGCAGCAATTCAGCCGTGATGTGCGACCGCGCGCGCCACCGCGTCGTGGAGCGCCTTCATCCCAAAGGAGATGTCCTGAATCGCACCGTTCAGGAAAAAGCTCGGGGTGGCGCGGATGTGGCTGCGCTCGCCTCCGGCGATCTGCTCGCGCACTCTTTGCAGATAGATGTGGTCGTCCATCTCCGCCACGTAGCGCGCCATGTCGAGGCCGAGCTCCCCGGCATAGCGGTGCAGATCCCGGTCCTTGAGATGCGCCTGATTGGCGAACAACACGTCGTACATCTGCCAGAATTTGCCCTGCGCGCCGGCGGCTTCCGCGGCCTCGGCGGCCAGCAGGGCATGCGGGTGGGCATCCTGCAGCGGGAAGTGCCGGAAGATGAAGCGCACCTTGTTCGGAAAGCGCTCGAGCAACAGTTTCGGCGTCGTCGCCGCCACCTTGCAGCTCGGACACTCGAAGTCGCCATATTCGATCACGGTGACCCGGGCGTGCTCGGGGCCGGCGACATGGTCGATGGGTTCAGGCGGCACCGCGAGGGTGCCCGCATGAGGGGTAGCGCTCATAGGATGATCCTCGACGATTGCGACAGGCCTTCGACGATGAGCTTGTTCACGCGGCGCACGAACGTCGCCGGATCGTCGAGCTCGCCCCCCTCCGCCAGCATCGCCTGGTCGTACAAGAGCAGCGCGAGATCCGCGAAGGCCGCCTCGTCGGCGGTGTCCTTGAGACGCTCGATCAGCGGATGTTTCGGGTTCAGCTCGAGGATGGGCAAGGTCGCGAAGGGATTGCTTTGCCCGGCCTGCTTCAGAATGCGCCCCATGCGCAGGCTCAAGCCGAATTCACCGGCGACCAGCACCGCCGGCGAGTCCGTGAGGCGCGAGGACACCGCGGCGCTCGCAATCTTGCCGGACAGCGTCCTGCCCAGGCGCTCGAGCGTGTCCTTGAAGGCGACCTCCGCCGCGGCCTTTTCCGGGGTCTCGATCGCCGAGGCCACATCGGCCGCGCTGCTCGCGACGCTCGCAAGCGTCTTGCCCTCGAACTCGTGCAGGTGCCCGGCGACCCACTCGTCGATGCGGTCGGTGAGCAGCAGCACCTCCATGCCCTTGGCACGAAAAGCTTCCAGATGCGGGCTGTTGCGGGCCGCCGCGAGCGTGTCCGCGGTGAGGAAATAAATGGTCTTCTGCTCCGGCTTCATCCTCGCGACGTACTCCTCGAGAGTCACCGCCGGCGCGTCGCCGCCGGCGGTCGAATGAAAGCGCAGCAGCTTCGCGATGCGCTCGCGCTGGCCCGGATCGTCGATGATGCCTTCCTTCAGAATCACGCCGAAGGTCTTCCAGAATTCGGCGTACTCCTCCGGCTTTCCGGCCGCCAGATCCTCGAGCAGATCCAATGTCCGCTTCACCAGAGCCGACCGGATCTTCTCGACGGTGCGGTTGTTCTGCAGCAGCTCGCGCGACACGTTGAGCGGCAGATCGGCGCTGTCGACGAGGCCGCGAATGAAGCGCAGGTAGGGCGGCAGGAGCTCCGCCGCCTTGTCCATGATGAACACGCGGCGCACGTAGAGCTGCACGCCGCCCTTGTGCTCGCGATCGTGCAGATCGAAGGGCGCACGCTTCGGGAGGTAGAGGAGCGAGGTGTACTCGAGATTGCCCTCCACCTTGTTGTGCGCCCAGGCGCGCGCCGGCTCGGGATCGTGCGTCAGGTGCTTGTAGAAAGCCTGATATTCCTCGTCGGTGATCTCGGACTTGGAGCGGGTCCAGAACGCCTTCGCCTGGTTGATGGTGTCCTGTTTGCCGTCGGCCTCGAGGATGATGGGCAGGCTCAGGTGGTCCGAGTACTTGCGCACGAGCTGACGCAGGCGCGAAGGCTCGAGAAATTCCTTGTCGTCGTCGCGCAGGTGCAGGGTCACCTCGGTGCCGCGGTCGGCCTTGTCGGCCGGCCCGATCTCGAAGCTGCCCTCGCCATCGGATTCCCAGCGCACGCCCGGCGCGTCGCCGCGCTTGGTGAGCACCGTCACCCGGTCGGCGACGATGAAGGCGGAATAGAAGCCGACGCCGAACTGACCGATCAATTGCGCGTCCTTGGCCGAATCGCCGCTCAAGGTCTCGAGGAATCGCTTGGTCCCCGAGCGCGCGATGGTGCCGAGGTTGTCGATCACCTCGGCCTCGTTCATGCCGATGCCGTTGTCCTTGATCGTCAGCGTCCCGGCCGCGGCGTCGGGAATCAGCCGGACCGAGAGCGTGTCGGCGCCGAGCAGATCGGGCTTCCCGAGCGCCTCGAAGCGCAGCTTCTCGCAGGCGTCGGAGGCGTTGGAGATCAACTCGCGCAGGAATATCTCCTTGTGCGAATAGAGCGAATGGATGACCAGCCGCAGGACCTGCTTGGTCTCGGCTTGGAACTCCCTGATCTGCGGTTGTGCTTCGGTCGTCATGGCCTTGTCGGTGCTCGGTTCGAGGAAATGAGGGACCCCGCGACTTTGGGGTTGTCGGGCGCGTTCTTCAAGAGGCGCAAGGCCCTAGACGGGCCAACCGGCGCGCGGATCGAAGCTGAGCTCGCGCTTCATGCGCTCGTAGGCCTCCTTCGCTTCCGCCGAGTGGGCGGCCGGGGTCACGAGCTTCACCACGACGAACTGATCCCCGGCGGGGGTTCCGGGGAACCCGCGCCCGCGAAGGCGCAGTTTCTGCCCCGATTGCGCGCCCGCCGGCACCGTGAGCTCGACCCGTCCACCCAAGGTCGGCACCGGCACCTTGGCGCCGAGAGCCGCCTCCCAGGGGGCGAGCGGCAGCTCGATCAGGACATCCCGCCCCTGCACGCTGAAGAGGGGATGCGTCAGGAGCTTGATGCGAAAGACCAGCGACCGCCCGCCGCTTCCCGGGATGCGCAGAGACTGCCCTTCGGTGACACCCGGGGGAATCTGGACGTCGAGGGTCCGTGACCGTCCGGCCTCGTTCAAGGTGACGCGCCGCTTGGTGCCGGCGAATGCCTCCTCCAAGGTGATATCGAGGCTCCCTGCCTCGACATCCGGCGGCGGACCCCCGGCGGCGCCGAAGCCGCCCGCCGCGGCTCCTCCGAACAGGCTCGAGAAAAAATCACTGAATCCGTTCAAGTCCGAGAAGCGCTGACCGCCGCCCTGGCCGAAGCGTTGCGCCCAGTCCGGCGGCGGCCGGAACTGTTGTCCCGCACGGTAGTCCCTGCCCAAGTGGTCGTAGGCCGCGCGCTTCTCGGGGTCGCGCAGCACCTCATAGGCCTCCTGGACCTCTTTGAACCGCTCCTCCGCATTCTTCTCCTTGCTCACGTCGGGGTGGTATTTGCGTGCGAGCTTGCGGTAGGCCCGCTTCAACTGGTCCGCATCGGCGGTCCGGGCGACGCCGAGGATCTGGTAATAATCCTTGTATTGCATTCCTGCCTTGCTGGATATTTCTCTTTAGTTACAGCTACCTACGGAGTCGCGAGCGCCTCGTCCAACCGCGGCGCGAACGCCCGCCGGCCGGCGCGGCGCCGCGATCGAGCTCCGCGGAGCCGCTTGAAATTGAACCTCACCGGCCCGACGTCCAGATACGACCGCGTTACCATATTGAGATTCTTTTCCCGATCAAAAGGGGCTCATGAAGCGCATTTTCCTGTTCATCGTCACGAACCTCGCCGTCCTGGCGCTGCTCACCGTGGTGATGTTCGTCCTGGAGCAGGTGCTCGGGGTGCGGCTCCCGCGCGGCGGCCTCGGCGGTCTCCTGGTCTTTGCGGCGGTGTTCGGATTCGGCGGGGCGCTCATTTCCCTGGGCCTGTCCAAGTGGACCGCCAGGCAGTTGATGGGTGTCCGCGTCATCTCCAGCCCCCAGTCGGAAGGGGAGCAGTGGCTGATCGCGACGGTACAGCGCCTGGCGCAGCACGTCGGCGTCGCCATGCCTGAGGTCGGCATCTTCGATGCGGGGGAGATGAACGCGTTCGCCACCGGAGCGAGGCGCAATGCGGCGCTCGTGGCCGTGAGCACGGGGTTGCTGCGCAACATGACCCGCTCGCAGATCGAGGCCGTGCTCGGACATGAGATCAGCCACGTGGCCAACGGTGATATGGTCACTCTCGCGCTGCTGCAAGGCGTCGTGAACACGTTCGTGATCTTTCTCGCGCGTATCATCGGCAGCCTCGTCGACCGCGCATTGTTCAGGAACGACCGGGAAGATTCCGGCATCGGCTACTTCCTGACCACCATGGTGGCCCAGCTGGTGCTCGGAGTTATCGCGAGCATGATCGTTAGCTGGTACTCTCGGCGCCGGGAATTTCGCGCCGACCGGGGCGGGGCCGACCTTGCCGGAACCGCCAACATGATCAGCGCGCTTCAGCGATTGAAGAGCGGCGAAGGAGAGCCGATGCCCCCGCAAATGGAGGCATTCGGGATCAATCGAGGCAGCACCGCCGGATGGATGCGCTTGCTCATGAGCCATCCGCCGCTCGACGAGCGCATCGCAGCACTTGAAACTAGAGTAGGCCAATGATTCGAGAGAACGACATCGCCATCGAGCGCCCGGCATCTTCGCGGTTGAGCCGGGAGGTCTCGCGCTGGTTCGGCAACAGCGACTTCACCACCCGGCAGGAGACCCCCGACGCCGAGGCAGGCGATCGCGTCGACTGGGCGCGGGTCATTCCGTTCATATTCATGCACGCCGTTTGTCTCGCCGTCATCTGGGTGGGATTCAGCTGGACGGCGCTGCTCGTGACGCTGATCCTTTACCTGGTGCGCATGTTCGCGATCACCGGCTTCTACCATCGCTACTTCTCGCATCGGACCTTCAAGACGTCCCGCGTCGGACAGTTCATCTTCGGGCTGCTCGGCGCGACCGCCGTTCAACGCGGTCCGATCTGGTGGGCCGCGCACCACCGCCATCACCATGTGCACTCCGACAAGCCCGATGACGTGCACTCGCCCGTTCAGCATGGCTTTTTCTGGAGCCACATGGGCTGGTTCATGTCGCACAAGTACTTCGCCGCCGACCTCTCGAGGGTCAAGGACCTGCTCAAGTATCCGGAGCTGCGCTTCCTGGATCGATTCGACGTGGCGGTGCCCGCGCTGCTCGGAGTCGGCGTATTCCTTCTCGGCGTGCTGCTCAAGCACGTGGCGCCGGGCCTGCACACCGACGGGTGGCAGATGCTGGTGTGGGGCTTCTTCATATCGACCGTGGCGGTGTATCACGGCACGTACACCATCAATTCACTGTCGCACCGCTTCGGCCGCCAGCGCTACAAGACGGGCGACGACAGCCGCAACAATCTGTGGCTCGCCATCATCACGCTCGGCGAGGGCTGGCACAACAACCATCACCACTACCCGGCCTCGGTCCGGCAGGGTTTCTACTGGTGGGAGTTCGACTTCACGTTCTACATGCTCAAGCTGATGTCGCTGCTCGGCGTGATCTGGGACTTGAAGCCGGTGCCTGCCGCGATCCGCGAGGGCGGCGTCAAGCGCGTCTAGTCCCGTGCCGCGCCCGCCCAACAACGCGACCCTGAGCGCGCTCAAGGAAGTCGTCGGCGTATCATCCTGGCTCGAGGCCGCGGAGGACGTCGAGCCGTACGTCCACGATTTTCGGCGCCTCTATCATGGAGCGACGCCGCTCGTGCTGCTGCCGAGGAGCGTCGACGAGGTCGCCCGCATTCTCGCGATCTGCAATCGCGACGAGGTCGCGGTGGTGCCTCATGGCGGCAACACCAGCTATTGCGGCGGAGCGACTCCCGACGAGGGCGGCTCGGAGGTGGTCATCTCGCTCAAGCGCATGAATCGCGTGCGCGAGGTCGACGCCGACAACTACTCCATGATCGTCGAGACCGGTTGCACGCTGGCCGAGGCCCAGCGTGTCGCGCTCGACGCCGGACGGCTGTTCCCCCTGAGCCTCGGCTCGGAGGGCACCGCACAGATCGGCGGCAATCTCTCGACCAACGCCGGAGGCACCGCGGTGCTTCGCTACGGCATGATGCGCGACCTCGTGTTTGGCCTGGAGGTGGTGCTCGCCGACGGCCGCGTGCTGCACGCCTTGAAGGGATTGCGCAAGGACAACACGGGCTATGACGTGAAGTCGCTGTTCGTCGGCGCCGAGGGCACGCTCGGCGTGATCACCGCCGCCTGTCTCAAGCTCTTTCCCCTGCCCGCCGACACCGCGACGGCGCTCGCCGGCATCGAGTCGCCGCGCCACGCCCTCGATCTGCTCGCGCGGCTGCGCGGCTCGGCCGGTGATCAGGTCACCTCGTTCGAGCTGATGCCGCGTCTTGCGGCCGAGCTCACCGTCAAGCACATACCGGGCGTCGCCAACCCGCTCGGCATGGAAACGCCCTGGTACCTGCTGATCGAGCTGTCCTCGCCGAACCCGCGCCAGGGCCTCGGCACGCTGCTGACCGCGACCCTCGAGGAGGCGGCGGAGAAGGGCGAGATCGCCGATGCCATTCTGGCCACGTCCCTTGCGCAGGCCAAGAGCTTCTGGAAGCTGCGCGAGACCATTCCCGAGGCTCAGCGCCACCACGGCGCGAGCTTGAAGCACGATGTGTCCGTGCCGGTCTCGGCGATTCCGACGCTCATCGAAGAAGGCTCCGCGTTGATACGGCGTTTGGCCCCCGAGGGCGACATCATCGCCTACGGTCACGCCGGCGACGGCAATTTGCACTTCAACGTGGGCCAGAAACCGGGGGCGGATGCGCGCACCTTCCTCTCTCGCGGGCCCGAGCTCGAGCACGCCATGTACGACCTGGTCGAAGGTCTCGGCGGCAGCATCAGCGCCGAGCACGGCATCGGCCGCCTGAAGGTCGCCGAGCTCGCGCGCCGTGCCGACCCGGTGGAGCTCTCGCTCATGCACGCGCTCAAGCGCGCGCTCGACCCGAAGGGCATCCTCAATCCCGGCAAGGTGCTGTGCGCACCCTGAGGCTGCCGCTGGCCACCGCGCGCCTCCGCCTGCGCGACTTCGTCAAGACCGATTTGGAATCCGTCCACGCGTATTCCTCGGACCCCCGGGTCACGCGCTATCTTTTTTTCGGCCCGCGCGACGCCGATGCCACCGCAGAGTATCTCGAGGGCCTGCTCGCCTCACAGCGCGAGCGTCCGCGCATGCGCTTCGAGCTCGCGGTCGAGGAGATCGGCACGGCGCGCGTCGTCGGCGCCTGCGATCTGTCCTTCATCGAGCGCAACGTCGTGGATCTCGGCTACATGCTGGCCATGGACGTGTGGAGCCGCGGCTACGCCACGGAGATCGCGCTGGCGCTGGTCGACGCGGCTTTTTACGACCTGCGCGCGGCGCGCGTGATCTCGACGGTGGACGTGAACAACGGTGCGTCGATCCGTGTGCTCGAGAAAATCGGCATGCGTTGGGAAGCGGTGTTCCGCAAGCACCGGCGCGCGAAGAACCGCTGGTGGGATTGCCACCTGTTCGTCCTCCCGCGAGAGGTGTGGGAGTCCTCGCGCGTCGACTACGCGCCGTGAGCCGGCGCGCCGCCCTCAGCGCTTCTCTTCGTCCTCCGCGGCCTGTTTGCGCGCCCGCTCGGCCGCTCGATGCAGCACGTCATCGCCCGGCACGCCGGTCCGCCCGGTCCTGCGCAGCACGGCAAGTCCGGCGCCGAGCACCGCCACCACCAACCCGATGATCAACAACGCTTTCAGCATCATGTCTTTATCCTGATCAATCCCTCTTGCGCCGCGCTCGACACCAGGCGCCCGTCCCGCGAGAACACGCTGCCCCGCGTGAAGCCGCGCGCTCCCGAGGCGCTGGGGCTGTCGATCGCATAGAGCAGCCAATCATCCACCCGCACGCTGCGGTGGAACCACATGGCGTGATCGATGCTCGCGATCACGAGCTCGGGCGCCGCGATCGGCACTCCGTGCGGGCGCAACGCCGTGTCGAGCAGGTGGAAATCGGACACATAGGCGAGCATGCAGCGGTGCAGCGCCTCGTCGTCGGGCAGCGCCCCGACGGCCCGGAACCAGACGTATTTCAGGGGCTCGGTCTTCTCCCGCCGCAGAGGATCGGGAGGCGGTCGTGCCGGGCGGAACTCGAACGGCCGCCGCTGCTCGAGCACCCGGCGCGCGGCCGACGACAGGCGATCGGCGACGGCGCGATAGTGCGACTCGAGGTCGATCAGGTCCTCCGGCGGCGGCACCGCCGGCATCGTGAGCTGATGATCGAGCCCGCTCTCGGGCGACTGGAACGAGGCCGACATGTTGAAGATCTGCCGGCCGTGCTGGATCGCGATGACGCGCCGTGATGCGAAGTGCTTGCCGTCCATCGCGCGGTCGACCTCGTAGACGATGGGCGAGTTGAAGTCGCCGCGGCGCAGGAAGTAGGCGTGCAGGGAGTGCACGGTGCGCTCCTCGACGGTGGCCGTCGCCGCCACCAGCGCCTGACCCAGCACCTGCCCGCCGAACACCTGCGGGCTGCCGATGTCGCGGCTCTCGCCCCGGAAGAGGTCGACCTCGAGCCGCTCGAGGGTCATCACCTTGACCAAGTCGTCGAGCAGGTTCATCGGGCGTTCAATGCGGGTCGGTTCCGGCGACGCCGAGCCGCTTTTGCATGATGGGGCTGGTCGTGGTGTATTGCAGGAACTGGCGCTTGCCCGGGAACAAATGATGCTGGATCGCGAAGGCCGCGAGCGCGGCTTCATGGAAGCCGCTCAGGATCAGCTTTTTCTTGCCCGGATAGGTGTTGATGTCGCCGATCGCGAAAATGCCGGACACGCTGGTCTGGAACTTCTCGGTGTCCACCTTGAGCGCGCGCTTCTCGAGCTCGAGCCCCCACTCCGCGATCGGACCGAGCTTCGGATGCAGGCCGTAGAAGGCCAGCACCTGTTCCGCGCAGACAGGCACGTCGCGGCCGTCGGCCGTGCGGACGTCGATGCCGAGGAGCCGGCCGCCGTCCCTGCGCAATCCCGCGGTCGTGCCCTCGAGCAGCCGCATCTTGCCGGCGGCCACCAATTCACGCATGCGCGCCACGGTCGCGGGCGCCGCGCGAAAATCGGCGCGCCGATGCAGGAGGGTCATCGAGCGCGCCTTTTCGCAGAGCGCGACGGTCCAGTCGAGGGCGGAATCGCCGCCCCCGCAGATCAAGAGGTCCTTGCCGTGCAAATCGGCGGCGTTCTTGACCCGGTAATGGACGCTGCTGCCCTCGAATTCTTCGATGCCTTCGAGTCCGAGGCGGCGAGGCTGGAAGGAGCCGACGCCGCCCGCGATCACCACGGCGCCCGCCGCGAGCCGGGTTCCCGTGGAGGTTGCGACGAGGAATTTTCCGTCTTCCTGGCGCTCGACCTCGGTCACTTCCTGCCCCAGATGGAACGTGGCATTGAACGGCTTGGCCTGCTCCAGCAGCCGGTCGATCAGCTCCTGCGCGCCGCAGATGGGCAGCGCGGGAATGTCGTAGATCGGCTTGTCGGGGTAGAGCTCGGTACACTGTCCACCCGCGGTCGCGAGCGAGTCGATGACGTGCGCAGTGATGCCGAGCAGGCCGAGCTCGAAGATTTGAAACAAGCCCACCGGGCCGGCGCCGACGATCACGGTCTCCACGGGCGTGGGCGCGGCTTGTGCCGCGTTGGGTACTTCCGACATTGAGCAAGGTTCCTTGAGCTTTCCGCAAAATCGGTCGCGAATTGTAGCCGAATGCCGCCGGCCGTGGGCTCGCGGGAGCGTTCTGTGACCACCCTGCTCTGGTTTCGCCAGGATTTGCGGCTCGCCGACAATCCGGCGCTGGCGGCAGCCGTCGCCGAGCACGCGCCCGCGGTGCCGGCATACATCCACACGCCCGCGGAGGAAGGCGCGTTCGCTCCGGGAGGCGCTTCGCGCTGGTGGCTGCATCGCAGTCTCGCGTCGCTCGATCGGGAGCTGCGCAGTCGCGGCTCACGCTTGATCGTTCGCGCCGGAGGTCATTCGCTCACCGAGCTCGTGCGGCTTGCGCGCGAGTGCGGCGCCACGCGCGTCGTCTGGAACCGCCGCTACGAGCCGGCCGCGGTTGCGCGAGATCGGAAGATCAAGACCGAGCTCGAGGCCGCGGGCTTCGAGACACGGAGCTTCAACGCTGCGCTGCTTCACGAGCCCTGGACCATCGAGACGCAGAGCGGCACGCCCTTCCAGGTGTTCACCGCCTTCTGGAAACGCTGCAAATCGCTCGATGATCCGCCGCCGCCGGTGCCCGCCCCGGACCGCCTCGAGGCTCCGCCGGCGTGGCCGGATTCGACGGGTCTCGACGAGCTCGCGCTCGAGCCCAGGATCGACTGGGCGCGCGGTCTTGCGGGCGCGTGGAGCCCGGGGAGCGCCGGCGCGCGCTCGGCCCTCGATGACTTTCTCGCAGGTGCCTGCGGCGATTACGAGTCGCTGCGCGACCGCCCCGGCGAGCGCGGCACGTCGCGGCTCTCGCCGCACCTGCACTTCGGCGAGATTGGGCCGCGCGAGGTGTGGCATGGAGCCCGGCGAGCCGCACTCGATCGAGGCCGGTCGAGGTCATGGCGCGATTCCGCATTCCTGACCGAGCTCGGTTGGCGCGAGTTCGCCCATCATCTGCTGTTCCACTTTCCGCGCATGCCGGAGCATCCCCTGCGAAGCCGTTTCGAGCGCTTTCCCTGGCAGCCCTCCGAGCCGCTCCTCGACGCATGGCAGCACGGTGCCACCGGCTACCCGCTGGTCGATGCCGGCATGCGCCAGCTCTGGCGAATCGGGTGGATGCACAATCGCGTGCGCATGATCGCCGGCTCCTTCCTGGTCAAGGACCTGCTCCAGCCGTGGAGCTCGGGCGCGCGATGGTTCTGGGATACGCTGGTCGATGCGGACCTTGCCAACAATTCGCTCGGATGGCAGTGGGTGGCCGGTTGCGGCGCCGATGCGGCGCCCTACTTCCGGATCTTCAATCCGACCACGCAGGCAACCAGATTCGACCCTCAAGGTACTTATGTACGGGAGTGGATTCCCGAGCTCGGACGCTTGCCGGGCGAGTGGATCCACCAGCCGTGGGCGGCACCGCCCGCGATCCTGTCGGCGGCGGGAGTGCGGCTGGGAACGAGCTATCCGCACCGTGTGAAAATTCACGAGGCGGCCCGCGCGCAAGCGCTGGCGGCATGGTCGGCGGTGAAGGGATGAGCTTCCTTCGTGTACGCGGTTTCAGGCTATGGCATTGTTTTAAAAGACAAATATGATGTCGAGGCAGCCATCATGCACGCCAAATTGGAGTCTTCTCAGGAACCCTCGGGTGAGGGAATGAGTCCGGCGAGCGAGCAGCACCCCGGCCGCGAATCCACCCGCCCGATCCGCGCCCTGAATCGCGGCCTCGACGTGCTCACCGAGCTCAACCGCCTCGAGCGGGCCGCCATCAACACCATCTCGTCCGCGGTCCGTCTTCCGCGCACCACGACCTATCGGATCCTCGAGACCTTGCGGCTCGCCGGCTATGTCGAGCGAGACCCGCATGACGATTGCTACCGACCCACCATCATGGTGCGCGCGCTCTCCGACGGCTTCGACGACGAGGCCATGGTCGCGCACATCGCGAAACCGCACCTCGCGGCGCTCGGTGCGCAGATCGTCTGGCCCGTGGCGGTGGCGACGCCCTCCGGCGCCACGATGATGATCCGCGAAACCACCGATCGCGAGAGCCCGCTCGCGCTCGAGCGGTTCACGGCCGGCGTCCGCGTTCCCATGCTCGGCTCCGCCGCGGGCCGCGCCTACCTCGCCTACTGTCCGGGTCCGCAGCGCGACGCGCTGCTCGAGCTCCTGGCGCGCTCGTCGCTTCCCGAGGATCGGCTGGCGCGCAGCCGCGTGGAGGTCGACCGGCTGCTCAACGAGACCCGCTCGCAGGGCTATGGCATGGCGCATCGCGCGCGGCGCGTGTCGGAGGAGACCAGCCTCGCCGTTCCCGTGCGCGGCCGGGACCGCGTGCTCGCCACCGTGACCGTACGTTACGCGGCGACCGCCGTTGCGCTGCGCACCGCCGTCGAGCAATTCCTGCCCAAAATGCGCGAGGTCGCGCAAAAAATCGAGAGCGAGTTCACCTAGACCTCTATGGGCGCCAGGAACGAGGCCCCGGTTCCCTTCGACCGCCGCTCGGGCGTACCGGCCCGTCCGGGTAAGAGCTACGCGGGCACTGCTACCCGTAGGTGGGTCTCTAGGCCGCGGCTAGACCGCTGCTCATCAGGCGGCCCCGAGGTGGACGTCGGAACATGTGACGGGTAGCAGTGCCCGCGTAGCTCTTACCCGGACGGGCCGGTACGCCCGAGCGGCGGTTGGTCGAAGGGAACCGGGGCCTCGTTCCTGGCGCCCACAGAGGTTTAGGTCTTCGGCATGTGGCTGAGGATCTCGGCCGCGATGTGGTGGTAGCTGTCGCCGAAGTGGTGGCCGCCGGGCATCTTGATCGCGACGCCTCCCTTGCCGGTCACCTGCGCGCACGCCGCATCTTTGTCGTGCGCCCCGTAGAGGCAGAGGTAGGGCGACCCGTGCCAGTGCTCGAGCTCCGGCGCGGTGGCGAGCCCGCCGCCGGGGTCCCCGAGCCAGTTGGCGAGGTGGAACTCGAACAGTGCGTTGTCGCTGATGCCGAGCAGGGTGGTGAAGCCCACCATGCTGCGCGTGTCCTCGGGAAGGCGGTTCTCCATGAACGGCATGGTGTCCGCTCCCTGCGAGAACCCGATCAGCAGCACGTGATTGCGATGCCACTTCTCGGCGAAGTGGCGCACCACGCGGTCGAGATCGTGGGATGCGCCGTCGGGCGTGCGCCGCGACCAGAAATATTTGAGTGAATCCCAGCCGACGGTGGGGATGCCGCGCTTGGCCAGCTCCTCCGATATGCCGCGATCGAAGGCGACCCACCCGCCGTCGCCCGACAGAAAGACCGCGAACCAGGAGCTGGGCGGTCCCGGCTTGGCCGGCACGACGAGCAGCGGCAGATCGGCTACGGGAGACGCCGCCTGGCCGGCTGTTCCGGCGATGCGCGAGAACGCCGCCTGGTATTGCGGCAGCCAGTTCTTCTCCACCGAATAGCCGTGACCGACCTTGGGCAGCATCACGATCTCGCTGCCGGGAACCCGTGCCACGAACTTGCGCGTCCCCTCCGCGGGGCAGACCTGATCGAGCTCGCCTTGCAGGGCGATCCATCGGGCCGACAGCTTCTTCGCCGGCAGGACGTCGACGCCCTCGAGCTCGCCCTTGGCGTTCCGCCGCGGGGTCGACTGGGCGTCCGAGCCCTTGCACAGCGGTTTCTTGAGGTCGAGCTCCGGACAGAATCCGAGCGACAGCCCGCCCTTGAAAGTTCCATCCGGCGCCTCAGCCAGGGTCGCATACACGAGGGT
>DATAYZ010000094.1:0-2540 GCA_036272295.1 Steroidobacteraceae bacterium
CCCGTTTGGGTCAGAGCTACGCGGGCACTGCTACCAGTAGTTGGGTCTCTGGGCCGCGGCTAGACCGCTGCTCATCAGGCGGCCCCAAGGTGGACGTCGGCGCATGTAGCGGGTAGCAGTGCCCGCGTAGCTCTGACCCAAACGGGGCGGTAGGCCCGAGCGGAGGGTCAGTCGAAGGGAACCGGCGCCTCCTTGCTACTCCTAATCGATGACCGCCGCTTCGGCCTGAAGCTGCGGATCGTTGGGACGGCGGCGCCGCGGCGGGCGGATGAGCAGCACCAGCGGGATCACCGCCACGGTGAGGAACAGCATCAGCCAGAAGTCGTCGATGTAGGCGAGCATGCCGGCCTGGCGGGTGACCTCCGCGTCCAGGAACGCGGCGCCGGCCGGCACCCCGACGTCATACGCGCGGGACACCGCGGGATTGTTCCAGGCCGCGCTCGATGAGGTGATCCGCTCGACCATGGCCGCGTGCGCGACCGCCGTACCGCGTATCAGCAGCGCCTGCACCATGGAGATGCCGATGCTGCTGCCGACGTTGCGCACCAGGCTGAAAAGCGCCGTGCCCTGCGCGCGCATGGTCACGTCCAGCGTGGCGAAGGTCGCCGCGCTCAATGGAACGAACACGAGCCCCATGCCGATCCCCTGGATCACGCCAGGCCAGATGATGTCGCCCTCGGACAGATCGAGGTTGTACAGCGCCATGAGCCAGAGAGCGAGCGCGGATATGGCGAAGCCCACGAACAAAATCACGCGCAGATCGACCTTGCCGACGAGGCGGCCGACGAACAGCATCGCCAGCATGGTGCCGATGCCGGACGGCGCGGTCACGAGGCCGGTGGTGGCCACCGGATAACCGAGCAGAGACTCGAGCATGGTCGGGATCAGCGCGCGCGTTGCGTAGAGAACGAGGCCGACGATGAAGATGAAGATAACGCCGGTGATGTAGTTCTGATTCCTGAACAGCCGGAAGTCGACGAACGACCGCTGCGCGGGCGTCATCAGGGTGTGTGCGGCGAAGTAGGTCGCCGCGACCAGGGCCACGATGGCCTCCAGCCAGCATTCGGTGGACGAGAACCAGTCGTTCTGCTCGCCGCGATCGAGCAGCAGCTGCAACGCTCCGACGGCGAGGCTCAGCGTGGCGAAGCCGAACAGGTCGAAACGCGTGCGGCGTGCGGCCGGCGTCGGGTGGATGAAGCGGGACATGCCGTAGAACGCGAAGATGCCGATCGGCACGTTGATGAAGAACACCCAGCGCCAGCTGTAGCTGTCGGTGAGCCAGCCGCCGAGCGTCGGGCCGAGGATGGGTCCGACCATCACGCCCATGCCCCAGATGGCCATCGCATGGCCCTGCTTCTCGGGCGGGTTGATCTCCATGATGACCATCTGCGACAGCGGCACGAGCGCCGCGCCGAACATGCCCTGCAGCAAGCGCGCCAACACGATCTCCGCGAGCGAATTGGACAGCCCGCAGAGCATCGAAGCGATCGTGAATCCGCCGATCGAGGCGAGAAAGATGGTCTTCTGCCCGAAGCGGTCGACGAACCATCCGGTGAGCGGCGTCGCGATGGCGGCGGCGACGATGTAGGCGGTCAACACCCAGGCGATCTGGTCCTGCGCCGCGGAGAACGTGCCCTGCATGTGCGGCAACGCCACGTTCGCGATCGTGGAGTCGAGCGTCTGCATGATCGTTGCCAGCATGATTGACAACGTGATCATCGGACGGTTGATGCCGGGCTTCACGGTCGGCGCGTCAAGACGAACGGGCGGCGGGGCGGATCATGGAGGTGCGATGCGCGCTTAAGCGTCGGAGGCTTCCTGGGCGTGCTCGATGATCTGCTGCAGCGATTCGAGCAGCAGTGTCGCGGCGAGCAGCTTTTTCTCGTCGACCTTGGCGAGCAGCTCGGAGCGAAAGGCGGCGGCCTCCGCGCGCAGCTTGTCGTAGAGCGCGCTGCCCGCCGGCGTCAGCATCACGCGCTTGATGCGCCGATCGGTCGCCGAGGGGTCGCGCACGACCAGGCCGGCCTTCACCAGCCGGTCGATCATCGCGACCATGGTCGCGGGCTCGACCGCGAGTCGATCCGCGAGCTCCGACTGCGACAGCGGCGCCGGCGCTTTGGCGGCCACCGCGATGGTCATCCAGCTCGCTTGACTCACCCCGAGGAACTTGAGGCGCCGGTCGAGCGCCTGTCGCCAACTCCGGGAGGTGTTGTGCAGCGCGCCCGAAAAGCGCTCCTGAATGTCGCTCATATAGTGCCCTAATGATTAGCCATCTAACTAATATACCACGGCACCGGCCCGAATTAAATCCGAAGGAGGAGGTCGCGCGCTCAGTGCGTGAGCGTCTTCACACGGGCCGCCTGCCGCGCGCCCGATCAAGCCCGTCCGGCGTCACCTCAGGGTCGCTGCCGGGGGCCCCCGCCCGTCCGGGTAAGAGCTGTTCGGTGACTGCTAACGGTAAGGGTTCCGACGGACAGCGGTCGGCCGCCCAATGACGCTCGGCCCTTGGGCGGTCAACAGACCCTTACCGGTAGCAGTCA
>DATAYZ010000095.1:0-15253 GCA_036272295.1 Steroidobacteraceae bacterium
TGCTCGATGTTGCAGTTGGTTTTTGCCGCCAAGCCGGGCCTGATGGGCGGTTGCGCTGTGTCCATGATCCGCTGATCCGTACGCGACCGCTAGCCTACTCATTCATATCGGCCGCCGGCGGACGTAGGTCACGTTTTGGCCAATTGCGCCGCTCCCCTGTGCCAGAATCCGTGTGTGGATACCTCAGCCCCCGAGCCCTCGAGCACGCACACCCCGATGATGCAGCAGTACCTGCGCATCAAGGCGCAGCACCCCGACGTGCTGCTGTTCTATCGCATGGGCGACTTCTACGAAATGTTCTACGAGGACGCCCGGCGCGGCGCCGCGCTCCTCGACATCGCGCTCACGCAGCGCGGCAGCTCCGCCGGCGCGCCCATTCCGATGGCGGGAGTGCCCGCGGTCACGATCGAGTCCTACCTCGCGAAGCTGGTGCGCAAGGGCGCCTCGGTGGCGATCTGCGAGCAGCGCGGCGAGGCCGGCAAGACCAAGGGGCCGATGGAGCGCGAGGTGGTGCGGATCGTGACGCCGGGCACGCTCACGGACGAGGCGTTGCTCGATGAGCGGCGCGACAACGTCCTCGCCAGCGTGGCGGGCGGCGCCGGCGGCCGCTACGGCCTTGCCTGGCTGGATCTGTCGGCAGGGCGATTCAGCGTCATGGAGCTCGCCGACCTGCCGGCACTCGAGGCCGAGCTGGAGAGGCTGCGCCCGGCCGAGCTGCTGGCGCCGGACGGCGCGCGGCTGGAAGCGGCCTCGCCCGCGCTTGCCGAGCGTCCGTGGCGCCTGCGCCCGCCGTGGCATTTCGACGCGGAGTCCGCCGCGCGCACGCTCGCGGAGCAATGTCGGACGCGCGATTTGTCGGGCTTCGGCTGCGCGGACAAGCCGGTCGCGATCGCGGCCGCCGGCGCGCTGCTCGCCTACGTGCGCGAGACGCAGAAATCCAGCTTGCCGCACCTGCGCTCGATCACCACCGAGGAGCGGGATGCCGCGCTGCTCATGGACCCCGCGACACGGCGCAACCTCGAGCTCGACGAGAGCTTGGCGGGCAATCCGCAGATGACGCTGGCCGCGGTCTTCGATCGGACCGCAACGGCCATGGGCGGCCGGCTGCTGCGGCGCTGGCTGCACCGCCCGGTGCGGGACCCCGCGACCCTGCGCGCGCGCTATGACGCGGTGGCCGAGCTCATGGAGCGCCATGGTGCGCTCGCCGAGCCCCTGCGGGCCATCGGCGACCTGGAGCGCGTGGTCTCGCGCATCGCGCTGCGCTCGGCGCGGCCGCGCGATCTCGTGCAGCTCCGGTCGGCCCTCGGCTCCATGCCCCGTCTGCTCGAGGTGCTCGGCGCGGCGTCGACGCCGTTGCTCCGCACCCAGGCGGCCGACCTCGAGCGCGATCTCGGCGGCCACGGCGACGACCATGCGCTGCTCGCACGGGCGATCGTGGAATCGCCGCCGCACTTCCTGCGCGACGGAGGCGTCATTCTGGCAGGGTACGACGCCGAGCTCGACGAGCTGCGCCTGCTCAGCACGAACACCGAGCAGTTCCTCCTGGATCTCGAGCGCCGCGAGCGCGAGCGCACCGGCCTCTCGAGCCTGCGGCTCGGCTTCAACCGCGTCCAGGGCTTCTACATCGAGGTCAACCGCAGCCAGGCGGACGGCGTCCCGAGCGACTATTTGCGCCGGCAAACCGTCAAATCCGCCGAGCGCTTCATCACGCCCGAGCTCAAGTCGTTCGAGGACAAGGTGCTCGGCGCGCGGGATCGCGCGCTCGCGCGCGAGAAGGAGCTGTACGAGTCCCTGCTCGATCACCTGATCGCGCGCCTGCCCGCGCTGCAGGCGACGGCCGCGTCCGTGGCGCAGATCGACGTGCTCCAGTGCTTCGCCGAGCGGGCCGGCGCGCTCGACTGCGTGCGGCCCGAGATCGGCTCGCAGCCGCTGCTGTCGATCGAGGGCGGACGCCACCCGGTGGTCGAGAGCGCGAGCCGGGAGCCGTTCATTCCGAACGACGTGCGCCTCGACGATGCGCGCCGCATGCTCATCATCACGGGACCCAACATGGGCGGCAAGAGCACTTACATGAGGCAGACCGCGCTCATCGTGATCCTCGCCCACATCGGCTGCTACGTGCCGGCGCGCCGCGCGGCCATGGGCCCCATCGACCGCATCTTCACGCGCATCGGCGCCTCGGACGACCTCGCCGGAGGCCGCTCGACGTTCATGCTGGAGATGACCGAGACCGCCAACATCCTCAACAACGCCACCGACCGCAGCCTCGTGCTCATGGACGAGGTGGGCCGGGGTACGAGCACGTTCGACGGACTGTCGCTCGCCTGGGCGTGCGCCGCCTTCATCGCCGCGCGCATCCGCTCGTTCACGCTGTTCGCGACCCACTACTTCGAGCTCGTGAGCCTCGCCGCCGAAGCGCCGGGCGTCGCGAACGTCCACGTCGAGGCGGTCGAGCACGGCGACAAGCTCGTGTTCTTGCACAGCGTCAAGGAGGGGCCGGCCAACCAGAGCTACGGCCTGCAAGTTGCCGCGCTCGCGGGCATCCCGCGCTCCGTGATCGCACAGGCGCGCCGCTATCTCGGCGAGCTCGAGCGAGAGCGGGACGCGCTGCGCGCCCACAACTCGCCGCAGGGCGAGCTCGCGCTGTTCGCCGCGCCCGCGCCCGCGCCCTCCGCGGCGCCGCCCACGCCCCCGCCTCCGGTGCCTCGCTCCGCCGCGCTCGAGGCGCTGCGCGCCGCCGACCCCAATGCACTGAGCCCGCGCGAGGCGTTGGACCTGGTGTTCCGCCTGCAGGATCTCGATCGGGATCGAGGCCCTTAAGGCCGCTCGAACCGTCCCGAGCGCAGGAACGCCGCGGCCTGACGGGCGATGGCGGCGGAGAACAGCATGCCGGTGTGGCTGACCCGCAGCACCGTGCGATCGGCGGCTCCGTCGAGCCCGGTCTCCGCGACCGAGACGGTGCCGTCGCTCGGCGCGCTCAAAGGCCCGACCAGGCGGCCGAGGCCGAGCCCCAGGTCTCCCGCGATGACCCCGATCTCACGCTCATGGGTCCAGCGACGGTCCCGCTCCGCGATCGTCTCCTGGGCGAGTCCGCGCCCGAGGATCTTGCGCCCCCACGGCCAGCGCGCCAGGTTCCTGGCGGCCCGGCTGCCGCGGAGCGGCGAGCCGAGCAGCACGATCCGGCCCGGCGGCCACGCCTCGTGCGGCTGGAGCTCGAACAGCCTGAGGATCACGAGTCCTCCCATGCTGTGGCCGACGAGGTGGAGGGAGTCGGCACGAATGGCGGAGAGATATCCGCCGAGCGCCCGCGCGCTCTCGTCCAGGCTGGCGGCGAGCGTGCGATATGAAAAGGCACGGACCTCGATGCCGAGCTCCCGAGCGAGCCTGCGCCGCAGCCACGCCGCCTCGCGGCCGGTCTGCCAGAGCCCATGGACGTAGACCGCGACGGCGCTCATCGAATCGTGCTGCGGAGCTCGCCGATCACGATGCGGTTCGTGCTGGAGGAGGCGAGCGCCACCGCCTCGGTCCCCGGGACCCAGCGGTAGCTGACGTGCTCCGAGTCGCTCAGGGTGACCGGCGGCCGCTCGCGCAGGCGCAACGAGAAGGCATGCTCCAGATTCTGCACCACGCCCGGCGCATAGATCTTGCCGAAGGCCGGCAGAATCTCGTACACCTGCGTCCACTGCAGGTTCACGAGCACGCCGTCGGTGATGCCGGTTTCCTCGGTGAGCTCACGACGCGCGGCGGCATCCGCCTGCTCGCCCCACTCCAGGCTGCCCGTGACCGACTGCCAGAAACCCGGGGGACGCCGCCGCTCGAGCAACAGGAACTCACCGCCCTCGGTGTAGATCACGATCAAGACCGATTCGGGACGGCGATAAGGCTGCAACGGTCGATCCTGGGGTGCGGCTATTCGACCTTCGGCGGCACGCGGATGCGGATGTGCAGCTCCCGCAGCTGCGCCTCGCCGACTTCGGTCGGCGCGTCCGTGAGCGGGTCCGCCGCGGTCTGCGTCTTGGGAAACGCGATGACGTCCCGGATGCTGTCGGCGCCCGCCATCAGCATGGCCAGTCGATCCAGGCCGAATGCGATGCCGCCGTGGGGCGGCGCACCGAACTTGAGCGCGTCCAGCAGGAATCCGAACTTGACGCGCGCTTCTTCAGGCGAGATGCCGAGCAGATCGAACACCACCGATTGCAGCTCCTGGCTGTGGATACGCACCGAGCCGCCGCCGATCTCCGAGCCGTTCAGCACCATGTCATAGGCCTTGGCCGTCGCCTCGCCGGGACTCGCCGCCAGCGCGGCATAGTCGAGATTCGCCGGGCTCGTGAACGGGTGATGCATCGCCTGCCAGCGCTTGGCTTCGGGATCCCACTCGAACATCGGAAAGTCGACCACCCAGAGCGGCCGCCAGCCGGCCTTCACCATGCCGAGATCCTGTGCGACCTTGAGCCGCAGTGCGCCCAAGGCATCGCTCACGACCTTCGCGCCATCCGCCCCGAAGAAAATCAGGTCTCCATCCGCGGCCCCGGTCCGCTCGAGGATTCCCCGCACCGCGGCGTCGCCCAGGAACTTGAGGATCGGGGACTGCAGGCCGTCGCGGCCCTTCGCGGTCTCGTTCACCTTGACGTAAGCCAGGCCCCTGGCGCCGTAGCGCGCGACGTACGCGGTGTAATCGTCGATCTCCTTGCGCGAGAGCTTGCCGCCTTGCGGCACGCAGAGGGCGGTGACGCGGCCGCCGGGATCCGCCGCCGGCCCCGCGAACACCTTGAAATCGCAGCCCTTGACGAGGTCGGCGACGTCGACGAGCTCGAGGGGGACGCGCAGGTCCGGCTTGTCCGAGCCGAAACGCCGCATGGCCTCGGCATAGCTCATGCGCGGAAACGGATCCGGCAGATCGACGCGCAGCACCGCCTTGAACAGATGCCGCACCAGGCCTTCCATCAATTCCTGGATGTGCGCCTGATCGAGGAACGAGGTCTCGATGTCCAGCTGGGTGAACTCGGGCTGCCGGTCGGCGCGCAGGTCCTCGTCGCGAAAGCAGCGCACGATCTGGTAGTAGCGGTCGAACCCCGACATCATCAAGAGCTGCTTGTAGATCTGCGGGGACTGGGGCAGGGCGAAGAACTTCCCAGGGTGCGTGCGGCTCGGCACGAGATAGTCGCGCGCGCCCTCAGGGGTCGCCTTCGACAGCATAGGCGTCTCGATATCGATGAACCCCGCCGCATCGAGATATTCGCGCATCGCGCGCGTGATCCGGTGGCGCAGCAGCAGCCGCTCGCGCATCTCCTCGCGGCGCAGGTCGATGTAGCGATAGCGCAGCCGCACCTCCTCGCCCACGTGCTCGTCGAGCTGGAACGGCAGCGGCTCCGAGCGGTTCAGGATCTCGAGCTCGTGGCACAGGAGCTCGACCTGGCCGGATTTGAGGCTCGCGTTGGCCGTGCCCGCGGGCCGCGCGCGCACCAGCCCGGTGACTTTGAGCACGAATTCATTGCGCACGCGCTCGGCGAGCGCGAACACCTGGGCACGATCCGGATCGAACACGATCTGCAGCAGTCCCTCGCGGTCGCGCAGATCCACGAAAATGACTCCGCCATGGTCGCGGCGCCGGTGCGCCCAGCCCGCGACGGTCACGGTCTTTCCGACCAGCGACTCGCTCACCTGACCGCAGTAATGGCTGCGCATCAGCGCCGCCCCTTGCGCTGGCGCGGCGGCGCCTTGCGCGCCGGCCGCTGCGCGGCCGCCTTTGCGGAGGCTCTGCTGCGCTTCTGCCCGGCCCGCGCGGGCTTCGGCTCCTTGGCCGGCGCGGCCGGCTTGGACGCTGCCGCATCCGCCGCCTTCTCCGCCGGCTTGCTGTCCTTGCTCTCGGTGCCCTTCGCGTCCGGGGACTTGTCGGCCGCCTTGTCGCCGTCCTTCGCGTCCTTGGATTCCTTGGGGGCATCGGCATCCGGCCGATCGGCCAGGTTGCGCTTGCTGTCCTGGTCGCCCTTGAAGTCGGTCTCGTACCAGCCGCCGCCCTTCAGCCTGAACACGGGCGCAGACATCAGCCGCTCCAGTTGCGACTTGCCGCAGTGAGGGCACTTCTTCAGCGGCGGATCGCTGATCTTCTGCATGGCCTCGAGGTCATGGCCGCAGCTCTTGCATTGGTACTCATAGAAAGGCATGTCGATCCCGTTATCCGGCCGCGCGGGCCGTCTCGAACCCAAATAGGCGATTATAGCGGAGCGGCCCAACGCGAGAGGGGCCGCGCGCGCCTGCCGTCACGCGTGCGCAGGTGCCCATGGGGGACGGCCGCAGCAGGCGCATCATTACTCGGACAGGCTCCTAGTGCAGCCGCTCTTTCTCGAATACCAGCGAGTCGCGCTCGAGCTTGCCGACCACGCGGTCGCCGGCCACGAACTCGCCGCGCAGTATCTGTTGCGCGAGCGGATTCTCGATCTGCGACTGGATCGCGCGCTTCAGCGGCCGCGCCCCGTACACGGTGTCGAAGCCCGCCTCGCCGATACGATCGCGTGCCGCATCGTCGAGCCTGAGCGTGATGTCGCGCTCCGCGAGACGCTGCCGCAAGCGGCCGAGCTGGATGTCCACGATGGAGCGGATCTGCTCGCGCCCCAGCGAATGGAACACCACGATCTCGTCGACGCGGTTGATGAATTCCGGACGGAAATGCTGGCTCACGACCTGCATGACCGCCTCCTTCATCCTGGCGTAGTTGGCGTCGCCGGCGAGCTCCTGGATGACCTGCGACCCGAGGTTTGACGTCATGATCACCACCGTGTTCCTGAAGTCCACGGTCCGGCCCTGGCCGTCGGTCAAGCGCCCGTCGTCGAGCACCTGCAGGAGCACGTTGAACACGTCGGGATGCGCCTTCTCGATCTCATCGAGCAGGATCACGCAATAGGGGCGGCGGCGCACCGCCTCGGTGAGATAGCCGCCCTCCTCGTACCCGACGTAGCCCGGCGGCGCGCCGATCAGGCGCGCGACCGAGTGCTTCTCCATGAATTCGGACATGTCGATGCGCACCAGCGCCTCTTCCGTGTCGAACATGAATTCCGCCAGCGCCTTGCACAGCTCCGTCTTGCCGACGCCCGTCGGCCCGAGAAACATGAAGGAGCCGCTCGGACGATGCGGATCCGACAGTCCCGCGCGGGACCTGCGAATGGCATCGGCCACCGCCTTGACGGCCTCCTGCTGCCCCACCACGCGGCGGCCGAGCATCTCCTCCATGCGCAGCAGCTTCTCGCGCTCGCCCTCGAGCATGCGCGACACTGGAATGCCGGTCCATTTGGAGACGATCTCGGCGATCTCGGCCTCGGTCACCGAGTTGCGCACCAGCTGGTTGGCCGGCTTTTGCTCGGCCTCGAGCGCCTTGGCCAGCCGCTGCTCGAGCGCGGGGATCTTCCCGTACTGCAGCTCCGACATGCGCCCGAGATCCTGGGCGCGGCGCGCCGCATCGAGGTCGGTGCGCGCCCGCTCGAGCTCCTCCTTGATATGCGCCGCGCCCTGCACGGTCGCCTTCTCCGCCTTCCAGATCTCCTCCAGGTCCGAGTATTCCTTCTCGAGGCCGCCGAGCGCCTCTTCGAGCGTCGCCAGCCGCTTGCGCGACGCATCGTCCGATTCCTTCTTGAGCGCCTCGCGCTCGATCTTGAGCTGAATGATGCGGCGATCCAGCTTGTCGAGCGCCTCCGGCTTGGAGTCGATCTCCATGCGGATCAGCGCGCCGGCCTCGTCGATCAGGTCGATGGCCTTGTCCGGGAGCTGGCGGTCCGAGATGTACCGGTGCGACAGCGTGGCCGCGGCGACGATGGCCGGATCGGTGATCTCGACGCCGTGGTGCACTTCGTAGCGCTCCTTCAGGCCGCGCAGGATCGCGATGGTGTCCTCCACCGACGGCTCGTCCACCAGCACCTTCTGGAACCGGCGCTCGAGCGCCGCGTCCTTCTCGATGTACTTGCGGTACTCATCGAGAGTGGTCGCCCCGACGCAGTGCAGCTCGCCGCGCGCCAGCGCGGGCTTGAGCATGTTGCCCGCGTCCATCGCGCCCTCCGCCTTGCCGGCGCCGACCATGGTGTGCAGCTCGTCGATGAACAGGATCACCTGGCCTTCCTGCTTCGCCAGATCGGTGAGCACCGCCTTCAGGCGCTCCTCGAACTCGCCGCGAAACTTCGCGCCGGCGATCAATGCGCCCATGTCGAGCGCCAGAATCCGCTTGTCGCGCAGGCCTTCGGGGACTTCGCCATTGACGATACGCTGCGCCAGGCCCTCGACGATGGCCGTCTTGCCGACGCCGGGCTCGCCGATGAGCACGGGGTTGTTCTTGGTGCGCCGCTGCAGCACCTGGATGGTGCGGCGGATCTCATCGTCGCGGCCGATCACCGGGTCGAGCTTGCCCGAGCTCGCCCGCTCGGTGAGGTCGATGCTGTATTTCTCGAGCGCCTGGCGATTCTCCTCGGCGCCCGCGTCCTCGACCTTGGCGCCGCCGCGCACCTCGTCGATGGCCTTTTCCAGCGCCGCTTTCGATGCGCCATCGGCCTTCAGCAGGCGGCCGAGCTCGCCGCGGTCATCGCAGGCCGCGAGCACGAACAGCTCGCTCGAGATGAACTGATCCCCGCGCTGCTGGGAGAGCTTGTCGGTGACGTTCAGCAGCTTGTTGAGCTCGTTGCCGAGGTGGACCTCGCCCGCGGCCCCCTCCACCTTGGGAAGGCGGTCCAGCGCGGCCGAGAGGTCCGAGCGCAGCTTGGCCACTTGCACGCCGGCCTTCTCCAGCAGCGGCCGCGCGGTGCCGCCCTGCTGCTCGAGCAACGCCGTCATGAGGTGCGTGGGCTCGATGTACTGATTGTCGCGGCCAATGGCGAGCGACTGGGCATCCGCCAGCGCCCCCTGGAACTTGGTCGTCAACTTGTCCATTCGCATGGAAATTCGCCTTCGAAAGTGCTTTTGTTGGCCTCTAACTGGGGCTTCCAGGCCCTGAATTCAACCAGATGAGCGTGGCATGCCTCCCGGTCCTGCCCTGATCCCGGCGATGCGAGAAGTACTGCGTCCCGTCCTCGAAGGTACACCGTCCTCCGCCGTGGATGCGACGTATCCCCAGCGCCTCGAGCCGACGCCGGGCCAGCAGCTCGAGATCGGCCATGTACCGCCCCCGCGCATTCGACCTGAAGGCCACCGCGGCTCCCGGGTCGCCCTCGAGCATGGCCTCGAGCACCTCCGCCCCCACCTCGAAATGCCCGGGGCCAATGGCCGGGCCGAGCCACGCCATGAAGCACGCCGCGCCCGCGGCCGACTTTGCCGTCATGGCGGCCACGGTCGCCTCGAGCACGCCGCCCGCGAGGCCGCGCCACCCTGCATGGGCCGCGCCCACCACGTCGCCCGAATCCGAAGTCAGGAGCACGGGCATGCAATCCGCGGTCAAGATCGCGCAGACCACCCCCGCGCGCCCGCTGACCGACGCGTCCGCGCTCGGGGCGCCGGCGCCGGCCTCAGAGCTTCCCGCGCCGACGTCCAAGGCTCCCGCCCCGGCCTGCGCGAGCCCGCCGCGGGTCGCAGCCCCGCTCATGGGGCCGTCTTGCCCCGTAGCGTCCAGGTCGATGACCCGCGCGCCATGCACCTGGGCGAGCCACGCCGGATCGCCCGGCACTCCGGCCGCAGCGCTCAGCAGCCGCCGATTCTCGGCCACCGCCGCCGCATCGTCGCCGGAGCGGCTGCCGACATTGAGCGAGGCATAGGGTCCCGTGCTGACGCCGCCGCCGCGCAAGGTCGAGATCGCGCGGATGCGAGCCGGCGCCGGCCAGTCGGGCTCGAGCCACTGGGGGCCCAGCCTGCTCAACCGCGCAGCCTCCCCGCCCTCCGCGTCGATCGGATCGGCTCTTCGGCGGCCGCCTTGGCGTCTTCCCGCAAGGCTTGGAGCAGCCGCCCGAAGTCATGCGGCACCGGTCGGGTCGCCGCGAGCGCCTTGCCGGTCCGGGGGTGCAGGAAGCCCAGGCTCTGCGCGTGCAGCGCTTGCCGTTTGAACCCGCGCAGCGCCTCGATCAGCGGCGGAGCGGCGCCTCGAGGCATCGCGAGGCGTCCGCCGTAGACGGGGTCGCCGATGATGGGGTACTTGATGTGCGCGAGGTGCAGGCGGATCTGATGAGTGCGGCCCGTCTCGAGCTTCACGCGCACATAGGTGTGCGCGCGAAAGCGCTCGGCGATCCGATAATGGGTGATGGCCTCGCGTCCGGCGGCGCGCACGGCCATGCGCAATCGGTCGACACGGTGCCGGGCGATGGGCTCATCGATCGTGCCGCCGCCGGTCATCGCGCCGGCGACGACCGCGACGTACTCCCGCGACACGCTGCGCGCCATCAACTGCCGCGTGAGCGAGGTCTGCGCCTCGGGTGTTCGGGCCACCACCAGCAGCCCGCTGGTGTCCTTGTCCAGCCGATGGATGAGGCCCGCGCGCGGCAGCTCCGCCAGACGGGCGTCGAAGGCCAGGAGCGCGTTCTGCAGCGTATGGCGCGGGTTGCCCGCGCCGGGATGAACGACGAGCCCCGCCGGTTTGTCGATGATCAGCACGTCCCGATCCTCGTAGACCACGTCCAGATCGATGGCTTCGGGCTCGATGGGATGGAGCACGGAAGGAGGTGCGGCCTCGATGCGCACCCGCGATCCGGCCTCGACCCGGTCGCGGGGCTTGCAGGGAGCGCGTCCCACCCGGACGGCTCCCGCCTCGATCCAGCCCTTGATCCGCGAGCGCGACTGGGCCGGAAGCAGCCGCGCCAGCGCGCTGTCCAGGCGCTCCCCGGCCAGCTCGGGCGGAATGGTCAACTCGATCGGCTGGAACTCTGCGGGCATCGGGTACTCGAAGTTAGCGGCGGCGAAGCCTCCGGCGGCAGACGCGCGGCATCAAAGCGTCCGGCCGGCAGGCTCCCGGCAGTCATCGGGTATACTGCCGCGCTTTCCAAATGGGGATTGTAAGGAATCGACCTTGAGACTGCGTGATCTTCTTCCTTTGGGCCGCGTTCTCCTGCTCGCGGTCGCGGTCGCCTCGTTGGCCACCGGATGCCGCAGCCATCGCCGCGACGACGCCAAATCCGGCCCCGAGGTCATCTACGCGCGCGCTCAAAAGGACATGAGGAACTCGAGCTATGGTCAGGCGATCAAGGAGCTCGAGAACCTGCAGTCGCGGTTCCCCTTCAGCGAGCCGGCCCGCCAGGCGCAGCTCGATCTGATCTACGCCTATTACAAGGCCCACCAGGTCGACCCGGCCGTCGACGCCGCGGACACCTTCATCCGCGAGAATCCCACCAACCCGCGCGTCGACTACGCCTACTACATGAAGGGTCTGATCTACTTCGAACGGCAGTCGAACTGGATGGAGCGGAAGTTCAGGGTCGATCTGTCGCAGCGCCCGCCCGTGAACGCGCGCAAGTCCTTCGATGCGTTCGAGCAGCTTCTCGAGAAGTACCCTCACAGCACGTACGTCGGCGACGCGCGCCAACGCATGATCTTCCTGCGCAATCGACTGGCCGACTTCGAGCTGCACGTCGCCCTCTACTACATGAAGCGCGGCGCCTACGTCGGCGCGCTGAATCGCGCCAAGTTCTGCATCGAGAATTACGACGGCTCGCCCGCGGTCAAAGGCTCCGTCAAGGTCCTGGTGGACGCCTATCGCGCCCTCAAGATGAACGACCTCGCCGCCAACGCCGAAAAGGTCTACGACGCAAACTACCCGGCCAGCACCCGGGACGTGGCGCCAAAAAAGCACTGGTGGCGCTTCTTCTAACGACCGACGCGCCGGGGTTCTCACGCCCGTCGTATCGCGCCGCGCAGAACGGTCCACCCGCATCCACGCTGTCCGGTAACTGCCACGGCAGCGAGGGTGTCACCCTTCGGCCGCTCCTCCTCCGGAACGGCCCGCCCGGGTCAAAGCTGTTCGGTGACTGCTACCCTGAAAGGGCCTCCTTACCACAGGTGGACCCCATGACCTTCGACGGCCAAACCCGCACGTCGGACCCCTTACCGTTAGCCGTCACCGAACAGCTTTGACCCGGGCGGGCTGTTCCGGTGGCGGGCGCACACCGCGAGGGTGACACTCGCTATCGCGTCTTGTATCCGCTGGTAATGGGATACCGCCAGTCGCGGCCAAACGCGCGCCCACTCACCCGTACGCCCGGAGGCGCCTGCCGCCGCTTGTATTCGTTGCGCTTCACCATGTCGAGGATGCGGCCAACGGTCGCGCGATCGAAGCCCCGGGCCGCGATCTGGTCCACCGAAAGATCCTCCTCGATGAAGGCTTCGAGGATCGGATCCAGCACCTCGTACGGCGGTAGGCTGTCCGTGTCCTTCTGATCGAAGCGCAGCTCCGCGGACGGCGGGCGCTCGATCACCCGCGGGGGGATCACCGGTGACCTTGCGTTGCGCCACGCGCAGAGACGATAGACCAGGAGCTTGCTGCAATCCTTGATGGGCGCGAAGCCCCCGTTCATGTCGCCGTACAGCGTGGCGTAGCCCACCGCCATCTCGCTCTTGTTGCCCGTGGTCAGGAGCATCTTGCCGGTCTTGTTCGATATTCCCATGAGCAGGACGCCGCGGCAGCGAGCCTGGATGTTCTCCTCCGCCGCATCGGGCGGGCGGCCGGCGAACTCGTCCTTCAAGGCGGCCAGCGTCGCCTCGAACATGCCCTCGATGGAGATCTCGCTGTGCTTGACGCCGAGCCAACGGGACTGCTGCGCGGCATCGTCCTTGCTCATCTGCGAGGTGTAGCGCGACGGCATCGCCACCGAATGCACGCGGTTCGCGCCGAGCGCGTCGACGGCGATCACGAGCGTGAGCGCGGAGTCGACGCCGCCCGAGAGGCCGACGACCGCGCCCGGGAAGCGGTGCTTGTCCACGTAGTCGCGCGTGCCCTGGACCAGGGCCCCGTAGACGCTCTCCTCCCGTCCTTGCAGGGGCGCGATCTCCCCTGGGACCGGCGTGACGTTGCCCGCCGGGTCGAGCGCGAGGTCGACCACGTACAGGCCCTCGGTGAATGCCGGAGCCCGCATCGTGATACGGCCGGCCGCATCCATCACGAAGGAGTTGCCGTCGAACACCAGCTCGTCCTGACCCCCGATGAGATTCACGAACACGATGGGAATGCCGGTCTCGCCGACACGGAGGCCGCAGACCTCCCGCTCGCGCTGCAACTGCTTGTCGACCTCGTAGGGCGATGCATTGATGATGAGCAGCGCCTGGGCGCCGGCCTCGCGCGCCTGCCGCGCCGGCGCGGCATCCCAGACGTCCTCGCAGACCAGCACGCCCGCCTTCACGCCCTTGAGATCGACCACGGTGGGCTCCGTGCCCGGCGTGAAATAGCGCTTCTCGTCGAACACCCGGTAGTTCGGCAGACAAGCCTTGCGATGGTTGGCCAGCACGGCGCCGTCGCGGACCACGATCGCCGAATTGTAGATCCGCGAGACCGTGTACTCAGGGTACCCGGCGATGAGCGTGATGCCGCGAACCTCGCTCTTCAGGCGCTCGAGCGAGCGCCCCACCTGCAGCCGCATGCCCGAATGGAACAACAGGTCCTCGGGCGGGTAGCCCGAGACCGCGAGCTCCGGCACCATGATGACATCGGCATGGTGGCGGTCGCGCGCCTCCGCCGCCGCGGCCACGATGCGCGAGGTATTGCCGTCGACGTCGCCGACGATGAAATTGAGCTGCGCCAGGACGCAACGCAACCGGGATTCCGCCACGCCGGCCTCTATTTCGGGCGTCGAGCCCGCGCGGCCTTGCGCGGCCGACCGGACCTTTTGCGCGGGGCGTGAGCCTTGGCGGGGGCCGCTTTGCGTGCAGCTCCGCGCTTGGCCGCAGCCGTGCCGGCCGGACGCTGCGCCGGCCTCGATTTGCGGGCGAGCCGCCGTGCCATCGCCGCTCCCATTTCGGCAGGCGAGCGCACGGTGGTGATCCCGGCGGCCTCGAGCGCCTCGAACTTCGCGGCCGCGGTACCCTTGCCGCCGGCGACGATCGCGCCGGCATGGCCCATGCGCTTGCCGGGAGGCGCCGCCACACCCGCGATGTAGGCGACCACGGGCTTGCTCACGTTCTTGCGGATGTACGCCGCCGCCGCCTCCTCGTCGGTGCCGCCGATCTCGCCGACCATGACGATGCCTTCCGTCCTCGGGTCGCGCTCGAACAGCTCCAGCACGTCGATGAAATTCATGCCGCGCACCGGATCGCCGCCGATGCCGACGCAGGTGCTCTGGCCCAGCCCGTTGCTCGTGGTCTGGAACACCGCTTCATAGGTCAGGGTTCCCGACCGCGACACGATGCCGACGCGGCCCTTCTGGTGGATGAATCCCGGCATGATGCCGATCTTGCACTCGCCCGGCGTGATGATGCCGGGGCAGTTCGGGCCGATCAGTCGCGTCGCGCAGCTCGCGAGCGTCGCCTTGACGCGCACCATGTCGTTGACCGGGATGCCCTCGGTGATGCAGACGATGAGATCGACGCCCGAGTCCGCCGCCTCGAGGATCGCATCGGCGGCGTACGCCGCGGGCACGTAGATCATGCTCGCCGTCGCGCCCGTGCGCGCCACCGCCTCCTTGGCGGTATCGAAGACCGGAAGGCCGAGGTGTCGCTGCCCGCCGCGCCCGGGCGTGACCCCGCCGACGAGCTTCGTGCCGTACCTGAGCGCCTGCTCCGAGTGGAATGTGCCCTGCTTGCCGGTGAAGCCCTGGCAAATGACCTTGGTGCTCTTGTCGACCAGAATGCTCATGCCCGTGCTCCCGAGCGGCTCTTGGCACCCGCTCCACTCCCGCCCGCTGCAGCGGCGGGCGCCGCGCGGCCCGCCAGGCGGACCGCTTTCTGCGCCGCATCCGTGAGATCGGCGGCCGGCGTGATCGCAAGCCCGCTCTTGGCGAGCAGCTCACGCGCCTGCGGCGCGTTGGTCCCCTCCAGCCGCACGATCACCGGAATGCCCACCCCCACCTCCTTCACCGCCGCGATGATGCCCTCGGCGATCATGTCGCAGCGGACGATGCCGCCGAAGATGTTGATCAGGATCGCGGTCACGTTGCGATTGGAGAGGATCAATTTGAAGGCCGCCGCAACGCGCTCCTTGGTTGCGCCGCCGCCGACGTCGAGAAAGTTCGCAGGATGGCCGCCATGAAGCTGGATCAGATCCATGGTCGCCATGGCGAGGCCGGCCCCGTTCACCATGCAGGCGATGTTGCCGTCGAGCGAGACGTAATTAAGCTCGTGCTCCGCGGCCTTGCGCTCCATCGCGTCTTCC
>DATAYZ010000096.1:0-79736 GCA_036272295.1 Steroidobacteraceae bacterium
TGATGAGCAGCGGTCTAGCCGCGGCCTCGAGACCCAACTACGGGTAGCAGTGCCCGCGTAGCTCTGACCCAGACGGGGGCGGGACGCCCGAGCGGAGGCCGAAGGGAACGGGGACCTGCTTTCTGGCGCCCACACTCTTAGCCTGGCTCAGTGCGCGACCGGGGACCCGCCGTTCACGTAGATGACGCCTTCCTTCATGACCAGCAGAGGATGCTCCGTGGTTTTCATGTCGGTGAGCGGATTGCCGGCCACCGCGACCACGTCGGCGGACTTGCCCACCGAGAGCGTGCCGACCTGATCGGCCACGCCGAGAAGGTCGGCTCCGCCGGCGGTGCCCGCCATGAGCACTTGAGCCGCGGGCAAGCCGTTCTTCTCCATCAGCGAGAACTCACGTGCATTCTGGCCGTGCGGCTCGACGCCGGCGTCGGTGCCCATCGCGAGCGGCACGCCGATCTTCACCGCGTGCTGGAACATCTGCTGCGCCTGGGCCGCCGCGGCGCGTGCCTTTTCCGCGATCGACGGCGGGAACTTGTCGAGCCTCTCCCCCACCCACACCCCGGCGAACAGCGTCGCCACCAGGTACACGTGCTTTTTCTTCATCTCGAGCAGCGTGTCGTCCTGCAGGAAGGTGCCGTGCTCGATGGAGTCGACGCCGGCGGCGATCGCCATCTTCGCGGCGCGGTCGCCGTGGCAGTGCGCCGCCACCTTGCGCTTCCACGTGTGGGCCTCGGAGACGATGGCGTTCATTTCCTCCTGCGTCAGCTCGGGCGCGTCGACCGGGTCTCCGAGCGACAGCACGCCGCCCGAGGGCATGAACTTGATGACGTCCGCGCCGTACTTGATCTGGTACCGCACGGCCGCGCGGCACTCGTCGGGGCCGTTGCACACGCCCTTGATCGGCCCCGCCACCGCGATCCGATCCGGCGGATACGGTGCCTGATCGGCATGACCGGCGGTGCCGCCCAGCGCGTAGTTGGACACCAGCATGCGCGGGCCGACGATGATCCCCGCCTTGATGGCGTTGCGCAGCCCGAGCGCGATGTAGTCTTCGGAGCCCACGTCCCGGACGGTGGTGATGCCCGCGTCCAGCGTCACCTTCGCGTAGTGAGCTCCGTAAAGTGCCTGCTCCGCCGGAAACCGCATGATCCCGTTGAAGAAATCCTTGTACCAGTTGTCGCTCGCCTGGCCGCCGAGGTGCACGTGCGCGTCGATGAAGCCGGGGAGGAGCGTCGCGTCGCCGAGGTCGATCACCTGGGCGCCGGCCGGCGCGGCCGCATCGCTTCCGACGGCCGTGATCTTGCCGCCCTGAACCACGACGACGCCGCGGTCGGTGAGCTTGCCCGAGACCGAGTCGAACAGATGCGCCGCCTTGAGCACGATCGGGCCGCTGCTCGGCGTACCGTCCGCGAGCGCCGCCGACCCCAGGAAAAGGACCGCAATCGCGGCCGCACTCGCACCCGTCAGCTTGCTCTGCTTCATGGACATCCCCACGTAGGCGTGTTGTTTTCGAGGGCGCTCAGCATAGCGCAACGCGCCGGCGGACGCCGCCCCCGCCCGGCGGTTCGGGGCTCGCCCGCCGGAGCACGCCGCCAGCTGCCCCCGCGCGGGCTCGGTCGGCACCTCCATGGACGCCTCCCTCGGCGCCTGCCGCGCTAGCGCCTTCTCAATCCCGCCGGAATCAGCACGACGCCCAGCACTTCGAACAGCCCGTGCGCCACGAGCGCCATGAGCGCCGCGGGGATGGCGCCCGTCAGGATCGTCGGCATGTCGTTCAGCGCGAGCCCCGAGACGATCGGTGCGCCGTAGCCGCCCGCCCCCACCAGGGCCGCGAGCGTCGCGGTCCCGATGCTGACGATGGTGGCGGTCTTGATTCCCGCGAGGAGCGTCGGGCTCGCCAGCGGGAGGGTCACCCGGAGCAGCACCTGGCGCGGCGTCAACCCGAAGGCGCGCGCGTTCTCGATGTGCGTCGGATTGATGGCGCGAATGCCGGTGAAGGTGTTGAGCACCACCGGCAGAAGGCTGTACAGGCACAGCGCCGCGAGCGCGGGCTTCGTGCCCACGCCGAACACGGGAATGAGAAAGCAGAGCAGCGCCAGCGACGGGACGGTCTGGACGAGCGCGCTCGACAGCAGAATGGCCTGTCCCGCCGCATGGAAGCGCACCGCCATGATGCCGAGCGGTATGCCAACCACGACGGAGAACAGCAGCGACACGCCGACGAGCCAGAGGTGCTCGCGGGTGCGGTGCAGGATTCCGCTCAGCGTGTCCTCCGTCTTCGGCGCCGCCGACGCGCCCAGAAACTCGGCGGCGATGGCCTTGAAGCCCACCTTGTCGATGTCCGCCTTGGCGTTCATGTCGAGCATGGCCGTCTCGCTGATCCGGCCCTCGAGCGTGCGCAGCGCCTGCCACTCGCGCGGATGCTCGTCGACGAAGGACTTGCGGGCCACCCACACCGCCTTGTAGACGGGGAAATAGTTGTGGTCATCCTCGAGGAGTTGCAGCCCGAGCTTCTTGATCTTGGCATCGGTGGAGTACACGTCGATCAGGTTCACCGCGTTCTGGTCGATCGCCTGGTAGGAGAGCGTGTGCTCCATGCGATTGACCCGCTGCGGATTGAAGGCGAGGTGATAGCTTTGCACCAGCCCGGGATAGCCGTCCTTGCGATCCATGAACTCGTAGCTGAAGCCCGCGACCATGTCCGCCTCGATGGGCCTCAAGTCCCCGATCGTGCGCAGGTGGTGCTCTCTCGCGAAGCTCTCCTTCACCGCGAGCGCATAGGTGTCGTTGAAGCCGAGCGAGTCGGATATGGTGAGGCCCATGCCCTCGAGCGCGCTGCGGATCTCGTCGAGGGACTTGAGCGCCGGGCGTTTCAGGATCGCCTCCGCGAGCGTGCCCGAATAGTCGGGATACACGTCGATGGCGCCGCTCTTCAATGCCTCGAACAGAATGCCCGTGCTGCCCATGCCGAGCTTGCGCGTCACCGGCGTGTGCGTCTCGGACTCGATCACCTCGGCGCCGATCTCCCCGAGCACGTAGCTCTCCGTGAAGATCTTGCCGCCGATCACGACGCCGTCCGCCGCCCGCGCCGGCTGCGCCTGCAGCACCGCCAGCCCCGTCAACGCCAGCAACATCGGCAGCCAGCGCGTCACGGCAGCTCCGCGAGGTCGGGCAAGCTGCGCTGCGCATTGATGAACTGGGTGACGAAGGGCGTCGTCGGATTCTCGATGAGATTGCGGTACGTCCCCGACTGCAGGATCTTGCCCTCGCTCAGCATGGTGATCTGCTCGGCGAGATACACCGCCTCGCCGAGATCGTGGGTCACGAGCAGCACGGTCTTGCCCAGGCGCCGGAAGATCGACTTGAGCTCCCGCTGCAGGCTCCGCCGGATCAACGGGTCCAGGGCGGCCATCGGCTCGTCGAGCAGCATGACGGCGGGGTCCATCATGGCCGCGCGCATGATCGACACCCGCTGCTTCTGCCCGCCGCTCATCTCCCGCGGGAACTGCTTCAGGATGTCGGCCTCGAGATCGACCACCTTGCGCAGCTCCTCGACGCGCGCGTCGATCTTGGCCTTGCTCCAGCCGCGCAAGCGCGCGATCAGCGCGACGTTGTTCCGGCCGGTGATGTGGGGGAACAGGCCGCCGTCCTGCGGAACGTAGCCGATGCGGTCGGCCCACTCCACCTGCGTGAAGGACAGGAGCGCCTGGCCGTTGATCTTCACGTAGCCGTGATCGAACGGAATCAACCCCAGGGTGATCCGGAGCAGGGTGGTCTTGCCCGACCCGCTCGAGCCGATGAGCGCGTGCGTCGCCCCTTTCGGAACCGTGAGGTTCACGTCGGAGAGGACCGGCCGCCCTTCGAAGGTCTTGGATATGTTCTGTAGCTCGAGCACGTCGTCCCCGGTGCCAGTTGACTCCTAGCCTATACCGGCGATACGGTCGAATCATTACCAAGATCGCGTCGGTTCCAACCGACGTGTGGTTTGTAAAACTGACAATCAACGGGAGAGGTGCATGGATCTCGGGATTCGCGGCCGTACCGCCATCGTTTGCGCGTCGAGTCAAGGGCTCGGCAAGGCTTGCGCCCGCGCGCTTGCGGAGGCCGGGGTGTCCCTGGTGATCAACGGCCGGAACCGCGCCCTGCTCGATGCGACGGCGGTCGAGATCCGTGGGCACACCGGCGTGGAGGTCACCCCGGTGGTCGCCGACGTGTCCACCGCGGAGGGCCAGGCAGCCCTGCTCGCCGCCTGCCCGAGCCCGGACATCCTCGTCAACAACAACGGCGGACCGCCGTTCCGGGACTTTCACGTGCTCGACCGTCAGGCCATGCTGACCGGCGTCACCATGAACATGATCACCCCGATCGAGCTGGTCCAGAAGGTCATCGACGCCATGATCGCGCGCGGCTTCGGCCGCATCGTCAACATCACGTCCATCAGCGTCAAGATGCCGGTGTCGGGTCTGGACCTCTCGAGCGGCGCGCGCGCGGGCCTCACCGCGTTCCTGGCCGGCGTCGCCCGCAAGGTCGCCGACAAGAACGTCACCATCAACAATCTCCTGCCGGGAAGCTTCGACACGCAGCGCTTGCGCAGCGGCTTCAAGGCCGGCGCAGAGCGCAGCGGCCACCCGGAGCAGGAGCTCCGCGCGGCGGCCGAAGCCGAGATTCCGGCGAAACGCTTCGGAACCCCGGAGGAATTCGGCGCGACCTGCGCTTTCATGTGCAGCGTCCACGCGGCGTACCTGACCGGCCAGAACATTTTGCTCGACGGCGGCGCGTACCCGGCCGCCTTCTGAGCACCCGGGGCAGTCCGCAACGCGCGCCCGCGGGGCTCGTATCGCGGCACATCGCGGCCCGCCGATCACGCAGCAAGGAGCGATCATGTCTTTCGAACGGATTCTCGCCATCACGCTGTTCGGCCTCGGCGCCGGCCTGGCGCTCTGGCCCGACGCATCCGTACGCGCCGCGGATGCGGCCGCCGCAAGCGCCGGCGGCATCCCCGACACCCCGAAGGTCGACGTGATCGACACCTATCACGGCGTCAAGGTCGGGGACCCCTATCGCTGGCTCGAGAATCCGGCCGATCCCAAGGTGCGCGCGTGGAGCGAGGCGCAGGATCGGCGCACCCGCAAGTATCTCGACGCGTTGCCGGAGCGCGCGCCGATCTACGATCGCTTGTTCAAGCAGATCTCGGCGACCTCGAGCTCCTACTACGGTCTGCAGACGGTGGACGGCCGGTTCTTCGCGTTCTATAGCCAGCCCCCGAAGCAGCAGCCGATGATCGCGCTGCTCGCGAACGACGCGGATCCCGCCCGTGCCCGCGTCATCGTCGACCCGAACGTCATGAACCCCAAGGGCACGACCGCCATCGACTGGTTCGCGGCATCGCCGGACGGCAAGCTCGTGGCGGTTTCGCTCTCGGAGAACGGCAGCGAGGACGGCACCGTGCATGTCTTCGACGTGGCGACCTGCAAGGAAACGGGCGAACCGATTCCACGGGTTCAGTTCCCGACCGGCGGCGGCAGCCTCGCCTGGCGCGCCGACAGCAAGGGTTTCTGGTACACGCGCTATCCAGGCCCCGATCGTCCCAGGCAAGAGCAGCACTTTTTCCAGCAGGTGTACTTCCACTCGCTCGGCAGCCCGGTGTCCAAGGACACGTACACGTTCGGCACGGGGCTTCCCAAGGTCGCGGAGATCGTCCTCGATAACCGCTTCGACCGCTCGCTCGTCGTGGCGTCGGTCGCGAACGGGGACGGCGGCGAGTTCGAGCACTTCGTCATTGCAGAGGACGGATCGGTGCGCCAGATCACGCGCTTCGAGGACCGGGTGGTGGCCGCCACCGCAGGCGCCGACGGCGCGATCTATCTGATCTCCCGCAAGGATGCGCCGCGCGGCAAGCTCCTGAAGCTCGCCCCGGGCGCGCGCGACATCGGGCAGGCGTCGCTGCTGGTGCCGGAGGGCGCAGCCTCGATGCTGACCGCCGGGCAGGAAGGCGGCGACCCGATCGCGGTCACTGCGGATGCCGTCTACGTGCGCGAGATCGGCGGCGGGCCATCGCGGGTGTCGATCTACGATCATGCCGGCAAATCGCGCGGCGCTCTGCCGCTGCCGGAGTTCGCCACCGTCGACGAGGCGGTGCCGCTCACCGACGGGACACTGTTGTTCTCCGTCGCCACCTACCTGCGGCCGCCCTACATCGCGCGCTACGACGAGCGCACCGGCAAGGCGGCGGAGACCAAGCTCGCCCAGACCAGCCCGGTCTCGTTCGCCGACACCGAGGTGGTGCGCAAGTTCGCGAAGTCCAAGGACGGCACCTCGATTCCGCTCAACATCATCCGCCGCAAGGGCACGCCGCAGAGCGGCGCCACGCCCCTGCTGCTCTACGGGTACGGCGGCTACGGGATCAGCCTCACCCCGGAATTCCTCGGCGCCTACCGGCGCCTCTGGCTCGACGCCGGCGGGGTGTACGTCATCGCGAACCTGCGCGGAGGCGGCGAATTCGGCGAGACCTGGCACCGCCAGGGCGCGCTGACCCACAAGCAGAACGTGTTCGACGACTTCATCGCGAGCGCCGAATACCTCATGGCGCAGGGCTACACCGATCGCAAGCACCTCGCCATCATGGGCGGCAGCAACGGCGGCCTGCTCATGGGCGCCGCGTTCACCCAGCGCCCCGAGCTGTTCCGCGCGGTCGTCTCGCTGGTCGGCATCTACGACATGATGCGGGTCGAGCTCGACCCCAACGGCGCGTTCAACACGACCGAGTTCGGGTCCGTCAAGGATCCCAGGCAGTTCGCGGCGCTGTACGCGTATTCACCGTATCACCACGTCAAGGACGGCACGGCCTATCCCGCCATTTTCATGGCCACGGGCGAGGCCGACGGACGCGTGAATCCCGCCCACTCCCGCAAGATGATCGCGCGCCTGCAGGCCGCGAGCAGCTCGGGCCTGCCGATCTACCTCAGCATCAACTCCCACGCCGGCCACGGCATCGGCAGCTCGCTCTCGATCCGCGTGAACCAAGCGTCCGATTACTATGCATTCCTGTTCGATCAGCTCGGCATGACGCTGCCGCGCTGAATCGATCGGCGTGCCGGACGGCATTCGAAACTCAACCCCCGCGGCGCCCGGCGCTATTTGAACATGGCGGTATATCTTCGCTGCATCTCTTCCGGCGTCACGTCCTCGATATGTCCGCCGAGCAGCCATTCGTGCCCGAACGGATCGCGCACGGTGCCGGAGCGCTCCCCGTAGAATTGATCCTGCAGCGGGCGAATGACCGCGGCGCCCGCGCTCACCGCCCGCTCGAAGGCCTTGTCCACGTCCTCGACGTGCAAATGCATCGAGAACGTGGTCCCCCCGAGGGACAGCGGCCCGCGAATGCCGCGCTCGGGATACTCATCCGACAGCATGATCGTGGCGGACCCGATCTGGATTTCGGCATGCCCGACGCGCCCGCTCGGTTCCGTCAATCGAAACCGCTCCTGGGCGCCGAAAGCATGCGCATAGAACTCGATGGCCTTCGCGGTGTTTTGGACCCGCAGATAAGGGTAGACCTCGTGCACGTCGCTCATGCGAGTCTCCATCGGTCGGCCGAGCCAGGGTGACATTGGGGGCTTGCGCGACATCATAGGGAGCATTTCGCGGAGGGTCTTGAAGATTTCTTACCTGCCAGCGGCGTCGCAGGGTCCCCTCATGCGGTGATGCAGCATGCTGGCGGCGTCCCTCGGCCGATACTGGGTCGGCGTAATGCCGGCGAACTCGCGAAATTCCCGGGTCAAGTGGGATTGGTCCGAGTAGCCGGCCGCCGCGGCAACCCGCGCGAGATCTCTGCCCTCACCGGTGGCGAGACGCTTGAGCACGGCGGTGAATCGCCGCACTCGATAATAGTGCTTCGGCGTGAGCCCGACCGCCGCGCGAAACAGCGCGGCAAAGTGTCTGGGGCTGTATCCGGTTTCGCGTTGAATGTGCGAGACGCGCGCATGTGACCACGCGCTCGGGTGCGGCTCGAGCGCCCGTGCGATCGCCGGATGGAGCGGACGGGCGTCGTCGAGTCGCGCCGCGAACTCCCGCTCGAGGACGCCAAAGACGGCCGCAGGGCCCATGGCCGTCAGCAACCGTTCGCGCAGCTCCTCGCCGCGGCCGCCCCACAGCTCGCCGATCGGCACATGGCGATCGGTGAGCTCGGCCATCGCAGCACCCAGCATGGCGCCGGCCATGCCCGGCCGGAAGGAAACGCCGGCCACGATGCCCGGAGCCTTCGGGCCGGTCCGGTAGTAGCCCCACTGCGGTCCATGCACGATGCCGCGTGACCAAACGACGGGAGCGAGCGATGCCGCATTCGGGCGGCAAACGATCGGCGCTTCGTGCAACGCCAGAACGAGCTGGGCCGCACCGGACGGGAGCATGTGCTCGCCCGCATTCTCCGTCTGGTCGCGCCGCGACCACCAAAACCACTCGATATGGGTGTCGAGCGGCGCCGGCGGACGTTGGCGAATGAGCTGCATCGTCAGAGCCTGTTTTGCATTCGGATAGTCATTACACGTCAACTCGACCTCGCGCAACGACCGGTACGGCGCCGCTCGAGAGCCGCCACATCATCAGCGCCGCGATCACGTCTCCCGCCGCGCCGGCAAGGATCGGCAGCGTGTAGCTGCCGCTCCAGTCGTAGGCATAGCCGGCCGCGGTCGGCGCGATCAACGTGCCGAACGCGATGCTGGTGTAGAGCACGCCGAGGATGCCGCTCACGCGGCGCCCCCCGAAATAATCCATGGTGAGCGCCGGCAGGACGGCCACGAACCCGCCATAGAACACCCCGTAGGTGAGCGCGAACGCCGCGAGCTCCCAGTAGCGCGTCGACACGGCCCACACCACGAGCGTCGCCGCCATGCCGCCGAACATCATGACGAGCGCCGGGCCGCGCCCGAGCTTGTCCGCGATGCCGCCGAGGAAGAATCGGCCGCCCGTGCTGCCGACGCCGACCGCCGCGAGCAGCAGCGCCGCCGCGGTCGCCCCGATGCCGTGGTCGAGGGCGTAAGGCACGAGGTGCACGAACGGCACGAACATGCCGAACGAGCTGACCAGGCACGCCGCGTAGAGCAGCACGAAGCGCCGGGATCTCACCACCTCGCCGACCGTGCTCTCCCCGCCCACGGCCCCGGCCCCGGGCCGCCCCGGCGGATCCCCGTCCGGGCCCAGCCCGCGCGCGCCGGGGTCGTTCTCGACGAAAAGCGACGCGGCAACCCCGGCGATGCCGGCGGTGGCGCCGAGGATCAGATAGGCATGACGCCAGCCGACCGCCGCGATCAGGTGCGCGGCCAGCGGCGGGAATATCAGCGTCCCGACGCCGATGCCGCTGACGGCGAGACCCGAGGCGAATCCGCGCCGCCGGACGAACCAGCGCTGCACCGCGCCCACCGCGGGCACGTACGCCGTGCCGATGCCGAGTCCGACGCCGAGGCCATAGCAGAGATACACGGCCGTCAGCGTGTGCGCCCATCCGGCGGCGCAGATGCCCGCACCGATGAGCGCCATGCCGGCGGCGCACAGCGGCCGCGAGCCGAAGCGATCCGCGAGCGGCCCGCTCACGAGCCCCAGCGCGAAATACAGGAACCCGGCGAGCGAGAACACCAGCGAGACCGAGCCGCGCGAGGCCGCGAAATCCCGCTGGAGCGAGGGCACGAAGGCGCTGAACGTGTACGCGTTGCCGAACCCGACACAGGTCACGACGAACGCCGCGGCCACGACGTACCAGCCGTGAAAGATTCGCCGCGTCATCAGTTCCGGCGCGGACGTTCGGTGTGTCATCGAGCTATTCGTGTGCAATGGGCTGCCTGCCGCGGCCGCGGCGGGGGCGCCCGCTACGGAGACGGGCCCGCGGTCTTCCAGAACGCCCCCGCCGCGCCCGGATAGACCGCCGGGCTCTCGAAGCCGTCGGCCGAGACGCTCGCGACGCCGAACGCGAAATCATCGATGGGAACGTTCGCGAGGGTGAGTGAGTCGGCCGCGCCGGCGTCGCGCGAATGCGCCCACACGGCCCCGGTCGTGTCGCGCCAGTACACCCGATAGCCGGCCGGGTGCGCGCCGGGACCCGGGTGCCACGAGAGCTTCGTGTCCGGCGTGACCTCGCCTCCGATCTCGACGTGCGCGGGCGGCGCCGGCGCCGCGGCCATGGAGGCCGCCGTCAGCGCATTCGTGGCAGTGACCCGCGCAAGATAGGGGAAATCGAGATGGCGGGTCGCGCCGACGATGTCGTCGTTCAAATCGGCCTCGCGGGCGGCCTCGATCACGGCCGCGACCCCCCGCCGGCTACCCGCACCGCGCCGGCCGCCCCCACCGTTCGGGTCACCTGCGCCGCGACGGCCGCCCGGACCGCCCTGCCGACCGCCCGGACCGCCGCGATCACCCGCACCGCCACGGTCGCCCGCGCTGCCACGGCCGCCCGCGCCTCGTCTTTGGTCATGGAACTCCTTCGCCGGCGGCCCAAAGCCGCCTCGTGGGGCGCAAATTCTACGGTAAAATCGGGTGCTGGCGCAGTCCTTGGGGAACCTCTGGAATTCCCGATTATCCAAGGAGATCGCCATGCTTCTAGCGCACGATCACTGAGGTTTCGAGCAAGATGAATCAAAAGCCTACGCCGCTGCACGCGACGCGCCCGTCCTTCGAGCCCGATGCGGCCCTGCGCGCGGCCCGTCCGGCCTCCGCGGAGTCCGACCCGGCCCTCCGGGCGGCGCGCGAGACGGTGCTGCAAAACTCGACTTGGGTGCAGCCGCTGCAGCTCGAGATGAGCCGGGTGATCGTCGGGCAGCGGCATCTGCTCGACCGGCTGCTCGTCGCTCTTCTGACCAACGGCCACGTGCTTCTCGAGGGTGTTCCGGGACTCGCCAAGACGCTCGCGCTCAAGACCCTGGCCGCCGGCATCGCGGTGCCGTTCAAACGGCTGCAGTTCACGCCCGACATGCTCCCGGCCGACATCGTGGGCACGATGATCTACAGCCCCCAGGACGGCGTGTTCCGCACCAAGCACGGTCCCATCTTCAGCAACCTCATCCTGGCGGACGAGATCAACCGCGCGCCCGCCAAGGTGCAGAGCGCGCTGCTCGAGGCCATGCAGGAGCGTCAGGTCACGATCGGCGATGAGACCTATGCGCTGCCCAATCCCTTTCTGGTGCTTGCGACGCAGAATCCGCTCGAGCAGGAGGGCACCTACCCGCTGCCCGAGGCGCAGATCGACCGCTTCATGATGAAGGTCATGGTGAGCTACCCGAACCGCGAGGAAGAGCGCGCCATCCTCGATGCCATGGCGACCTCGGAGCCGCTGCCGAGCATCCGTCCCGTCGTCACCGGCGAGCAGATCCTGTCCGCGCGTCACGTGGTCAACTCCCTCTACGTCGACGACAAGATCCGCAACTACATCGTGGATCTCGTGCTCGCGACGCGTCCGCCGCCCGCGGCCGGGCTCAAGCTCGACGGCTACATCCAGACCGGCGCCTCGCCGCGCGCGACCATCAACCTCACGCTCGCCGCCCGCGCCATCGCCTTCCTGAGCGGCCGTCACTACGTGACCCCTCAGGACGTGAAGAGCGTGGCGCTCGACGTCCTGCGCCACCGGGTGTCGGTCACCTACGAGGCGGAGGCGGAGAACATCAGCTCCGAGGACGTGATCCACAAGATTCTCGAGACGCTGCCGGTACCCTGATTCCATGGCCGAGGCGACCCGCTCCAAGAAGACCATCATGAGCGGCATGCGGCAGCTCGAGATCCGCACGCGCCGGATGGTCAACGACAGCCTGGCCGGGGACTACCACTCCGTGTTCAAGGGCCGCGGCATGGACTTCGACGAGGTGCGCGAATACACCCCGGGCGATGAGATCCGCACCATCGACTGGAACGTGACCGCGCGGGCCGGCCGGCCGTTCGTCAAGAAGTTCACCGAGGAGCGCGAGCTCACCATCCTCCTCCTGGTCGACATCAGCGCCTCCGGAAACTTCGGCTCCGCCGCCCTGAGCAAGCGCGATCTCGCGGCGGAGCTCGCGAGCCTGCTGGCGTTTTCCGCCATCCGCAACAGCGACAAGGTCGGGCTCCTGCTCTACACCGACCGCATCGAGCGCTACCTGCCCGCGAAAAAGGGCCGGCGCCACGTGCTGCGCGTGGTGCGCGACATCCTCTACCACACGCCCGAGGGCCGCGGCACCGACAGCGTCAAGGCGCTGGACGTTGCGAATCACGTCCTGCATCGCCGCGCGGTCGTGTTCCTGATCTCGGACTTCCAATCGCCGGGCGATCAGGCCAAGGCGCGCGAGGCTCTGCGCCGCGCGATGCGCCAGACCAACCGGCGCCACGATCTCATCGCCGTGCACATCCGCGATGCGCGCGAAAGGGAGCTGCCGAACGTCGGCATCCTCGCGCTGGAGGACGCGGAGTCCGGCGAGGTGATCGAGCTCGACACCGCCAATCCCGCCGTGCGCAAGCGCTTCGCCGCGCTCGCGGGCGAGCGGGCCCGGCGCCTGGCCACCGATTTTCGCGCCGAGGGGGTCGACACCCTGGCGCTCGAGACCGGGGCGCCGTACATGGCTCCGCTGCAGCGCTTCTTCAAGACTCGGGAGCGGAGGCGGGTGTGATGGTCCCGCGTCGGCTCGCGAGCGCCCTCGGCGCGGCGCTGCCGTCCGCGCTGGCGCGGGCGGACGACATCCGCGACATTCGCGGCCCGAAGAGCATCTTCCCCGTGTGGCTCGCGGTGGCGCTCGCGGTCGCCGCCGTGATCCTCATCGCCGCCGGCTACGCCCTCTGGCGCCGGCGCCGGCGCCGGCGGCGCCCGGCCCGGGTGCTGCAGCCCTTCGAGCTCGCGCTCGAGAAGCTCGAGCAGATCCGGCCGCTGATGACGCCCTCGACCGTGCGCGAGTACTCCATCGGCATCTCGGACGTCGTGCGCGGCTACATCGAGGCACGATTCAACGTCACCGCTACGCACCTCACGACCGAGGAGTTCCTGCACGGGCTGCTCGCCGAGCGCGGCCGGTCGCTCGTATCTCATCGCGACCTGCTCGCGCACTTCCTCGAGCACTGCGACATGGCGAAATTCGCCGCCGTGTCCCTGTCGATGCCGATCATGCAGGAGCTGCACGATTCGGCGCGCGGCTTCGTGATCGAGACCTCGAAGAGCACCCCCGCTCCCGCCGAGCCCGGCCCCGCCGCGCAGGCAGCCGCCCCATGATTCGCTTCCTGCAACCCGAGCTCCTCTGGCTGCTGGCGTTGCTGCCGCTCGTGCTGCTGCTGCGCGGTCGCCGCGGACCCGTGGCCGCGATCGAGTACTCGGACGTGAGCGTGGCGCGCGAGCTCGCCCGCAAGAGCCGCACCCGGCTCGGCGGCTGGCTGTGGATGTTCCCCGTGCTCGCGGCGGCGTTGATGATCGTCGCCCTCGCCCGCCCCCAGCGGGGACACAGCCGGACCGAGGTCACGGTCAACGGCATCGACATCGTGCTCGGGCTCGACGTGTCCGGCTCCATGCAGGCGCTCGACTTCAAGATCGACGAGCACCGCGTCAACCGCATCCAGGTGGTCAAGCGCGTGGTGTCGGCGTTCATCGACGAGCGCCCGAACGACCGCATCGGCCTCATCGCCTTCGCGGCGGCGCCGTACCTGATCAGCCCGATCACGCTCGACCACGACTGGCTGCAGCAGAACCTCGAGCGCATCACCACCGCGGTCGGCAACGACGACGGCACGGCGATCGGCTCCGCCATCGCCGCGAGCGTCAACCGGCTGCGCACCACCGCCGCGAAATCGAAGGTGCTCATCCTGCTCACCGACGGGATGAACAACACCGGCAAGATCTCCCCCATTGCCGCCGCCGAGGCCGCCCGCGCCATGGGCATCAAGATCTACACCATCGGCGTCGGCGTGCAGGGGCTCGCGCCGATCCCGGTGCACGACGACGCGGGCAACGTCCGCCTGATCATGGACAAGGTGGACGTGGACGAGAAGACCCTGCAAACGGTCGCCGAGGAGACCGGCGGCAAGTTCTATCGCGCCACGGACACCGACTCCCTGGGCAAGATCTACGATCAGATCAACGTCCTCGAGAAGACCGCGCGCACCGTGCAGAGATTCGAGCACTACGACGAGCTCTATCGCTACGCGCTGATTCCCGCCGCCGCGCTCCTCGGCCTCGGCCTGCTGCTCTCCCACACGCGCTTCCGGAGGCTGCCGTGACGCGCCGCCGGAGATCGACCGCGCCCCACGCGCTCGCACCGCCCGCGGCGCCGGCCGGGAGGGCATCGTGACCTTCAGCGATCCGGGCTGGCTGCTCGCGGGCCTCGCCGCCTGTCTCGGGCTGCTCTGGATGTGGCGGCGCTACGACCGGCGCCAGCACCAGGCGCTCGCGCAGCTCGTGTCGCCGCATCTGCGTGCGCCGCTCACGCACTCCGTCTCGCGCGGCCGGCGCCGCCTGCAGCGCGCGCTGATGCTCGGCGCCGTGGCGATGACGTTCGTCGCGCTCGCCGGTCCCCTGCTCGGCTTCCGCTGGGAGTGGATCAGCCGCCGCGGCATCCAGATCATGTTCGCCATGGATACCTCGCGCAGCATGTCCACGCCGGACGTGCGTCCCGACCGCCTCACCCGCGCCAAGCTCGCGATCGACGACTTCACCCACAAGCTGGACGGCGATGCGATCGGGCTGATCGCCTTCGCCGGGGACGCCTTCGTCATCTGCCCGGTGACCCTGGACTACGGCGCGTTCCACGAATCGCTCAACGCCATCGACGTGGGCACTATTCCGCGCGGCGGCACCAACATCTCCATGGCCATCGAAGAGGCGCAGGCCGCGCTCCTCCGCCGCTCGGGCACCGACAAGATCCTGATCCTGATCACCGACGGCGAGAACCTCGAGGGCGATGCGTTGGTGGCTGCGAAGAACGCGGCGAAGGAGGAAGGGCTGCGCATCTACACCATCGGCGTCGGGACCGCGCAGGGAGATCTGATCCCGCTCGGGTCCCAGCCGAGCGCGGGCTTCCTCAAGGACGAAGCCGGCAACTTCGTGAGATCGCGGCTCGACGAGCCCGCGCTCCAGGCCATCGCCGCGGCCACCGGGGGCATGTACGCTCCGCTCGGCGCGGAAGGCCAGGGCTTCGAGACGATCTACCAGCAATCGCTCGCGCCCATGCTCAAGCACGATCTGGCTTCACGCCGGCAGCGTGTCTACATCCAGCGCTATCAATGGCCCTTGTCCGCGGCGCTCGTGCTGCTGCTCGCGAGCCTGCTGGTCGGCAACCGCCGGCGCTTCGGCTTGCGCAAGCACCGCCCCGCTCCGTCGGCACCGCGCTTGCCAGGTCTTCGGGCCTCGCCGGCCGACCGCCCCATCGCCGCCGGGCGCGCCCGGGCTTCTGCCGTCGCGGCCGTGCTGCTCCTCGCCGGGATTCCGGCGGCGCGAACCGCGCACGCATCCAGCGCGAGTGCGAAGCAGGCCTACGAGCATGGCGACTTCACCGCCGCGGCGGCGGAGTATGCGGCCGAGGCCAAGCGCGATCCGCAAAAGCCCACCCTCACGTACAACCTCGGCACTGCGCAGTACCGCGCCGGCGACTTCGCCGCCGCCGCACAGGCATTCCAGAGCTCCATCAATCGTGCGCCCTCCGGCGACGCGAGCCGCCTGGCCGAGCAGGAAGACGCGTACTACGACCTCGGCAACACCTTGTATCGCGCCGGCCAGCGGACCGAGCAGAGCAACGCGAAGCAGACGCTCGACAACTGGGACCAGGCGGTGAAAGCCTACGAGACCGCGCTCGCCATCCGGCCGAGCGACGCCGACAGCAAGTACAACCGCGATTTCGTCAAGCGCAAGATCGACGAGCTCAAGAAGCAACAAAAGAACAACCCGCAGAACCAGAACCAGGGCGGCGGCGGCCAGGGCGGAGGTCAGGGGCAGCAGAACCAGCCGCCGCAAAATCAGCCGCCGGGCCAGCAACCGCCGCCCCAGGGCCAGCCGCCGCAGGGCCAGCCGCCCGGCCAGAATCAAAAGCAGCCGCCAAACCAGGGCCAGAACCAGCAGCCTCCCCAAGGAGGCTCGCAAAATCAACCGCCCCAGAATCAACCGCCGCAGGGCCAGCCTCCACAAGGCCAACCGCCACAGGGCCAGCCGCCGCAGAATCAATCCGGACAGCCGAACGCGCAGAACCAGCAGCCCCAAAATCCGCCCCCGAATTCACAGGGGAAATCTCAGCCGCCGCCGAGCGCGGGCTCCCAGCCGCCGAGCCCGACGCCGCCGGGAAACGGCTCGCCCCAGCCCGCGAACGGACAGGGGCAGAATCAGGGCGGCGGCGGTCGTGACGCGGACGGGCGCCGCATTCCCGGACAGATGAGCCCGGAAGAGGCGCGCCAGCTCCTGGACTCGGAGAAGGGCGACGAGCGCAACGCGCTCGGCATTCCGTATGCGCGGCGGGGCGGCGAGACGCCGCCGGACAAGCCGGTGAAGGATTGGTAGCCATGAGCGCGCGACTGTCCCTCATGCTCGCGTCCATCGTCACGCTCGCGTCCATCGTCACGCTTGCGTCCATCGTCATGGTCGCGGCCGTTCTCATGCTCGCGCCGGCGGCGGCGATGGCGCGAGCGGCAGCTCCCTCGGTGGATGCGGTGATCGAGCCCGGAGAGATCGCTCTCGGCGATTCCGCCCGCCTGACCGTGACCATATCGGGCAACGGCGAGCTGTCGATCAATCTGCCTTCCGTCCCGGGACTCGAGATGCGCGTCGTCGGCCACTCGCGCCAGATCCAGATCGTCAACGGCGTGACCGTCGAGAGCACCGCCACCATCGTGCGCGTCACACCGGAAGCGGCCGGCATCTACAAGATCCCCGCCTTGAGCCCGAACTCGGCGCCGCTCGTGCTGCGCGTCGACCCGAGCGGCGGCAGCGGCGCGGCGCCCCCCGCAAGCGGCGATGCCCAGGGCCTGCTCCCCGCGCTGCCGGGGACGAATGGCATTCGCCTGACGCCGGACGGCTCGGCATTCATGCACGTGTCGATCCCCAAGCGCGAGGTCTTCGTCGGCGAGAGCATTCCGGTCGAGATCCAGGTCGGCATGCGCGACGGCTTGGTCAATTCCATCAACGGCATTCCCAAGCTGAGCAGCAACGACTTCACGCTCAACAATCTCTCGCATCAACCCGAGCGCGGCGGACGGGTGATCGGCGGCCAACCCTTCACGGTGCTCACCTGGCGCAGCATCCTCGCGGCGGTCAAGCCCGGCAAATTCACCCTGACCTTCGAGACGCCGCTGACCGTGCGCATCCGCGTGCGCGCGCGAGGCGACTCGATGCTGGAAGACCTCCTCGGCGATCCGTTCATGCAGAACTTCTTCGGCGCCACCTTCCCGAAGAACATCACGGTCACGAGCCCGGAGTCCGCGCTCACCGTGATGCCGCTGCCCACGCAGGGTCAGCCGCCCGGATTCACCGGCGCGGTCGGCACCTTCAAGGTCGCCTCCGACGTCTCCTCCACGACCAACACCGCGGGCGATCCGCTCACCCTGCGCCTGCACGTCACCGGCGCCGGCAACTTCGATCGCGTCGAAAGCGCCATGCTCCCGAGCGAGGAGCCCTGGAAGACCTACGATCCCAAGGCGACGTTCAAGGCCGAGGATCCGGTCGGCTATCACGGAGAAAAGACCTTCGAGCAGCCGATCGTCGCGTCGAAATCCGGCACCCTCACCATCCCGCCGCTCGACTTCAGCTACTTCGACCCGGACGCCAAGCGCTACGAGACCACGCACAGCGCCCCGCTGCACGTCGCCGTCGCGCCGTCGGCCGCGGAGCTCGCGGCGAACGGAGCGCCGCCCCCGTCCGCTCCCGCCCAGGCGGCCGCCGCGCCACCCGAGGATCACAAGCCCGGTCTTCGCCCGGATCATGCCGTCACCGAGGAGCGCGTGAGCTCGTTGACGCCGCCCTATTTCCGTCCGGCGCTCGTCGCCATCCCTTCCGTGCTCGCGTTCGCATTTGCCTTGAGCTGGCTTTTGATCCGGCGCCACGAGCGCATCGCGGGCGATCTGCAGCGCGCGCGTGAGGTTGCCCGGGCGAAGCGGCTCGAGGCCCTGCGCGCGCAGATGGCCGCCGCCGGCGCCGCGGGCGACGCCGCCGCGTATCTCGAGGCCGCCCGCGCCATGCTGTGCGAGGCGCTCGGCTCGCGGTGGGGGCTCGCGCCGGCCGAGGTCGGGGCGGGCGATCTCGATGCGCGCCTCGCCGAGGATCCCGACCGGGCCGACATTCGCCGGATCTTCGAGCTGGCGGACGAGGCCAGCTATTCAGGCGGTCGCGTCGCGTCGCGGGATTTCGATCGATGGTCCGAGCTCATCGAGCGGCAGCTGCGCCGGGAGACCGCCACATGACCCAAGCCTGCCGGGGCCGATGCCCGATCACGCCGCGCAGATCTCCGCTGCGCTCCTGGATGCTCGCGGTCACGATCCTCGGCGCCCCGGCGTTGGCCGCCGCGCAAACGCCACGCGCCGCGCCTGCCGCCGCGCCTGCCGCCACGCCGACCGCCACGCCGAGCACCGCGTCGACGGCCGCGCCAGCCGCCACGCCGACCGCAGCGCCGACCACCGCCCCCGTGAACAAGGCCACCGGCTATTCGGCCTCCGCGCTCTACGATCTCGCCAACGCCGACGCACGCGCGGGCAGGAACGGGCTCGCGGTGCTGAACTACGAGCGCGCGCGGTTGCTCGACCCCGCCGATCCAGACATCGACGCCAATTTGCGCTATGTCCGCCAGGGGGCCGGGCTGCCGCCCGAGACGCGCAGCCGGTTCGAGCAGATCGCCGCGAGCGTCGACTCGACTCTGTTCTTTTGGATCGGAGTCGCGGGCATCGCCGTCATCGGCGCGGCCTCCTTGGCGCGCCGGCGCCACCCCTCACGCCGCCGCACGTTCGGCGCCCTGCGCATCCTCGGCGTGCTCGCGCTCGGCGCCGCCGGCTGCAACGCCGCGGCTTTGTGGCCGCTGATGCATCGCGCGACGGTGATCGTGCGCTCGGCGCCGGTGCACGTGTCGCCGGTGAGTCTCGGCGACCCGTTGTTCACCATTCCCGAAGCGCAGGCGGTGACCATACGCGCGGAGCGCGCGGGATTCGTGCTCGTCGAGACGCCCGAGGGTCACGTCGGCTGGGTGGCGGCGGGCAACGTGGCCCGGTTGGTGCCATGACCACCCAGACCTGGGAATCCGAAACCTACGCAAAGAACGCGCGCTTCGTCACCGATCTCGGCATGCCGGTCCTTGAACTGCTTGCCCCGAGACCGGGCGAGCACGTCCTGGATCTCGGCTGTGGCGACGGCGTGCTGACCCGGAAGATCGCGGACCTCGGCTGCAACGTCGTCGGGCTGGACTCGAGCCCCGACTTCATCGCCTCGGCGCGGAAGCTCGGGCTCGAGGTGGTCGAGAAGAGCGCCGCCGACATGGACTTCGTCCGATGCCCTACCTATGCGATGCGGGCGGGAATTGGACCGCCGATTACGTGCGCTTGCGATTCGCGGCACACGGGACTCATCGCTTCGCCTGACCCGCGCGGGTCACGAGATACACCGCAAAGGTCCCCAGCCAGTGCCCGCCCTCGTAGTGCTCGCCGGTCACCTCGGGCAACGCCGCCGCGCGATGCTGGGCGGCGGTCGCCGCGAGGACGGGAACGCGGGCATCGCCCGTGGGCAGGCCGTGCGCAATGCCCTCGAGCATCCAAGCTCGGCTCAGGTTGAGTCCATCGATATGCGCTAGCTTCGGATCGGCTCGGTCGGAAACGATACCGGGCGCGAGCCAATCGCTGCCGGCGGCGCGCGGAATTCCGGGGAGGAACTTCGACAGCCACGCCCCGAACGCCGCGGGATCCTCGACCCGGCGCATGAAATCCGCCTCGCCGAGGCAGGGCGAGAGGAAATCCTCTCCGGACGGCTCATACGCGATCGGGCAGTTGCGATCCTTGGCGTAGAAGCGGTGGGCCGCGTCGGTGAGCACGGCGCGCATCTCCGCATCGCCCGCCGCGCCCGCCCAGTCCCAGATGAGGCCGAAAGAGAACGCCGTCTGGTCATGCTCGCCGACCCGGATCGGATAGTGCAGCTTCGGAATCCAGCTCTTGAGGCGCCCCGCAGCTTCCGCTTCCAGCGGCTGGAGCGCGGCGGCCCATTTCCGGCCCTGCGGATCGTCCCAGCCCTTCAGCTCCTTGGCGAGCGTGAGCAGCCATGCCAGGCCGTAGGGCCGCTCGAACGAGGCGCGGCCCGCGCGCCGCAGGTACGCCACCTCGCCGGCGACGTGCTCGGGGGTCAGGCTGCGGTCGATCTCTGCGCGCGCCTGCGCGGCGAACGGCGCGCCCGGCATCACGCGCAGCATCCGCACCAGCAGCCAGTGGCCGTGCACGTCGGAATGCCAGTCGAAGCAGCCGTAGAACGCCGGGGTGAGCTCGCGCGGCGGGCGCGCATCGGCGTCGCTGTCCATGGTGTGGCTGACGTGATTCGGATACTCGAGATGCAGGCACTTGAGCGCGAGTCCCGCAAAGCGCTGCGCCGCCGCGGGATCGAGCCGCGCCGGATCCACCGCCATGGCCATCGCGCCTGCCGCAGGGGCGCCTTGGGGCTTGCCGTTTGCCGCGCCGGCAGGGCCCGACACCGCGACCGCGAGAACGAGGCCGGCCACCACGGCCGCCGGACGATTTGCTCGATGCATGAGGAAACCTTTGACGCCAACCCCGGTGTCGCGCATCGTAACGGATAGCATGCCCAATGACGACTCGCCCCACCCGCTCTGGCCCGCGCTGCCCCTCGAGGCGTGGCGGGATACCCGCGCGACGCTCCACCTCTGGACTCAGATCGTCGGCAAGATCCGCCTGAAACTGACGCCGTGGCTGAATCACGGCTGGAACGTGCCGCTCTATGTCACCTCGCGCGGCCTCGGCACCTCCCCCATTCCCTGCGGTGCCCGCTCCTTCGAAATCGACTTCGACTTCCTCGCGCACATCCTGGACATCACGGTGAGCGACGGATCCTCGCGCCGCATATCGCTCGAGCCGCGGACCGTCGCGGACTTCTACCGTGCGGTGCTCGATGCGCTCGCCGGCCTCGGCATCCATGTCGTCATCAACGAGAAGCCCTCCGAGATCCCCGACGCCATTCCTTTCAGCCAGGACCGGGTCCACCAGTCCTATGACCCGGAGTATGCCCAGCGATTCTGGCGCGTGCTGGTGCAGGTCGACCGCGTGTTCAAGAGATTCCGCACGGCGTACATCGGTAAGTCGAGCCCCGTGCATTTCTTCTGGGGCAGCTTCGATCTCGCGGTCACGCGTTTCTCCGGGCGCACCGCGCCGAAGTTCACGGCCAAGGTACCGGGCGTCTCGCCCGAGGTGATGCAGGACGCCTACTCGCACGAGGTGAGCAGCGCCGGCTTCTGGCCGGGCGGCAGCGGCACCGACTACCCCGCGTTCTACTCCTACGCGTACGCGGCCAAGCCCGAATTCCGCTCATGTCCCGTACGGCCGGCCAAGGCGTTCTACAGCGACGCGCTCGGCGAGTTCCTGCTGCCCTACGACGCGGTGCGCACCGCGCCGGACCCCGACGCGGAGCTGCTCGCCTTCCTCGACTCGACCTATGAGGCCGCGGCCATCACCGGCGGCTGGGACCGGCCCGCGCTCGAGTGCTCCGAAGGAAAGCCCGGCGTCCCGCGAAAGATTTAGGGTCCTGAATCAGAAATCCTCGAGCACCGGGAGCGCCGCCGCGGCGCTCGAATCCCGGCCCACCGCGCGCGCTAAACGATCGCGCCAATCTGCTCGATGTGGAACACTCTCGCTAGGGCGATCAATACTCGGACAGACTCTTAGGGCGTCACCGCCTCCCAGCGCCGTCCCGACCATGTGACCGATTGCTCGAGCTCCTGCGACCCGGCCCCGTCGAAGATCCGGCGCATCATCGGGAACGCCTTGGCGACTTCCGGGTCCCGGGTCCAGTCGGGCGCGGATACCACCTTGTAGGTGTACCTGACGATCACCTGCGTGTCGTGGTCCGCGCTCTGCGGCGCAGCCGCGCTCTGCGCGGCGCTGGTCTCGCGCGGCGCGTCCCAGCTCACGACCCGGTCGAGCACGAGCTTCGCGGCGCAGAGATCTCCGGAATGCTCGACGGACTGATCTCCAGGGCGGTGAATCACGATCTTCTGGGTTCTATAGTACTTGCGGCCTTCCTTCGTGAGCTCGTAGCGCGTCAGTCCCGGCTCTCCGCGCGAGGCGGTCACGAGCCCCACCTTCTCCAGCGCCGGCATTTGAATGGCATCGCGGGTCCCGTTGGGACGGTCGCCGTCCTGCACCTCGATCGGCCAGTCGTACTTGTTGAGACAGAAGTTCCCCTTCTCCTTGAGGTAACTCTCGATGGCAGGACGCAGCGCTTTTTGGGTCAACGGTGCGGACGCAGCCTTGGCATGGCCTGCGAGAGCCAGCGCGGCAATGAGGGTCAACGAAGCTTTCGGCATCATTTCGAGGATTCCGGGGGTTCGGGTCGAGGGGTTCGGGTCTGGGCTTGGGTCTGGCCGACGGCTTTCGCCTGTTCCGGGTCGTAGTCGTCGGTCAGCGTGTTCAGGAACGCGATCAAATCATCGATGTCCTGCTCGCTCATGGGCGGCTTGCTGCCGGGCGCACGCCCGTCGAGCGGCCCCTGCTTGTCCAGGTTCGCGCGATAGCGCGGCGGCAGGTCATCGAACTCCTGCACGACGCCGTGCGCCCGCGGATACCAGCGCTCAGGGTTCGTGTCGCGCGTGTTGTAGAAGTCGATGGCCTCGCGCAGGGATTTGATCTCGCCGTTGTGGAAGAACACCTTGCGGGTGGTGACGTTGCGCAAGGTGGGCGTCTTGAACATGCCGCAGAACCGGGCGTTCGCCGGCAGCGGATGATCGGAGCGGGCGCAGATGCCGAGATCGTAGTACCCGCGCTCGCGATTGGCCGGAATGCCCGCGTTACGTGGCACCCCGATGGCCTCGTACGAAAAATCCGTGAACAGGCCGGACTCGCCGGCGAGTCCCGCCCCGTGATAGTGGCACGCCGCACAGTTGCCGCGCTCCGGGTCGCGGAACACCGCAAAACCGCGGCGCTCCGCGGGGGTGAAGGTTCCTCCGATCTTGTTGCGGGCGAACAGATCGAACTTGCTGCTGAAGGGATGAAAGCTGTAGTCCTCGGTTTGAAACGCCTGCAGCGCTTCCTTGGCCTTCGCGAATGCGTCCTTGGGGCGGTCGAAGATGTCCGCACCGAACGCCTGCCGGAACCGGTCCGCGTACGAAGAGGCATGAATCGCGGCCACGACGGCCGCGCCGTTCTTGTTTGCCATCTCGTTCGGCGAGAGCAAGGGAATTTCCGCCTGCTCCGCTCTGTTCCGGGCCCGTCCGTCCTGCGTGTAGCCGCCGCCCGGGCCCGGAGCGCTCACGCCGTCCGGGTTGTCGAGCAGATCGGCATACGGAGGCACGAAGTCCTTGTAGCGCAGCGAGGGCACGGCCCGGGTGCCCGCGAGTTTCATGTCCTTGCCGCCCGGCTGGACCGCCAAGCCGTTGGCCGGCGCATAGGCGTGGTCCGGATCGTGGCACGAGGCACAGGACAGCTTGCCGGAGTCGGACAGGGACTTGTCGAAGAACATCGCCTGGCCGACCACGGCCGCGGCACTCAAGGGATCGTGGCTGGCGAGCCTGTAGGCCAGGCTGTTCTTGTCGGGCGTCCATGCGAGAGCGGCCGAAGACCATGCAACGGCCGCCACGAAGGTGGTGGCCGCTGCGATCGCGAAAATGATCTTGCGCAAAGCCGGCACGTCGGGCTGGCGGGCTCGTCCCTGAACCCGCCTCCTTCCGATCAAACCCTACGGGTGCAGGGCCCAGATATTGGTCTGATTGCCATCAGGCCCCAGCTGCGGCGGCACCGTTCCCGCGGCATTGCCGCCCGGGGGATTGGTGGTGGTTCCCGCGTTGATCACGCTCTCATCCAGCGACTGCTTCTCCGAGAAGCCCGACGCAATGGCGTACGCGTGGCTCATCGGCCGCACCGCATCGAAATGCGTGTCGGCAGAGCCCATGTACTCCGGCAGGTTGGTGATGTTGGCCGCAATGAACGATTCCGTGTACTTGGAGCGGTTCACGTACGACGCCGACACCTCGGGGTCCGACAGTCCGAACATGTCCTGCAGCGTGCGCACGAAGGAGAAGTGGCTGTAGGCGTCGCTGTCCTTGATCTGCTTCGGAGCGTTCGGCTGGTTGGTCAGCACCGCGAAGATGCTGTTGCCATGGCCATGATTGCCCGCGCCGTAGTTCTGGACGGTGGTGTCGGGCACGAAGTTGCCGGATCCCGGGGGGCTCTCGATCAACGGATGCACGTTCGTCGGGTTCGAGGACGAGGTCCCGGGCACCCAGCCGCAGCACGAATTGGTCTTGTCGAAGGTCGTGCCGGCGGTGGCATTGAAGGTCGCGCCGCCCTCGTCGAACATGATGACGATCGCCTCACGCTTGGCCTGATTCTGCCAGACTGCAGAGGTCTGGATCTTGTTCACCAGGTACTGCACGTAGCTGTCGCCGCGCGCCATGATGTTGTCGGCCTTGTCATCGGGCGCCGGATCGTTGCCCCCGTCGATACCGCTCCCGACGCCGCCGCAGTCGCTGGCGGTTGCACTGTGCCCGGTCGCCGAGTCGGTGCCCGACACCGTGATCGAGTGCATGTCGTCGCACTGGTCGGGGATGACGTAGTTCAGCGCGCCGATGTCGCCGCTCGAAAGGTCGCTGCCGAACTGGTCGGTGTTGTACCCGGCGGGTACCGAGTAAACGCTGGTGTGGAGCAGGGTCGCGTCCCACTGCCCGCCGCCCAGGGTGCGGTTGCTGGACTTGAACTCCGGCGCGCTGCGCACGTTCTGGTACGCCATGGCCGGATTGTGCTTGGTCTTGTAGAGACCCGCCGGCAGGGGCAGCGTGAGCGTCGGGCTGCCGACGGGGGTGATATTGCCGGCCAGCGTCCCCGGAGCATAAACATGGTCGGGCGCCGTGACCGCAGTATCCGCGATGCTGTCCGTGCGCGCGTCCTGGCCCGGATTCATGGACTCGTTATACGTGCGCCAGGCGAGGCCGCCGGTCGTGGCGGAATTGAACAGGTTGGCCGTGCCGAAGATGTTGTGGTTGACCACCGGGGTGTCGTTGCACACCGTCGTGAAAGGCGAGTTCTGCAAACCGGGCGCGTTCTTGTCGGGCAGCGGCAGGTCCTGCGGATAGTTCGCGGTCGGAGTGACCACTCCATTGACCGTCGTGGTCGTATCGCAATTCCACTGATCGTCGTTGGTGATGCCGAAGTCGTCGCCGGCGCCGAGTGCGGTGTAGTTCGGCTCGCTGGGATTGCCGGTCGCGAAGTAGTTGGTGAACTGGTTGTTCGCCGCCAGGATCGCGTCGATGTGCGGGGCGAACGGCGAGTTCAGGATCGAGGACGTCGCCTTGTTCTCCAGCATGATGACGAAGATGTGGTCGTAGCGCGGGATGCCCTCGACGTTCATGGCAACCTGCTGCGCCTCGGGGATCTGGATCGCCGTCGGGTTGCTCGGGTTCACCTTGAGCGACGCGGGCGACGGATCGGCGCGGTCCACCATCTTGGCCGCGAAGCCGAAGCGGTTCGTGAGCACCACGGACTCGGCCAGGATGGCCTTCTGCGCGGCGCCGGTGACGCTCGCCGGATTGGACAGGACCACGCTCGGATCGACGCCGAGCCGCTGGGCCAGGGAGGCCTTGGCGTTCGCATAGGTCGCGCCGCCGGTGGTGCCGAGCGCCTCGTTGTTCTCCATCATGCGCACCACTTCGGTGGTGAGCGGCGTGACGGTGATGGTGGCGGGAACCAGGGGCGAGACCGGGGTGATGCCCGCCGCCGACGTGCGCAGCACCAGGCGCTGGGCCGCCGGGCTGCCGTTGTTCGTCGCCGAGGTCGAGATCTCGGCGATGACGTTTGCGTTCGTCGCGCTGGTCAACTGGAAGCTGCCGGTCGCGCTGGTGAGCGTGTTCGGCTCGTTCGCGTCACAGGCGCCATTGTTGTTGAGATCGAAGCAGACTTTGGCGCCCGCATAGGTCGAGGCGACCGTTGTCGATGCCGTGGAATTCGCCGGGTTGCTGGCGTTGACGGGAGGTGTGAACAGGCTTCCGGCGACGGTGCCGCGCACCGTGACGGGTGCGGCTTGGCTCGCGGCGGCGCCGAGCAGAGCCGCCGCAATGGCGGCCGATAACAACGTATTTCGCGCCGGCGCTCCGGACACGTCTCTAGAATTTTGCATGATATCTCCTGAAGTCAGTGGTACGTTTGCGGGTTGCGTGCGACAGGGCCTTCAGGCCGCGCGGCGCCGCCGCTTGGCAAACAGGAAGCCGAGACCGGACGCGAGCAACGGCAATGCGGCCGGCACCGGCACGGGGGTCGCTTCCTTCAGGGACCACTGACCGGTTGCGTCATCGCCGTCGGTGTTGTTCGCGAGCAGGTTGGTATTGAACGCGTTGGTGAATCCGGCGGTGGAATTGAACAGGAACGCGGTCGTCACGCCGTTCGCCTGCGGATCGTTGGAATCGGCAAAGACGAAGTTGTTCTGGGACGCGTTGAACGAGATCACCGCGGCGCTCGGACCATAGCTGAGGGAGCCATCGCTGTTCGAGGTGCCGCTGAACAGCGGGCCGTTGAACGCCGTGCCGTCGAAGACGACGCTGACGTTGGACACGTCGGTCACGAGCTGGCCGTTCTGGGTCCCTTGGAACGAGCCGGTGATGGTTCCGCCCAGCCCTCCGGCGCCGTTGAACGTGTACGAGAAATCGAACGTATCCGCATGGGCGGATGCGCCCGCGAACGCGGCGACGAGCACCGCGGCTTTGATGAGTTGTCTGATCACGATAACCTCTATTTTTGAGTCGATGATGGCGGCATCGCGTCTCAGCCGGAGAGGCTTGCGGCCGGCTGATCGGTTCGAGAACTTCTCCCTGAAACGCGGGGAGAGCTTCGGTCAGGGAGGACCGTTTTTTGTTACTCGGGTGTGAACTTTGGCTAACACGCCGCGCCGACAGGCGGTCGCGCATGACCGTGAAGCTCGGCGGATCGACTGCTCCGCGATCCGTGCCGCGACCCGCCGGGCCGTCGAGGGCAACCACGTTCCCGGAGCTCCTGTCACCATGTCTTCAAATTGCGATGCCAGCATCCGGAGATCATGAGCGCCATCGTCAAGCTATCGTCCGAGCTCCGCACCTGGATCGACCATAACTTGAATCGCGGCTGCGCGCCGGCGCAGCTCGTCGAGAGCATGGTCGAGCAGCGGTTCGAGCCGTGGGTCGCGGCCGGTGTGATCGACGCCTTCGTGGTCGCGCGCAACACCGGCGCGACGCTGGCGGAAGACTCGCTCACCCTCGAAGCGCCGGGGGACACCTATGAGAGCGAGCCGCCGCGCATGGCCTCGGGCAACGTGATCCAGGCGGACGGCCGCGCCGTCCCGGTGCTCCTCCGGCTGGCGCGTCCCGTGATCGCGGTGCTCGGCGAGGTCTTGAGCGCCGAGGAATGCGATCAGCTCGTCGCGCTGGCGCGGCCGCGGCTCGCTCCCTCGACCGTCGTGGACCCGCGGACGGGCCTCGATCGGGTCGCCGCGCATCGGAGCAGCGAGGGCATGTTCTTCTTCCCGCGGGAGACTCCGCTCATCGCCGCGCTGGACCGCCGGCTCGCGCAGCTCATGGGCTCGCCCGAGGCGCACGGCGAGGGGCTCCAGGTGCTGCGCTACGGACCCGGCACCACCAGCACGCCCCACTTCGACTTCCTGATCCCGTCCAACCCGGCGAGCCGGCAGTCGATCGCGCGCAGCGGCCAGCGGATCAGCAGCCTGGTCGTGTACCTGAACGAGGTGGCGAGCGGCGGCGAAACCGAGTTCCCCGAGGTCGGCCTGTCGGTATGCCCGAAAAAGGGGCACGCGGTCTACTTCGAGTACTGCAACCGCCGCGGCCAGCTCGATCCCCGGTCGCTGCACACGGGCGGCCCGGTCCTCGCCGGGGAGAAATGGGCGGCCACGAAGTGGATGCGCCAGCAACCGTTCGTCTCGGCGTAGAATAGCGCCGTACCTTCCCCCTGATCCCGGAGGCTCTATGACGCGGCACGACAGGCGGTGTGGGCTCCTTCTTCGCGGCGCGCTCGGCTGGGCGCTCCTGACCGGCGCGGCGCTGGCGGCGGACGCCCCCGTCGATCCCTCCCAGGCGGAGTTCGGCGGTCAGTGCGCGGAAGCGCTCGCCGAGGGACAGCACGTCCAGACGAGCTGCAACATCTCGTGGCAGGACAAGGACGGAAAGGTCTACTGCTTCAGCAACACCGCATCCAAGAAATCCTTTCTCGAAAGCCCGGCGGACAAGATCCAGCGCGCGCGCACCTTCGCCGCCGCCAGCAACGTCGAATCGACCGAGACCGCCATGCAGAACTTCACCAGCACCGACGCCGAGACGCTGGTCAAGCAGCACATCACGGACACGGTCAAGGCCAACGACGGCCGGTTCCCCATCGACGATCCGCTGAACGGCCAGCACCTGAAGCTCGCCTACGACGATATCGACTTCACGCGCACCATCGACGGGTACGGATTCTTCCCCGACGTGAAGTTCCACGACGCCGCGAACCCGGACCGCAAATACCTGATCGATTTCTGGGTGGTGCCGGCAAGCGGCAAGCTCGCGATCCAGGAGACCCGCATCTACAAGGAGCCGATCCAGGCGGACGGCAAGTGGACGCTGATGACGCGCCAGCCCGTGCCCTGGTGGTGGATTCCGGCCTCCGAGCATCCGGGCCACCTCGCCGCCAAGCGCGGCTGGGAGGTCATGTCCGCGGTGGAGCATGACGCGCTCGAGAAGAGCCTCAAGGGCAACGGCGTGTTCAAGATCAAGGACGACAAGACCGGACAGGAGTTGAGCCTCGAGTTCGTCGACACCCACCAGCCGGTGCGCCAGCTCGACAACGACGGCCACTATTTCGCCTGCACCGACTTTCGCGCGGCCGGCACCAAGGACCAGATCTACGACCTCGACTTCTGGGTGACCGACAAGGACGGCAAGATGACCGTCGACCAGGTCAAGGTCCACAAGGTGCCCGAGCTCAAGAGCGGCCAGTGGATCCAGGTGCCCCGCTACGAATGGAAGGACGTCGGGGCCTCGCACGTCGTGCCGTAAGCTCCGCCCTCACTGCCCCTTGCGGGCGTGGGCCACCAGCTTCTGCAGATAATCGAGGTCGCCGATCCCGTGGACCAGCTCCCGGCCGATCACGATCCCGGGCGTGCCTTCGAGCCCGAGCGCATGCGCCTCCTCGTCGTTGCGCTTCAGGAGCGCGGCGATCTCCCCGGCGTGGGCCGTGCGAGCCTTGCGCAAGGCATCCAGGTCGATGCCCGCGTGCTGCAGGATGGAATCGATCTGGTCGTATTGCGCCAGGCGCGGCCCCGCGAACAGCGCATCGTGTGCGACGAGGTACTTGCCCTGCCAGCGCGCGGCGAGCGCCGAGGAGGCGGCGTACTTCGACATCGGCCCGAGGATGGGCCAATCCTTGTACACGAGCGCGACACGTGCATCCTGCGCGAGCAGCGCCTTCAGCGTCGGGACGAGCTTCTTGCAATACGGACAGTTGTAGTCGAAATACTCGACCAAGGTCACGTCGGGCGTGCGCGAGCCGACCGGGTCGGTGCCGGGGTTCGCGAGCATTTGCTTCTGGCCTTCGAGACTGACGAGGTCCGTCGTCTGCGCCCACGCCGTGGACGCGAGCAGGGCGGCGAGCCCGGCGACCAGGACTGTCATCCAGCGCATGGGCAAATATTACACCGGACGGATCAGGTCCGGGTCATCGACATCGCTCGAATTGATGCGCGGGCTGACGGGATGCGCCTGCATCCACGCCGCGTTGTACGGCTGGAGGACCGCCCTTGCCTCGACCGGCGTTCCCTTGAGCCAGAGATCATAGTCGCGGCGCTTCAGCACCGCGGGCATGCGCGCCGGGGGCGTGAGCACTCGCGCCAGCAGCTCATTCGCGGCGACGCAGACGACGCTGCAGCTCTCGATGACCTCGTCGTGGCCGCCTTCGGATCGGTCCCACACGCCGGCGATGCCGAACACGTTGCGGTTCGAGACCTGCACGAAGTAGGGCTGGCGATAGCGATACCGGTTGAGTCTCCACGTATAGAAGCCCGCCACCGGCAGGATGCAGCGCTGGCTCTCGAGCCACGGTGTGCCGTAGGTCCGGGACCCGTCCATGTCCTCGACATCGAAGCTCGAGTTGGGCTCGCCCGGCTTGCCCTCGGCCCAGGCGGGAATCAGGCCCCAGCGCATCATCATGCCCTCGGACTGTCCGTCGTGCATCCGGATGGCGGGCACGTACTGCGGCGGCGCGACGTTGTACCTGGCCGAGAACTGCCACCAGGACCGCGCCGGCATGAACTCGCGCTCCGCCACGAGCTGATCCGGAAGCACGTATCGTTCGAGCATACGGGCGTCGAGCTTACGGGCATTCGGCGCGGAGCGCTGTAGGCCAATCACGCGAGCGCAACGCGCGCCTTGGGACAGCGGACCTTGAGCTCGCGCTGCAGCCGCTCGAGATCGCCGGCGCCCCCCGCCGGGATGGGGATGCGATGGCGAAGGCTCCCGACGCGATTCGCGAGGTAGGGATTCGGCAGGATGCGCTCGAACATGAGCTCCAGGCTGCGCGGTTGGCGCTCATCGACGCTTGCGGCCACCAGATGCACGCTGACGCCGAGCCACAGAACGTAGACGCCGTTGATGAACAGCCCGTCGGGACCGAAGTAGACGTTGCCTGCCCCATCCTCCGACTCGGGCGGTCGGTCGGCGGTCCAGCGGTCCACTCGCGACCCGAGCATGAAGGCCACTGCGATACCGCAGACACAGAGCATCGCATAGTCGACCCGTACCGCAAGCGAGCCGCGGGAGAACGCGAGGATGCCCGCCGCAATGATCACCACGCTGCCGATGAAGAATCGCAGCATCCGTTTGCCGTCGTGGTTCGGCAGCAGCTCGAGCTGCGTGCGCTCCGCCTGCACGTCGACCCACCGCTGCCACTCCTCCTGGGAGTAATGCCAGTGCAGCCATGGCTCGGTGGTCAGCACGGCGAGCGAGCGATCGAATTTGAGCGCGCTCGAATACATCGCCGGCAACAGCACCGCCGTGAGCAGGACGAGCACGGCATCGCACCAGAGGAGGATGTAGCGCACCGATCCGGGACCGATCGCGCCGAGCGCGACACAGGTCGCGAGCAGCAGCGCAATCACCTTGGCGCAGTAGTACACCCGCTGGCGGTGCAGATGCACCGGCTTGGCATGTGCCGGGACCACCGTGGTGAGCTGCGCCGCCTTCGGAATCGATGCCGCCTGAGCGACGTAGATCACCACCAGCGTCGCCAGGATCACCACGGTCAAGAGGGTGGTGAAGGTCGCGGGCTCCGCTCGATGATGACTGTGATCCACCGCGGTGACCACGAACAGGACCGACGCGGCGATCGACAGCACGGTCACCGCCAACAAGCGGAATGCGGAGTCGCCGGAGTAGAGCGGGTTGCGTCTCCACGCGAGCCATGCACCGACGGCACCGAGAATTGCGATGGCTACGGAATACATGCGCTGGTCTGGCGAGATCTCTATGTCTGGAACGAACGGCCGGCACTTCCCGCGGGCGACGGTCGTTCCATTCGAGACGCCGGCCCGGGCCGATCGTCAGGGTAGCTCGTCGGCTATGTCCATCAGCGGTTGTCGCCATTGTCGGACCGCGGGGCAGGGTTCGGCAATGTATCGAGCCGGCTGGCGGCCCCCTCGAGGGCATCCGCCACCCGCTCCGCCCACTCGGCTTGGGCCCCGGCGTCGCGGACCAGGTCCTGCCGGATCTCGATTTCCACGTGCGGCAGGCCCCGCCGCTCGCCGTGGCGGGGAATGGTGTAGTCGGTCGCATCGCTCACGAAATAGGGCTGATTATCGGCGATCTGCACGCTTTTGTCGCGCCGCAGCATCTCCAGCATCAGGCCTGCGAACCGCCGGTCCCGGTTGTAGAGCACCGCCGCATGCATCGGGCGCCGCACCCCGTGATAGACGTCCGTCATGGTGTGCTGCGCCACCAGGATGACGGGCCGTGCCGCCGCCGCCCGCGAATCCAGGAGCGCCGCGATGCAGTCGTGATAGGGCACGAAGATCTCGCGGCGCCTCGCCCGCACGTCCCCCTCCGCAAGGTCACGATTGCCCGGAATCTCCGTCGCCTCGCTGATCCGCGGGATGGAGGTCGGCACCTCGGGATCCCGGTTGCAATCGATGACCAGGCGCGAATAGACCTGCGATATCAACGGCGCATCGAGCCGGCGCGAGACGTGCTCGGCGACACCGAGGGCGCCGATGTCCCAGGCGATGTGCCGCTCGAGGTCGGCGGCGGCGAGCCCCAGGCTCGCGAGCCGGCGCGGGATGCGCCGGCCGGCATGGTCCACCACGATCACGAAGCGCGACCGGCCTTCCGGCCGCGATCGCTGGAACGGTGCCGGCTCATCGGGCTCGAGCAGCGTCTCGCTCATCACCACCCGACCGCTTGACCGTCCTTCCTGAAATCGGATCCCGCCCGATAGTAGCCGTCCGCGCCGCGCATGATCACCTGCACTCCGCCCACGTCCGCGCCAGTGATCGACTTCACCGTGTGGCCCATCGCGGCGAGCTGCGAGCCCACCAGATCATAGAGGGGGGCTTCGAGGCTCAGCACGTTGGCCACCTGCGAGTGCCTGAATCTCGCCATGTCCGCTGCCGCCTGGACGTTCGCGCCGAGATCTAGCACGTCGACGAGGAGCTGGGCGTGGCCTTGCGCCTGCATGTCGCCGCCCATCAGCGTCACCGTCATGACGGGCTGGCCGTTGCGCGTGACGAAGCCCGCCGACAGCGTGTTGAACGGCCGCTTGTGAGGAGCGATCACGTTCGGGCTCCTGGGGTCGAGCGTGAACAGCGCGCCGCGATTGTGCAGCAGGAAGCCGAACCCCGGCACCGTGATGCCGGAGCCGAAGGCGCTGTAGTTGCTGTTCACCCACGAGACCATGTTCCCCGCGCCGTCCGCGGCCGACAGCACGATGGTGTCGCCCGGCACGGAGAAGTTCGCGGCCGGCCCGGGCGTCGAGGCGTGCGCCATGTCGATCCTGGCGCAGAGCGTGGCCGCGTAGTCGTCGGAGAGGAGCTTCGGCAGCGGCACCGTCACGAAATCCGGATCGCCGTTGTATCGATAGAGATCCGCGTACGCCAGCTTCTTGGCCTCGACCATCAGATGCCAATAGGCAGGGCTCGCCGGCCCGAGCGCCTCGAGCGAACGGCCGCCGGTCAGCGGCCCCGTGCACACCTTCAGGATGTTGAGCATCTCCTGCGCGGCCCACGCCTGTGCGGGAGGCGGCAGTTCCTCGATCTCGAAACCGTGGTATTCGCTGCGCGCGGGCTCCACCCACTCGCCGTGATAGTCGGCGAGGTCGCCGAGCGTCATGGTGCCCCCGAGCGCCTTCGACTTGGCAATGATCGCCTGCGCGATCTCGCCGTTGTAGAACGCGTCGGCGCCCTTGGCCTCGAGCTGCCGGAACGTACGGGCGAGATCCGGATTCCTGAACAGCGTCCCTGGCCGCGGCGGCGCTCCGCCCGGGTACCACACCTTGACCGAGTCGGGATCCGGCTCGGTACAGCACTTGCGGAGCGGCAGGGCGTTCGGCAGTCTCCACTCGACCCCGATCCGCTCGGAGACCGGAAATCCGTTCTGCGCGTAGCCAACCGCCGGCTCGAGCACCTCCTTGAAGGTCAGCTTGCCGAAGCGCTGCTCCACCGCCTGCCAGCCCCAGACCGCGCCCGGCACCGTGACCGGCAGGATTCCGCCGGAGGGCATGCCCGAGCCCGGACCCCAGTTCTTGGGGTTCCACCCGTATCCCAGCGACTCGAAGCGCGCGACCGTGGCGCCGCTCGGTGCCATGCCGCTCGCGTTCAGCACGTAGAGCTTCTTGTCCTTGGCGATGTAGATGATGGCGAACAGGTCGCCGCCCACGCCCACCATCATCGGCTCGACCACGTTGAGCACGGCCGCGGCGGCGACCGACGCATCGATCGCGTTGCCGCCGCGCATGAGAATCTGCAGGCCCGCCTGCGCAGCCAGCGGTTGACTGGCCACCACCATGCCGTGTTGGGCCATCACCTCGGAACGGCTTTGAGCAGCCCAGCCTTCGGCCCGCACGCCGCGGACGGCACTGCAAAACGCGGCCTTCGGCGTCGCCTCGCAGCCCTCCCCCGCAAGCGCGGGCTGCGCGCCGGCGCGGGCCGCGAGCAAGCCCATCGCGGCCAGCGCCACGCGCCGCATCATGTGGCTCGCACGTCCTCGACGACGTCGCCGACCGCCAGGACTTCGGCATCGTGGCCCGCGTCCCGGAACTTCTCCTTGATCCCGTCCGCATACCATTCGCGCAAGGCGCGCTGCTCCAGCAGCCGGGCGGCATACGCAGCGGCGTCCGCATCGAGCTCGAGGCCGTAGGTCCGGATGCGGAAGGCGACCGGCGCGTAGAAGGCGTCGACCGCGGTGAACGCGCCGCCGGCGAGGAACGGGCCGCCGAAGCGCCGCAGGCCGTCGTTCCAGAGCGTCTCCAGCCGGCTCAGCTCCGACTCGAGCGCCGCGGTCTTTTCACGCAAGCGAACCCGCAGTCCGCACGTCATCGAGCAGCGGTTGCGCAGCTCGCCGAAGCCCGAGTGCATCTCCGCCGACGCGCTGCGGGCCCAGGCGCGCGCGACCCCGTCCGCCGGCCACACTTCCCGGTGACGCTCCGCCAGGTACTCGGCGATCGCCAGGGAGTCCCACACCACCGTGCCGCCGTCGACGAGGCACGGCACTTTGGCGTTCGGCGCGAGCTTGCGATAGTCCCGCCACGCGGCTTCATCGTCGAAGCGCACCAGGTGCTCGCGGAAGGGAATGCCGAGCTCCCGCATGAGCGCCCAGGGCCGCAGCGACCACGAGGAATAATTCTTGTTGGCTATGTAGAGATCGTACATCCCGAAGCTCCGGAGCGGCGGCTTGGCCGCTCGAGGTTACGCGCGTACATCAGGTCTCGAGCCGCCGCCGCATCACGTCTCGAACAGCTGCCGCTCGATGTCGTTGAACGCCTTGAATTCCAGTGCATTGCCGCTCGGGTCGAGCAGGAAGAGCGTCGCCTGTTCCCCCGGCTGGCCGCGGAACCGCACGTGCGGCTCGACCACGAACTTCGTGCCCGCCGCCTCGAGCTTGCGCGCCAGCGCCTCCCACTGCGGCATCTCGAGCACCACGCCGAAGTGCGGCACCGGCACGCCGTGGCCATCCACCGGATTGTAGTGCGCGCCGATCCGGCCTTGCGGCCCGAGGCCCGCGTTCAGATGGCAGACGAACTGATGTCCGTACAAGTTGAAATCCACCCAGGTCGGCGCGCTGCGTCCCTCCGGACAGCCGAGCAGGCCGCCGTAGAACTTTCGCGCCTCGGCAATGTCGCGGACCTGAACGGCAATGTGAAATGGGGTCAGCATTTCGGCATTTTCGCACGGAAGGGCGTCTTGATCACCCAGGGATGCCCATCGAGCCGAACGGGCACATGCTCGAGCACATGCGCGATCCGCCCCCTCGCGAGTAGAATCAAGGCACGCACGTCCGGGGAAACCGCATGAGTACCCGAAGCCCCAAGGAGCTCACCCTGCGCCAACGTCGTGTGCTGGAGCTGCTCGCCTCCGGACTTTCCAACAAGCTCATCGCGCGCCAGCTCGACATCAGCGAGATCACCGTCAAGGCCCACGTATCGGCCATCTTCCGCAAGCTCGGCGTCGCCAACCGCGCCGCGGCCGGCCTCGAGGCCAGAAAGCTGCTCGACGCCTGAGGACGGGGCCAAAGCGGCTCGGTCGAGACGACCCCGCGGCCGCGGGATCGAATCAATGATAGGCTGTCGCGACGACTTCTTGAAGAACGGGGCACGCATGGGGGAAGTGGTGGCGGAGAACGCGCACCTGGCATCGAGCAGGCCGTGCGCGGAGCTGCATCGCGCGATCGGCACCCGTCAACTCTCCATGATCGCGATCGGCGGCGCGATCGGCACCGGCCTGTTCTTCGCGAGCGGCAGCGCCATCGCACAGGCCGGCCCGGGCGGCGCCTTGCTGGCATACGCGGTGATGGGCTTCGCGGTCTACTGCATGATGCAGTCGCTCGGCGAGATGGCGACCCAGCTGCCTATTCCGGGCTCGTTCGAGGCATACGCCGATCGCTTCGTCAGTTCTTCGCTCGCCTTCGCGGTCGGCTGGAACTACTGGTTCAGCTGGGCCATCACCCTCGCCGCCGAGCTGGTGGCCGGGGCGCTCATCGTGCAGTTCTGGTTTCCGCACACGAATTCCACGTACTGGGCGATGGGATTCTTCAGCGTGCTCCTGGTGCTCAATCTGCTCTCCGTGCGGGCCTATGCCGAGGCGGAGTACTGGTTCGCCGGCATCAAGGTGGTCACGGTGATCATCTTCCTCGCCGTCGGCGCGCTCATGATCGCCGGCATGCTCGGCAACCAGGGCTCCGGATTCGCGAACTGGACCCTCGTCGACCGGGGCAGCGGCCATCACGCGCCGTTCGTCGGAGGCTTGACGACGGTGCTGACCGTGTTCCTGGTCGCCGGATTCTCCTTCCAGGGCACGGAAGGCGTCGGCCTCGCGGCCGCCGAGACCGCGGATCCCGAGAAGAACGTCCCCCGGGCCATTCGCACCGTGTTCTGGCGCATTCTCCTGTTCTACATCGGTTGCATCTTCGTGATCGGAACGCTGATCGCGTTCACCGATCCCAACCTACTCAATGCCGATGAAGGACACATCGCGCTGTCGCCGTTCACGATGATCTTCGGCAGGCTCCCGCGAATCGGGTATGCCGCGGCCAACGTGATGAACGCCGTGATCCTGTCCTCGGTGCTCTCGTGCGGCAACTCCTCGATGTACGTGGCGTCCCGGATGCTCTACGCCATGGCCCATAGCGGCAAGGCGCCGCGCCTCTTCGGCGCGGTCAACCGCCATGGGGTGCCGGTGCTGGCGCTCTGCGCCACCGGCGCGGTCAGTGCGCTCGCCTTCTTCTCGACCGTGGTCGGCGACAAGAAGATCTACCAGATCTTCTACAACGCGTCCGGCCTGAGCGGATTCCTGATCTGGCTGGGCATCGCGATCTGCCACCTGCGCTTTCGCAAGGCCTGGGTCGCGCAGGGGCGGCGCGTCGAGGATCTCAAGTTCCGCGCCAAATGGTTTCCGTTCGGGCCGTGGCTGTCGCTGGTGCTCTTCGTGATCGTGGTGTTCAGCGCCAATGCCAGCGTCTTCCAGGCGCCGGTATTCTCCTGGTTCGATTTCATCACCGGATATCTGATGATTCCGGTGGTGCTGCTGCTCTATTTCGGCCACCGGCTCTGGTACAAGACGCGCATCGTGCCGCTCGAGAGCTGCCGGTTCGAAGTCGACTGAGCGCGGCGGACGCCCCGGGACCGGCGGCGCTCGGCTTCGCGCCGATCGCGCACCTTGGAGCCTCCGTCATGGGCGCGGCAGCCGCTATACTCTCGGCATGAGAACGACGACCCGCCTCGCGCGCCCGGCCGCGCTGCTCCTGACCTCTCTCTCCCTGGCCGCGCTGCCGCCGTTCGCGCTCGCCGCGCCCGCGGCCCCGGCCCCGCCGCATCCGGTCGTGCTGCATGCGGCGCGCCTGATCGAGATCGACACCGGCCGGGTGATCGCGCCGGCCGAGGTCCTGGTGCGGGGCGAGCGCATCGTCCAAGTGGGCTCCAAGGTCGAGCACCCGAGCGGCGCCGAGATGATCGACCTCGGCGACACGACGCTGCTGCCGGGCCTCATCGATGCACACGTGCATCTGTTCCTGCATCCGGGCGCGGAGGACCTGCAGACCGTGGAGGAGTCCGTGCCGCAGCGGACCATCCTCGCCGTGCTCGCGGCGCGCGACGATGTCATGGCCGGCTACACGGCCGAGCGCGACATGGGCACGGAGGGCGCGGGGTCCGCCGACACGGCCGTGCGCGACGCCATCAATGCCGGACTCGTGCCGGGTCCCCGGCTGCGCGTCTCGGGCAACGCCATCGACATTCTGGGCGGCCACGAGGACGCCAACCGCTTCAATCCGGCGCAGCACGTGCTGTCGAATGCCGACTACGCGAACACCGCGGACGAGATCGTCGCCGTCATGCGCCAGCAGCACAAGGAAGGCTCCGACTTCGCCAAGATCTACGAGACCGGCAAGGAAGATCTGCGCGACGGCAAGCTCGAGACGCCTTATCAATACACGGCGGTGGAGCTCAAGGCGGCCGTCGATGAGGCCGCGCGGCTCGGCGGCGGGGTCGGCATCGGCGTGCACGCGAACGGCGAGCCGGGCACGCTCTACGCCGCGCAGGCCGGAGTCGCGGCGATCGATCACGCGACCTACTTGAGCGACGAGACCATGCGCATCATGAAGGAGCGCAACATTCCGGCGATCCCCACCTTCGCCATCTTCGAGTACTTCACGCACCAGCCGGGGGCCGCCGGCGAGCGCGAGACCCGCATGCTGGAGTACAAGATCAGGGAGTTCAAGCGTCAGATCGCCGCCGGCATACCGTTTGCCGCCGGCTCGGACGTGGGGCCATTCCCTCATGGAACCCAGGCGCGCGAGCTCGAGCTCATGGTGAAGTACGGCATGAAGCCGCTCGCCGCGCTGCAGGCCGATTTCCTCAACGGCGCCCGCGTGCTCGGATGGAGCGGACAGATCGGCGAGCTCAAGGCCGGCTACTACGCCGACATCATCGCGGTGCCCGGCTCGCCGTTGAGCGACATCACCGCCGTCGAGCACGTGTCCTTCGTCATGAAGGGCGGCGCCGTCCTGCGGCGGGACGCTGCGCACCGCCCGGCTACTTCTGCTCCTTGAGGTAGGCGATGATGTCGGCGCGGCTCTGCGCGTCGTCGATCTTGAAGTACATCTTGGTGCCGGGCACGAGCGCGCTCGGGTTGGTCAGCCACCGATCGAGAGTCGCCTCGTCCCAGGTCAAGCCGGACGTCCGCAGCGCGGCCGAATACGCGTAGTCCGCAATGCTGGCCGCGGGACGACCGACCACGCCGCGGTGCTTCGGGCCGATATCGTTCTCGTCGATGGCATGACACGCCGCGCACGCCTGATACAGCGTCTTGCCATGCGCGGAATCGCCTTGCAGCGGCGCGGCGGCCACCGCCGTCGCGCCGATTCCGGCAGCCGCCGCGGCCGCGCCAAGACCGGCGGCCGCGCACCAAAGGCCCACCGCGCTGGATACGCGTCCGGCGCCACGCATGCCCGGTGCCTGCCCGGGACGGACTTCTTTCCTCCGACGATTCGTCACGATCGTCATCCGATCGTCCGGTCGCTCAGCGACAGACCGCGCGGATGGCTCACGCTCGAGGCGCTGGTCACGCCCAGCATCTGCGGCAGCTGATCGTCGGGCACTTTCAGGGGTCTCGGGCCCGCGCCCTCCCCCGCGACGGGTTGCGGATATGCGGTCGAGCGCGCCGTATGGTACGTGACGTGACCCTCGACCTTCTGCACGATCTGATGGATGTGGCCGTTCAGCACCGTCACCGATCCGAACCGGCGAAGGTGGACGGCGAGCTGATCCGCGTCGGAGGTACCCCAGCCCCAGGGCTCGTACACGGTCCAGAGCGGCATGTGGGCGAACACCACGATCGGCGTGCTCGACGTGCGTCCCTTGAGATCCGCCTCGACCCACTCGAGCTGCTCCGCGCCGAGCGTGCCGAGTCCGCCCGCCTTGAACTGCAGGACGTTGACCAGGCCGATGAAGTGCACGCCGGCATGATCGAAGCTGTAGTAGCCCTTGTTGTCCGAGGCCTTGCCGAAGCGGCTGAAGTATTCGATCTGATTCTCGTCGGCGGTATCGTGCTCGCCCGGCACGGTGTGGAGCTCGGTCGTCCGGAGCCGGGAGAAATGTTGATTCGCGAGATCGAACTCCGCCGGCTTCGACAGATGCGTGATGTCGCCGGTGTGGATGATGAGCGCCGGCTGCTCCGGCATGGCATTGACGAGGTCGATGGTGCGCGTGAGCGTGCCGCCGACATCGGGATTCGCGTCCTTGTTGAAGCCGATGTGCGTGTCGCTGATCTGCACGAACAGCGGCTTGCCGGCTGCACCGCCGCCCTTCCGTCCGGCGGCGACCGCCAGATCGATCGGGGTGAACACCCCGCCGGACAGAGCGAACAGGGTCCCGGCCCCGCCGTAGGCCATGCATTTCAGGGCGGTTCTGCGCGTGAGCAGCGATTCGTCTTTCGGCATCGTCGTCTCCTTCGAAGGGGGTTCGAGGAGGAGACTCGGTCAGCCGGCGATTTATTCCATCAACCCTGCTGGGCGTCGGGATCGCGCGCGCTCAAGCCCTGGAGCAATCCGGTGAGCGCGGTCATCTCGTCCCAGCCCGCGTCGCTCACGGCGCAGTACTCGAGATTGCCGGACCGCCAGAACAGGAGGTGATACCCGTTCCGGGTCAGCTTGCCCGGCATTCTCTTGCCATCCCAGGCCCAGCTGAACACGTTGATGACATGAGCGCCGTGCTGATACACGACCACCGCGGCACGTTGACGATCCAGGTAATCCGCTCGTCCGCCGACGAGCACGTAGCCCTGCTGCGCGAAGTTCGCCACCACCGGCGAGACGTCGGCATGACCCGAGAACCAGGGCTTGACCGTGTGCTGGTCCGTCGACACCACGTCGATGAGATGCGCCGGCATGAGCGAGCGGATGTGCGCGCTCATGATCTGATCGACGATGGGAACCGCGCCCGGTGTCATCACGAGCATGAAGGCGATGACCGCCGCCGCCGCGGCGCCTCCCGCGCCGGAGAACGCGCCGAACAGGAACGAGCGCCGCCGCTCGCGCTCGCGCCGCGAGCGTGCTCGACGCGGGGGCGTCGGCCCCGAAAGTGCGGCCTGAGGCCGCGCAGAGCTTGGCGCGGACTTCCGGTCAGGCGCCACGGTCTCCCCGTCAGCCGCCGCGGTCTCCCGGTCGGGCGCGGGGGTCTCCCGGTCGAGCGCCCCGCTGATCCGATCGCGCAGCGCGGCCGGCGCGCGCGGATGCGCGACCTCGCTGCGCAAAGCCGCCCGCAACCCTTGCAGGTCCGCCAGCGACTCGCGGCACTCGGCGCAGTGCTCGAGGTGCCCCTCCATGGCGGCGGCCGACGGCGCGTCCAGCTCGCCGTCGAAATAGGCCTGGAGACGCATTGCCTCAGCGCACTGCACGCGAGCCTCCTTCGATCTCCCGCTGCCAGGAAGCCTTGAGCGCCGCACGGGCACGCGCCAGCCGCGACATCACGGTGCCGATCGGCACGTGCGTGACCGCGGCAATCTGCCGGTAGTCCATGTCCTCGAGCTCCCGCAGCACCAACACCTCGCGGTGCTCCTCCGGCAGGCGCGCGAGCAGCCGCTCGAGCGTCGACTTCTCATCCTGGCGGATGGTCTCGGATTCCGGGTCGGGCGCGTTTGCAATCATGGCCTCGCCGTCCTCTCGGTCGTGCTCCTCCGGCAACGGCACCTGGGAGCGTCTCTGCGTCTGCGCCATGCTCGTGGAGCAGCAGTTCTTGACGATGGTCAGCAGCCACGCCTTGGGATCGTTGCCGCGCATGCCGCCGAAGCCGCGAAACGCACGCAAGACCGCGTCTTGCACGATGTCGTCCGCGTCCGCCGCCGAGCGCGAAAGCCAGCGCGCGAAACGATACGCCGCGTCCAGGTGCGGCAGCACCTCGGCGTCGAACCGCGCGCGGGTCTCATCCATGGATGCGGATCATAAGGCCCTCGTGACTCGTATTGGCCAGACTCCGGAGCGTCCCATTTTATTCCTTCGATGCCGCCCGGACCCGGTCCGGATCTCGTTTCCAGCGCCCGCGACTCCCCCAATTTCCCCTTGTGCCTCAGATATTTGCCTCCGGCCGGCGTGGACACGATAAATTGGCGGATATGAGCAAGCAGGGGCACGTCCGGGTCGGGGTCGGCGGATGGAACTACGAGCCCTGGCGCGGGACCTTCTATCCGCCGGGCACGCCCCAGAGCGGCGAGCTGGAATATGCCAGCCGGCAGGTCACCGCCATCGAGATCAACGGAACCTACTATCGGCTGCAAAAGCCCGCCGTCTACGCGAAGTGGCGCGACGCGACGCCGGAGCACTTCGTGTTCTCGCTCAAGGCGCCGCGCTTCATCGTCCAGCGCAAGGAGCTCGCGGGTGCGGGTCCCAGCATCGAGCGCTTCGTCGCGAGCGGCATCGCCGAGCTCGGCGCGAAGCTCGGGCCGCTGCTCTGGCAGTTCGAGCCATGGAGACATTTCGACGCGGCCGACTTCGGCGCCTTTCTCGAGATCCTGCCCCGCTCGGCCGGCGGCTTGACCCTGCGCCACGTCGTCGAGGCGCGCCACAAGAGTTTCCTGACCCTGGAGTTTCTGGCACTGGCGCGCCGGCATGGCATCGCCGTCGTGTTCGTGGACGATGCCAAGTACCCGGCGTTCGCGGACATCACCGCCGACTTCGTCTATGCGCGCCTGCGCCGATGTGATGCCGCGATCGAAACCGGATATGCCCAGGGCGATCTCGCGATGTGGGCGAGCCGCGCAAAGACCTGGGCCCAGGGCTCCGCGCCCGCCGATCTCACGCGCCTCGAGCCCAAGATCGAGATTCCGCGCTCCGCGCGCGATGTGTTCGTGTACTTCATCAATGGTGCCAAGGAGAAGGCGCCGGCCGCGGCTCGCGCACTCATTGCCAGGCTGGCCTGAGACGTATATTGGAGTTATGTCAAATAGTCGACCGATCATGCGCGCCGGAACACCGCTCGCCGGCGCACTTGCGGCGCACGAAGGTTTCGACGGGCGCGGGAGCGCCCGCCTCGGCACGCCCGCCCGCACCTTCCATCACTTCGGCTTGCGGAACTTGAACAAGAACTGATCGGTGTGGTTGCGGATCGACGGATCGAACACGTTCTTCGTGTGATCGTCGGCAGGATTGGCGAGGAGCGAGCTCTGCGCGGCGAGCTTGAACCCGGCCGCGAGCACGTCGGACTTCACGCGCGCCGGATCGATGCGGTGCAAGGTGTCCGTGGCGTCGATTCCCGAGCCCGGCGTCGCGGCGTGATCCAGGATCACGTACACGCCGCCCGGCTTCAGCGCGGTGAACACGGCCTTGTTGAAGGCGGCCACGTCGGCGGGTCCCATGAACTTGTCGTACAGATCGTGATAGTTCTGGCGGATGAGCACCACGTCCAGCCCCGAGGGCAGCGGACTGGAAACCGGTTCTGCGCTCACCACCACGTTCGGCGCCTGCGCAGCGAGGCCGCGCATCATGTCGAGCACCTGGGGATGAGCCTTGGCGACCTCCGCGGTCTCCACGGCGTAGACCTTGCCGGTGGGTCCGACCGCCTTGGCGAGGGAGCCCGTGAGGCGGCCGCCCACGATGTCGGCCACCTTGTCGCCCTTCTTCACGCCGATGAACGCGATCACCTCGGGCACTTTCCACGCGGGATCGAGCGGCGGCGGGCCCGAGGGCTGCGCCTGCGGCAGAGCCGATGCCATGTACAGGGCGCAAAGAGAGAGAACGATCGCCAGTGGAAACCTGCGCATACGGAGCCCCTCTCGAGATTTGTATTTTGGTTCGGCGTCCCCCGGACGTGCCGAAGCCCAAATCTTACTACAAGCGCGTCGATCCGGAGCGTCGCGCGGCGGCCGCGAGAGCCGACGCGTCGCGATCCCGCTTCGGCTCGGGGCCCCGGCATGTGCGCTCCGGGCACTACCGGATCAGATGCCATTCCGTCTGGCGTCCCGCCAGATAGCGCACGCCCTTGCCGTCGAACAGCGCATCCTGCTCGAGCATGATCTGCAGGCGTTGCCCGCCCCACTCCGGAAGCGACATCGCGATGTTGCCCTCGATCGCATACACCGTGTCCCGGTGCAGCGGGTAATCGCCCGTTCCCGGCGTCGGCCCCTGGTTGTCCCACATGCCGATCGTCGGCCCGAGCGAGTGTCCGAAGAAGCCGAGCGGATGACTGTACGTGCTGCACGCAAGTCCGGCCGACGCGCAGCCCTTGATCGTCGCCGCAAGAATCTCGTTCCCCGTGCGCCCCTCCTGGAAGGAGCCGGTCAGAATGTCCTGCCAACGGTTGCCGCCGGCCAACGCGGCCTTGAGGCCCGCCGGCACGTCCTCCTCGTCGGCCTTGAGCACGTAGCCCATCTCCTGGGTGTCGGTGCAGAGCTTCAAGTAGCAGAACCCCACGTCCGTGTGCAGGACATCGCCCGCCTCGATCCGTCCCTCCTCTCCGCAATGGCCGCCCGAGCCCCCGGCCGGACATGGCTGGCCGGCCCGCTGGCGATCCACCGTGGGCATGAACCACGGTCGCAGCCCGAGCGACTCGTAGCGCTCGCGGATGTACCAGGCAACCTCGTCGGTGGTCGTGACGCCGGCGGTGATCACGCGGCCGCTGAACGCCTCCGAGATCACGCCGCGCGCGATGCTGTCGATATGCGGATACAACGCCTGCTCGGCGGGCGTGCGCGTCTCGATCCAGCGCACGATCAACGTCTCCGCGGAGACGAGACGCTTCGCGTAATCCGGCGGCAGCACCTCCACGAGGCGCTCGTGCAGCGCATGGGTCAAGCCGTCCGCGGCCGGCCACGTGCGCGACACGTCGATCCCGATCCGCTTGGGATCGCGGCCGGCGATCAAGGCGCCGAGCGCCTGCCACTGCGCGTCGAGGTCGCCGCCCGACCACGCCGATTTGTACGGGTCGCCGAGCGGATAGCGATTGACGGCGAGGCGCTCCACCGATCCGTCCGCCGCCCGGCTGAACACCAGCATCGTCGTACGCCGTGCGGCGAAGCTCGGCTGCGGCACGAGCGTGAAATATACCGGGTCTTCCGCATACTCCCGGTTGACGACGACCCACATGTCCAATCCCGTCTCGGCCATCAGCGCCGGCAGCAGATGCTCCAGGCGCTCGGTCAGGATGCGGTTCTCGGGCGCCGCCCGCTCATGCGACGGCAGCACCGCATAGTCGGCGGCGGTATCGATGCGCCGGCCCTGCGACGGCGCGGGCGGCGGCGACGCCGCGGCCGCCGCGGCCGCCAGCAGCATCGCACCCAGTGCCGCGCAGCTCATCCGCAAAGCAATGCGCAGATCTTTGCAGAACAGCCGATTCATCATGTTTCTTCCCCGTGGTCGTTGCCGTTTCGAACGTCGGCTCTCCGGCGTCCTCGTTTTCGACGAATGCTACACGGTCTCGTCCTTCGTTCCATCCCTCGCCCGGGGCCGCTTGGGTGGGCGTGCGGCGGAGCGTTTGACCGGATGGCATGCCATCTCGTGGTGCTGATCCCTGCGACAGCGAATGGCAGACGCCTGGGCAGCCCGCTAAACTGCTTGCCGGAGGAGCCGGCACGAAGCTGCTGGACAGGTGCCTCTCGAATCAACCTTTCCCGGGAGCTGCTCGAATGACGATGGCTCGCAGAGATTTTCTACTCGGTGCTTCGACGCTGGCCATTCTGGGTGCCGCGGATGCCGCCGAATCCGCACAGCCGGGGGTCGCAACGAGCGCTCCCGCGGAACGCGTACTGGGCATCGGCGGATTCTTCTTCCGCAGCCGTAACCCGCAGGAGCTCGCGGACTGGTACCAGCGTCATCTGGGCATCGACCCGCTGCCGGCCGCATACGGCCAGCAGTCATGGCAGCAGGCGGCGGGGCCCACTGCATTTGCGCCCTTTCCTCATGACAGCGACTATTTCGAAAGACCCGAGCAGGCCTGGATGCTCAACTTTCGCGTGCGTAATCTGGACGCGATGGTGGCTCAATTGAAAGCCTCGAACATCCCCGTCAAGGTCGATGCCGAGACCTATCCCAACGGACGCTTTGCCAGGCTGCACGATCCCGAGGGCAACCCGGTAGAGCTGTGGGAGCCCGCCGGCGCCAAGTGATTCGAGCGGGATTGAACGCCAGCGGGCTTGACGAGAAGTGGAGCGGGCGATGGGAATCGAACCCACGGCTCAAGCTTGGGAAGCTTGGGTATTACCATTATACGACGCCCGCGCCGTGATCTGATTCTACGCCTTTGGGAACCGCGCGCAATTCGCGTGACAGGCAGCCGCGGTCGCAGGCCTGCATCCCTGAAAAACGGGAGCCCTAAGGCTCCCGTTCTCGACGCATCTGGCGTGCGCCTAGAAGCGCAGGTCCGCCGACACCTGATACGTACGCCCGATGATTCCGGACCAATACAGCGTGGTCGAGTTGGTGAAGTTCGCCTGAACACCCGCGAGTGCCGGGAACGGCGGCTGCTTGTCGAACACATTGTCGACGATGAGACGTGCCACGAAGTTCTTGGTCACGTCATAGCTCAACGTGGTGTTGATCACCCACCACGGCGCCAGGCTCGAGTAGTCCTGCGTGGTCGGCGTGTTCTGGTTGTTGAAATTGATGCGGCCGAGGAAGACGCCCTGCCAGTCCCAGCCGATCGGCCCATCGTGATAATCCAGGTCGATCGTGCCCTTGCTCTTCGGGATGCCGGGTGCATTCGCCAGCTCGCCGGACAGATCGTTCGCGCTGGCCGAGCCTACCTGCGACAGCAATTGCTTGGTGTCGAGGTAGTTCGTCCTGAGCTGCAGGCTCCCAAGCGCGGCCGGGAGCTCCCAGAGGTAGTCGAGCTCCGCGGTTATTCCGCGGAATTCGAGCAGGCCGGCGTTCACATACCCCACGTGGTAGTTCGTGATCTGCCCCGAGGCGTTGCGCGTGAAGTCGTGGCATGAGGGATTGTTGGGAAAATCGCTCGAGTCGTAGCACGCATCGAGCACCTGGGTCAGATTCAGGGTTTCGATGGCCTGCTGCAGCTTGATGTGCACGTAGTCGACCGCGATGTTGAGCCTCGGCACCCAGCGGGGCTGCAGCACGACGCCCACGGTGCGTGAATCGGCGATCTCGCTCTGCAGGTCGGTGTTGCCGGAAGTCGTGCCGATCGCCGACGCGTTGACGACGTTGGATACGAACGAAAGCGGATTGATACCCGCTGCTCGGCAGTTCTTCTCGCGCGTCGCCGGCGCCGTGCCCTGGTTGGAGAAGTTCTTGTCGCAAGGATCGCTCGCGAACGAGAACACCGTGGCGGACGGCAGGAACAACTCGGTGATCGCCGGTGCGCGAATCGACTTGGTGCGGTTGGCGCGGAACTGGATGTCCTGGGTCGGCGCCCACTTCAAGCCCTCCGTCCAGGTCGTGGCGGAGCCGGCGATGGAGTTGTCGACGCGCCGCGCCGCGCCTTCGATCTCGACGCGGTGCAACACTGGAATATCCTGCGCGGGCTCGAAGATCGGAATCAGGGTTTCCACATAGGCTTCGTTGGTGTGGTAGGCGCCGGCGACGGCGGTGACCTGCGCCTGCCCCAGGTCCTGCAGATAGAAGTTGTCGGGAGTGAACTCGGCGCTCTCGCGGCGGTTCTCGTAACCGACCGCGACCTTCCATTCGCCGGCGGGCAGCTTGAGCACGTCGCCGCCGAAATTGGCGGTCGCATCACGCTGTGTATTGATGGACTGTGCTTGCGCGAGGTGGGTGATGTACTGGCGCGCCGCCAGGCTCGGCGAGCCCTCGCCGAAGATGTTCAGGGGCGCGCACGTGCTCGACAGCGTGGTGGTCGGCGCATTCTTCGGGTTGCCGGCGCACACGATCTGGCCGGCTGAGTTCAGAGTCGCGTTGAGCGCGTTCTGGACGTTCTGAAAGACGTACGACGGATTGATCTGATTGCCGTTCGACTCGCCGTAGTTGAGGGCGACTTCCCAGTTGTAGGCACGCTCGCCGATGTTGAAGTCGCCGTTCATTCCAACCACGCCGCGCGCCAGCACCTGGGTCGCGCTCGCGAGGCCGTTCTGCAGATCGATGTTGGCGCGCGATACGTAGAAGGTGCTGTTGTTCCAGTTTGGATCTACGAATCCGCCGAGCGGCTTGTTGGCGGCATAGTTGTTGAGCGCGGTCTGGATCAGCGCTCTGTCCGCCGTGCTCAAGTACGGATTGTTGACGTTGAGGACGAAATTGCCGTTGACCGTTCCGGCGGTGCCGAAGATCGCCGCGTTGTAGGCCGGCTGCGCCAGAAGGTTGGTCGCATGAGTCTCCGAGAACCAGCCTTCCGCGAACGTGTTGACGTAGTCGTTGATCTTGAAGTTGCCGAGCAGGTCGGCGTTCATGCGCTCGGTCGGAGACAGCAGGTTGCTGACCGTCGAGAGCCGCAATCCGTCGCCGCCCTCATTGAAGATCGGATTGCCGGTCTGAATGCCGGTGTTGTAGGGGATCAGGTTGTTGCCCTGGTTGCCCCAGGCGAGCAGCTGCCCCGCGCCGTTGGTGACGCCGAGCGCCGTGTTCGGAACGCCCCAGATGGGGGGCGAGAAGAACACGTCGTCCACCAGCGGAATGCCGCCGAAATTCACCTGGGGGACGCTGGCGTACGGCGTCAACACGGTCTGATATTTGCCGGGCGTGGCCGGTGCATAGAATCCGAGATCCTGTGCATAGCCCGCGCGGTCGGTTCCCGTCAGGCCGTCGGTCTTGGTCATTTCCGCGACCGCGGTGATGTTGCCGCGGCCGTCGGCGAAGTTCTGGCCTGCAAGCGCGCGCACGCGGTAGTTCCACGCGTCGTCCTGGTTGGACACGCCCACCTGAGCATCCACGTCGAAGCCCTGGTAGTCCTTCTTGAGGATGATGTTCACGGTACCCGCAATCGCGTCGGCACCGTAGATCGGTGCGCCGCCGACCGAGATGGTCTCGACGCGGTCGATGAGCTTGGTGGGGATGACGTTGAGGTCGACCTGCTGTCCCGGACCGCCGACCGGATTGTTCGCGCCCGCGCCGTTCAAGCTCGCGGTGCTCGACGACACGAAGCGCCGTCCGTTGACCAGCACCAAGGTTCGCTGCGACCCGAGACCGTACAGGTCGACGAAGTTCTGGGCGATGCCGAACCCGGCCTGCGTGTTCGCCGGGCTCGACGGTGAGACACTGAATGCCGGCAGCTCCGCAAGCGCCTGCCCTACGTCGAGGTAGCCCCGATCATCGAACGTTTGCGACGTGACGATCTGCGTCGGTTGCAATCGATCGAGGTCCGGCCGCGCGATGCGCGATCCCGTCACGACGACTTCTTTGAGCTCGTCGGATGGCGGGCATGGCGACGTGGAGGTCGGTGTACACGGCGTTGCCGCAGGCTTCTCCTGCGCTCGAGCTCCCGTGGATAGCGCCAGCAAGCAGGCCGCGGCCAGCAGAGATCCTGATGCCGGGATCCGAGACAAAATAGTGTCGGTCATTGGACCATCCCCGTCGATTGTTGTAAGGACATGGGTTTCTCCCGAAACCCTTTGATATATCATTAACAAAACTGTCAAGGCGTGTAAAGAAATGTGCGCCCTAAATAATCCGCCCGTCCACCCCTAGAACATCCGTGTAGCGTGTCGGCATCTGTCCTACACGACAACGAGAGGCTCACCCATGGATCGCAGACTCTTCATGAAGGGCGCAAGCGCATTGACGCTCGCAACGGCAGCGGCCGGCTCGAGCGTGACGGACGCGGCAGCGTCGACCGCCAAGCCGGAGGGGGCGACCGACGGCTATGATCCCGTCGAGCAGAGCTTCGCATCGCTGCAGCGGGCCCTCGGCTCCGGCGCGGTCACTTCCGAAGCGCTCACGCTCGCCTATCTCGGGCGGATCGCCCGGCTCGACCATCATGGGCCCGAGCATCGCGCCGTCCTCGCCCTGAATCCGAGCGCGATCGACGCGGCACGCCAGCTGGATGCCGAGCGCAAGGCGGGAAAGGTGCGCGGTTCCCTCCACGGCCTCCCCATCCTGCTCAAGGACAACATCGAGACCCAGGACCCCGTCGCGACCACGGCGGGCTCGTTCGCGCTGGCCCGCTCGTTGCGGCCGGCGGATGCGCCGCTCGCCGCGCGATTGCGCGCAGCCGGCGCGATCATCCTCGGCAAGGGCAACCTGTCGGAATGGGCCAATTTTCGCTCGACGCGGTCCTCGAGCGGCTGGAGCGGCATCGGCGGCCAGACACGCAACGCCTACTCCCCGTTGCGCAACCCGTCCGGCTCGAGCGCCGGCTCGGCGGTCGCGGCGGCGGCCAGCTTCTGCGCCGGCGCCGTCGGCACCGAGACCAACGGCTCCATCCTGTCGCCCTCCTCGCTCAACGGTCTCGTGGGCCTGAAGCCCACCGTCGGCCTGGTGAGCGGCAAGGGCGTCGTGCCCATCTCGCCCCGTCAGGACACGGCGGGCCCGATGTGCCGCACCGTCGCGGATGCCGCCCTGCTGGCCGCAGCCATGGCCGAGCGGCCGTTGGGATTCGGGGCACACGGCAGCGATTTGGAGGCGTTTCGCCTGAAAGGCGTTCGCATCGGGGCGATGCCGTTGCCGAAGGGCGTTCACCCCGGGACGGAGCGCCTGTTTTCCGAGGCGCGCGCCGTGCTCGCCCAGGAAGGCGCGGTGATCGTCGACTTGAAGGCACCGCCCGCCTTCGATGAGGCCGATGGACCGGAGCTCGAGGCGCTGTTGTTCGAGTTCAAGGCCGCGATCAACGAGTACCTCTCGACGCTGGACCCCTCGCAGGTGCAGGCGCGGACGCTCGCGGACCTGATTGCGTTCAACCGCGCGCACGCGGACGAGGAGCTGGTTGTCTTCGGCCAGGAGATCTTCGAGATGTCCGAGGCGCACGGCCCACTGGACGATCCGGCGTACCAGAAAGCGCTCGCGACCCTGACGCGCGCGGCCGACGTCGAGGGCCTGGCGACGCTGCTCGGGCATCAAGGCGTCGAAGTGCTGCTCTCGCCGAGCAACGGCCCGGCCGACCTCATCGATCACGTCTGGGGAGATCGGCGCGGGGGCGGCTTTTCGCAGATCGCCGGCGCGGCGGCGATTGCGGGCTATCCCAGCCTCACGGTGCCTGCCGGGCTGGTGAGCGACCTGCCCGTCGGGATCACGCTGGTCGCCGCGCGCAACCAGGATGGTCTGTTGCTGCAGGTGGCGCGAGCCTTCGAGCGCGCCTCGGGGGCGCGCGTTGCGCCGCACCTCATGGTCTGATGCCCACGGAGTCCGCAATGAGCGCAAGATCCAACCCCGGAGCCGATGCTCCCGCGAGCCTCGGGCACGGGCGTGCGCGCGCGGCCGCCGCCGCGCTCGCCGCGGCGCTTGCCCTTGGTCCGGCCCTGGTGCCCGCGGCCGAGTACACCCTGCTTGCAAAGCCCGGGACCGTGGCGTGGGGCTACTACTCGGGAGAGGCGCAGCCCGTGCTCAACGTCCATTCCGGCGACACGGTACGCATGCAGACGCTCTCGACCTGCGGGTCGCCGGAGCGGCTCATGAGCCGCGGCGTCAAGCGCGAGGAGATTCCCGCATACACCGACGCCATCTATGAACAAGTCAAAGACCGCGGCCCGGGCGGCCACATCCTCACGGGCCCGGTGGCGATCGCCGAGGCGCAGCCCGGCGACGTGCTGGAGGTCGACATCGTCAAGATCGACATCGACGTGGACTTCGCCTGCAATTCGTTCGGCGTGGGGCGCGGCTTCCTGCCGATGGAGTATCCCTACCGGCGCACCAAGATCATCCCGCTCGATCGCCGCAGGATGATCGCCCGCTTCGCGCCAGGCATCGAGATACCCTTGCATCCGTTCTTCGGCAGCATGGGCGTCGCCCCGGAAGGCGGCAAGATCGACAGCGCGCCGCCCTTCGCGCACGCCGGCAATCTGGACAACAAGGAGCTGGTGGCGGGGACGACGCTCTACATCCCCATCGCCGTCCCCGGCGCCCTGTTCGAGGCGGGCGATGGACATGCGGGTCAGGGCAACGGCGAGGTCGACATCACGGCGCTCGAGACCTATCTCACGGGCACCTTTCGCTTCGTGGTGCACAAGGATCGGCACCTGATCTGGCCGCGTGCCGAGACGCCGAATTACTACATCTCCATGGGATTCAGCAAGGACCTCGAGGAAGCCACCCGACACGCGGTGCGCGATACCATCGACTTCCTGATGGAGGAGAAGCATCTCAGCCGTGACGAGGCCTACATGCTGACGAGCGTCGCGGTCGACGTCGACATCACGCAGCTCGTCGACGGCAACGTGGGAGTGCATACCCTGGTGCCGAAGCGGATATTCACCGCCGTCCCGCGCTGAAGCGCCGGGGAATCGCTCCGCCGGACGACCGAATCGCGGCAGGAATGTTGCGTTCAGGTTGCGCGGGAGGTTGGGCGCGATCGCTGCCAATACCCGATCGATCTAAGCATATGCCGGCCGACTGTTGCAAAATTGCTGCAAGAGCGGAACGTTGCCTGCCGGCGGCTCATTGGTCTATCCTGCGCCCCACCCGCCTGACGGACATGGAAGGCCCGTGGGCAATCGAATGATCCAAAGCTGAAGGGGATTCCATTGAGCACCGACACCCGCGCAACGCGCATCGCGCTTGCGGCCTTACTCTCGGCGGTCACTCTCGCCGCCGAGGCCCAGACCGTTTCCACGAGCGCGGCTTCCTCCTCCAACGCGCTCGAGGAGATCGTGGTCACCGCGCAGAAGCGCGAGCAGAACTCCCAGGACATCGGCATCTCCTTGTCGGCAATCACCGGCCAGGACTTGCACACCTTGGGCGCCGTCCAGGCGACCGACATCACCAAGTCCATGCCGGCGGTGGTGCTCACGCAGCCGAACGGTCCGTCCTCCTTCAGCCTCGCGATTCGCGGCGTCACGCAGAACGATTTCGCCGACCATCAAGAGAGCCCCGCCGCCATCTACATGGATGACGTCTACGTCAGCCAGATGGCGGGCCTCGCCTTCTCCATGTTCGACATCGACCGCGTGGAGGTGCTGCGCGGCCCCCAGGGCACGCTGTTCGGACGCAATGCGACCGGCGGCCTCGCCAACTTCGTCACCAATCGCCCGACCGACGAGGCCGGGGGATACCTCGACACGACGTTCGGCTCGCACAACCTGCTGCGCGTCGAGGGCGCCATCAACGGCCCCGTTGCGGACGGCATCGACGCCCGCCTCTCGTTCGAGTCCAACCACTACGATCCCTTGTTCACGAATGTCTCCGGCGGCGCGAGCGACTCGGAGAACGGCAACGACTATGCGCTGCGCGGCCAGCTCCTGTTCAAATTGCCGAACGAGGCGCAGTTGCTCCTCAACCTGCGGGGCAGCCGCGAGGACGTGGGCGCCGGCTCGTGGGAAGAGTACGCCGCCTACAACACCGGCACCGGCATCGACGCCTTCGTGCCGCCGAACCTGAACCCCTACGGCACCTGCCCCGGCTGCAACGCCACCGGGCTCACCAACTCGGGCCCGTTCACCATCCGCGACAACGTCTCGGGGTACGCCAAGCTGAACACGGCGGGCTTCACCGCGAAGTACACGCAGAATCTCGGCTTCGCCACGCTGAACGTGATCGGCGACTATTCCTACCTGCGCAAGCAGTACCAGGAAGACTCGGACGCGTCCCCCTACACGCTGTTCGAGTTCTTCAATGGCAGCAACGTCAATCAGGAGTCGTTCGAGGCGCGCCTGAACGGCGGCGACGACAAGCTCAACTGGACCGCGGGCCTCTACGGCCTGCGGATCGATGGCGACTACTACGAGGGCTGGATCGGCCCGGCGTATTTCAGTGCGCGCGAATTTCAGAGCACCGCGAACCCGAACAACGGCATTTTCGGGGCCGGCTCCAATCTCGGTCCGTGGCCCTACGGCACAGGGCCCTACTGGACCAGCGGCGGCGTTCCCGGCCCCGATGGCGGCATTCCGGAAACGAAATCTCCCTATGAGCTCCTGACCAAGTCGGGCGCGGCCTTCGGCCAGGTCGAGTATCGCGCGACGGACCTGATCGGCTTCACGCTGGGCGGCCGCTTCACCGCCGATCGCAAGGACTATCACTTCACCTGGTACCCGTACGAGAACTTCCCGACCAACACCGCGAATCCGGTCGAGATCCTGTCGCAGCCCGTCGGCGCGATCCTGACCGACTATCGCAGCAGCCGCTCCGACAATCTCTACAGCGGCAAGGCGCAGGTGGACTTCCATCTGTCCAAGGACATGCTCGCCTACGTGAGCTACAACCGCGGCGTCAAGGGCGGCGGGTTCAATGCGCCGCTGTTCCCGATCTTCATCAACGACCTCTCGACCTTGAGCTTCAAGCCGGAAACCCTGACCTCGTACGAGGTGGGATTCAAGTCGGAGTTCCTGGATCACACGTTGCGCTTCAACGCCGCCGCTTATTACTACAACTATCAAAACTACCAGGCGCTGATCTACACGCTCGGCCTGGAACAGCTGATCGTCAACGCCGACGCCAAGCACAAGGGCGCCGAGGCCGAGCTCGACTGGGCGCCGACGGCGGAATGGCGTTTCGGCGCGGGCCTCGCCTACGTGGACGCGGTGGTGCAGAACGTCGCCGCACGCTGCTGCAACGCCGACGGCACGCTCGTCGTCGGGAACTACACGCCGGGCAACGCGCCGCGCTGGAGCGGCAACCTCATGGCGCGCTACACCATGCCGTTCTGGAACGGTCATCTCGCCTATCAGGCCGACGGCAACTACCTGTCGAAATTCTGGTTCAACATCACCGATGTCCCGGACGTGGAGCAGGCCGGCTTCGGTCTCGCCAACCTGCGCATCAATTACTCGCCCGCGGGCGACAAGATGGAGGTCGGGGCGTCGGTGGAGAACGTCGCGAACAAGCACTACGGCGTGATGGGATTCGACAACGTATCCATCAACGGCCTGGCTCAGGTCTATCCCGGCATGCCGCGCTGGTACAAGGTGCACGTCAACTACAAATTCTAGCGGGAGTTTCGCGCCGGCTTCACGAAGCCGGCGCAGAGCGTCATCGGGAGCCGTTCCATGAAAGCATTCTTTGCGTCGCTGCTGCTCGCAGCCGCTCCCCTGCATGCCGCTTCCGTGGCGATTCGCGCGGGTGCCGTGGTCGATCCGGCGCACGGCACCGTCGCCAGGAACCAGGTCATCGTGATCGAGAACGGCAAGATCGTGAGCGTCGGCGGCGGCGCGCCGCCGTCGGGGGCCGAGGTCCTCGATCTGTCGCACGAGTGGGTGGCGCCCGGGCTCATGGACGCGCACACCCACATGACGCTGGCCGAGATCACGGGCGACGGGCCGTTCGAGTCGTTCTATTTGAATCAGAGCTCGACGCTGCGCGGCCTGCGCGGGATGCACAACGCCCAGGACGTGCTGCACGCGGGTTTCACCACGCTGCGCGACGTCGGCAACAGCGCCGAGTGGGCCATGAGCGACGTGCGGCGCGCCATCGACGCCGGCTGGTTCGAAGGGCCGACCATCATCGACTCGGGCAAGATCATCGCCCCCTATGGCGGTCAGTCCCGGGACATTCCGCCGCGTCAGGGTCCGTTCTGGGACTTCGAGTACCTCGACGCGGACGGGCCCGCGGAGATTCGCAAGGCCGTGCGCAAGGACATCTACTACGGCGCGGGCGTGATCAAGCTGGTCGCGGACAACAACCCCTATCACTATTCGGTCGAGGAATTCCGCGCCGCCGTGGAAGAGGCCCATCGCGCCGGCGTCCCGGTCGCGGTTCATGTCTACGCGGGCGATGCACTGGAGAACGCCATCGAGGCCGGCGTCGACTCGATCGAGCACGGCTTCGACCTGACCGATGCGCAGATGCAGCGCATGAAGGACAAGGGCATCTTCCTCGTGGGCACGGATTTCCCGCGTGCCCACCTCGACATCGTCGGAACGTCGGGCGGGATACTGCCCGCGCCGGCCGTGCTCGCGCCGAAGATCATCGATCGGCTGAGACGAGCCCACAAGATCGGCGTCCGCATGGCCTTCGGCACCGACACGGTCATCGACATGCCGGGACGGACGCGCGCGGACCTGATGCTCGACTATCTCGCCGTTTGGCGCGCCGCCGGGGTCCCGCCGGCGGACATCCTGCGCGCGATGACCAGCGATGCGGCGGAGCTGCTGCGCGTCAACAAGGTCCGCGGCAGCATCGCGCCCGGGCTCTACGCCGACCTCATCGCCATGCCTGCGAATCCGCTCGAGGACATCGAGTCCTTGCGCAAGATCGACTTCGTGATGAAGAACGGCAAGATCGTGCGCGGCCCCGCCGTCCATTGACGCCGCGGGCGCGGCGCCCGGCCGAACCGCAGGCTAGATCGACAGCGTCGCCACCTCGCGCGTCCACCCGAACGGATCCGGCGCGCGCCGCTCCTGGATGGCGAGCAGCGCCTCGCGCAGGATGGCGGCGTTCGCATCGATCTTCGCCGGAACGTATTCGCGTCCGTCCTTGTCGCGGAGCAGCCCGATGGGGCTCACGATCGCCGCCGTGCCGCAGGCGAACGCCTCGCTGCACTCGCCGCTCCCGATCTGGGCGAGCAGCTCGTCGATGGGCATGACGCGCTCGCGCACCGTGAATCCGTTGTGGCGGGCAAGGGTGATGAGCGAGTCGCGGGTGATGCCCGGGAGTATGGCGCCGTCCAGCGTCGGCGTATGCAGCTCGCCGCCGATCACCGCAAACAGGTTCATCCCGGACAGCTCCTGGATGTTGCGCTGCTCGCGCGCATCCAGCCAGAGTGCGACCGTGAGCCCGCGCGCCACGGCGGCGTTCGAGGCGCGCAGCGATGCCGCGTAGTTGGCTGACGCCTTGGCGAAGCCGACTCCGCCGACCGCCGCGCGCACGTCGTCGCGCTCGATCGCCACGCGCATCGCGCCCGAGGAGTACACCTCGACGGGATTCGCGATCACCATGAAGCGAAACGTGGTCGAGTTGCGCAGCAGATACCCGGGCTCGGTGCCATAGATGAACGGCCGCAGGTACAGCGACCGGCCCGACTCGCGCGGGATCATGCGATGACAGGCGCCGACCACCGCTTCGATGGCCTCGAAGAACAGGTCTTCGGGCACCGCCGGCATGGACAAACGCTCTGCGGAGCGCTCGAGCCGCCGGCAGTTCTCATGGGGGCGGAACAAGTTCGGCTCGGCAGAGCCGACCCGGTAAGCCTTCAGCCCCTCGAACACCAGCTCTCCGTACTGCAGCGCGCGGGCGGACGGAAACAGCTCGACCGGGCCGTACGGCTTCAGCTCGCCTCGTCCCCAGGCACCGCCCGCCCAGTCGACGGAATACATCACCGGCGCGGCGACCGCACCGAAACCGAGCTGCTCGGGCAGCTTGAAGCTGCGTACCGCCGCGGCGACGCCCGGCGCGATGTCGAAGCTCGCGGCCTCAGCGGCGGAGGTACGCATCGGTTCCCGTGAGCCAGTCCTGGCGCGGCGGATTGAACACGTCAACGTCGAGCGTATCCTCGAGCGCAACCGCGCTGTGGGGGAGCCACGACGGGATCACCAGGACTTCGCCCGCACGGACGGTGATCTCACGCTCGCCCTTCGCTCCGAGCTTGAAGTGGAGCGCGCCCTCGAGGATGTAGGTGAGCTGCTCGTTCTCGTGCGCGTGCTGCGGCACCTCGACGCCCTTCTTAAGGAGCACGTGCGCGATCATCATGCGATCGCCGGTGATGAGCTTGCGGCCGAGCCCCTCCTTGAGCGTCTCGGCGGGGATGGCGGCCCAGCGATGATGCTTGGCGGCGTCGGCGGGCGGAACGGTCTGGGCGGCTGCCGTGTTCATGTCGATTCCTCTTTGATTAGCGAAACTGTTCGTCGATTTGCAGATCGAGGGCGGCGGCGTGGCGGTTGGTCTCGTTGGCCAGGCCGATGATCGCGACGAGCTCGGCATGCTGCTCGGGAGTCATGCCCTTCTTGCGCGCGGCCGCTCCGTGCGAGGCGATGCAATAGTGGCAGCCGTTGGTGACGCTCACGGCCATGTAGATCAGCTCCTTGGTCAGCGGATCGAGGGCGCCCGGCCCCATCACGTCCTTGGAGTTCGTCCACATGCGCTTCAGGCTCGGCGGGTGGTTGGCGAGGACCTTCCAGTAGTTGTTGATCCAATCCACCTTGCGGGTCGCCATGATGTCGTCGTAGACGGCGCGCACCTCGGCCGAGGCCTGCGCGTATTCGATCGGGGCCTGTGTCGCAGGCATGACTCACCTCGGGAGCGAAAACGGGCCTGCAAGCGTAGCACGGAGCAAGTCCGCGCGACGTTACATGACGCCCGATGCCTGGGGCTCGGAACCCGCGATCGCCGACTCGCCCGTCGCCTCGATCTCGACGAGGAGATCCTCGCGGCAGACGTCGGCCCGCAGATAGACGATCGGCGTCGATGACCGCACGCGCCTCTCGAGCGCCGCCGCGATCACCTTGAGATCGGAGGGCCGGCGCACGTACACCTTGAGCTTGAGCCTGTCGAGCGCGTAGCGCCGCGAGCCCAGCATGCGATTCGCCTCTTCGACCAGAGCGGTGATGTTGGACAAGGTCTCGAGCGTCTGGGCGGCGACGTCGCCCCGATGGATGCTTTCGTGCCCGACGATGCTGGCGGTGCCGGAGATGAACAGGTTGGTGCCGGCCGATTCGCTCAGCATGCACGCGCGGGAGAAGATCGGGCTGTGCCGTCCGTACTGTCGCGGATAGTGATAGGCGCTGATCTGACGCGGGTTCTCGATCATCTTCGGCGGCAGGCGCGAAGCGAGAAAATAGATCGAAATGGGGCTGCCGGCGGGCGAGCCGAGCGCACTCGCGGCCGGAACGCTCCCGATCGTCGCCCGTCCCGAGTTGCGGAATGCCAGCTGGCGCGCCGAATTGAAGTGCCGATAGCGCTCATCGCCGCCCGCGTCGCCATTGATCTCCGGCAGGTAGTTCCAGATGCGGATCAGATGCCGGTGATCGGTCTCGTTCAGCACGTCGAAGATCTCGCGATAAGCGATCTCCGTGGCGCGCTGCAACGGTCCGGAGTCGGCGAGGCCGGCCCCGCCGGTGAGCTCGACCGAGCGCTCCTCGAGAGTGATCGAGCCGAACAGGAGGTCCTCGCAGAAGCGGTAGCGCACGCCGCCCTCGCGGGTGGCGCCGGCCGACAAATCGATCCCGGGGCTCGCGATACGCCACACCTCGCACAAGTTGCCGTTCGGGCCGAGCGGCGGCGTCATGCTCGCGGTGACCGGCGCGGGAACGCCGTCGACGGTCGGCGGCTTCTCGTAGCCCACGACGCCGAGGACGTTGCGCCACCAGCTTGCCGGCTGCGACGCAATGTGGTCGGAGGGGAAGTATTCGAGCTCGAGCGCCGCGCCCGGTTGGTCGCCAGGCCGCGTGCTTCGTGAAAACCGTGCAGCGCTTCCCTGGGTCATCGGACGGAAGTCTAGCCTGCCTTTTTCCCGAACGATAGTTGCCGCGATGAGCGCCGCTCAGAAGGCGACGAACGGCCCGGTCCCGACCGACGTGGACCCCGATTCCAGCGCGGTGAGCACGCGCCGCCCGTAGTAGAACGCCAGGCCGAAGTCGAACGATCCGGAAATGGGCGTGGTCCCCGCGAGCCCCGGCTCCACCGTGAAGCCGGGATCGTTCGTCCGCAGCATCTCTGCATTCGCGACGCTGAAGGCGACCTGCGCCGTGACGCCATTGTCGCCCTGGAGCGTGGCGCTCAAGCTCTGCGTGCCGCTCGGACAGTAGAAGGCGTTGAGGTTGGGGTCGCTGCACTCGGGAAGCGACGAGTCCGAGAAATAGTATCCGTTCGACCCCGTGTCGATGAACGCCTCGCCCAGCATTTGTCCGTCGAAGGTCGCCGACATCACTCCGTCGCCGGGATCGACGGTGAGGACGCTCACGTTGCCGGACGCGTTGTTCGATTCCGTGTCGATGCCGAAGATGAGGGAGCCCGTGAGCGTGGTCTCGCCATCCGCGGGCGCGCTCGGCAGATCGACGATGGTGCCGTTGTTGTCGGTTGCGAACAGCGCAACCGGATTGGTGACCTGGTCGGTGAGCGGCACCGCGGTCGCGGCGCACGTGGTCGAGGTGCACGCGTAGTAGGACGTCGGCTGAGGCGAGCCCGCGCAGCTCGATCCGCAATCCTGTGCGAACACCCCGATGCCGAGGATGCCGTTGGCGCCGAAGGTTGCCACCGTGTCCTCCGCCGTCATCCCGGCGCTCGAGCAGTCCGATGGGACCTGGGTATAGCGCGAATCGCCGATCACCTGGACCGGAACCGCGCCTGCCGTCTCGCCCCCGATGGTGATGTCCGCCGAGACCACCGGTCCCCAGCTGTAGCCGTCCGCAAACAGCATGCACTCGACGAGGCCGTTGCCGTCCGATGCGCTCTGCACCGGCAGCGTCACGGTCAGGGCTGGCGCGAGGATGCGCAATCCGAACGAGGCCGTGTCCACCTGGATGTGATCGATGGTCTGACACTGGCTGGTCCCGGGCACGCACACCTTCACCGAGGTGTAGAGGGTGTTCACGGCGCCGCCGGTCGGACCGGCGTCGACGACGATGCTCGCGACATTGGAGGTCGTGCCGGCCGGCGGCGTCGACGCTGACCCCGACGAGCTGAGCGCGGAGCCGCCTCCGCCTCCGCCGCAGGAGAGCGCGGCCGCGCACGCGGCGGCGCACAGGACCATCCTGCCGACCCGCGCGAGGAATTGGGGCGCACGCATCAGCGCAGCTCCTTGAGATCGAAGCCGTCCGGGAGCGCGCTCGGGAGGTAGGCCCGCCCCGAGAAGGCGCGCGGATGCCCGCTCGATTCCACGACGAGGCCCCCCTCCCGGATCTCGAGCCGGCTGTGGCTCCCGTGCTTCGTGCGCGCCGCGGCCGCCGCCGCCTGGTCGAAGTACTTGCCGAGGGTCGCGCGCAGGTTGGGCATGGTCGGGCCGTTCCACGCGACGCCGAACACCTTGCCCTGCGGGTTGACGAACTCGCGCACCTCCGCGCCCGCTGCGGTATCGATCGCATGCACTCGATAGGTGGCGTGATCCAGCACTTGCACCGTGCCGGAGAGCTTCGCCGCGTCCTGACTCACCGACGCCTCGACGTCGCCGAGCCCCGCTTGCGCACCGGAAGAGAAGGCCGCACAGAGGATGAGGCCCGTGATTGCCGCCCAATGTCCGCCAGATTCGCCGTGTTCCAACGTGGCTCGCCGTCCGCATTGCGCTTTGCGTGTTAGAGACAGATTACCCCCTTTGGTTCGCTCCCCGGAGGGCGGGCATCACATCCGGCATGTCTGCGTTCGACGACATGTAGGGCCAGATCGTAGGAGGACTGCCGGCCCTGGTGGTCACTCCTTGAAGGGCGCCTTGGCGCGGTATTGGCCCTGGAAGGCAAGCATCCATCCGGGATATTCCTCCGGCAGCCGGCTCACCTCGTCCAGCGCCTTGATCTCGGCCTCGCCGAGCACGAGGCGCGAGGCGGCCAGGTTGTCGCGGAGCTGATCCATGGACTTTGCGCCGATGATGACGGTGCTCACGAAGGGCTTCGAAAGGATCCAGGCGAGCGCGACCTGCGCGATCGATACGCCGTGCCTCGCCGCGACCGGCCGCATCGCGTCGATGCAGCGGAAGGCCCGCGGCTTGTCGATGATCGGGAAATCGAACGTGGTGCGACGCGCCCCCGTCGGGCCCTTGTCGTCCGCGTCCTTGTATTTGCCGGTCAGGAGGCCCCCCGCGAGGGGGCTCCACACCATGAGGCCGAGCTGCTGATCGATGAGCAGCGGCACCACCTCCCGTTCGAGATCCCGGCCCGCGATGGTGTAATAAGCCTGCACGCTCACGAACTTGGCGAATCCTCGGCGCTCCGAGACTCCGAGCGCCTTCATGATCTGCCAGGCCGCCATGTTGCAGAGGCCGATGTAGCGCACGCGCCCCGACCGCACCAGGTCGTCGAGCGCCGACAGCGATTCCTCGAACGGGGTGAGCGGATCGAACGCATGCAGCTGGTAGAGATCGATGTAGTCGGTCTGCAGGCGCTTCAGGCTGGCGTCGACCTCGTTGAATATGTGGTGCCGCGATTGCCCGCGCCCGTTTGGCGTGTCGTCCATGACGCCCGTGGCCTTGGTCGCGATGATCAGGTTGCGGCGCGGGAGACCGAGCGTCTTGAGCGCCTGGCCGAGCAGCGCCTCCGACTTCCCGAGCGAATAGACGTTTGCCGTGTCGATGAAGTTGATGCCCGCATCGACGGCGAACCTGACCTGCTCGTCGACGGCATCTTGCGGCAGGGCGCCGATGTTCTCCCAGATGCCTTTGCCGCCTCCGTAGGTCATGGTCCCGAGGCAGATCTCCGATACGTACAGGCCAGTCTGGCCGAGCAGGTGATAGCGCACGACGATCTCCGGTCATTTGTTGCGGGGGATGACCCAGCTTACAATGAACAGCGCGGCGCCGGGACGGCCCAGCGTACGATGAACAGCGCTGCGCCGGGACGGCCCGGCTGACGATGATCACCGCGGCGCCGGGATGGCGCGGCTTACGGTGAGCGTCGCGCCGACGCCGCGCGCTCTCGACACTTCTTGACGCAAATGGGCGGAAGGCCTCGGAATGTTTTTGGACACACGATGTCACAGCTCCACGCACGGCGTTTTACGGGTGGCGAAGTGAGAATTTCCCGCTGGATGATCGGCATCACCGCGATGGCGATGACCGCCTGCAACATCGGTGCAAAGTACACGGTCGGCGGCACGTTGACGGGCCTCACAGGCTCTGGGCTGGTGCTCGAGGACAACTCGGGCAACAGCCTCGAGCTCGGGTCCAACGGCACGTTCGCGTTCAGCTCGAGCCTCTCGAACGGCGACTCGTACTCGGTCACGGTCGAGACCCAGCCGTCGACCCCGGCTCAAACCTGCACTGTTCAGAACGGATCGGGCACCATCGACCGCGCGGACGTGAGCAACGTGCTCGTGACCTGCAAGCAGGTGGGCCGCTTCGCCTTCGTGTCCAATCAGCTCTCGAACAGCATCTCGGTCTACGCCATCGACGCCTCGAGCGGCGCGCTGGTCGCGGTTTCGGGCTCGCCGTTCGCGGCGGCCGGCAACAACCCGGGGGCGCTCACGGTGGACCCCGACGGCCGATTCCTGTACGTCGTCTACACCGGTTCCGACGAGGTTCAGGCCTTCGCCATCGATCAGACCACCGGTGCGCTGACGGCGGCAGGCTCGCCGACCTTCACCGGCTCGGCGCCCGATGCGGTGGTCGTCGATCCGACCGATACCTATCTGTACGTCGCGAATCTCGCCGCGAATTCCATCTCGGCCTACAGCATCGATTCCACCACCGGCCTGCCGACCCAGCTGGCCGGCTCGCCGTTGCCGGTCGGCTCGCAGCCGGCCGCATTGCAGATGGATCCATCGGGGGGCTTTTTGTACCTGGCGGAATTCGGCGCGGCCAACGTGGTCGTGCTCGCCATCGACTCGGGCACCGGCGCGCTCACCGGCATCACGGGCTCGCCCTTCACCAGCGGCCAAGGTCCCATCTCCATCGCCGTCTACCCGACGGGCGCCTATGCCTACGTCGCGAACGAGACCGGCAAGAGCATCTCGGTTTATGCAGTCAACTCCTCGAGCGGCGCGCTTTCGCAGGTTTCCGGCTCTCCGGTCGCCACCTCGAGCACACCGCTCGGCGCCGTGGTGGACCCGGGCGGGCGCTATCTCTACGCCGCGAACGCATCCTCGAACGCGATATCGGTGTACTCGATCGCACCGACCAGCGGGGCGCTGACGCTGTCGGTCTCGGCGGTGGCCGCGGGCACCCTGCCCACCGCGCTCGCGATCGATCCTTCCGGGCAGTTTCTCTACGCGGTCAACGCCCAATCGGGCGACGTGTCCGCGTACACGGTCGACGCGACCACGGGCACGCTGACTCCGGTCGCGGGGGCTCCCTTCGCGGCCGGCGATCAGCCGCACTCGATCGCCATCGACTGATGCGTCTCTCGCGCCGACGCCTGTTGCTCGGCACGGCCGCTTCGGTCTCCCTTGCCGCGCTCGACGCGCGCCTCGGCGTTGCGGGCGAGCGCTCCAAGAGCGCCGGCGGCTGGTCCCTGCCGTCCAAGCGGCCGATCCGGGTGATCGAGAACCAGTGGATTCCGATGCGCGACGGCGTGCGCCTGGCCGCACGGCTCTGGATCCCCGAGGGTGCCGGCGCGCATCCGGTGCCGGTGGTGTGGGAATATCTGCCTTACCGGCTGTGGGACGACATGCGGTGGCGCGACGATGCGACCGCCCAAAATCTCGCCCCGTATGGAATCGCCTTCGTGCGCGTCGACGTGCGCGGCACCGGAAACTCCGAAGGCGTGATGGTCGATGAGTACGGCGTCCCCGAGCTGACCGACGGGGTGCAGGTGATCGCATGGCTTGCCCGACAGTCCTGGTCGAACGGATCGGTGGGCATGCGCGGCATCTCCTGGGGCGGAATCAACTCGCTGCAGATCGCGGCGATGAGACCTCCCGAGCTCAAGGCCATCATGCCCATGGGATGCGTCGTCGACCGCTACACCGATGATGCGCACTACCTGGGCGGCGCCTACGGTGAACAGAACCTCGGATGGGGAACGGCGTTCAAAGGCGTGATGGCCGGGCCGCCCGACCCCAAGGTCGCCGGCGCGGACTGGGAGAGCCTGTGGCGCCGGCGCCTGGAAGCGACCCCCGACATCGTGCGGACCTGGAGCATGCACCAGCGCTACGATGCGTACTGGAAACGCGGCTCCATCGCGGCCGACTATGCCGCGATCCGGTGCGCGGTCTACGTCGTCGACGGCTGGGGCGACCCCTATTCGAGCATCATCGGCGAGCTGCTCGCCCGCCTCGAAGTCCCGCGCAAGGGCTTGATCGGACCCTGGGGCCACATCTTCCCCAATATCGCCACGCCCCTCGGCCTCGAGTGGCAATACGAGGAGGTTCGCTGGTGGCAGCAGTGGCTCGAGGGCAAGAGCACCGGGATCATGGAGGAGCCCATGCTCCGGATGTATATGATGGCCAAGGCGGACTCGCAGGCCTATCCCGCGGAGATTCCGGGCCGGTGGGTGGCGGAGGATACCTGGCCCTCTTCGCGCATCGCCCCATCGAGCCTCTACCTCGATGCGGGCGCCCGACTCTCGCCGCACGAGGGGTCCCATGATCAGGTGGAGTACGTCGGCGACAAGGTCGTCGGCCTGACCAAGCCCCAGTGGGTCTACGGGCACCCGACCGAGTTCGAGCAAAGCGCCGACGATCGCAATTCCCGGGTGTTCGACTCCGCGCCGCTGGATCACGACCTGGAGATCATGGGCTACCCGGTGGCGAAGATCCGCGTCGGCGCCGACGTTCCCATCGCGCACGTTGCGGTGCGCCTGACCGAGGTGACGCCCGACGGAAAATCCTGGCTGGTGAGCTATGGTCTCCTGAACCTCACGCGGCGCGATTCGATGGAGAGGCCGGCACCGCTCGAGATCGGCAAGCTCTACGATGTCGAGGTGCCTCTCTATATGATCGCGCACGGCTTCCGCAAGGGAGATCGCGTGCGGGTCGCGATCTCGGCGGGCCTCTGGCCGCTGACCTGGCCCGCGCCTCGCATCGCCACGCTCCGGATCGCGCTCGGAGCCTCGCGCATCGTGCTTCCGGTGCGGCCGGTCCCCGCGAGGGAAGCGCCATTCGACATTCCGGTGATCCATGCCGACACCTCCGGCGCCGCCGGCAGCGCGCAGGCGAGCCCCGCGGCGCTCATGCCGATGGGCGATGCGCAGGGACGGATCCGCTACGACCGCGAGGCATCCCCCTCGACCACGTTCGTGCCCGCGGTCGGCACGGCCTCGACCACCGCCGCGAGCCGGACGATCGAGATCACCGCAGGCGACCCGAACAGCGGCCGCATGCGGATCGAGCACACCGATCGCTGGAAGCGCGACGATTGGGACTGCACCATCCAGTACGGGGCCGATCTGACCTCCACGCCCACGCAGTTCCATCTCAAGGAATGGGTGGTGGCGCGGAAGGGTGAGGCCGAGATATTCCGGCGCGAGACCCCGAGCGTCATCGACCGGGACTTGCTCTAGAGAGCTCTCCAGCCAGCCTCCGGTGCGGAGCCGGTGCGGGCACGGGGACGCGTCCGCGGTCGATCGAGCCTGTCGAGCGTGCAGGCCTTCTGTATCATGCGTGTTGCGCCCGCATGAAGGACTGACCTACGCAAGATGAGCATCCACGACGTCACCGCCGGCCAGCAAGTGCCGCACGAATTCAACGTGATCATCGAGATACCAATGCTTTCCGATCCGGTGAAGTATGAGATAGACAAGAGGTCAGGCGCCATGTTCGTCGACCGCTTCATGATGACGGCGATGCACTATCCCGCGAACTACGGCTACGTCCCGTGCACGATCGCGGACGACGACGACCCCGTGGACGTGCTCGTGCATACGCCCTTTCCCCTGCTGCCCGGCGTCGTGGTCCGTTGCCGCGCGGTGGGACTGCTGCGCATGGAGGATGAGTCCGGCGGCGACGCGAAGGTGCTGGCGGTACCGACCGACGACATCTGCCCGCTGTTCGAGTACTGGAAATCGATCGATGACGTGCCCGAGATCCGGCTGCGTCAGATCCAGCACTTCTTCGAGCACTACAAGGATCTCGAAGCCGGCAAATGGGTGAAGGTGGTCGGCTGGGCGGGCGTCGAGGAAGCGCACGCCGAGATCATGAGCGGCATCGGGCGGCACGCAGCCGAGAAGTAAGCAGGGCAGCTGAGATTCGAAAAGGAGGGCCTCTTCACGCTATGAATATGCGCGGCGTTGCCGGGTCCTCGAGGTCGGTTCCCCGAAACGGCGGTCTGTTGCTGGCCTTCGTGGGTCTCGGCCTGCTTGTCATCGCAACTCTCGCGGCCTACCGCCTGCCGGTCCCGCGCCCGAGCGATGCGCCCTTCGACGAGATTTCCGCGGCTCGCATCAGGTCCACGCTCTCGAGTCTGAGCGGCGCGGACCGCCCTCATCCGCTCGGCAGCGCGGAGGACGCACTGGTGCGCCGGTCGATCACCGATCGACTCCAGGCGCTCGGCTACGCGACCACTCTGCAAACCCGCCTCACCTGCCGCTACGGCACCTGCGGCACTCCCACCAACATCATCGCGTCCCGGGAGCCTCGCGCCGAGGCCGGCGGCGCCGTGCTCCTGGCCGCGCATTACGACTCGGTCGCCGCCGGGCCCGGCGCCTCGGATGACGGCGCGGGCGTTGCGACCCTGCTCGAGATCGCGCGCATCATGGCGTCGCGCCCCCCGGCACGGCATCCCCTGCTCCTCTTGTTCAGCGACGGCGAGGAAGCCGGGCTCCTCGGCGCACAGGCGTTCGTCGAGACGCATCCGCTCGCACGCCGCATCCAGTCCGCCGTCAATCTGGAGGCGCGCGGCACGTCGGGCTCGAGCCTCATGTTCGAGACCGGCACCGCCAACGCGTGGCTCATGGACCTGTATGCGCGGTCCATCGCGCGGCCGATCACCAACTCACTCTTCTACACGGTCTACAAGCTGCTGCCGAACGACACCGATTTCACGCCCTTCAAGAACGCGGGCTATCAGGGCTACAACTTCGCGTTCATCGGCCATGTGGGCTTCTACCACACCGCGCTCGATGACCTCGCGCATGCTTCCCCGAGCACGCTCCAGCAACAAGGCGACGATGCACTCGGCGCCGTTTCCGCCCTGATGCGCGGGCCCGCGCCGAGCACGGCGCCCGCGGAGGACGTCTTTTTCGACGTGCTCGGACGCGCCCTGGTGAGGTGGCCCGCGGCCGCGACACTGCCGCTCGCCGCGCTGGTCGCGATCCTTCTGTGCGTCGAGCTCGCAGCCCTGATGCGGGCGCGCCTGCTCTCGATTCGCGCGCTGCTGGTCGGCGCCGTGGGAGCGCTCAGCGCTCTCGCACTGTCGACGGCGCTCTCAGCCGGCGTCCTCGCCGGCATGATCTCGGTCGGCAAGGTGCCGTCGCTCCGGGCCGCATCCTGGATCGCGCATCCGGCCGCCATGCACCTGGCCGCCGCCGCCCTGCCGCTGTGGCTCATGGCTCTCGCGAGCGGCTACTTGCGCCGCCGGGCCGGCTTTTGGGGATTCTGGGCCGCCGCGTCGCTCTTTTGCGCTTTGCTCGCGATCGTGGTGGCCGCCCTCGCGCCGGGCGCGAGCTTCGTGCTGCTTCTTGCCGGCGCGGGCGCCGTGCTCGGCGCGGCGCCGGCGACGTTCTGGGCCGTCCGCTTGCTTCCCCTTCGGACCTGGATGATGGACGCGGCGGCGCTCCTGCCGGTGCTCCTGTTCTTCGCGATGGTCCTGCCCATGCTCAACTTTCTGTACACGGCGCTCGGCAGCCCGGCGTGGCCGATCTCGACCCTGGCGCTCGGGATCTGCGCCATGAGCCTCGCGCCGCTGATGGCCGTCGCGTCGCGCGGCGCCCGCCGCCTCATGGTCTGGTTCAGCGCGATCGGCGTCATCGCCGGAGCCGGTCTGACCCTGGTCTCGCCCACTTATTCCGCCGAGTGGCCCGAGCGGGTCAACGTCGAATACTGGCTGGAAGCCGATTCCGGGGAAGCGCATTACTTCGTGACCTGCGACTCCATGCACCTGCCGGCGCCGCTGGCGGCAAAGGCGCAGTTCGATCCGGTCGCGCACCCGCGATTCGCGGGCAGCCGGACGAGGGGTTTCATCGCGCCGGCGCCGGCGGTCACGCTCGCCGCACCGGAGCTCACGATCGAGTCGGCCACGCCGCTGGCGCGGTCGGAGTCCGGGAAGCGCGTGCACTACGAATTGAATCTGCGCTCCGCGCGCGGCGCGGCGGTGGCGACCCTGGTGTTTCCGCCCGGCGCCGGCGTGCACGAGGCTCGCGTGGCGTGGGGCGATGGCAGCGCCCAGGCCCGCTTGTACACGCTTCCGAGTGGTGCGACCTTGCTGCAGCTCGTCGGGTTGCCGCCGAGCGGCGCCGAGCTCGGCATCGATGCGGACGAGCCGGCGGCCGTCCAGATCTACGATGAGACCCGCAGTCTCGTCGACGGCGAGACGATCGCGCGGGCCCGGCCGCCCGTCACGACCAGCTCGCAGGATGGAGACTTGACGGTGGTGCACCGTACCGTCGCGCTCGCTCCTGGGGCTGGCCGCTAGGGGCCCGGCCGCCAGTCGATCGGGGCCCGATCAACCGCTTTTCACCCGTTCGGCCTGCAGCGCAGCGAGATGCGGATTGCCGATCTCGACCACCGCCCGCGCAACCGCCTGCCGCCGGCAGGCGATGACCGCATCGCTCACGAACCGGTCGCTGCTCTCGTTGATGCACACCTTTTCGGCGGCCGAGTTGAGGCGCCGGTAGAGCTGCTTCACGCCTTCTTCGGTGGCGAGCATGCCGCTGTCGTAGCGCACCACGATGCGGGGAACGGCGTCGTCCGGGGCGGCCGCCGACGCACGGCCGGCCATCAACGCCAGGCCGGCGGCACCCGCCAGGACCACCGCCGTGCGGGCCTTGCTGCGGAAATTCGCGTTGCTCATGACATATCTCCAGGTAAATGTGGGGGACGCGCTTATGAGACACGGGAGGGGCATCCCGGGTCTGCGGTGTTTCGTCGAAGTCGTCCCGCCGAATGACGGTTTCGTCCCGCGGGGGCGCCGGGATGCCGCAATTCGTCCCGAGGTGCGCTAGGCTTTGCACCATGATCGGTACCGCGGTCCAGCGCTTTCCCAGGTTTGCCGGCGGATTGAGCAAGGGGCAATTCCTCGCAATCACCTGCCTCTTCTGGGTCTACGTCGCCCTCTCCAATATCTTGTATGCGTACAGCATGAAGACCGGCATGGCGCGCATGACCAACGTGCCGCTGTTCGCCCATTGGGACGCGCGGCTCGTGCAGCACGCGCTCTTGCTGCCCATCCTGATCGTGTCCTACTGGGCCTCGCTCCGGGTCCAGTGGCGCCCGCTGTACGTCGCCATCCCCCTGCAGGTGGTGCTCGGCTCGGTGTTCGCCGCCATGGCCTATCCCGCCATGATCCTCTCGCAGATGACCCTCGGGTCACCCGAGTGGCACGACACCGCCATGCGCAGCGTCTCGGATCCCTGGCTCGATCCCATGTTCCTTTCGCTCTGGGTGGCGAGCTTCGTGAGCTTCCTGCCGACCTACGGCTTCGGGCTCGCGCTCGTCACCGGCCTCGCGCTCTATACGCGATTCCGCAACTCCGAGCTGCGCCTCTCCGCGCTCGAGCGCGAGTGGAGCGCGGCGCGCCTCGCGGCGCTGCGGATGCAGCTTTCGCCGCACACCTTGTTCAACCTGCTGCACACCATCCGCGGACAGATCGAGTGGGATCCCAAGGGTGCGCAGTCGATGGTGGTTCAGCTCGCCGATCTATTGAGGCGGCTGCTGAACGCGGGCGAGCACGATTTCTCCCGGCTGACCGACGAGCTGCAATTCGTGCGGCTCTACCTCGAGCTGCAGCAGCGGCGCTTCTCCGACCGTCTGAGCGTGGCGCTGCCCCACCCGCCCGAGGTCCCCTCGGTGTGGGTGCCCAGCCTCATCCTGCAACCGTTGGTCGAGAACGCGGTGGTGCACGGACTGGCCGGGCACCAGGGCCCGGTCACGGTGAGCCTCACGGTGCGCCTGGAGAAGGACCGGTTGATCATGACGGTGCGCAATACCATCGCGCCCGGCAAGGCGCCGGGAGGCCACGGCATCGGGCTCAGGAACGTGCGGGAGCGTCTCGCGGTGCAGTTCGAGGACCGCGCGCTGCTGTCGGCGGAGGCGCACGGTGTCGAGTGGATCAGCGAGATCGCCATGCCCGCGATCCGCGAGTCGCCTGCGCGTGAGGTGCGGCATGCGGCGGTGCTGGTCGAAGCATGATGGACGTCATCATCGTCGATGACGAGCAGGCGGCACGCCGCACCCTGCGTGAGTTCTGCGAGGCCGAGCAGGATCTCAAGGTCGTCGGCGAATACGGCGACGGCGCCGCGGCGCTCGTGGCCATCAAGGCAAGCCAGCCGCAGCTCCTGTTCCTCGACATCCAGATGGACCCCATGAGCGGCATCGACCTGGCCCGCTCGCTCGAGCCATCGACGCTTCCGTCACTCGTGTTCGTCACGGCCTACGACACCTATGCCCTGGAGGCCTTCGAGGTCAGCGCAGTCGACTATCTCTTGAAGCCGTTCGACCAGGAGCGCTTCCGGCGCACGCTGGATCGCGTGCGCCCGCGCCACGCGAAGTCCGGCGTGGACCAGCGCCAGGTGCTGCTCGCGAGCCTGCTCGCCCAGCTCGAGCGCGGGGCGCGCCCTTCCGCGGATGAGCGCCCCCGCCTGCTCGCCGAGTTCGGCGGCCATCTGCACGTGCTCGACGCCTCGCAGGTCGAGATGATCGAGGCCGATCGCAACTACGTGGTGATCCGCGTCGGCAAGGACAGCTTCCATGCCCGCTCGACGCTGCAGCAGGCGGAGGTCGCCCTGTGCTCGCAGCCGATGCTCCGCATAAGCCGCTCGTGCCTCGTCAACATGAACTACGTGAAGGAAGTGAATCGCACCCTGCGCGGCGATTTCATCCTGGTGCTGGCCGGCGGCGCCACGGTCACGAGCAGCGAGGGCTTTCGCGCCAAGGTCAAGGAATACCTCGGGACCCTGCGTTTGTCCTAGGAGCCTGTCCCGATTCCCCTCGACCGCCGCCGGGACGCTCCCGCCCGTCCGGGTAAGAGCTACGCGGGCACTGCTACCGGCAGGTGGGTCTCGAAGCCGCGGCTAGGCCGGTGCTCAACGGGCGGCCCCAAGGTGGACGTCGGACCCTGTAACGGGTAGCAGTGCCCGCGTAGCTCTTACCCGGACGGGCGGGAGCGTCCCGGCGGCGGTCGAGGGGAATCGCGGCCTTTCCTACCGCCCCCTCTTCTAGAGCAGCTCTTCGGGGGCGAAGGGCGCCAGCAGCTTCAGGCTGAAGCGCTGCCAGCGCGTGGTCTCGGGATCGGTGAGCCACTCCTTCTCCGCGCCCGGCTCGCCGCTGATCCATTCCACGCGGTGATGACCGGTGAGCTTCAGCCGGTAGCTTCCGTCGGCACTGAGGTCGTCCAGCAACGCCGTGACCTGGTGCGCGATATCGGGACTGCGCATCACGAGACCCAGCTCGCTGTTGAAGCGCGCCGACCGCCCGTCCATGTTCATCGATCCGATGAACACGGTCTTCTGGTCGATCACGACGGCCTTGGCGTGCAGGCTGGCGTGCGAGCTGCGAAACGGGTGGAAGCGCACCCGCTTCTGGCCGAGCTTGGGACGGACTTCGGACAGCTCGACGCCGGCCTCGAGCAGCGGCACGCGGTAGCGGGCGTAGCCCGTGTCGACCAGGGGCGAGTCGGTCGAGGCGAGGGAATTGGTGAGAATGCGGACGTGCACGCCCTTGACCACGAGCTCGCGCATCAGGTCGACGCCCTCCTGACCGGGGATGAAGTAAGGCGAGATCACGATCAGCTCCTCGTCGGCCGTGCGCATGAGAGCGCTCAGGTTGTTGGCGATGGTCACCTCCTCGTCCGGCTCCGTGTCGCTTGCCATCTTGGCCGGCTTGTCGACGAGCACGGTGGCGGGCACCCACGTGAGCGGCAGCTTGCCGGCGTTGAGGCCCTGATCCAGCCAGGTCGCGGCGGCGGAGAACTCGGGATCCGCCACGGACGCGGCGCTCTCGTCCTCGTCGCCCTCACCCGAGGTGAGCGAGGCGATGGGGTAGGCATACTTGCTGTTCCAGAACGCATCGAACGATCTCGAGAGCTGCGGCACGATCGGTCCCGCCGCGACCACGTCGAGATCGATGAAATTGCTGTGCGAATCGCGCGTGAAGTACTGGTCGCCGATGTTGCGGCCGCCCGTGATCGCGAGGCTGTTGTCTGCCACGAACAGCTTGTTGTGCATGCGGTGGTTGATCCGCCGGATGTCGCTCGCGGACGCGAGGAAGCGCGTCCAGGTCGCGAACCGCGCACTGGGAAACGGATTGAACAGCCGGACCTCGATGTTGGCGTGCTCGCCGAGGTGCAGGAACCGCCGGTCCTCGCCGGCGGTATTGAGGTCGTCGATCAGCAGGCGCACCCGCACGCCCCGGTCGGCGGCGAGCCGCAGGTGGCGCAGCAATATCCGCGCCGAATCGTCCTGCTCGAATATGTAGTACTGGACATCGAGCGTGCGGTCGGCGTGGTCGGCGAGCCCGATCAGATCCGCGAGCGCTTCTTCCCCCGAAGCCACGAGATGCACCCCGGAGAGATTCTTGTTGGTCTCCTCGGCCGCAAGCAGCCGGCCGAGCTTCGTGGCCGCGGGATCGGCGAGCGCCTCGCTGCGCGCCTTGTGTACGTGCCTCGGCAGGGAGGCACAGCCCGACAACAGCAAGACGATCGCGAGGAGGCAGACCCTGCGCATTCCGCCATCATATCAGGCACACTTGCCGATCTTTGCTGAAGGCTTCACGAGATCATGGAGACACGGCGCAAGATCCGCAGCTTCGTCCTGCGCGCGGGCCGCACGACTCCCGCCCAGCAGCGAGCGCTCGAGAGCCTCTGGCCCCGCTATGGAGTGACCTCGAGCGAGGGCGCGCTCGACCTCGACGCGCTGTTCGGGCGGCGGGCGCCGCGCTGCCTCGAGATCGGATTCGGCGCCGGCGAGGTGATCGCCAGCCTGGCCGAGGCTCATCCGGACATCGACTACCTGGGGATCGAAGTTCACCGCCCAGGCGTCGGCCGGCTGCTCCTGCAGGCCGAGCGCGCCGGGCTGCGGAACCTGCGCGTCATCTGCCACGACGCCGTCGAGGTGCTGTCGGCGCGCGTTGCCGACGAGGCGCTCGATGAGATCCTGATCTTCTTTCCGGACCCCTGGCACAAGAAGCGCCATCACAAGCGCCGTCTGGTCGGGCCGGACTTCGCGGCGCTCGCCGCGGCCAAGCTCCGCTCCGGCGGCGTGCTGCGGCTGGCGACGGACTGGCAGGACTACGCCGAGCAGATGCTCGGCGTCTGCAACGCGGAGCGCACGCTCGAGTCGCTGAGCGGCGACCGGGCATACGTCCCGCGGCCCGCCGAGAGGCCCCTGACGCGCTTCGAGCGGCGCGGCGAGCGGCTGGGCCACGCCGTGTGGGATCTTGCTTACAAAAAGGGCTGACGATCGCGGCCGCGGCCGCTCGCGTCGGTCCGCCACGTCACCCGGCTCAGGAAAAGCTGCCGTGAATGCCGTCGACGATGAACTGCACGGCGAGTGCCGCGAGGATCACGCCGGACAGGCGGCTCACGACGGCGGCCCCGGTGACGCCGAGCACCCGCATGAGAAGCGGCGTCGCGAGCATCAGCAGCCAGCAGACGATCAGGACCAGCGCAACCACCAGCAGGAAGCCGGCGAGCTCGAGCGGCGATGACGCCGCCTCGCCCGCGGTCAAGAGGATGGTAGCGAGCGCCCCGGGTCCGGCGATGAACGGGAAGGCCAGCGGAAAGACCGAGATGTCCTCCCGCTTCTTGGCCTCCTCCTGCTCGGTGGTCGTCGACCGCGTGCCCGAGGTGCGGGCGAACACCATGTCGAGCGCGATCAGGAACAGGAGCGTTCCGCCCGCGATCCTGAAGGAGCTCAGCGCAATTCCCATGACGTCCAGAAATCTGGCGCCGACCAGTGCGAACAGCACGCAGATGACGAGTGCGATCGCCGTCGCCCGCATCGCCATCTTCCTTTTGTAGCGCGCGCTCGCCCCTTGGGTCAGGCCGGCGAACAACGGGATCAAGGAAATCGGATCGACCACGACGAAGAAGACCACGAAGAATTTGACCAGCGTTTCGATCACGGCTTGTTGTTGCTTCGCGCAAAAATTACATATTGCGCGAACGACTCAATGAGAGTTGAATGAGTTCGAGCATACCAGACGGAGGCGGCAATGAATTCAATCAGGCCGGTCGTTGGTCAGTGGTACCGAGGTGGGACCAGCGAGCTCTTTGAAGTCGTCGCCATCGACGATCAAGACCAAACCATCGAGATCCAATATTTCGACGGTAGCGTTACGGAGGTCGACTTCGACTCATGGAACGAGCAACTCCTGGATGAGCTCATCGAGGCTGCCGACGCCCCGGAAGACTGGTCCGGTGCGGTCGATGTCGAAGCGGAGGATCTGGATCGCGACTTCGACGACAACGTGCGCAGCGTCTGGATGCCGAGCGAGCGTTCCGTCGGGCATCACTAGACCCCCGGGAAGACGGCTTCGCCGATCTGCGGCGCAGACCGGTGCACCGCGGCTCGGGCAGTTTCCCGATACCGTCCGTCATCATGCTTCTGCTTCTGCGCGCACGGCGAGCGCGTTCACGCGTTTGCGCAGGAGCATCAGCGTCACCACCCCCGGCACTCCGCTGAGACAGGTGATGATGAAGAAATGCGGCCAGCCCACGGCCGCGACCACGTAGCCCGCGATGTAGCCCGTCACCGTTCTCGGAAGGGTCGCGATCGCCGAGAGAATCGCGAACTGCGTCGCGCTGTAGCTGGGATTGCACTGGGACATCAGGAAGCCGACGAAGGCCGCCTGGCCCATTCCGCCGATTCCGGTGTCGAGGCTGGTCGCGAGCACCAGCAACCACAGCTTCTTGCCGGCGAGCGCCAGCCACATGTAGAGGAGGTTGGTCAGCGCCTGCGCGATGCCGAGCACGAGCAGCGAGCGGAACATGCCCCAGCGCAGATACAGGATGCCGCCCACGCCCACGCCGACGATGGTCGACACCGTCATATTGGCCTTCCCGGCGATGGAGAGCTCGGTGAGGGTAAAGCCCACGCCCTTCAGCATGAACGCGCTGTACAAGCTGAGCGCGAAGGCATCGCCGAGCTTGTAGAGCAGTACCAGCGCGAGCAGGCGCCATGCTCCGTTGCGCACCACGAGATCGCGCAGCGGGTGCCAGACGGCGGTCAGCAGGGTTCGCGGCGGTGCGCCCGGGACCTCCGGCTCCGGCGCGCCGATCGTGGCAAAGGTGCTCGCGAGCATCAGGGCGGAGACGAGCAGGAAGGCATCGCGCCAGGCCTCGTGCGTGCCCACCCGCGGCTCGAGGAACGCGGCCAGCACGACCAGCGCCGCGCCCGCCAGCATCGCCGCCGTGCGATAGCCGAACGCGGTGGCCGCAGCGGCGAGTCCACGCTCGCTCGGCGGGATCACGTCCACGCGGTAGGCATCGACGACGATATCCTGGGAGGCGGACAGGAACACGAGGATGATGGCCGCCGCCGCCAGCGCCGCGGGCTCATCGATGGGCGAGCAGGTGCCCATGACGCCGATGCAGATGGCGAGGGCGATCTGAAAGATGAAGATCCAGCCGCGCCTTCGTCCCATGAGCGGCGGCAGGTAGCGATCGAGGAGCGGCGCCCACATGAACTTGAACACGTACGGGAACGTCACCAGCGTGAACACGCCGATGGTCTTGATGCTGAGGCCCGAGTGCGCGAGCCAGGCCTGCAGAGTCGAGCCCGACAGGTTGAACGGCAGCCCGGAGGCGAATGCCAGGAACAGGACCGCGGCCATCCGCTTGTCCTGAAGCGCTTGAAGGAGAGTGGGTTTCGGGGTCGTCGTCAACCCGGTACCGCCGCGGCGCCGGAATCTGGCATGAGCTCGCAACGAAAGGGCATTGGACGCAGTCCGGCGCCGAGACTCAGCATGACGATGTGCATCGCGCGCGATAGTATCAGGGCGCATGACCTTGTCCTATCAATCCGAATTCATCGATCTGTGCGTGAAGCTCGGGGTGCTCAAGTTCGGCGACTTCACCCTGAAGTCGGGCCGCGAGAGCCCCTACTTCTTCAATGCCGGAATGTTCTCGACCGGCGCCGCCATCGCCGCGGTGGGCCGCGCTTACGCCTCGGCACTCGCGGCCGCGGAGCTGAAATTCGACATGCTGTTCGGCCCCGCTTACAAGGGCATCCCCCTGGTCACGGCCACGGCGGCGGCGCTGGCGGAGCGCCTGGACCGGAGCTACCCCTTTGCATTCAACCGCAAGGAAGCCAAGGACCATGGCGAGGGCGGCCACATCGTCGGCGCGCGGCTCACCGGCGATGTCCTGATCGTCGATGACGTGATCACCGCGGGCACGGCCATTCGCGAGTCCATCGACATCATTCGCGCCGCGGGCGCGCGGCCGGCCGGCGTGCTCCTGGCCCTGGACCGCCAGGAGCGCGGGCCCCAGGGCGGGCGCTCGGCGGTCCAGGAGGTGCGTGCGGAATTTGCGATCCCCGTGATCGCGGTCGTCAGCCTGTCCGACCTGCTCCACCACCTGTCGGAACCTCGCCACTCCGGGTACGCCGAGCGCATGCGGGCCTACCGGGAGCGGTATGGGGTCGCAGATTGAGGAAGAGGCCCTGGAAAAGGCGGTTGGCACCGCTCACAATGTCGGCCGTTTTCCCGAAGGGGGTACGTGCTTGAGCAAAGTCGCCGGATTTTTCTGCGCCGCAACGCTCCTGATCCCGCTGCAGCTTGGAGCGCAAGCGGGCCGTACGGTCTACAAATGGGTGGATGCGCAGGGGGAAACGCACTACGGCGATCACATTCCGCCGGAGTACGCGGGCCAGGAGCAGCACCTGATGAACTCCCGCGGCGTAGAGATCGGGCGCCAGGACGCCCAGAAGACGCCGGAGCAGCAGGCCGCCGAGGAGCAGCAGCGCGCCGACGCCGCGCAGAGTGCGGCCCGGGACCGCAACCTCATGTCCACCTACGCCTCGGTCCAGGAGATCGAGCGCCTGCGCGACCAGCGCCTCCAGCTCGTCACCGACCAGATCAAGGTGACGTCGCAATTCCTCGACACGCTCAACGGCAAGCTGAAGACGCTCCGGGCCAGCAGCATGCACTACAAGCCGTACAATACCGACCCGAAGGCGCCGCCCATGCCTGACCAGATCGCCGAGGATCTGGTGCACGTGGGCAACGACATTCGCACGCAAGACCAGAACCTCAGGCAAAAGCGCACCGAGGCGGAGACGATGAGCAGACAGTTCGAGAGCGACATTGCGCGCTTCAAGGAATTGAAGGGCATCCATTGACGCCGAAGACGAGAATCCTGCTCGGGGTCACGGGCGGTATTGCCGCATACAAGAGCCCGGACCTGGTGCGGCGATTGACCGAGCGCGGAGCCGACGTACAGGTGGTGTTGACCGAGGCGGCCCAACACTTCGTATCGCGGATGACCTTTCAGGCCGTGTCGGGCCGTCCCGCGCGCAGCGATCTCTGGGACGAGACCGCGGAAGCCGCGATGGGGCATATCGAGCTCGCCCGCTGGGCGCAGCAGGTGCTCATCGCGCCCGCCAGCGCGGGTTTCCTCGCGCGGCTCGCGGCCGGACACGCCGATGACCTCCTGACCACGCTGTGCCTGGCCACCGAGGCGCCGATCGCGATCGCCCCCGCGATGAACCGGGTGATGTGGGCCAACAAGGCCACGCAGGCGAACATCGAGATCCTCATCTCCCGGGGCATCCGCGTCCTGGGTCCTGCGTCCGGCAACCAGGCCTGCGGAGAGATCGGAGCCGGCCGCATGTGGGAGCCTTTGGAGCTCGCCGAGAGCCTGCTCGAGGGCCCGCGCAATGCAGACCTCCTCAAAGGCTTGAACGTGCTCATCACCGCGGGTCCCACGCGCGAGCGCATCGACCCGGTGCGCTACCTCACCAACCGAAGCAGCGGCAAGATGGGCTTCGCCGTGGCCGCCGCGGCGCGCGAGGCGGGAGCGCACGTCACCATCGTGTCCGGCCCCGTGCAGCTGGCGACGCCCGCAGGCGTCACGCGCATCAATGTCGAGAGCGCGCGCGAGATGTACGCCGCCGTCCATCGTCAAGTGGGCGACACGGACGTGTTCATCGCCGCCGCCGCGGTCGCGGACTTTCAGCCGGTGACCGTCGCCAAGCAGAAGATCAAGAAGCAGGGCGCTTCCGTCACGCTCGATCTCGAGCCGGCGCCCGACATCATCAAGTCGGTCGCGGACATGGCCAAGCGTCCCTTCGTGGTCGGATTCGCCGCCGAGACCAACGATGTCGAGGAGAATGCCCGCACCAAGCTGAAGCGCAAGCGTCTCGACATGATCGCCGCCAACCAGGTCGGCGAGGGCCTGGCCTTCGACTGCGACGACAATGCGCTCACCGTGATCTGGCCGGGCGGCAAGGTCGAAGTTCCGCGCGGACCCAAGATCGAGGTTGCGCGCCAGCTCATCGCACTCATTGCCAAGCGCATGCCTTCTCCGGAAGCAGCCCCGCGCCGCGGCGCACGCAAGCGCCGCGTGACCGCCCTGCCCCGGGATCGAGGCCGCGGTCGCCGCGCGCGGCGATGAGCGAGAGCCGGCCACGCATCCAGCTCCGGATCCTCGATCCGCGGGTCGGCAGGCAGTTCGCGCTTCCCACTCACGCGACGGCGGGCTCCGCCGGCATGGACCTGCGCGCCTGCCTCGATGCCCCGCTCACGTTGGCGCCGGGCTCCACCGAGCTGATCCCGACGGGCATCTCGATTCACATCGCCGATCCCGGGCTTGCCGCGATGCTGCTGCCACGCTCGGGGTTGGGGCACAAGCACGGGATCGTTCTCGGGAACCTGGTCGGCCTGATCGATTCCGACTACCAGGGGCCCCTGATGGTCTCCGTCTGGAACCGGGGCGACACGGCCTTCGTCGTCAACCCCGGCGATCGCATCGCGCAAATGGTGTTCGTGCCGGTGGTGCAGGCGGCATTCGAGGTCGTCGAGGACTTCACCGCGTCCGCGCGCGGCGTGGACGGCTTTGGCAGCTCGGGCAAGAGCTGAAGGAAGGAGGCCCCGGTTCCCTTCGACCTCCGCTTCGGGCGTACCGTCCGTCCGGGTCAGAGCTACGCGGGCACTGCTACCCGTAGGTGGGTCTCGAGGCCGCGGCTAGACCGCTGCTCATCAGGCGGCCCCAAGGTGGACGTCGGAACATAT
>DATAYZ010000097.1:0-14611 GCA_036272295.1 Steroidobacteraceae bacterium
GGAGATGTGATCCGTAGTCACCGAATCGCCGAGCACGGCCAGCGCCCGTGCGCCCTTGATGTCGGCCAGCGGCGCCGGCGTCATGGTCATGCCGTCGAAGTAGGGCGGGTTCTTGACGTAGGTGGATTTGCCGTCCCAGGAATAGATCTTGCCGGCGGGGGTCTTGATGGCGCTCCAATTCGCATCGCCCGCGAATACATTGGCATACCCCTTCTTGAACATCGCCGAATCGACCGACGCGCCGACCGCGGCCGCCACATCCTTCGCGCTGGGCCAGACGTCCTTCAGATACACCGGCTTGCCATCCTTGCCGAGCCCGAGCGGCTCGGTGGTGATGTCGATATCCAGACTCCCGGCCAGCGCGTACGCGACGACCAGGGGCGGGGAGGCGAGGAAATTCATTTTGATTTCCGGATGCACGCGGCCTTCGAAATTGCGATTGCCCGACAGCACCGAGCAGGCGATCGCATCGGAGGTCTTGACGGCCTCGGAGATTTCCGGCTTCAAGGGACCGGAGTTGCCGATGCAGGTGGTGCAGCCATAGCCCACGGTATAGAAGCCCAGTGCCTCCAGGTCCTTGAGCAGCCCGGCTTTTTGCAAGTAGTCGGTGACGACGCGCGAGCCGGGGGCGAGAGAGGTCTTCACCCAGGGCTTGGAGCTCAGGCCGCGGGCGGCGGCATTGCGGGCGAGCAGGCCCGCAGCCACCAACACAGCGGGATTGGAGGTATTCGTACAACTGGTGATGGCCGCGATCAGTACCGCGCCGTCCCTGACTTCGAAGCTCTTGCCGCCCACGGTGGCCGTGGCGGTGCCCTTGGCGTTCGGATTCTTCTGCGACCGTTCCTCGGCCATTTTCTTCACGCTGCTTTCATAGACCTGCTTCGCACTGCGCAGCGGTACGCGGTCCTGCGGCCGCTTCGGCCCCGCCAGAGAGGGTTCCACCGTCGACAGATCGAGTTCGACCACATCGGTGTAATCGGCGGCCGGCGCGCCATCGACGCGCCACAGTCCTTGCGCTTTGGCATAGGCCTCGACCAGAGCGATCTGGTCGGCCGGCCGGCCGGTCAGCTCCAGATAACGGGTGGTTTCCTCATCGATGGGGAAGATTGCGCAGGTCGAGCCGAATTCCGGCGACATGTTGGCGATGGTGGCACGATCGGCGAGCGGCAGGCCCTTCAGGCCGTCGCCGAAGAATTCCACGAACTTGTCGACGACGCCCTTCTTGCGCAGCGCCTCGGTGACCGTCAGGACCAGGTCGGTCGCGGTCGTGCCCGGCGGCAGGCTCCCGCTGAGCTTGAAGCCGATCACCTGGGGAATCAGCATGGTGACGGGCTGACCGAGCATGGCGGCCTCGGCCTCGATGCCGCCGACGCCCCAGCCGAGCACGCCGAGCCCGTTCACCATCGTGGTGTGCGAATCGGTGCCCACGAGGGTGTCGGGGTAGGCGAGTCTCTTGCCGCCGGCGTCGTCCGCGAAGATCACCCGCGCCAGCCGCTCGATGTTGACCTGGTGCACGATGCCCGTGTTCGGCGGCACCACCTTGAAATTGCTGAACGCCGTCTGGCCCCAGCGCAGGAACATGTAGCGCTCGCCGTTGCGGATGAACTCGATCTCGTTGTTGTGCTTGAGCGAGTCGGGGGTGCCGTATTCGTCGACCTGGACGGAGTGGTCGATGACGAGCTCGGCGGGCGCGAGCGGATTCACGCGTTGCGCATCGCCGCCCAGGCGCACGATGGCCTCGCGCATGGCGGCGAGGTCGACGATGCAGGGCACGCCGGTGAAATCCTGCATGATGACGCGCGCGGGCGTGAATGCGATCTCGTGGCTCGGGGACGCCTTGGGCTCCCAGTCGAGCAGCGCGTCGATGTCATTCCTGGTGACGTTGACGCCATCCTCGAAGCGCAGCAGATTCTCGAGCAGGATCTTCAGGGAGAAGGGCAGACGATCGACATTGCGGGACTTGAGCGCTTGCAGGCTCAGGATCTCGTACGTATTGGCGCCGACGTTGAGCGTCGACCGCGCTTTGAAGCTGTCTGTCATGTTCCCTCCACCGAAAAACTGGAATTATAGGCGAACTGCCGCGGCGACGGAGACCGGTCCGTGAGCCAGCGGCGTGCGATGACGCCGCCGCCGAGACAGCGGGCGCCGCGATAGAGCACGGCGTACTGGCCCGGAGTCACGGCGCGCGCCGGCGCATCGAGAGTCACGCGCCAGACATCGCCGCCTTTCGCCGTGCCGGCGCTCGTGGGCGCGGACGACGGCGTGGGCTCGACCGTGCAATCGAGGTCCGACTGCCGGTAGCGCGTCTTCACGGCGCAGCGAAACGTCTCCGACTTGTCATGCTCGTCCGCGAGCCAGTGCATCTGCTCGACCTCGAACGTGTCCGACAGGAGCAGGGGATGGTCCTGCCGCTGGACCACGATGAGCGCGTTGCGCGCGAGGTCCTTGTCGGCGACGTACCAGGGCGCATCCGCGGCTCCGGCACGGCCGCCGATGCCGAGCCCGGAGCGCTGCCCGAGCGTGTAGAGCGCGAGTCCGCGGTGCTCGCCGATCACCCGCCCGCGATCGTCCTCGATGGGTCCGGGCTCGGTGCGCAGATATTTGGCGAGGAACTCCTGGAACGGACGTTCCCCGATGAAGCAGATGCCCGTGCTGTCGGGTTTGTCAAACACCGGGAGGCCGGCGGCATGCGCGAGCCAGCGCACCTCGGGCTTGCGCATCTCGCCGATCGGAAACAGCGTCGCGGCGAGCGCGCGCGCGGGCACGGCGTGCAGGAAGTAGCTCTGATCCTTGGCGCCATCGAGCGCCTTCAGGAGCTCGGGTCCCGAAGGGCCCGCGGCGATCCGGGCGTAGTGGCCGGTGGCGACCTTGTCGGCACCGAGGCGCCGCATGTAATCGAGGCACAGGCCGAACTTGATCTCGCGGTTGCACAGCACGTCGGGATTCGGCGTGCGGCCCGCCGCGTACTCGCGCAGGAACAGGTCGAATACCCGTTGCCGGTACTCCGTGGCGAAGCTCACGCGGTGCAGGGGAATGTCCAGCGTCTCGCACACGCGCCGCGCGTCCTGAAAGTCCGCCGCGGTCGTGCAGTACGCGTCGTCGTCGTCCTCCCAGTTGGACATGTAGAGTCCCTGCACGGCGTGCCCCGCGCGCTTCAACAGCAGCGCGGCGACGGCGGAGTCCACGCCGCCGGAGATCCCAACGATGACGGTGGCGGGGAAACGGGAGTCCGACATGCGCCCATTATACCGGCGCCGGCTCCCGCGCGGACCTACATGAGCATCTGCCGCATCTGCGACTCTTGCATGCTGGTCTGCCACACCTCGTCGAAGAAGTTGAGGTAGCGGCGCACGACCGATGGGTCGTTCAAGTCGGAGATGCCGTCCCAGCGGTCGGCCTGCAGGCGATACACGAGCGCCTTGTCGTCCGCGATGATGAACGCGCCCGCGCTCGCCGGATATTCGGGGCTCATGGCGCGCAGGTCGATGCAGCTCGTGAGCCGGCGGGCGAGGGCAAGAAAGCGATTGTTGTCCACCATCGCGCGCGAGGGATCGGCGAGCAGCACCCGCACCTTGGCATAGGAGCGCGCGAGCACCAGGCGCTTGACGGCTTCGAGGAACGGCTCTTCGCCGTAGATGAGCGGCTCGAGATCCTGGGTGAAGATCGACAGGAGGCGCTGCGCCGACTTCGCCACCCTCAAGCTGGCTTCGCGCACCTCGGGCATGGTGGTCAAAATGGTACGGGTGCCCGAACCCGTGGAGGCTTCCAAGCCTGAGCCCGGGCCTTTGTCCACGTTGTGCTTGGTCCGATCTTCGCTGTTGCCCGCCATATCCAAAAAGCCCCGATGGGAGGGGTCGCGGCCGATCGCCTGACCCTCGTAAGTCCGGGGGGATAGTACCGTTTGGACTACAGCGGCCCGTGGTAACTGCGTCACGTTTCGGCCTGCACGGGGCCTGCGGGCAGCGGTGCGGGCGTGCGCCGCAACGAGACGCGGGTCAAATCGCGGTGCCGGGGGTGCGCGGGCTGCCGTCCGAGGGGGCGCGCGGGCCGCCGCGCGGCGTGCTCAGGGCCGGTTCCGCGCCAGGGAAGGCGCCAGTCCCACGTAGCTTCCGGGCTCGAGCGCGAGCAGCCGCTCCATCTCAGCCTTGGGCAGCGGCAAGGAGGCGATGAACTCGCGCATGGCGCCGCGGTCGATCGCGCGGCCCCGCGTGAAGGATTTCAACCGGTCGTAGGCATCCGCGATGCCGTGCGCGCGCATCACGGTCTGCACCGCTTCCGCGAGCACCTCCCACGCATCGTCGAGATCCGCGGCCACGCGCGCCTCGTCGAGCTCCACCTTCTCGAGCCCGCGCCGCAGCGACTCGTAGCTCAGCATCGAGTGTCCGATGGCGACGCCGACGTTGCGCAGCACGGTCGAGTCGGTGAGGTCGCGCTGCAGGCGCGAGACCGGCAGCTTGTCGGCGAAGAATCCGAGCAGCGCATTGGCAAGCCCGAGGTTGCCCTCGGCATTCTCGAAATCGATCGGGTTGACCTTGTGAGGCATGGTGGATGAGCCCACCTCGCCGGCGACGGCGCGCTGCTTGAAGTAGCCGAGCGAGATGTAGCTCCACATGTCGCGGGCAAAATCCAGGAGGACGGTATTGACGCGCATCAGCGCATGGCAGTACTCGGCGATCCAGTCGTGCGGCTCGATCTGCGTGGTGTGCGAGTTCCAGGCGAGACCGAGCGACTCGACCAGCCGGCGGCTGAGCGCGGGCCAGTCGGTATCCGGCAACGCGACCACGTGCGCGTTGAAGTTGCCGACCGCGCCGTTCAGCTTGCCGAGAATGGCCACGCGCTCCAACCCCTGGGTCTGCATACGCAGGCGCGCGGCCACGTTCTGGATCTCCTTGCCGGCCGTGGTGGGCGTCGCGGTCTGCCCGTGCGTGCGCGACAGCATCGCCGAGTCCGCGTGGCGCTCCGCGAGCGCCGCGAGCCGCGAGGCGAGCGAGTCGAGCAGCGGCCGCAGCAGCCTCTCGCGCGCGGCCTTCAGCATGAGCGCGTAGGCGAGATTGTTGATGTCCTCGGACGTGCAGGCGAAGTGCAGCCACTCGAGGGCGGCCGGCGCCGCGCCGTGCCGCTCGAGGACGCCGCGCAGCCAGATCTCCACGGCCTTGACGTCGTGGTTGGTGCGCGATTCGATCTGCTTGATCGCAGCGACGTCCGCGGCCTTGGGGTCGCGCGCGAGCGCCTCGATGTCGCGCAGCGCGGCCGCGGGCAGCGATGACAGCGCGCGCGACGCGGGCCCTGCGGCGAGCGCCAGGAACCACGCGCATTCGACGCGCACGCGCTCGCGCATGAGGCCGGCTTCGCTGAAGATCCGGCGCGCCTCCCCGAGCTTGCCCGCGTATCGGCCGTCGAGTGGAGAGAGCGCGTCGGTCGAGGAGATGTCCATCGGAGCCAGGGAACCGCTTTGCGTTAGAATCGTCCAATATTACAGCAAACGATCGGACCAGCGGGCGGCGTGACGACGAGCTCCGTTTACACCAAGGCGCATATTCGAGAATGTCTCGATGCGCACCCCTCCGGGGGCGAGGACCTGCAGTGGCTGGCGGGCGCGACGCCCTCGCTCGCGGCGAAGGTGCGGGCGACCATGCCTCCGGCCACCGTGCCGGCCGCGGTGCTGGTCCCGCTGGTGGAGCGCGGCAGCGGAATGACGGTGCTCCTGACTCAGCGGGCGGAGACGCTCAAGGATCACGCGGGACAGATCAGCTTTCCGGGCGGCCGCACGGAGCCGGAGGACTTGGACCCCTGGCACACGGCGCTGCGCGAGGCTTACGAGGAGATCGGCCTCCTGCCGAGCTACGTCGAGTTTGCCGGATACCTGCCGGATCATCCGGTCGTGACCGGATTTCGGGTGACTCCCGCGGTCGGCTTCGTCAATCCCGACTATCCGCTGCGCATCGCCGAGGCCGAGGTGCACGATGTGTTCGAGGTGCCGCTCGAATTCATCCTGGATGCCGCCAATCATCGGCCGCGCACCCGCATGATCGGCGACATGCCGATCCAGGTGCACGACATACCGTACGGTGATCGCAACATCTGGGGCGCGACCGCGGGCATGCTCATGACGCTGCGGCGCCGGCTCCGGTCGCGATGAGCGAAATCGACCGCCTGCTCGCCATCATGTCGCGCCTGCGTGCACCCGATGGCTGTCCGTGGGACCGCGAGCAGACCTTCGCCAGCATCGCGCCGTACACCATCGAGGAGGCGTACGAGGTCGCCGACGCCATCGAGCGCGGCGATCCCGGGGAGATCAAGGACGAGCTCGGCGATCTCCTGTTCCAAGTGGTGTTTCACGCCGAGATCGGCCGCGAAGCCGGCCGGTTCGAGTTCGATGGCGTGGCGGGCGCCATCTGCGACAAGCTGGTACGGCGCCATCCGCACGTCTTTGCGGAGCCGCTCGCGCTCACCCCGGCCGGGCAGACGCTGCGCTGGGAGGACATCAAGGCCCGCGAGCGGCAAGCCAAGGGGCGCGGCAGCGCGCTCGGCGAGAGCAGGCCCGTCGGCCATCTCGACGGCATTCCGCGGGCGCTCCCTGCGCTGATGCGGGCCTACAAAATCAGCAAGCGTGCCGCCCGCGTCGGATTCGACTTCGAGCACCCGAGCCAGACGGCCGACAAGGTCCAGGAAGAGCTCGACGAGGTGCGGGCGGAGGCCGCCGAGGAGCGGCTCGATGCCCGCCGGATCTTCGAGGAGATCGGCGACCTGCTGTTCGCGGCGGCGAATCTCGCCCGCAAGCTCGACGTGGATGCCGAGGCGGCGCTGAGGGCCGCGAACGACAAGTTCGAGCGCCGCTTTCGCGCCATGGAGGCGCTCGCCGCCGGCCGCGGCGATACGTTCGCGGATCTCGGTCTCGAGGCGCAAGAGAGGCTGTGGCAAGAAGTCAAGCGTGGCGAGTAATCCGCGCGCGGTCGCCGCACGCAGCGCCGAGCGGCTTTCCTTCGAGTTCAACCCGGCCTTGCCGATCACCGCGCGGCGCGAGGACATTCTCGCGGCGCTCGAGACCTCGCAGGTGCTGGTCGTCGCCGGCGACACGGGCTCGGGAAAGAGCACCCAGCTTCCGCAGTACTGCCTGGAGCGCGGCCGCGGCACGCTCGGGCAGATCGCCCATACCCAGCCGCGGCGCCTTGCGGCGCGGGCGCTCGCGCTGCGAATCGCGCAGGAGCTGAAGCAGCCGCTCGGGCGCAGCGTCGGATTCCGGGTGCGCTTCGCGGACCGCGTCTCGGAGGCGACCCGCCTGGTGCTCATGACCGACGGACTGCTGCTCGCCGAGCTGGCGTCCGACCCGCTGCTCCGCCGCTACGACACGATCATCGTCGATGAGGCCCACGAGCGGTCGCTGAACGTCGATCTGCTCCTCGGCGTGCTGAAGCGCATCCTGCCGCAACGGCCCGATCTCAAGGTCATCGTCACGTCGGCGACGCTCGACGTCGAGCGCATCGCGCGGTTCTTCGGCGACGCGCCGACCCTCGCGATCGGCGGGCGCGGTTACCCCATCGAGGTGCGCTATCGCGAGACGCCGGAGTCGGACGACCCGGATCTCCCGGCGGCCGTGCTCGCAGCCTGCCAGGAAGCCGCCACCGAGCCGGGCGCGCCCGGCGGCGGCGACATGCTGGTGTTCCTGCCCGGTGAGCGCGAGATCCGCGACGTGGGCGAGCTCCTGCGCCGCGAGGTCGGCGGTGCGGAGGTGCTCGAGCTCTATTCGCGCCTGTCCTGGGAGCAGCAAAGCCGCATCTTTCAACCGGGCACCCGTCCCCGCGTGGTGCTCGCGACCAACGTCGCGGAGACCTCGATCACCGTGCCCGGGATCCGCACCGTGATCGACTCGGGATTTGCGCGCATCAGCCGCTACAGCCCGAGGAACCGCCTGCAGCGCCTGCCGATCGAGCGCATCTCGCGCGCGAGCGCCGATCAGCGCAAGGGCCGCTGCGGCCGCCTCGGGCCCGGGCTCTGCATCCGGCTCTATGCCGAGGCCGATTTCGAATCGCGGGCGGAGTTCACCGAGCCGGAGGTCCTGCGCACGAACCTCGCGGCGCTGCTGCTCCGGCTCGCGGCGGACGGGCTCGGGGCCGCCGAGGACTTTCCGTTCATCGATGCCCCCGATGCACGCGCCCTCAACGACGGCTATCGGCTGCTGCAGGAGCTCGAGGCGCTCGATGCCGACCGGCGCATCACGCGCCTCGGGCACTCCATGGCGCGCCTCCCGCTCGACCCGCGGCTCGCGCGCGCGCTCATCGAGAGCAAGCGCTTTCATGCGGAGAGCGAGCTGCTCGCCATCGTCGCGGGGCTGAGCGTTCCGGATTTTCGCAGCGCGGGCCCGGAGGCGGCGCCGGGGCGGCCGGTGCCTGCGCAGCCCGGGCGATCGCCCGGCGCGTCCGAGCCGGCGACCGCAGAGCCCGAGTCCGGGGCCGTGGGCGCCTTCGATGACCCGAGGTCCGAGTTCAGCGCGCTGGTGAAGGTTTGGCGGGCCTATCGCAAGGCGCGTGAGGGCACCCGGCGTGAGCTGCGCCGCTGGTGCAAGGAGCGGCGTTTCTCGTTGCTGCGCCTGTCGGAATGGGAGGACGTTCACGCGCAGGTCAAGGACCGCGCCGCCGAGATGGGCATCCGCGCGAGCGATCGCGCCGCGAGCTACACCGCCGTCCATCGTGCCCTGCTCGCTGGCTTTTGCACCATGATCGGGTTGCGCGGCGAGGAGGGGAGCTACGCCGGGCCTCGCGGCATCAGCTTCCACATCTTTCCCGGCTCGCCGCTGGCGCGCCGCCGGCCACGCTGGATCATGGCGGCCAACATCGTCGAGACCTCCCGGGTGTTCGCCCGGCGGGTTGCACAGATCGAGCCGCACTGGATCGAGGGCGCCGCGGCCCACTTGCTGAAACGGGAGTATCTCGAGCCCGACTGGAGCGAGGAGCGCGAAGAGGTCGCCGCGCGCGAGCGCGTGAGCCTACTCGGCCTGATCCTGAGCGCGAATCGCATCGTGAACTACGGGCCGATCGCGCCGGAGGAGTCGCGAGGCATCTTCGCTCGCGAGGCGCTTGCGCATCGGCGGCTGCACCGGCGGCCCGGCTGGCTGCGCGAGAACGATGCCGCGCTCGACGCCGCCCAACGCGTGGAGGAGCGACTGCGCTCGCGCGACCTGCTCCAGGGCGCGGAGACGCTCGCGGGTTTCTACGACCGGCATTTGCCGCGCCAGGTCTCGAGCGCCGCGACGCTCGAGCATTTCAGCCGCCATCTCACGGATGAGGACAGGCGTGCGCTCCGGCTGACGGACGAGCAGATCTTCGCGCGCTTCCCGGATGCCGCGGAGCTCGCGCGCTTTCCGGAGAGGGTCTCGATCAACGGCGTCGAGGTCGGCGTGGAGTATCGCTTCGCGCCCGGCGAGCCCGGGGACGGCGCGACGTTGCGGGTGCCGCTCCTGGCCGTGCCCGAGATGACCCGGGCCGCGGTCGACGGCGCCGTGCCGGGTCTCGCGGCGCCGCGCATCGAGGCGCTGCTGCGCTCGCTCCCGAAGAACGCCCGGCGGCAACTGATACCGATCGCGGACTCCACGGTCGAGTTCATGGCGGACGCCGCTCGCGGCGCCGCGGCGCTCGACCTCGCGAGCCTGCGGCGTTGGCTCAAGGAGCGGCGCGGCCTCGCGGACGGGGAGGTGCACTTCGATCCGACGGTCGTGCCGCGGCACCTCGTGCCGCACGTGCAGGTGGCCGAGGCCGGCATGGCCGATGACGACCTGCCCTTGCCCGCGCTGCGCCGGGCAAGCGCGCTCGCGGCGCGGGCGGAGCTCGATCGGAGAGCGGCGCGGGCGCCCGGCGGTGCAGAGGCTTGGCGCAGGTTCGAGCTGGCGGTGGTGGATGACGTGGCGGTCCTCGGCGTGGAGGGCGCGACGCACTCGGGCGCCGCGGCGGACGACGCCGCTGCCGGAGCGGGCGCGGCCGTCGGAGCCGCCGCGCGGGGAGTGCGAGTCTTTCCGACGCTCGCGCGGCAGGGCGCGCCGCTCAAGCTGCGCTACGAGTGGTCGGCGGCCGAGGCACGGCGGAGCTGGCGGATGGCGGCGCCGCGGCTTGCGCGCGCGATGCTCGCTGCCCAGGTGCGCGATCTGCGCCGCACGGTGCTCGCGAATGCGCCACTGTTGCTTGCCGCGGGCCCCTACGTCAAGGGAGATGCGCTCGCCGATCTGCTCCCCACGCTGGCGGTGCGCTCGGCGTGTTTCGGCGACGAGGACGCGGCCCGCACTCGCGCCGAATTCGAAGGCGCGGTCGATGCGGGCCGCGGACGGCTGTACGCGTGCTTCGATCAGGCGTGCTCCACGGTGCTCGGGTGGTTCGAGGAGGCGAGGGCGGTGCGGCGCCTGGTCGAAAGCAGCCGCGAGGGCCGTCAGGGGAGGAGCGCCGCCCTGGTGCGGGCCAGCGCCAGCCGTGCGCACTTGCCTCAGGCAGCCGGGGACACATCGGAGCAGCCGGGGGGCTCCTCCCTGGCCGGGGAAACATCGGAGCATCTCGCGCGCCTGCTGGCCGCGGAGTCTCTCGAGAGCATGCCGCCGGCATGGCTGCGTCAGTTGCCGCGCTACCTGAAAGCCGAGGCGCGGCGCTGGCAACGGATCGGCGAGCGCGGGTCGGAGCCACCCGAGATCCTCGCCGAGCTGCAGGGCTGGTGGGCGCGATACCAGGCGCTCGAGCGATCGGTGGGCGCGGAGCTGCGCTTCCTGCCGGATCTCGAGCAGCTCCATTTCTGGATCGAGGAGTACCGCGTGTCGCTCTACGCGCAGGAGCTGCGGACGCTGGGGCCCGTATCGGCGGCGCGGCTGAGTGAGCGTGCCGCGGTCGTCGAGGCTTGGATCAATCGCTGACCGAATTTTGATACGAACAGGCAAGATTCATAGATACCAAAGCGTTTGGGTTGCTACCAAGCTACCCTCATGCCTACAATTCTGCGCATCGCTGGCGCAAGGGTCATTATCTATCCCAATGATCATTGGCCGGAGCACGTGCACATCAAGGCTGCAGAGCGCGAGGTGGTAATTGAGCTGAATTGTCCCGATGGGCCGGTTGCCGTTCGAGAGAACTACGGGTTCTCCGGACTACAGCTGGGGCGGTTGAAGGAGCAATTGGCAGAAGTTCTGATGGAGCTTTGCGCCGCGTGGGAGGAGATTCATGAGGGTTGACCAAGGGGAACTCCGGCGGGCGAACCGCCGGATGCAGCAAAGGCGGCGGACTCAACCGCATGCCCTCTCGGCCCGCTACGACCGCTCCCGCTCCAGAATCGTGGTGGCCTTGAGCACCGGGATTGAGCTCGCCTTCCCGGTCGATCTGGCCCAAGGGCTCGCAGGCGCCAAGGCTGCAGATCTCGGGAAGATCGAAATCAGCCCTTCAGGCTTTGGCTTGCACTGGCCCCGCCTGGATGCCGATCTTTATTTGCCCACCTTGATCGAAGGCATATTTGGGACACGCCGCTGGATGGCGCAACTGATGGGCAAGGCCGGGGGGCACGCCACCTCTCCGGCAAAACGGGCGGCTGCACGCGCCAATGGCCGGCTCGGCGGGCGACCGCGAAAGCACGCTCCCATCACACGTTGAACTGAATCCCCTGCGCGAGCGGAAGCTGCGAGCTCCAGTTGATGGTGTTGGTCTGCCGGCGCATGTAGGCCTTCCAGGCATCGGAGCCGGCCTCGCGGCCGCCGCCGGTGTCCTTCTCGCCGCCGAAGGCGCCGCCGATCTCGGCGCCGGAGGTGCCGAGATTCACGTTGGCGATGCCGCAGTCGCTGCCCTCGGCGGACAGGAACTTCTCGGCGACCTGCAGGCGATCGGTGAACACCGCCGAGGAGAGGCCGTAGGGCACCGCATTCTGCAGCGTCACCGCCTCGTCGAGCGAGTCGTACGGAATCAGGTAGAGAATCGGCGCGAAGGTCTCGCTCTGCACCACGGGCAGGTCCGCCTTGGCCCGGACGATGGCGGGCTCGACGAAGTTGCCGGCGCGCGCCAGCACCTTGCCGCCGCAGAGCAGCTCCCCGCCCTGCGCCTTCGCGGCGTCGATGGCCGCGGAATAGCGCGTCACCGCGCCCTTGTCGATCAGCGGACCCATGAGGGTGTCCGCGCTCAGGGGGTCTCCGATGCGCACCTGCTTGTAGGCCGCCACCAGCCGGCGCTCGAGCTCCGGCAGGCGCGAGCGGTGCACGAGGACGCGACGGGTGGTGGTGCACCGCTGGCCGGCCGTACCGACCGCGCCGAACACGATCGCGGGGACCGCCAGCTCGAGATTCGCGCTCTCATCGACGATGATGGCGTTGTTGCCGCCGAGCTCGAGCAGGCTCTTGCCGAGCCGCTCCGCGACGCGCACGCCGATGCGCCGTCCGACTTCGGTGGAGCCCGTGAAGGACACGAGCGCGACCCGCCGGTCGTCGACGAAGCGCAGCGCCAGCTCGGTCCCCGCGTCGATGAAGATCTGGAAGATCGCGGGCAGCGAGTTCCGCTCCATCACCTGATTGCAGATGTGTTGCACGGCGAGCGAGCAAAGCGAGGTCTTGGGCGAGGGCTTCCACACCACCGCATTGCCGGCGATCGCGGCAAGACAGGCATTCCAGGACCAGACCGCCACCGGGAAGTTGAAGGCCGATATCACCCCGACCACGCCGAGGGGGTGCCATTGCTCGTACATGCGGTGCTGCGGCCGCTCCGAGTGCATGGTCGAGCCGTAGAGCATGCGTGACTGGCCGACCGCGAAGTCCGCGATGTCGATCATCTCCTGCACTTCGCCGTCGCCCTCGGCCTTGATCTTGCCGTTTTCCATCGACACCAGGCTTCCGAGCGCGTCCTTGTGCCGGCGCAGCTCCTCGCCGAGCAGCCGCACGGCCTCGCCGCGCTTCGGCGCGGGTACCTTGCGCCAGGCGGCGGCGGCGGCCACGGCGGCCGCGAGCACGTCCTCATACTCGTCCGCGGTCGCGCCGCGCACCTGCGCCAGGCGCTCGCCGCTGGCGGGATTGACCGATTCGATCAACGGGCCGCCGCCGCGCTCGCTCCAGCCGTGCGTGCCCGACCAGGTGCCCGCATTCATGTCCTGGAGTCCGAGTGCCTTAAGAACGTCGCCGGTTTTCGTCATGATGTCGTGTCCATGTGGGCCGCGCGACGAAGCTTCAAGTCGCGTCGGCGTTGCCGAGGGTTTCGGGGGCCGCATTTTGACTTGGCAGAGGCTGCAACGCTAGCATCGCAGGCGATATGTCCAAATCTACCGCACTCACGCAGTGGCATCCGGCGAGCTGGCAGAGCAAGCGCGCCGCGCAGCAGCCGAAGTACGCCGATCCGGCCGCCCTGGAACGCGCCGTGGCGGCGCTCGGCCGGCTTCCGCCGCTGGTCGTGTCCTGGGAGGTCGAGGCGCTGCGCGCCAAGCTTGCGCGCGCGCAGCGCGGCGAACAGTTCCTCCTGCAGGGCGGCGACTGCGCCGAGAGCTTCGATGATTGCGAATCCGACAACATCGCGCGCCGGCTGAAGATCCTGCTGCAGATGAGCCTCGTGCTCCTGCAGGGACTCAAGATGCCGATCATCCGGGTCGGGCGCTTCGCCGGCCAGTATGCCAAGCCGAGGTCCGCGGACACCGAGACCCGCGAGGGCGTCACGCTGCCGACCTATCGCGGCGACAACGTCAATCGGCCCGGCTTCACGGCGGCGGAGCGCGAGCCCGATGCCGATCTGCTGCTGCGGGGCTACGAGCGCGCCTCCCTGACCTTGAATTTCGCGCGGGCGCTGATCGACGGCGGATTCGCCGATCTGCACCATCCGGAGTACTGGGATCTCAAGTTCATGCATCACTCGCCGCTGCGGGATGCCTACCAGCGGATCGTCGACTCGATCGCCGAGTCGCTGGAGTTCTTCGAGTCCATGAGCGGGCAGCGCGTGCACGCGGCGACGCGCATCGACTTCTACACCAGCCACGAGGGTCTGCATCTCTTGTCGGAGCAGGCGCAGACGCGCTTCATCGAGCGCCAGCGGCACTGGTACAACCTGTCGACGCACATGCCCTGGATCGGCATGCGCACGGCGGATGTCGACGGCGCCCACATCGAGTATTTCCGCGGCATCGCCAATCCGATCGGCGTCAAGGTCGGCGCCGCGATGACGCCGGAGTGGATCCAGGAGCTCGTGCAGGTCCTGAACCCGCAGAACGAGCCGGGACGCCTCACCCTCATCCACCGCTTCGGCGTGAAGGACATCGAGAAGCGCCTGCCCGCGATGATCAAGGCGGTGCGCGCGAGCGGCTCGCAGGTGCTGTGGGTGTGCGATCCCATGCACGGCAATACGGAGACGACCGCCGGGGGCATCAAGACCCGGCGCTTCGACAACATTCTCGGCGAGGTGGACGCGGCCTTTCGCGTGCACGAGGAGGAGGGCTCGCGGCTCGGCGGGGTTCACATCGAGCTCACCGGCGAGGATGTGACCGAGTGCATCGGCGGAGCTCGCGGCCTGGCGGAAGCCGACCTCGCGCGCGCGTATCGCTCGCAGGTCGACCCGCGATTGAACGCCGAGCAGGCGCTCGAGCTCGCCATGCTGATCGCGCGGCGGGAGCGCGAAAACCGCTAGCGGCA
>DATAYZ010000098.1:0-67615 GCA_036272295.1 Steroidobacteraceae bacterium
CGAGCTCAAGGGCCGCCAGAGCGAGTGGGAGAAGAACGGCGTGAAGGCCGTGTACGTCATCGGCGATGCCGAGGCGCCGCGGCTCATCGCGGACGCGACCTTCACCGGCCATCGCCTCGCGCGCGAGATCGAGGAAAAGAATCCGCAGTTCCCGCTGCCCTACAAGCGTGAGGTTGCGGTGTGGGGCACCGCGCACATGCCGGGCGGGAAGTTCGAGCTCGAGTACAAGACTTGATGCCGAGCCGCCTCGAAACGAGCCGGGGCTGCCTGCGCCGCGACAGTGACGGCAGGCCCTGACCGTGAGCCGCACTGACGCCGTCACTCGAATCCTGTTCGAGGCCTTCCCGACGGCCGAAGTGCGGCTTTTCTATGCGATCGGGTACGCCGCGATCGCGGTGTTCCTGTGGGGCGCGTACGTGCAGGTGCGAAAGTACCGGCGCGGTGCCGCCCTGCCTCTCGGCCACCTCGGACAGCGGCTCGGCTCCATGCTGGGAGCCGTGTTCGGCGGGCGCACGGTCGATCGGCGCGATCACGCCGCGGGCGGCGCCCATCGGCTGATCTTCTACGGCTTCTTCTTCCTCTTCCTCGGCACGTCGACCATCACGCTGGAATACGACATCCTGAATCCCCTGTTCGGGATCCGCTTCTGGCACGGGGCGTTTTATCTGTGGTTCTCGCTGGTCCTCGACATCGCCGGCGTGGCGCTGATCGCGGGCCTCCTCTACATGATGTACCGGCGCGGCTGGTTGCAGCTCCCGAAGCTCGACTATGCGCGCCCCGACCGCGCCCCCGGCGATCCGGACTTCGACCGGCCGCAATATCGGCGCGAGGACTGGGCGTTCCTCTGGCTGCTGCTCGTCATCGGCGCGACCGGCTATCTGCTCGAGGCCGCGCGGCTGGTCTGGCTGCAAGGGCGGCCGGACGTCTGGGACACCCGCTGGTGGTCGCCCGTCGGCGCCGCGGTCGCCGAGGCGCTCGCGGCCGGCGGCCTCGGCGCGGGCAGCGCCGGCCTCCTGCGCCACGGGCTCTGGTGGTTCCACGGCCTGATCGCCTTGTTCCTGATCGCGCTGATTCCGCGCACCAAGGTCAAGCACATCTTCACCGCCGCGGCCTCGCTCATGGTGCGCGATCCGCTCGCGGCACAGCGGCTGCCCAAGGTGCCGGAGGCGCAGCAGCATGCCGGCGTCGCCAAGATCACCGATTTCACCTGGAAGCAGCTGCTCAACCTCGACGCCTGCACCAAGTGCGGCCGCTGCCACGAGGCTTGCCCGGCGCGCGCCGTGGGCGCGCCGCTGTCGCCGCGCGACGTGATCCTGTCGCTGCGGGAGTTCGCGAACGCGACGCTCGAGAGCGGCAAGCTCCCGGACGCCGCCGAGCTCGACGTCCACGGCAAATCGCCCGGACAGGTGGCGCAGGAGACCCTGTGGTCCTGCCGCACCTGCATGGCCTGCGTCGAGATCTGCCCGGTCGCCGTCGAGCACGTGCCCATCATCGTGCAGATGCGCCGCAAGCTGGTCGAGGACGGCGACATGGACCCGCTCCTGACCAAGACGCTGCAGACCATCACCAAGACCGGCAACTCGTTCGGCGAGTCGAGGAGGAAGCGCGGCGCCTGGAGCAAGGCCCTGCCGTTCCCCGTGAAGGATGCGCGCAAGGAGCCCGTGGACGTGCTCTGGTTCGTAGGCGACTACGCCTCGTTCGACCCCCGCAACCAGAAGGTCTCGCAGCTCTTCGCCGCCCTCCTAAACGAGGCCGGCGTCGATTTCGGGATTCTCTACGACGGAGAATCGAACGCGGGCAACGACATCCGTCGCGTGGGCGAGGAGGGGCTGTACGAGATGCTGGCGGCCTCGAATGTCAAGGCCCTGGCGTCCGCCAAGTTCAACCGCATCGTCACCACCGATCCGCACTCGTTCAACACCATCCGCAACGAGTACCCGGATTTCGGCGGCAAGTTCGAGATCGAGCATTACACCACCCTCTTGAAGCGCCTGTTCGCCGAGGGCCGGCTCGCGGTGACGGCGCCGCTCAAGTACCGCACCACCTTTCACGATCCCTGCCACCTCGGCCGGTTCAACAAGGGCTACGATGCCCCGCGCGACCTGCTTGCGCTGCTGGGCTGCGAGCTCGTCGAGATGGGGCGCTGCAAGTCGAATTCCTTCTGCTGCGGCGCCGGCGGCGGCAGAATATGGATCCCCGATCCGGTCGGCGCCGAAAAGCCCGCGCAGAACCGCATTCGGGAAGCGGCGGCGATTCCGGGTCTCGAGGTCTACGTCGTGAGCTGTCCCAAGGACCTCACCATGTTCGAGGACGCCGTCAAAACCACAGGCAATGAGGGCAAATTCGTGGTCAAAGAGTTGATTGAGCTCGTCCGTGAGGCGATTCCCGCGCGCGGCGCGGAGGCGGCGGCATGAAGATCCTGGTTGCGGTCAAGCAGGTCGCTGCGCTCGATGAGGATTTCCAGATTCGCGAGGACGGCCGGGACGTGGACCCGGACTTTTTCGTGCGCGACCTGAACGAGTGGGACGATTTCTCGCTCGAGGAAGCGGTCAAGATCAAGGAAGCCTCGCCCTCGCCGGTCGAGGTCGTCGTCGTCACGGTCGGGCCCGATGAGGCCGAAGAGGCGCTGCGCAAGTGTCTCGCCAAGGGCGCGGATCGCGCCGTGCGCGTATGGGACGATGCCATCGAGGGCTCGGACCCGATCGCGATCGCGCGGGTCGTCGCCGCGATTGCCAAGCACGAGGCGCCCGACATGCTGTTCGCCGGCGTGCAGTCCTCCGATCAGTCGTTCGCCTCCACCGGCATCGCGATTGCCGGCCTGTTGCGCTGGCCGCATGCCGCCGTGGTCAGCAGCCTGACCTACACGCCCGGGGCGAGGAGCGCGACGGCACGCCGCGAACTCGAGGGCGGCCTCCTGCAGGAGATCGAGGTCCAGTGCCCGGCGGTGCTCACCATCCAGCTCGGCATCAATACGCCGCGCTATGCCTCGCTGCGCGCGATCAAGCAGGCGGCCGCAAAGCCCATCGAGACACGCTCGCTCGCCGATCTCGGCCTGAACGAGTCGCACGTGGGCGAGGCCGGATCACTTTCGCGGGTGCGTCGCATGTACATCCCGGAGAAAGGCCGCGCCCAGCTCATCGAAGGCGACGCCGCGGCGCAGGCCGGGCGCCTCGCCGAGATCATCAAAGAGTTCAAGGGAGAAGCGGCATGAGCGGCATTCTCGTCATTGCCGAGCAGCGCCGCGGCGAGCTGCGCCCCGTCTCGCTGGAATTGATCGGCGCGGCGCAGAGCCTCAAGAGGGCGGCGGACCCCGTCACCGTGGCCATCCTGAGCCAGGCGCCCGAGCGCTTCACCGCGTCTTTGAGCGTCGCCGGGGTGGACGAGATCGTGACCATCAAAACGGCGGCGGCGGAGTTCGATCCGGACACCTTCGAGGCCGCCGTGGGTGCCCTGGTCGATCAGCGCAATCCGGACGTGGTCCTCGTGGCGCACAGCGTCGACTCCTTCGGCTATGCCGCGGCGCTCGCGGAGCGCCGCGGGCTGGGCTTTGCGACCGACGTGTTCAAGGCAGAGTACCTCGACGGCGCGCTGGTTGCGACGCGCGGGGGCTACGGACAAAAGGTGAGCGTCGAGGTCGACTTTCCGGACCGCAGCACCGTGCTGCTCGCGCTCCGCGCGAACGTGTTCAAGCCGCCCGAGCAGCCGGCCAGCCCGAAGGTGACGGATTTCGCCGCGCCCGCGGCCGAGGCGCGCTCGACGGGCAAGGGCTTCGTCGAGCTTGGCGCAGCCGACGACGTCGACATGACCGCGGCCGAGTTCATCCTGACCATCGGCCGCGGCATCGGCGAGGAGTCCAAGGTGGCGGAGTTCCGCGAGCTCGCCGACGCCGTCGGCGCGACGCTCGGTTGCTCCCGGCCGATCGCCGATGCCGGCTGGCTGCCGAAGAGCCGCCAGGTCGGCCAATCCGGCAAGACCGCGAGCGCCTGCAAGCTCTACGTGGCCATGGGCGTGTCCGGCGCGATCCAGCACCTCGCCGGCATGAAGCACGTCAGCACCATCGTCGCGGTGAACACCGACGCCGAGGCCTCGATCTTCTCCGTGGCGAAATACGGCATCGTCGGCGACATCTTCGAGATCGCCGCAGAGCTGCGCAAACACTTTTAATCGGCACGAAATGACAACGGCCTCTCTTCTCCTAAACACTATCGGACGGCGTCGTTTCGGCGCCGTTGAATCCTGCGCGAAGCGCATGACAACACGGCGTCGTTTCGGCGCCGTTGAATCCTGCGCGAAGCGCATGACAAAACGGGGTCGCTCAGGCGCCGTAAGTCCCGCGCGAAGCGCGTAAAAAAAGGACGGCTGGGATGAGTACGACGGCAGAGAGCGTTAAGGCGGGAACCACCGCGACCGGTACAGGACTGGAACGGGGAATAGACTGGACCGGCGCCTTCTGGGTCGCGAGCGGCGTCCCCCCGCTCGTCCTGTTCTCCATCGGCGCGGTCGCAGCCACCGTCGGCAAGCTGTCCTGGGTCGTCTGGACCCTGTCCATCGCCATGGGCTTCATCCAGTCGTTCACCTACGCGGAGATCGCGGGCCTCTTTCCCAACAAGGCGGGCGGCACCTCGATCTACGGCGCCATGGCCTGGGTCCGCTACGGCAAGCTGGTTGCGCCGATCTCCGTCTGGTGCAACTGGTTCGCCTGGTCGCCCGTCCAGGCGACGGGCTCCGCGCTCGCCGCCGGCTACATCCTGGTCGGATTGTTCGCGCCGGACGCCGCGATCAATACCTGGCATCTCACCCTGCTCGACCTCGGGTTCATCAAGGCCGGCTTGACCCTGCGCATCAACGCGACCTTCATCCTGGGCGCGGTGATTCTGCTCGCGGTGAAGTTCATCCAGGACGGCGGCATCCTCCGGTCCGCGAACACCACCAAGATCCTCGGCATCTCCGCCATGATCCCGCTGCTCCTGATCGGCATCGTGCCGATCCTCACGGGGGACATCGTCAAGGCCAACTTCTTCCCGCTCGCGCCGCTCGCTCACGATGCGCTCGGGCGCGTGACCGGCGGCACCTGGAACATGGCCGGCATCACCGTGTTCGCGGCCGGCATGTTCCTCGCGGCATGGTCCACCTACGGGTTCGAGACCGCGGTGTGCTACACGGGCGAGTTCAAGAACCCGAAGACCGACACCTTCAAGGCCATCTTCTACTCGGGGCTGCTGTGCGTGGTGGTGTACACGCTGGTGCCGTTCGCGTTCCAGGGCTTCCTGGGCCTCGGCAACCTCGTGCATCCGGCGGTCGTGGATGCGGCCGGGACCGTCGTCACGCCGGCGGAGTATTCCGGGATGCTGGCGCCCGACATCTACAGCGGCATGGGTGTCGCCGCGGTGATGGCGCGCATGGTGCACGCCGGCCGGATCATCGGCGCCGTCGTCGTGGTCATGCTGATCCTCGCTCTGGTGCTCTCGCTCATGACCTCCATGGCCGGATCATCCCGCACGCTGTATCAGGCCTCGATCGACGGCTGGCTGCCGAAGTACCTGTCCAAGGTGAACGCGCACGGCGCGCCGACCAACGCCATGTATACGAACCTCGTGTTCAATCTGTTTCTGCTGCTTCTCTCGGACACGGTATTCATCATCGGCGCGGCCAACGTCGGCTACCTGATCTTCAATTTTCTGAACCTGAACGCCGGCTGGATCCATCGCGCCGACCGTCCGACCCAGGAGCGGCCCTGGCGTGCGCCTTCGTGGGTGCTCGCCGCCGGCGCGGTGCTCTCCTTCGTGAATCTCGCCTTCATGGGGTTCGGAGCGGACTCGTACGGTGCCGGCACGCTGACCAGCGGCCTCCTGTTCGCGGCGCTCATCGTGCCGGTATTCGTCTATCGCCATTACCTGCAGGACAATGGGAACTTTCCCCCCGACATGGCCTCGGATCTCGAGAGCCTGAACGGCGTGCGCATCCAGAAGCGTGCCGGAATCTGGCCGTACGCGGTGCTGGTGCTCGGCATCGCCGTGGTCGTCGTCACCCATCACCTCGCCGTGTATTAGAGGCCCGACATGCTCATCACCGGCATCAAGAGCAAACCGGTCTACGCGCCGCTGCAGCCCGATCTGCGCGGACGCTATTACCTGATGCTCGCGCTCGGCGTCGGCGCGGCTCCGCTGCTGCGCGTCGTCGGCGACATGCAGTCCAACGCGGTGGCGCTCGCGAATACCCGCGTCTTCCTGGTCGAGGGCGACGCCGCGCCGTTCCGCGCCGCCGGCGTGTCGCAGGTCGAGACCTTCCCGGCCAAACCCGCGCTGCTCGAGCGCTTCCGCGGTGTGCTCGGCGAGTCGCTCATGGGCACGCGGCTGTACGTCGCCGGCCCGGAGAGCTTCATCGGTCTCGCGATGAAGATCGCGCTCGATTTCAACCTGAACAAGGACGAGATCCGCGCCGAGGAGTGCGGCACGCTGGCGCGGCGCGTCTATTGCATCCACTGCCGCGCGACCACGGAGGACGTGCGCACCAACATCGTGACCTGCTCCGGCTGCAGGCGCTGGCTCCTGATCCGCGACCATTACTCCCGGCGCCTTGCCGCCTATATGGGAGTCATGGCCGACGCAGAGGTGCCGGGCGAGCTGCCCGAGATCAAAGAGGTGTTCCTGTGAGCGGCGACGCACAGACCATTCCCGTCGAGGTCGTCCGCATCGAGCAGGTCACCCCGCTGATCAAGCACTTCACGCTGGCGCCCATCGGCGGCGGCGGCCTGCCGGTGTTCTCCGGCGGCTCTCACATCATCGTGGTGATGCAGGGGGCGGGCCGCGCGCATAAGAATCCCTATTCCCTGCTGTCCTCCCCGCTCGAGCTCGACACCTACGAGATCGGGGTGCGGCGCATGGAGGAGTCGCGCGGCGGCTCGCACCATATGCACGATGCGGTCAAGGTGGGCAGCCGGCTCGAGATCGCCCACCCCGTGAACCTGTTTCCGCTCGACAAGATCGCGCGCAAGCACGTGTTGATCGCGGGCGGCATCGGCATCACTCCGTTCCTCGCGCAGCTCGAAGACCTGCACGACGGCGGCGTTCCCTACGAGCTGCACTATTCGGTGCGCGGCGACGAGCACGCCGCGTTCCTCGAGCGCTTGCGCCGGCGCGAGGGCGACCGCGTGCACATGTACTATGACGACCAGCAAAAGCTGATCCCCTTCGAGAGCCTGCTTGCCTCCCAGCCGCTCGGCACCCACGTGTACGTCTGCGGCCCCGCCGGCATGATCAAGCACGTGATCGCGACCGCGCAGGGCTGCGGCTGGCCGGACAGCCACATCCACTGGGAGCAGTTCAGCGCGCCGCCCGTGGGGGACGCCTTCGAGGTGTTCCTCGCCCGCTCCAACATCAACGTGCACGTGCCGCCCGACCAGAGCCTGCTCGAGAGCATCGAGGCCGCGGGCGTCGAGGTGCCGTATCTCTGCCGCGGCGGCGTCTGCGGCTTCTGCCACACCAAGGTGATCGAGGTGGACGGCCAGCTCGTGCACAACGACCACTTCCTCTCGGATGCCGAGAAGGCCAAGGGCAATGCCATCATGCCCTGCGTATCGCGGGCGCAGTGCAAGCGCCTGGTGCTGGATCTCTAAGGAGGCCCCATGAACGCCGTGTTCAAGACTGACGAGACGTTTCGCGACGACTTCAAGTTCGGCAACAGCCCCGCGGCCATCCGGCGCTTTCCGCTGCCCTTCTACGAAGACAGCTACATGTATTCGGTCAACATCGAGCCGCACACCGCGGGGCCGAAGGGCTCGGTGACCGAGTTCCAGTTCGACGTCGACGAGCACTACGTCGCCGAGTGCCGCGAGCGGGCGCTGGTGCTCGAGAAGGAGCCGCTGCGCTACCAGGCGCTGCCGCACATGATGAGCTCGCAGTGGGACTGCCTCGAGCTCATCATGGAGAGCTTCGCGCGCGACTATCCGCAGCACTTCTCCCTGTCGAAGCAGGGCAACCGCTGGCACTGGATCAACCGGCCGCTCGGGCTCGACCAGAAATTCGTCTTCGGCGACCCCTCCACGCTGCCGCGCGAGCCGCTGGATTACATCAACCGACAGGCCCAGGGCGACTTCTGCGTCATGGATCAGCGCGAAGGCGATCTCTGGCTCGAGGCCGGCACGGTCACGACGCAGGCCGACTGGTCGCTGGACTTCGACGTTGGGATGACCTTCAAGGAGTGGCACGGCCCGGTGCCCCTCGCTCACGAGTTGCAGGTGTTCGATCGCGCGCTCAAGTTCCTGCTGAACATCCGCCTGGGGCAGCCCGTGCGCCGGCTCAACTGGACCATGACCGTGCATCCGCGCCTCGACACCTCGCCGGAGAACTATCCCGGCTGGGGGCCGGACCGCGCGACGGTCACGCCGCAGAACGCCGGCGACCTCGTGAACCTGCGTGTCGAGCTGCAGGGGCTTTGGCGGCTGCCGCGCAGCAACGCCGTCCTGTTCGGCATTCGCTGCTATCTCATCAGCGTGCGTGAGCTCGCCACCGTCCCGAAATGGGCGCGTCGCGTGCACCGCGCGCTGCAGAGCCTGCATCCCGCGCTGGTCGACTACAAAGGCCTGACCCGCTACCGCGACTCGGTGGTGGCGTGGCTCGCGCCGTACGACGACGGCGCCCCGACGAGCCCCGGCAACGGACCGGATTGAGCACATCAGGCCGCCGGGTCGCTCGGGGACCCTGGCGGCAGCGACGACGAATCACCCTATAACCGGAGAACAGCATGGCACTCAGTTGGCGCATTTCCGCCCTCGCGGATCGGCATCGGGCCCTCGGATCGAAGCTCGAGGATTGGAACGGCATGGGCACGGCGTGGACCTATGCGAAGGACGTGAATCAGGATCACGTGGCGATTCGCACCAAGGCCGGCCTCATGGACGTGTCGGGCCTCAAGAAGCTGTATCTGGTCGGCCCTCACTCCTCGGCGATCTTGAACTACGCGACCACCCGCGACGTGACGAAGATCTATCCGGGCAAGTCCGCCTATTCGTGCATGCTGAACGATGCCGGACACTTCATCGAGGACTGCATCCTCTACCGCATGGGACCGAACGCCTGGATGGTGGTCCACGGCAGCGGCGCGGGACACGAGACCATCGCCAAGTACGCGGTGGGGCGCAATGCGGCCATGATCGTGGACGACGACCTGCACGATCTGTCGCTGCAGGGTCCGGTCGCGGTCGATTTCCTGGCGAAGCACATCCCGGGCGTGCGCGATCTCAAGTACTTCCACCACATGCCGGCCACGCTGTTCGGCCATCCCGTCACCATCTCGCGCACCGGCTACACGGGCGAGCGGGGTTACGAGATCTTCTGCAAGGCCGGGGATGTCGGGCACATCTGGGACACCATCCTGTCGGAAGGCAAGCCGATGGGCATCATCCCGACCTGCTTCACCACGCTCGATTGGCTGCGGGTCGAGAGCTATCTGTTGTTCTATCCCTACGACATGTCCCAGATGTATCCCTTCGACAAGGATCCGCCGGGCGACACGCTGTGGGAGCTCGGGTTGGACTTCACCGTCAGCCCCGGCAAGAACGACTTCAACGGGGCGGACGCGCACTACCGGCTGAAGGGCAAGGAGCGCTTCAAGATCTTCGGGCTCCTCATCGACGGCGACAAGCCCGCGGACATGGGCGATCCCGTCTATCAGGGCGACAAGAAAGTGGGCGTGGTCACCTGCGCCATGGTGTCCAGCCTCACCAAGAAGTCGATGGCGATCGCGCGGCTCGATGTGCCGGTCGCGAAGCAAGGGACCAAGCTCGAGGTGCGCGGCAAGAGCATCAAGGCCGGCGCCATCGCGCACACCCTGCCGTTCGACGACGTGGACAAGAAGAAGCGCACCGCGGTCGGTTGACGGGTCTGCGCGCGGGCGCGGAGGAATTGAAACGAAACGACTGCGCCGGCCTCGTGCCGGCGCAGTAACATGAGCGCCCGGCGCGGGAGCCGGCACAGATGAAAGGGGCGGCGATGCAAACCAAGCTATTGATCGACGGCAAGCTGGTGGCGGGCGAGGGCCCCGCCGAGGACGTGCTGGACCCGGCGACCGGGAAGACGATCGCCAAGGTGCCCGAGGCGAGCGCGGCTCAATTGAACGCGGCGGTCGCCGCGGCCGAGCGCGCCGGGCCCGGCTGGGCGCAGGTGGTGCCCAAGGATCGCGCCGCGCTGCTCCTCAAGCTTGCCGATCACATCGAATCGCAGGGTGAGGCCTACGCCCGGCTGGAGAGCGACAACACCGGCAAGCCGCGCAGCGCGGCCTTGAACGACGAGATCCCGGCCATCGCCGACGTGTTCCGCTTCTTTGCGGGCGCGGCACGCGTGCAGCACGGCGCCCTGGCGGGTGAATATCTGCCCGGATTCACCAGCATGATCCGGCGCGATCCCGTCGGCGTGGTCGGCTCGATCGCGCCGTGGAACTATCCCCTGATGATGGCGGCCTGGAAGCTCGGCCCCGCTCTCGCCGCCGGCAACACCGTGGTGATCAAGCCGTCCGAGCAGACGCCGCTGACCTTGCTCAAGCTCGCCGAATACCTGGCGGAGAGCTTTCCCGCGGGCGTGGTCAACGTCATCTGCGGCCGTGGCGAGAGCGTCGGGGCGCCCCTGGTGTCGCACCCCAGGGTGCGCATGGTCTCGCTGACCGGAGACGTGGCCACGGGCCAGAAGATCCTCGCCGCCGCCGCGGGCAATCTCAAGCGCACGCACCTCGAGCTCGGCGGCAAGGCGCCGGTGATCGTGTTCGACGATGCCGACCTGGAGAGCGTGGTCGGCGGAGTCCGCACCTTCGGCTTCTACAACGCCGGCCAGGACTGCACCGCGGCCTGCCGCATCTATGCCGGCGCCAAGGTGTACGACCGCCTGGTCGCCGATCTCAAGAGCGCCGCGAGCTCGCTCAAGGTGGGCGCCCAGGGCGACGCGGGCGTCGAGATGGGGCCGCTGATCTCCGCGGAGCAGCGCGACCGCGTGGCCGGCTTCGTCGAGCGCGCCAAGGCCACGCCGCATGCCGAGATCGTCACCGGCGGCAAGGTGCGTGCCGGCGGCGGCTTCTTCTTCGAGCCCACCATCGTCGCGGGCACGCGGCAATCCGACGAGATCGTACAGCGCGAGGTGTTCGGCCCGGTGGTCTCGGTCACGCGCTTCACCGACGCCGACGATGCGGTCGCGTGGGCGAACGACTCGGAATACGGCCTGGCCTCCTCGGTCTGGACCAAGGACGTGGGCAAGGCCATGAGCGTCGCCGCGCGCCTCCAATACGGCTGCACCTGGATCAACACGCACTTCATGCTGGTGAGCGAGATGCCGCACGGCGGCTTCAAGCGCTCCGGCTACGGCAAGGATCTTTCGACGTACGCGCTCGAGGATTACACCGTGCCGCGGCATGTGATGGTGAAGCTGTAGTCAGCCTGGTGGAGACCTCCAAAGTCCAGAAGTACCTGATGGCAAAAAGATGTTAAATATTGCGATGCGCAGAAAAATCTCGCAGCGCGAGAAATCGATGATTCGCACTAAATTGAGCGTTTGACGCCTCATCGCACCCGGGTAATACTAGTGGTATGAAAGTAGCCGTGTCGATTCCCGACAGCATCTTCGAGGAAGCCGAGGCTCTGGCGCTTCGATTGAAGACGACCCGAAGCGAGATATACAGCCGGGCTCTGGGAGAGTTCATCGGTCATCACGCACCCGAGCGCGTAACCGAGCTCATGGATCACGTCGTGCGCGATGTGGGAGAGGAGCCGGACGAGTTCCGCAAGGCGGCGGTGCGGCGCGTCATCGAGGCCACGGATTGGTGATTGCACAGTCTGAGATCTGGTGGGCCGATCTCGGGGAGCCGTCGGGCTCCGCGCCCGGGTTACGCCGTCCCGTCGTGGTCGTTCAGTGCGATGCTTTCAACCGTAGCCGGATAAGCACGGTCGTATGCGTTCCTCTGACGAGCAACATGAAATGGGCACGCGCGCCCGGCAACGTGCCGTTACCGGCCTTGGCGACCGGCCTACCCCGAGATTCCGTGGCAAATGTCTCGCAAGTCGTCGCCGTCGATAAATTTCAGCTCATTGAGCGGACGGGTAAAATTCCCCGTCGCCAATTGGACCTGATTCTTTCCGGCTTGGATATCGTTCTCGGACGCTGAGCGCCCCGAAATCCCGAAGGACTGCACGAATGTACGACCCTGATCTCCCGCGGCATGCGCCGAGCCTTCTGTCTCTTGCCACCTCGCTCATCGCCAGCGCCGCCCTCGCTGTTTTCTGTCCGCCAACATCGAGCGCGGCGGGCGCCGCCACCGCGGCCGCCGCCCACGGCATGACCATGTCTTCAGGCCTGCGCTTCGTCCCCCCCGCGCCCGGCGAGCGCGTCGGCACCGTCTCCTTCGCGGTGTCCTGCGCCCCGGCGGTGCAGAGGTCCTTCAGCCGCGGCGTCGCGCTGCTGCACGACTTCTGGTACCAGGAGGCGCAAAGTCAGTTCACCGAGATCCTGCGGCAGGACCCCGGCTGCTCGATCGCTCACTGGGGCATCGCCATGAGCGTGTTCCACCAGATCTGGGATCGGCCGAATCCGGAAGTTCAGGCGCTGGCGAAATCCGAGCTGGAGCAGGCGCTGGCGCATCCGCCGCAGACAGCCCGCGAGCGCGGCTTCGTCGAAGCGCTCGCCGCCTTCTTCGTGCCGGCCGGCGGCGACTACCAGGCCCGCATCGAGGCCTATGCCGCGTCGATGGGCAAGCTCTACGCCGCGAATCCCGGCGACGTCGACGTGGGCGCGTTCTACGCCCTGGCGCTGCTCGCCTCGCACGCCGCGACCGACGCGAGCGTTGCGAAGGAGCGGCAGGCGATGACCGTCCTGACGCCCTTGTTCGCGAAGTATCCCGACCATCCGGGCGTCGTGCACTACATCATCCATGCCTGCGACAACCCGGCGCTCGCGCCGGACGGCCTCGCCGCGGCGAGGCACTACGGGGAGATCGCCGCCTCCGCTCCGCACGCGGTGCACATGCCGGGCCACATCTTTTCCCGTCTCGGCATGTGGCGCGAGGACATCGAGGTGAACCGTGCCTCGGTGGAGGCGTCCAAGGCCGCGAGCGCGCGTCGTCAGAGCGGCTCGATGGATCAATTCCACTCGGACGATTTCCTGCTGTATGCGTATCTGCAGAGCGCCGAGGACGCGAATGCCCGCGGCATCCTCGCCGACTCGAAGGCCATGATGGCGAGCTTCGAGTCCATGGGGGACATCGGCGATCACTACATGACCGGCATGTTCCCCTACTACCGCTCGAAGCTGCCGATCTTCTTCGACCTGGAGATGCGCGACTGGAAGGCGGCGGCGGCGCTCGAGCCGATCGCGGCCGCCCCGCCGGAGACGCAGGCGCTCACCTGGTGGGCGCGCGCCGTCGCCGACGGTCACCTGCACCGGCCGGCCGGGGCACGCGCCGATCTCGCCGCGTACGACGGCCTCATGGTCGAGATCAAGAAGGGCCGGAACGCCTACGTCGCCGAGTCGGTGGGCGGCAGGATCAGGCGCGGCGAGATGACCGCCTGGGCCGCGTTCGCGCAAGGCGGCCAGGGCGAGGCGTTGGCGCGCATGCGCGAGGCCGCGGACCTCCAGGACAAGGTGGGACAGGGTGAGGTCGACATTCCGGCACGCGAGATGCTCGCCGACATGCTGCTCGAGCAAGGCCGCGCACGCGAGGCGCTCACGGAGTACGACGCAGCGCTCAAATTGAGCCCCAAGCGCTTCAACGCGCTCTACAACGCGGGGACCGCGGCCGAGTCGATCGGCGACAAGCCGCGCGCCAAGCGCTACTACGCCGCGCTGCTCGAGCAGACCGGCAACGGCTCGAGCACGGCGCGCCCGGAGCTGGCGCACGTCAAGGCATTCGTGTCCTCGGTGACCGTGGCCGAGAGGTAGCCGCCTCGGCGCCGATCCCCACGAGCATGAGCAGCGCCGCCGCGCTCACCATCGTGACCAGTCCATGCCTCGGCCAAAGGTCCATGAGCTTGCCCCCCGCGCTCGGTCCCACCACGCCGCCGAAGCAGTACACCATGACGAACATGGTGTTCGCGCCCGGAAGGCTCGCGACCGGGAAGACTTCACCGAGCAGCGCCACGCCCTGGCTGTAGAACGCATAGAGGGTGCCGCCCCAGACGAAGAGCAGCGGCCAGAGGCATAGCGGCGTGTCCAGGGAATAGGGCAGCAACAAGGGTCCCACGCAGCTGCCGAGGGCGCAGAGTCCGAGCAGGCGCTTGCGGCCGAAAGCATCGGCGAGCATCCCGATGGGCACCTGCAGGACGACGTTGCCGGCCATGAACACGGCCACGAGCGAGAGGGCCGCATGCTCGCCGAGATCGGCGCGCAGGCCGTAGAGCGGCAGCAGCGTCAGATCGGCGGACTCGACCAGCCCCGCGACCAGAGCGGCCAGCATCACGATCGGCGCGGCGCGCAGGATGCCCCACCCGCTCGAGTGGCCCTCGGTATCGCCCACCGCCGTGGTCGTTTCCGCCTCCCCGGTCACGTGCCGGAGCAGCGCCATCGGCAGCAGCGTCAACACCAGACTGGCCGAGCCGACGAAGAACGGCCTGGCGCCGTAGGTGCCCGTGAGCTCGAGCAGCACCGGGCCGGCCACGATGCCCATCGAGAACACCGTGCCGTAGATCCCCATCACCGTGCCGCGCGCACTCGGACCGGCCGCGTTGTTCATCCAGATTTCGCTCGCGATCCACACGAGGCCGAGCGCGCATCCGGCAATGAAGCGCAACGCCAGCCAGTAAGGCACCGCCGGCGAGAGCGGCATGGCCAGGAGGACCGCGGCGGCGAACAGGATGCCGGCGACGATGCAGGGCTTGAGGCCGAATCGGGAGATCACGCGCGGATAGATCGGGCCGCAGAGGATCACCGCGATCAGGCTGGCGGAGGTGATCGCGCCGATCGCGAAGGCCGAGGTGCCGAGCCGGCTCAACACGAAGGCGATCAGCGGCGGCTGGAATCCGAATATCAGCCCAACGCCGATGCTGCTGGAGAATACGGCGGCCAGCGTCAGTGCCCGCGAGGGCGGCCCTCGACCTGGATTGCGTGCCGGCGCCATGCTCAATGCCGGGGCACGTCCGTCCGCGAGAGCCCGGATATTGGGCAGCCCCGAGCGCCGATCCGCACGCCCGGCGTCCCTGCCGCGGAAAGGTGCGGGCATGGAGCATGCATCGACGACCTGCGGTGCCATTTCACGTGCAACATTTCAGCAACATCCGGGCCGCCGCGGGCGTGATTCTTGCGCAATAAACTTGCGTGCTAGTAAACGCTATGTTACGAATTCCTTATAACGAATCCTAGGGGATCGATAATCGCGGCGCGAGAGAATGATTTTCGACGGACCATGGCCCGTCGCGACCCGCGCCGCACGGCAGGTTTTTGCTCAATTTCAGGGAGATCCGCAATGAAAATACCCTCCTCGTCTCATCCGTTCCGTGGCGTCGTTGCCACGGCGGCCTCGATGCTGCTGTCGATCGCAGGTGCAGGAGCGGCCTTCGCCGCGGCTCCCGCGAGCAACACCAAGGCTCCCAGCGACAGCTCGGGGCTGGAAGAGATCGTGGTGACCGCCGAGAAGCGCGACTCCACCGTGCAGGCGACGCCAATCGCCATCACCGCGCTGTCCGCGGGCGATCTGGCGCAGGAGAACATCCAGACGGTCGAGGATCTCGTCGGCGCGGTGCCGGGCGTTTCCATGCGATCGGCGGGCCCCGGCCAGACCGAGTACGAGATGCGCGGCCTCACCTCGGCCGGCGGCTCGGCGGCGACCGTGGGCTACTACATCGACGAGACGCCCTTGTCCGCGTCCGCGGTGGCGCTCAACGGCCGCACCGTCATCGACGCCGATCTCTTCGACTTGAGCCACGTGGAAGTGCTGCGCGGCCCGCAGGGCACCCTGTATGGGTCCGGCTCCATGGGCGGCACCATCAAGCTCGTCACCAATCAGCCAAAGATCGGCGTATTCGAAGGTGCGACGGATGTCAGCCTGTCCCAAACCTCATCGGGCGGCAGCACCAACGGCAGCGTCAGCGCCATGGTGAACCTCCCGGTCAACGACATCATGGCGGTCCGCCTGGTCGCCACCCAGAAATACATCAGCGGCTGGATTCCGCGCGTGGTCGCCCAAGAGGGCGAGTTCCCCTACCCCGTGGGCTTCGGCACGACCTGTTTCAGCTACTGCCCCACCCGCGGCAACGTCGGCGCCGCCCCCGTGGCGGAGACCATCAAAGGCTCCAACCTGGAGAAGTTCACCGCCGAGCGCGCGCTCTTGCTGCTGAAGCCGACCGACGAGCTCACGATCAACGGAACCTTGATGTACCAGCGCATCGACGCGCAGGGATACAACAACTACCAGGCCACGGGCACCTCGCCGGATCCGTACCCGTCCACCCCGGGCATCTATCAGCCCAACGACGTGAAGGAGCCGTACTACGACTCGTTCAAGCTGGCGAGCCTGACGGTCAAGTACAGCTTCGGCTTTGCCGACCTCACGTCCGCGACCGGCTACTGGCAGCGTTACGTATTCCAGTCCACGGACGCAACCGAGGCGCTGCAGAACATCAACGGCCTCGCGGGTTCCGCCAGCCCCACCCCGTGGCCCAACGGGTTCCTGCCGGGCCTGCTGTACGACGAGGAAGATCCCACCACGCAGATCAGCGAGGAGCTGCGCCTGACCTCGAACGGCACCGGGCCCTTGCAGTGGGTGGGCGGCATCTACGCCTCGGATCTTCACTCCGGCTACATCACCCACAACGAGACGCCCTACATCGCCAATGCGTACAACTCCGCCGGGCCAGGCGCAGGAAACATCAACAACGGCGGCGCTGCGGCCAATCCGGATGGCGTCATCTTCAATGACAACAACCCCAACATCATGAAGCAGAGCGCGGTGTTCGGCGAGGCGTCGTACAAGGTCACCGATGACCTGAAGGCGACGTTGGGCGTGCGCTACTTCAAGTTCACCGTCGCCAACACCTCGCACCAGTGCGGTGTCGGCACCGGCACAGGCAATGCGACCTGCCAGGAGGCGGCGGCTTCGGGCAGCGGCAACAACGTGCTGCCGAAGCTCAACATCTCCTATACCCCGACGCCCGACCTGACCCTGTACGGCACCGTGTCCAAGGGCTCGCGGCCGGGCGGCGTCAATCTGCCCATTCCGTTGCCGACGCTGTCGCAGATCCAGAGCAACCCGCTGGCCTACAATTGCGGCATTCCCAACCAGGTGCAGCTCAACCCCGGCACGCCGATCCCGGCGGGAACCATCTACGTCACCTCGCAGCCGTCCTACTTCGCTCCGGACTCGATCTGGAGCTACGAGCTCGGCGAGAAGGCCCGCTTCGACGACCGGCGCTTCACGCTGGACGCCGACGTGTACTACGTGAAGTGGAAGAACATCCAGCAGGTCATCGACCTCTCCTGCGGCTATCCCTACAGCACCAACGCCGGCAACGCGCTCGCGTACGGACCCGAGGTCGAGGCCACGGCGCTGATCGTGGAGGGGCTGACCTTCAGCGTCTCGGGCGCGTGGACCAAGGCCTACATCAACCAGCCGAGCATCAACGAGGCGGCCGTGATCGCCGGTGCGACGCCGGGCACCGACCCGAGCCGTGTCGTCAACGTGCCGCGCTACACGGCCGACATCTCGCTGGAATATCAGAGGGATATCGGCAACGACTTGACGGGCCTGTTCCGGATCGCCGATTCCATCGTGGGACCGATCGAGGACATCTCCTACGTGCGCGAAACGCTGCCCTCGCATGCTTTCCTCGACGCGCGCGCCGGCGTCTCGCACGGTCAGTGGGCGGCCTACCTCGTCGGCACCAACTTGACCAACAAGATCGCAGCCCTGACCATCGACAACACGACGTTCGCGTGGCAGCAGCCGACCATCATTCGTGTGTCGACCAACCAGCCTCGCACCGTCGGAGTGGATTTCCAGTACAAGTTCTGACGTTTCGAGGGGGATGGGGTGAGCACCGAGACCACGGGGGCGGGAGACCGCGACGCGGAGCAGTTGAAGGCGCTGGGATACGTGTCCCACTTCGACCGCACCATGTCCAAGTGGGAGAATTTCTCCCTGGGATTCACCTATCTCTCCCCGGTGGTCGGCGTGTACACCATCTTCGCCGGCGCGTTCCTCGCGGGAGGTCCGCCGATGTGGTGGAACTACATTCTCGTGGGGCTCGGGCAGCTCATGGTGTGCCTGGTGTTCGGCGAGATCGTGTCGCAGTTCCCGATCTCCGGGGGCCTCTACCCCTGGGCACGCCGCCTCGTCGGCAAGCGCTGGGCGTGGATGGCCGGGTGGGTGTACGCGTGGGCTCTCTGCTGCACGATGGCGGGCGTCGCCACCGGTATCGCCCCCTTCCTGGCCCAGCTCTTCGGCATGGACGCAACGCCGCTCGCGACCACGATCATCGCGCTGGTGCTCATCGCGGGGACGACGCTGCTGAACCTTTCCGGCACGCGCCTGCTGGCGCGGGTCGCGATGTTCGGCTTCGTCTGCGAGCTCGTCGGCGCGATCGTGGTCGGCAGCTACCTGCTGTTGTTCGCGCGGCATCAGCCGCTCAAGATCCTGCTCGACACCACCCTCGTCCACACTGGGGGAAGCTACTGGCCGGCGTTCCTCGCCTCCTCGCTCGCGGCGATGTTCTGCTACTACGGCTTCGAGGCCTGCGGCGACGTCGCCGAGGAGACGCCGAACGCCAGCGTCATGATCCCCAAGGCGATGCGCATGACGATCTACATCGGCGGCGCCGCCGCCATCTGGGTCTGTCTCGCGTTCGTGCTCGCGATCCCGAACCTCGCCGACGTCATGGCCGGCAAGGACAAGGACCCCATCGTCACGCTGCTCCGGGCGGCGATGGGGGATGCCGGATTCCGCGCCGTCATCGTGGTGGTGCTGGTGTCGTTCATCTCCTGCCTGCTCAGCCTGCAGGCGGCGGCCAGCCGCTTGATATTCGCCTATGCCCGGGATCAGATGATCTTCGGCAGCAGGTACCTGAGCCGCATGTCTCCGGGGCACCACGTGCCCTCCACGGCGCTCATCGTCATGGGCGCCATTCCCGCGGTGATCGCCCTGTCGGCGCTCTGGCTGCAGGACGCCATCACCGTGATCATCAGTTTCGCATCGGTCGGCATCTACATCGCCTTCCAGATGATCGTGCTCGCGGCGCTGATCGCGCGCGCCATGGGGTGGAAGCCGGCCGGCTCGTTCACGCTCGGCCGTTGGGGCTGGTGCGTGAACATCATCGCCCTGGCCTACGGCGTCGGCGCCATCGTCAACATTCTCTGGCCGCGCAGCCCGGACGATCCCTGGTACATCGACTACTCCATGGCGGTCACCACCGTCGGAGTGGTGGTGCTCGGCGCGATCTACATGGTGGCCGCGAGGCCGTACGAGCGCGGGTTGGCCCCCGCGGGCGATGCGCATCGCATGCCCGCGCGCGCGGGCACCTGAGGCTCGCGGGGAAGCCCTGCAACCGGCTCTTGATCGCGCGCGAGGCTCCGCGCCGAAGTTCCGCGGGGCGCTCTCAGGGGTAAGGGCCGGCGGTGGCGTCGTTGCCGCCGTCGACGCAGAGATTCGTGCCCGTCACGTAGCTTGCGAGATCGGATGCCAGGAAATGTACGCAGCGCGCAACCTCGAGCGGATGGGCCAGCCGGCGCATCGGTATTCCGGCGGCGAGACCCTCGAGGTTCCGCGCGGGGTCCCCGCCGCGCCTGGCGAGGATGTCATCGACCATTCGGGTGCGGATCTCACCCGGGCATACCGAATTCACGCGGATGTGGTCGCGCGCATGGTCGAGCGCCATGCAGCGGGTGATCTGGATGACGGCGCCCTTGCTCGCGCAGTAGGCCACGTGGTTCGGCTCGCCGTTCAAGCCCCACTCCGAGGCGACGTTGACGATCGCACCCCGGCCCGCGGCCTTCATGTGCCTGACCGCCGCCCGGCTGAGATAGAACAAGGCATTGACGTTCACCGCCATGGTATCCAGCCACTGTGCGTCGCTGGTCTCGAGCGCGTTCGCCGTATGGAGAATGCCCGCATTGTTGACCAGCACGTCCAGGCCGCCGAAGCGCCGGACCGTTTCCTCGACGAGCCGGTCGCAGGCGCCCGCCTCGCGCAGGTCCGCGACGGCGAGCTCGGCCGCGCCGCCGGCCGCGCGAAGCGCCGCAACCACGTTGCGTCCGCGCTCGGCGTCGCGGCCCGACACCATCACCTTGGCCTGTGATTCCGCGAACACCGTCGCGCAGGCCTCGCCGATGCCGGTGGTCGATCCGGTCACCAGCACCACTTTTCCCGCAAAGCTCATGACGCCCCCGATGAAAATCCGCTCCCGGCGCCGAGTATAAGAAGCAAGCAGCAGATCGGTCACCCTCGAGGATCAGACATGGCCAGAGACCCCAAGCACGATGTGTTGTTCGAGCCCATCCAGATCGGACCGAAGACGATCCGCAACCGCTTCTGGCAAACCTCGCACTGCGCCGGCCCCGGATCCGAGCGGCCGGGTGCGCAGGCTCATTTTCGCGGGATGAAGGCCGAGGGCGGCTGGGGTGCCGTGTTCACCGAGTTCTGCTCGATCCACCCGGAATCCGACGAGTACCCCTATACCTCGGCGCGCATCTGGGACGACGGCGACATCCAGAACTTGAGCTACATGTGCGAGGTCGCCCATCGCTTCCAGAGCCTCGCGGGCATCCAGCTCTGGTACTCGGGCGGCAACGCGCCCTCGCTCGAGTCGCGCGAGTTCGGCCGCGCACCGAGCCAGTGGCTGTCCCCGATCTTCGCCACCCGCACCGTGTACGGCGCCGAGATGGACGAGGCCGACATCCGCAGCGTGATCAACATGTACGTCGAGGCCGGCAAGCGCGCCGAGCAGGCCGGCTTCGACCTGCTCGAGGTGTCCGCCGGCGACGACACGCTCCCCATGCAGTTTCTCGAGCCGCGCTTCAACCGCCGCACCGACGCGTACGGCGGCAGCTTCGAGAACCGCTCGCGCTTCTACATCGAGCTGCTGCACGCGCTGAAGCGCGCGCTTGGCGGCACGTGCGCCATCACCACCCGTTTCGAGATCGACACGCTGCACGGGCCGGAAGGCGTCGAGGCGCGCGAGGACGGCGTGCGCATGCTGGAGAGATTCCGCAGGGAGGGCGTGGTCGACGGCGTGGCGCTCAAGATCGGCGACTACGCCGAGTGGGGCGAGGACGCGGGTGTATCGCGCTTCCGCAAGTCGGGGTGGATGACGCCGTTCATCAAGCAAGGCAAGTCGATCCTGGGGCCGGGCATCCCCGTGGTCGGCAACGGCCGGCTCACGAGCCCCGACGACATGGTCGCGCTCGTGCGCGCCGGGGTGCTCGACATCGTCGGCGCGGCCCGCCCCTCGATCGCCGACCCCTTCCTGCCGACCAAGATCTCGGAAGGGCGCATCGAGGACATCCGCGAGTGCATCGGCTGCAACATCTGCGTGTCCAAGTTCCAGCAGGGCGGTCAGATCATGTGCACGCAGAACGTCACCATCGGCGAGGAATATCGCCGCGGCTGGCATCCCGAGAAATTCGCCCGAACCACGCAGCCCTGCTCGGTGCTCGTGGTGGGCGCCGGCCCCGCGGGGATGGAGTGCGCACGCGTCCTCGGCGAGCGCGGCTACACGGTGCACCTGCGCGAGGCCGAGCGTGAGCTCGGCGGCCACTGGAGGTCGGTCGCGACGCTCCCCAGGCTCTCCGAGTGGGGCCGTGTGATCACCTACCGGCAGACGCAGCTCGCCAAGCTCAGGAAATCCGTCGAAGTTCACCTCGGCGTCGGCAGGATGAGTGCGGATGACGTGCTCGCCTACGGCGCGGACCGGGTGGTGATCGCGACCGGCTCGCACTGGTGCGGGGACGGACGGAGCGCGAGCTTCGGCCCGATCCCCGGCGCCGACGACTCGTTGCCCCACGTGCTGACGCCGTTCCAGATCACGGCCGGCAAGCCGGTGTCCGGCAAACGCGTGCTGGTGCTCGACGGCGATGGCCACTTCATGGGCATCACCATGGCCGAGCTCATGGCCGATCAGGGCAAGGAGGTCACCTACGTCTGCGACGCGGGCGACATCGCCGAGTACGGCGTCTTCACCATGGAGTCGTTCAACAACAAGCGCCTGATGTTCGAGAAGGGCATCAAGGTCTACACCAGCCACTGGCTCGAGCGGATCGATCCCGGCAGCGTCCGCCTCTCCTACCTGTACAAATTCGGCCCCGACTTGAAGGGGCCCTCGACGGGCGAGGTTCCGCGCCAGGACAACGGCGGGGAGTTCGACCTGGGAGTGGACGCCGTGATCCTCGTGACCTCGCGCCGCTCCGACGACGACCTGTGGCGCGCGCTCAAGGCCCGCAAGGCCGAATGGGCGTCGAACGACGTGGAGGACATATTCCGGACCGGCGACTGCAAGGCGCCGGCCCAGGCCAATCAGGCGATGTGGGATGCGCACCGGCTGGCCCGGGAGTTCGACAGCCCCCACCCCGCCTATCCGCTGCCGTGGATCCGCGAGCGCCAGCTCTGGGGCAGCCCCACCATTCCGAAGCTCGGCGACCCACGAGCCCGCGTCGAAGCGGAGTAAGATGCCCGGATAATCAACCAGGGAGCGCTCATGACCCAGATCGAAGCCGCATCGAGCCCGGGCTCCGGCCAGGAGCTGTCCAAGTCACTCCGGGCCCGTCACCTGACCATGATCTCCATCGGCGGCATCATCGGCGCGGGACTGTTCGTGAGCTCGAGCACGGCGATCCGCGCCGCCGGGCCCGCGAGCTTCCTGAGCTACGCGATCTGCGGGTGCCTGATCCTCCTGGTGATGCGCATGGTCGGCGAGATGACCACCTCGCTCCCCAACGTGCGCTCGTTCACCGAGTTCGCGCGCGCGGGCTTGGGCGACTGGGCCGGCTTCGTGGTCGGCTGGCTGTACTGGTACTTCTGGGTGCTGGTCGTGCCGGTCGAGGCCATCGCCGGCGCCAAGATCGTGCAGAGCTGGCTTCCGGACGGGGCAGCGATGCACGTCTCTCAGCTCCAGATCGGCCTCATGCTCATGACCATCATGACCGCCGTCAACCTCATGTCGGCGCGCTCGTACGCCGAGTTCGAGTTCTGGTTCGCTTCCATCAAGGTGGCCGCGATTCTCGTGTTCATCGCCATCGCAGCCTCGTTCGCCTTCGGCTGGACCTCGCCGCACGGATCGACGTTCGGCAACCTGGTCGATCACGGCGGCTTCGCGGCCAACGGCTGGGTGGCGGTGCTCGCCGCCGTGCCCATCGTGTTCTTCGCCATGACCGGCGCCGAGATCACCACCATCGCCGCCGCGGAGTCGGCCCAGCCCGGCAAGGCGGTCGCGCGCATGAGCACGACGGTGATCGGGCGGATCCTGCTGTTCTACGTGGGATCGCTGTTCTTCATCGTCTCGGTGGTTCCTTGGACCGCGGTGGTCTCCGGCGAGTCGCCGTTCACGCTGGCGCTCACCACCATGCATATTCCCAGGGCGCCCTCGCTCATGAGCGTGATCATCCTCACCGCCGTGCTGTCGTGCCTCAATTCGGCCTTCTACGTGAGCTCGCGCGTGCTGTTCATTCTCGCCGCGCGCGGCGATGCTCCGCAGATGCTGGTCAAGCTGAATCGCCGGCGCGTGCCGATCGGGTCGGTGCTGATCGGCGCCGCAGCCGGATTCCTCGGCATCATCGCCGCCACCAGCGAGTCGCAGAAGGTGTTCGATTTCCTGGTGTCCTCCTCCGGCGCCCTGGTGGTGTTCGTCTACATGCTCATCTGTTTTTCCCAGATCGCCCTGCGCCGCCGCCGCGAGGCGGCCGGCGAGCCCCCGCCCGCCGTACGCATGTGGCTGTTCCCCTGGCTGAGCTACGCCGCGATCGCCGGCATGGCGGCGGTGCTGATCGCCATGGCACTCACGCCGAGCATGCGTCGGGATTTCTATACCAGCCTGATCTCGCTCGCCGTCGCCGTGCTCGCATATCTCGTGGTGCGGGCGGTGCGGCAGCCGCGCGTCGCGGCGTCGGCGGTGAATTGAAGCGCCCGAGCCTCCACGCCACCCGCTGCAATCACCGTGAGCCGGGCGCCTTGCAGGATCCAGCACGAGCCGGTACCCGGCGATACATTCGCGGCTGACCAAATTCTGTCAAGCGAGAATAATTTCATCGTCGGTTATAAAGCATCCACCCCTCCCCGGACGGATGTTGGCAGGATAGGCGCCGTAGGGTTTAGGAGCGTTTCGCGCCGGCAATCCAGCCAACTCCCCCGCCGGTGCGATATTCCAGCGGCGCGCGCCCCTCGTGGGCTCGCGCCGTTTTTTATTGAGTAATGATCGCGCTCTTCTGCCGATGATTGCCCTCTTCTGCCGATGATTGCCCTCCTCCAGGCCAAGGCTGACGGCCTCTGGACGCGCGGCCAGATCGGCAACAACGTGCTCGCCGGCATCGTCGTCGGCGTGGTCGCGCTGCCGCTCGCCATGGCCTTCGCCATCGCCTCGGGAGCCCGGCCGGAGCAGGGTCTCTATACCGCCATCGTGGCCGCCCTGCTGACCTCGATTTTCGGCGGCACCCGGGTGCAGATCTCCGGTCCCACCGGGGCCTTCGTCGCGGTGCTCTCCATCATCACGGCCCAGCACGGCATCGCGGGCCTGCAGATCGCGACGTTGATGGCGGGCGCGATCCTCCTGGTGTTCGGGATCGCCCGGCTCGGCGTGGTGATCAAATACATCCCGAATCCGGTGATCGCGGGCTTCACGGCCGGGATCGGGGTGATCATCTTCGTGGGCCAATGGAAGGACTTCCTCGGCTTGCAGCCGGCGGCTTCCGGGCTGCGCTTCCATCAGAAGCTCTTCGCGCTGATCCAGGCCATGCCCACCCTCAATCCGGCCACCGCCGCCCTCGGGGCCCTCGCGCTCGCCATCCTCATCGCAGGCAACCGCTATCTGAAGCGCATTCCGGCGCCCCTCATCGCGCTGATCGTGGTGACGGTCATCCAGTCGGTGTGCCACTTTCCCGGCGTCGCCACCATCGGCTCGACGTTCGGCGGCATTCCCCGCACCCTCCCGTCGCTGTCGCTGCCCTCGCTCGACCTTGCACGGATCCTCTCCCTGGTCGGGCCGGCGTTCACCATCGCCCTCCTCGGGTCCATCGAATCGCTGCTCTCGGCGGTCGTGTCCGACGGCATGGCCGGCACGCGCCACGACTCGAACCAGGAGCTCATCGGTCAGGGCATCGCGAACATCGTGAGTCCGCTGTTCGGCGGCTTCGCCGCCACCGGCGCGATCGCCCGGACGGCCACCAACATCAAGAACGGCGCCACCAGTCCGCTCGCCGGCATGGTGCACTCGGCCTTCCTGGTCGTCGTGATCCTGGCACTCGCACCGCTCGCCTCGGCGATTCCGCTCTGTTGCCTCTCGGCCGTGCTGTTCGTCGTGGCCTGGAACATGAGCGAGCTGCCCCACGTGGTCCGCATCGTGCGTTCCACGCCCAAGGTGGACGTGAGCGTGCTCTTGCTGACGTTCTTCCTCACCGTTTTCGTCGACCTCGTGGTCGCGGTCAACGTCGGCGTGATCCTCGCCGCGCTGTTCTTCATGCGGCGCATGTCGGATTCCGTCCAGGTCGAGCTCCAGCCCGCGCAGGGCCGTCCCGACGACGGCGTCCTGGTGTACGGCATCGAGGGACCCCTCTTTTTCGGCGTTGCGGAGAAGCTCGAGCGCGCGCTCGAGCATTTGCAGCGCCCCGCCACGACGTTGATCCTGCGCATGGGCAACATGCCCTTCGTCGACGCCACCGGCATCTTCGCCATCGAAGAGATCATCCGGGACTTCGAGCGGCGCGGCGGCACGCTCATGCTCACCGAGCTGCGGCCGAACGTGCGCTACAAGCTCGAGCGCAGCGGCGTCCTGGCGCAGATCGGCCCGGATCGCGTGATCGACACTCTGGAGCACGCCATGCAGCGCGCTCGCGAGCTCAACCCCGAGAATGAGCGAGGCCCCTCATGATCAAGACACCCGATCCAAGATACACGTCCCGCCGCCCGGTGCCCGTGCTCGCGGCCGCGCTGACATTGAGCGCGGCCATTACCGCGGCCACTGCCGCCACTGCCGTCGCCGCGACGAGCACCAGGACCGCCGCACCCGCGGCCCCAGCCCCGACGGCCGCCCCCGCCGCGCTCGGCATCGACCCTGCGCCGCTCGCCGCGCTGGATGCCGACATCGCCTCCGCGAAGCTGCCGTTGGTCGACAGCCTGCTGGTCATGCGCTGCGGCGAGGTCGTGCTCGACAAGCGCTATGCGCATGACTACGCCGCCGTCTACGGCAAGCAGGCGCACACCAAGGGGCCGCTCAACGCGCGGCTCACCGGGCCGTACAATTACTTCGATCCGGCCTGGCACCCGTATTTCCACGGCACCGACGAGCACACCATGCAGTCGGTCTCGAAGACCGTCACCTCGGCGACCATCGGCATCGCGATCACGCGGGGGGAATTCAAGGCGCCGCTGTCCACCCCCGTGCTGCATTGGTTCGACGAGTCCAAGGTCAAGAACCTCGACGCGCGCAAGCGGCGCATGACCTTGCGCGACGTGCTCACCATGACGAGCGGCCTCGACTGGAACGAGGATGTGCCTTACGACGATCCCAACAATCCCTCGGATCTGATGGAGGCCGGCGACGACTGGGTGCAGTTCGTGATCGACCGGCCGATGAAGACCGAGCCCGGAACGGTTTTCGCCTACTCCAGCGGCGCGACGGAGCTGCTGGCGCACATCTTCCAGCGCGAGACCGGCGTGGACATCGAAAAATATGCCCGCGAGCATCTGTTCGGGCCCCTGGGCATCGAGAAATATCACTGGAAAAGAACGCCGCTCGGCGTGGTGGACACCGAGGGCGGCCTCTACCTGAGCACGGAGGATCTCGCCAAGATCGGGCTCCTATACATGCACGACGGCCTCTGGAAGGGCCGGCGCCTGATCTCCTCCGACTGGGTGAAGGAGTCCATGACCCCGCGCATCGATGCCGGCGAAGGCTTCCAGTACGGCTATCAGTGGTGGCTCCTGCCGCACGGCAGCCCTTCGCGGCTCGCCTGGCTGGCGCGCGGCATGGGCGGGCAGCGCCTCATGATCTTCCCGGAGGACGACCTCATCGTGGTGTCGACCGCGTGGCACGTCATCGACGAGTACTCGATCGAGCGCGAGGTGCTGAAGAAGGTGATGCCCGGCGTCCACGCGCATGCGTGCCCGGCGGACTGACACCGCTGAAGCACTGTTCGGCCGCTGCTGCGGTCATGGGCGCCAGCAAGGAGGCCCCGGTTCCCTTCGCCCTCCGCTCGGGCGTCCCGCCCCGTCTGGGTCAGAGCTACGCGGGCACTGCTACCCGTAGTTGGGTCTCTAGGCCGCGGCTAGACCGCTGCTCATCAGGCGGCCCCAAGGCGGACGTCGGAACATGTAACGGGTAGCAGTGCCCGCGTAGCTCTGACCCAGACGGGGCGGTACGCCCGAGCGGAGGGCGGGCGAAGGGAACCGGGGCCTCCTTCCTGGCGTCCACCCTCCTAGCGCGCCGGCTCGAATGCTTTGCCGATGAATTCAACGATTCGCCGTCGAGCATCGAATCCGTGCCAGGGTTCCGGCACGGGAACGCCGTGGATGGCGTTGGAAAGCGGCACATGGTTGTCCCGCGGATATACGATGAGATCCACGGGCACGTTCATCTGCCGCAGAGCCCGGTACATTTCCTCGGACTGCCCCAACGGATCGTCGTCGTCGCCATCCCCTTGCAGGAGCAAAAATGGAGTTCGTGCGCGGGCTGCGCCGGCAAGCGGGCTCTGCCGCCAGGCATCCGCGGCATGCTCCCACGGCCTGCCGAAGTACCACCGGTCATACCATGAGTCATCTTCGGTGCCATACTCGCTGTATTGGTCGGTGACGGGGGCACCGCTTACGATCGCTTTGAATCGTGTCGTTTTTACCTCGGCGAACGCGGCCATTTCACCCCCATAGCTGTAGCCCAGCAGTGCCATTCGATGCGGATCGACGGACTCGGTCCGTATGACGTAGTCGACACCGGTCATGATGTCGCGGTAGTCGCCTCCGCCCAGATCGTTCTTGTTGGCGGCCGCAAATTCCGCGCCTCGGCCCGAGCTTCCGCGCGGATTGGTCTTGAGGAGCGCCCATCCGCGTCCCAGGATGAAATCGGCGAAGGCGTCGTAACCATCCGCATACTGCCCCAGCGGGCCGCCATGCACCTCGACGAGCAACGGCACCGCTGCCGTTCCAGACTCCGAGGGAAGATACAGCAAGCCTTGGATGCTGCGCCCACCGCTTTTCCACTCGATGTGCTTGGGCACGGCACTCCTCAATGTTTCGGTCCCCAAGGAAGGGATGGCGAGCCTGTGCGCGGCGGCCTTCAGATCAGTCGAAAAGTAGAGCTCCGGGGGCCGGCCGCCGCTGCTGCCGACGAACACCCAGGCGCTGCGCCGGGCGTTGCTCACGGCCGCGTCGATGACCGCCATGGGCAGACGGACTGCGCTCGGCTGCGCATCATCATCGGTGTAGCGCATGGCGGGCATCTCCAAGCCCTGTTCCGTTAGAACCACGACGCTGTGATCTGCGAGCGCGATTGGCGGAACGCTGCGCAGAGACCATGGCTGATCATGGCTGACATTGCGGACGGACGACATCCGCAGGTCATAACGATATAGATCCAATACGCCGGGCGGGGCATCACGTGCAGCTTGTGCCAGAAACCACAACACCCCGCCGTCCACGGACCAAGCCGGCGATTCGACCGTCGCCGGCAGCGACGCAAGGCGGCGGGGATGGTCCGGATGCATCGGGTCCATGAGCCAGACCGAGCGGTTGGGGCCGAGATCCTCGGCACGATTCGGTGGCGCCGTGACCGCTGCCAATTGCAAGCCATCGGGGCTCCACGCGAACTCCCGAACGTCGATGGGTATCGTCGTTGGCACGACCTTGCCGGCCGCCAGATCCAGCAGGTACAGGCGACTTCCATGTTCGTCGTGATCGATCCACTTCGCATCCGCCCGGCGCTCGATCTGCTTTTTCTCGCCGGGCGTTTCCGGATCCTTCGCGGTGAAGGCAATCGTCCGGCCATCCGGCGATATCCGATAGGCAATGATGTCTACCGGCAGGTCTTCCGTAGCATCCTGTGCTGCCGGCACGGCATCGGGCCCGCGAGGTGGCAGGGCGTCCTCCCTCGTCGATGTATCCACCTGCGGATGTACCTTGATGTCCACGGTCCGCGCTTCGCCGCCGGTCGTCGGCAAGGTGAAAAGACTCTTGTGCTCTCCCCGGCGGGCGAGAAACAGAATGCTCTGGCCATCGGGCATCCATTGACCGGAATCCTCGCCCGCCTTGTCCGCATCCGGAGAAAAAGTCAGCTGCCGCGGCGCGGCGCCCGTCGTCGAGACCTGCCACAAATGGCCTCTGCCTCCGTCCGCCGTGCCGTCGACGACCCGTATCAGTATCTCGGTGCCGCCCGGTGCGAGTTCGGGATCACCCATCCTTTTGAGGTGCCGCAGCGCCTCGTTCGAGGGAAACTCCGGAACGTCCGCGGCCGATACACGGCCGCCGAAAACTGCCAAAGCCAAGGCCAAGCCGCAGCCGCCGGACCAAACCGAGCGGGGCAAATGAACGTTTCTCAAGGCGCGGGCTCCTTACGATGACTTACGCGCGGCAGAAGGTGGCGGTGGGGAGACAAGCTTTCATGGCGTGACCTTCGATGGCGGCGGGATCGGCAGCGCCGCGGCCCGGACGGAGCTTGGGTCCTGCATCTCGGGGTTGAGCTCGCGGTAGAAAATCGTCGTCTCGCAGAGCCCGCCCCGCGGCCAAAGTGCATAGCCGGGAATGGCTCCCACGCGCCGCCACCCGAGCCTTGCGTACAAGCGCTCGGCATCGCCGCTTGCCGTGTCGAGCACGAGCAGCGATTTGCCGAGCTCCCGCGCGCTCTGTTCCGCGGCGGCGAGCAAAGCCGCGCCGCATCCGTGCCGGCGCGCGCGCCGGTGCACCAGCATCTTGGACAGATCCGCCCGATGCGGCTGGTTCTCCGGCAGATCGAGCACGAGCTGAACGGTGCCGACGATCGCGCCGCCGGCGGTTCGGTCTCTCGCCGCCAGCAATACCCGCCGGCCCGCAAGCACGTCGGCGGCGATCCGGCGCCAGAAATCCAGCGCCTTGGGCAGCGGCAAGGGGTGCATGAAGCTCACCGATGCGCCGCCTTCGACGCAATCGATCAGCACGCCCGCGAGGCCGTGAAGCTCGGCCTCGCCGACTTTCGACAGGCGCTCGATGATCACTCGGTCGGACAAGGCGCGCGCTCCCGGCAGTGAGCCACCGCCAAGGTCAGATCAGTGCCGTCATTCGCCGGGCTCATGGGGCGTCAGGCGCTCGGACAGGCGGGACGAGGTGGTTTGCAAAACCGAGCTCCACCAGCCGGCGCTTCGCTCGTAGAACCTCTTCCGGCACGTCTTCCTTCGCCGTGAACCCGAGAATAGGGTACTTCTCCACGCGATCCACCTGTCCGACGATCTCGTTGATCAGCTTCTCGAATTCAATCACATCCGGATGCGGGTAGCGTTCATAGGGAATCGGAGGGGAGGAAAGCAGGAAATCGCACGTCGGCCACTGTTTTTTGAGCGTCAACAACACACGCCGCTCCATATAGGGCTTCTGGACGCAGATTGCCCGCCGCAACGTCATGCCACGATGGTGGAGCACCTCGAGCGTGCGCACCACGTTCTCACCGGAGTTTCTCGACTGATCCTCGATGACGATGGCATCCGCGTCCACCCCCTTTTCAATGGCAATGCGACGAAACTTGTGTGCTTCCGGCTCATGCCAGATCTTGCTCGTGTAGTACCCCAAGCCGCCGGAGATGATCAGCTTCGGGGCCCACCCATCGAGCCACAACTTCGCCGCCCAGTCTGCGATGCGAAGATCATGCCCGCCGAAGACCACGATGGCCTCTCGCCGTTCGAGAGGCGCGCCGAGCCGCAGATACTTCCACAGGACGAGACCGAGACGTCGAATCGACGCGTCATGGCGGGTGTCACTCATATCTCGGATTGCAGCATCTCCGCAGGTCATCCCGGATGCAAGCGGCCCGATTTTTGCGGCCCGGTCGAACCCGAAGGTGCGGCGGCGGGTCTATGCTTACGGTAAGGACCGCCTCCGGGCGGACGGCACGGGCCCAGGGGCAATCGATGGCCAGGATGACGCAGCAATCCCGACGATGGCCGGCTTCGCGGTACACCACGTTGCTCGCCGTGCTCACAGGCCACGTGCTGGTGATCGCGCTGCTGTGCCTGCGCCCGGGCCGGGGGCCAGTTTCGCCCGCCCCCTTCGACACCGTCGAGCTCATCCAATTGCCGCGCCCGGATCTGCCCACGGTGAAGGCGCCGAACAATCCCAAGCGCCAGTTGCGCGCGGCGCTGCTCGTTCCGCCCGCGCCGCGCATCGGGATTTCGCAGCCCGCGCCGGACGAGCCGGCATCCGACCGGTCGTCGGATGGCTCCGGGAAGGGCGTCGACTGGGCCGCGGAGGCGCGCCGCGCGGTGCACGCCTTCGACATCCGCAACGACCGGCTGCTGGCCGTGGACAGCCCTTACGGCGTCCCGGCGTTCGACAACGGCTGGCTCTACGTGCGGCACCGCGCCGGCGAGCAATTCAAGACGGCGAACGGCGACTGGATCGTGTGGCTCGACGCCAACTGCTACCAGATCGCGGATGCGGCGCCGAGCCACGGCGGCGCGGGTGCGCCACGCGGCCGCATCTACTGCGTCGATCCGGTCAACGCTCGAACTTCGTCGAAAGAATGATCGAGGAGGTGGTGCGCTCCACGCCGTCGAGCGCGCCGATACGGTCGATCACCTGATCCATCTCCGCGACCGAGGCAGCCGCGGCCACGGCGATCAGATCGACATCTCCGCTCACCGAGTGCAGCACGCGCACCTGCGCAATGGAGCGCAGGGCGGCCGTCACGCTGCGCGACTCCTTCGGTCCGACCTTGATCATGACGTGGGCGCGCACCGCACCCAGACCATGCTCCGGCGCCAGCAAGGCCGTGTAGCCGACGATGATCCCGTCCCGCTCGAGGCGCTCGAGCCGGCTCTGAACGCTGGTGCGCGAGCGCCCGACCAGGCGGGCGAGCTCGGCGGTCGGGGCCCGGCCGTTCTCGCGCAACGCGGCAATCAGCCGCTCATCGATGGGGTCCACGACCGTTCCTTCGTCAAAATGACTACTTTACTCTACGATTCGTCATAAAACGTGCGTAAAAATGTCTATTTCGTGCCTACCTTTTGCCATGTTCCCGACCCAAAATGGTGCATCACAGCGAAACGGGCGGAAAGGCAAATGAAAGACATCGTCATCGTCGGCGCCGGCAAGATCGGCTCCATGATCGCCGAGCTCCTGACGGGCTCGGGCGACTACTCCGTCAGCGTCGTGGATCGCTCGCAGCAGCAGCTCGACCGTTTGGAGACGTCCGCGCCCACCCGCAAGATCGTGGCCGACATCACCCAGGGCGAGACGCTGCGCAAGATCCTGACCGGCAAGTTCGCCGTGCTCTCGGCCGCGCCTTATCACGCGACCCGCTTGATCGCCGAGGCGGCCAAGGCCGCCGGTGCGCACTATCTGGATCTCACCGAGGACGTGGCCTCGACACGGGTCGTCAAGAAGCTCGCGGCCGATGCGCGCACCGCCTTCATCCCCCAGTGCGGACTCGCGCCGGGCTTCATCACCATCGTCGCGAGCGATCTCTGCTCGCGCTTCGACACCTTGCACGACGTGCGCATGCGCGTCGGGGCGCTCCCCAAGTTCCCGTCGAACGCCCTCAATTACAACCTGACCTGGAGCACGGACGGCGTCATCAACGAGTACTGCGAGCCCTGCGAGGCCATCGTCAACGGCCAGCTGCGCGAGACTCAGCCGCTCGACGAGCTGGAGCAGCTCTCCCTCGACGGTGTCCTCTACGAAGCCTTCAATACCTCGGGCGGCCTCGGCACGCTGTGCGAGACCCTCGCCGGCAAGGTGCGCAACCTCAACTACCGCACCATTCGTTACCCCGGCCACGCTGCGATCATGAAGGCGCTGCTCCATGATCTTCGGCTGCGCGACCGGCGCGACCTGCTCAAGGACATTCTCGAGAGCTCCATTCCCGTGACGCTGCAGGACGTGGTCATCGTGTTCGTCACCGTGAGCGGCTTGCGTGGCGGTCAGCTCATGCAGGAGACCTACGCCAACAAGATCTATGCCGCGCCCATCGGCGGCCGGATACGCAGCGGCATCCAGGTCACCACGGCGGGCGGCATCTGCGCCGTGCTCGACATGCTGGCGGCGGGGAAGCTGCCGCAGTCAGGTCTGATCCGTCAGGAGGACATCCAGCTCCCGGCGTTCCTGGCCAACCGCTTCGGCAGCGTCTACGCACAGCCTGCATCCGGGTCCGCCGCCGCCGTCGCGCCGGTCGCGGGCGCCACGCTCGATGCCCGGCCACGCGCCGCGGCGAACGCGGCCTGACGCCGTCGAGGCCATGACCATGCAATCCGGCGACTCCGCTCAGGCGCGCACCGCCGCCGCAGGACCCGGCTCGGGCCATCTGCGCCGGCTGATCGCCCTCATTGCCGGCGAGCGGTCCGCGGCCGAGATCCTCGAGACCCTGCACGTCGAGCCGGCGCTGCTGGCGGAAAGCGGCGGCGAGGTGTCGCGCGCCGTGTTCGCGATGGCGTTGAACGCACTGCTCTTCCAGGATCTGCTCGCGCGCGTGCCGACCGGCGCCTCCTACGTCGCCGATCGCCGCCGCCTGCATCACCGCATTCAGTTCGATCACGGCGCATTGCGCACGGTGAGCTTTGCACGGGGTCCGACCGGCATGCTTCCCGGCGGCGCCGCCGCATTCGCGCGCATCCTCGGGCCCCTCGGTTATCGGGTGGCGGGCGTCTATCCGCTCACCCGGCTGCGCATGACCGGCTACGGATTCGCGCACGGCGAATACCCCGCGACGCTGCCGCAGTTCTTCGTGAGCGAGCTGCACGTCGAGAGGTTCTCGCCCGAATTCCAGGCGGCCGCCGCCAGGATCTTCGGCACGAGCCACGATCCGGTCGGCCGATGTGCGCACGCCGTGCTCGAGGCGATGAGCTCCGATCGCCGCTGCGGCTTCGAGGCGGCGGCACTCGGGCTGAACGAAATTCTCGGCGCATTCCGCCGTTGCCACGACACGCCGCGCCTCGCCGACTACGCCGCGCTCAAGGCCGAGTCCGCCGAGGCCGCGTGGATCGCCACCGAGGGCTGCGTCTTCAACCACGCCACCGATCGGGTCGCCGACGTCGACGCCATCGCGTGCGAGCAACGCGCGCTGGGCCGGCCCATCAAGGCCGAGGTCGAAGTCTCGACCACCGGCTCGGTGCGCCAGACCGCGTTCAAGGCAGATGCGGTGGTCCGGACCTTCCGCACCGATGACGGCGGAACGGCGACGCAGCTCGTGCCCGGATCCTTCTACGAATTCATCTCGCGCGATCTGATCGCGAACCCCGACGGCTCGCAGACGCTGGATCTGCGCTTCGACAGCATGAATGCGCAGGGCATCTTCAAGATGACCGCCGCGGCCTGAAGCCGGCGCAACCCCCAGATTACGGGCTCGATACCCCCAGATTTCGACGCCTCGCGGGAAGTCGGCGCAAACCCATACGCCGCGTACGCGATCGCGGTAATCTGCGCCATGAAGGGCCGCGCGCCGCGGATTCCGCAGGGAGCCCAGCGATGGAATTGCTCGAGCGCGAACAATGTCTCCTCGATCTGACCGGGTGGATGGACGCGGCGGCTCGCGACCAGGGTTGCATGGTGCTCCTCGGCGGCGAAGCCGGCATCGGCAAGACCGCTCTGCTGCAGCAGTTCGCGGGACACGTGCAGGGATCGCGTGTGCTCTGGGGCGCGTGCGACGCGCTGTTCACTCCGCGCCCGCTGGCGCCGCTGCACGACATCGCCCAGCAAGCACAAGGCGCGTTGCTCGCGGCCTTGAGCTCCGCGGCGAGCGCCGGCGCGATATTCACCGCCGCGCTCGCCGAGCTGCAGCGCATGAAGGCGCTGGTCGTGTTCGAGGACGTCCACTGGGCCGACGAAGCCACGATCGACCTGCTCAAGTTCCTCGGCCGGCGCATTCATCGCACGCACGTCATGCTGGCGCTCAGCTATCGGGACGATGAGCTCGGCGCGCGGCACCCGCTGCGTGGGGTGATGGGTGACCTGCCGCGCGCGAGCACGCACCGGATGACCCTCGCGCCGCTCTCCGAAGCAGCCGTGGTCCGGCTCGCGAGTGCAGCCGGCCGGCCCGCCGCGGGCGTCCATGGCGTCACGGGCGGCAATCCGCTGTTCGTCACCGAGCTCCTGGCCGGGGTCGCCGGCGCCGTGCCGGCCACCGTGCGCGATGCCGTGCTCGCGCGCGCCATGAAGCTCGAGCCCGCCGCACGCCGGCTCGCCGAGCTCATCAGCGTGGTCCCCGGAAAGACCGAGCCCTGGCTGCTCGATCGAGCGGCCCATCCCGAGGAGGCCGCGATCGAAGGCTGCCTCGGCATTGGCATGGTGCGCTCCGATGACGGCTCCCTGGCCTTTCGCCACGAGCTCGCGCGCCGCGCGTTCGAAGACTCGCTGTCCCAGCCGCGCAGACGCGAGCTGCATGCCCGGGTGCTCGAGGCGCTCGTCGCACGTCCCGGCTGCTCCGCGGCCCGTGCCGCCCAGCACGCCGACGGCGCGCGGGACCGCGCGCAAGTGCTGCGCTATGCAACGCTCGCGGCCCGCGAGGCCGCTTCGGTCGGCGCCCACCGTGAAGCCGCGTCGCACTATCGGATCGCGCTTCGCTATGCCGATGGCCTCGCCCCGGTCGAGCGCGCGGGCCTCTATTCGCAACTCGCCTACGAGAGCTACATGACCGGCGAGTACGAGCTCTCCTTCGGGGCGCAACGCTCGGCCCTCGAGGTCTGGCGCGGCCAGGGCCTGCTCCTGAAGGAGGGTGATTCGCTGCGCTGGCTGTCGCGGCTCAGCTGGATCCTGGGCCACGGCGCGGAAGCCGCCCGCTACTGCGCCGAAGCGGTGTCCGTGCTCGAGCCGCTCCCGTCCAGCCCGGAGCTCGCGATGGCCTACAGCAATCGGGCGGACCTCGCCATGGAGTGCCACGAGGCCGACATCGCCATCGAGTCGGCGCAGCGGGCGATCGTGCTCGCCGAGACCTGGAACAGCCCCGAGATCCTGTGCGAGGCGTCCACGGCGCTCGGCACCATGCGGCTCATCGTCGGCGACACCTCCGGGTGGGCCGATCTCAACCGCTCCCTGGAGCTCGCGCTCGCGAACGGCCTGCAGGAGCAGGCGGCCAGCGCCTACACGGACCTGGGCGCCATGGCAGTGTCGCGGCGGCAGTACGAGCAGGCATCCGGCTATCTCGCCGCGGGCTTGCGCTACTGCGAGGAGCGCGACCTCGACTTTTGCCTGCCTTACATTCTCGCGTACCGTGCGCGCCTGCGATTCGAGCAGGGCGACTGGAAGCGCGCCGCTGAAGACATCGATGCGGTATTGCGGCAAACGAATACGCGGTCCAACACGAAGATCCCAGCTCTCAGAACCCTGGCCCACCTGCGGGTCCGCCGCGGTGATCCGGCTGCCGCCGGCGCCATCCGCGAAGCGCGCGCCCTCGCCGGCCCCAATCCGGAGCTGCAGCGCGCGGGCATGCTGGCGCTGGTGGCCGCGGAGGCCGCATGGCTCGCGGCCGACCCGGAGGGGGTCCTGCGCGAGGTGCGTCCGGTGTTCGAGGTCGCGCGCCACCGCCGCGATCCGCGCATGAACGGCGAGCTGGCCGCGTGGCTATGGAGGGTCGGGGCGCTCGATGAGCGGCCCTCCGACATCGCAGAGCCGTATGCGCTGGAGATCTCCGGCGACTGGCGCGCCGCCGCCAACGCATGGCGGATGCTGGGCTGCCCCTACGAGCATGCGACTCTGCTCGGATGGCACGGCACCGAGTCCGACCAGCGCGAAGCGCTCGTCATCCTCGAGGCCCTCGGCGCCGGGCCGGCGGAGCACTCCCTGCGGCGGCGGATGCGCGAGCGCGGAGTCCGGCGCATCCCGCGAGGCTCGCGCCGCTCGACCCGTCAGAACCCGTACGGGCTCACGCGGCGTGAGGCGGAAGTTCTCGCGCTGCTTTCCGAGGGGCTGCGCAACACCGTCATCGCCAAGCGCCTGTTCCTCTCGACCAAGACCGTCGAGCATCACGTCTCCGCGGTGCTTGCAAAGCTCGGCGTGGATTCGCGCATCGAGGCCGTCACCCTGACGCGCCGGCCGGCGGCCGACAAAACCGTGGTCGAGGGTCTGCGCGGCAGGCCGGGCAGCCCGCGGTAAGCTCCGCGGCTCACGGTGATTTCGGGCGCTCGACGGACTTGGGCTGCAGCGACGCCATCTGCGCGGACACGTCGATGCCGCGTGCAGCCGCTTCCGCGAGCGAATGGCTCGCGATATAGATGCGGGTGAGCGCAGGAATGTGGGCGCCGCGGATGGCCTCTGCGGCCGCATCGTCGATGCAGCGCGGCTTGTTCGGCACGCTTTGCAGGCCGAGTCGCGTGACGTTCGAGCAGACGTCCCACGCGGCGTGCTTGACGCGCTTGTAGAGCCGCTCGACGTCGGCCGGTCGCTCCAGATTCAGTCCCCGGCTGTCGACCTGGACCGAGATCGCGATCGTCCGGTCCTGCGCCGCGGCAACGCCGGCGAGGAACAGGGACGCGACGGCAGCGGCGCCGAGATACCAGCGCGGGCTCGTGACGGATCTATGGCTTGACATGGACGACTCCTGGTGAGGCCCGAGACCGGGCAAATGGCGTGCGACCCTTCGATCGCTCGATTTGCACGATACGGCTTCACCCGGTGCTTCGAATCGGTGCCCGCCCCCAAGTTGCGCGCGCTCCGACCCGGATCTTTTCGGTCAGGCGGGGATTTGCGTCACGAAAGCGCGGATCTCGTCCAGGATCGGCGCGCGCCCGCGCGCGGGCTTGCTGAGGGCGGCCACGGTGTCGGCATGGCCGAGCTCGGGGAAGAGCTCGAGCTCCACCGCGACCCCCTGTGCACGCAGAGCCGCGGCGAGATTGCGTGAATTCCTGGGCCGGACGGTCTCATCCTTGAGCCCGTGCACCAGCAGCATGGGCGGAGCGTCGGGGCGCACGAAGTTGATGGGCTGCGACTCGGCATAGCGCGACGGCGGCCCGAACATGTCCTCGGTATCCGCATCGTGGAGCGGCAGGAAATCGTACGGACCCGAAAGGCCGATGAAACCCGCGATGGGCGGGGCCGCGGCGCCGAGGCTCGCGAAATAGCGTCGATCGAGCGTCGCGAGCGCGGCCATGTGCGCGCCGGAGGAATGCCCCATCAGGAACAGACGCTCCGCACTCGCCCCGAACTGCGCCGCGTGCGCCGCGGCCCAGGCGGCCGCGCTCGCCGTGTCATGCATGAAGCCCGCCATCTTCACGTCGGGATAGCGGCGGTAGTTCGCGACCATGGACACGAATCCGAGCTCCGCCAGCGCGGCGCCGACGAATCGATAATCCGACTTGTCGCCGGAGGTCCATCGTCCACCATGCCAGAACACGATCAGCGGCGGGGACTTCGACACGGCATGGTCGGGGACATAGACGTCCAGACGCTGCCGCGGCTCGGTGCCGTAAGCTTCATCGGTGTGCCGCCGATACGCACCGAACGCGGCCGGCAGGTTGGCCGCCGCGAACTCGATGCGGCCGCAGCCCGCGGCCAGCGCGGCCGCGATTGCAGCGACGATGGCACGGCGCGTGCGTGCGGGACCGCTCTCGCCGGGCGGGATCTCCCCGGGCGCACCGTGCCCGTGCTCGGCCTGGATGTCCGCAGGGTCCTTCATCGATGCGCGTATGTCGGACGGCCGCCCTCGTCCAGGATGCCGTGCCGGACCAGCCACGCGCGCGCGTCCTGCGCGTCCTCCTTGAACCAGGTCGCCGCGCTGCCGAGACGAAAGCTGTAGCCCCATGCGTCCATGTCCTGGCAGATGCGCTCGCCGCCGTCGCCGGACAGGGCGTCGGCGAGCACGATCTGCAGGTAGCACACCGCGCTCTCCTCCGCATCGTCGCCGCCGGCGTCGGTGTCGAGGCCGACGCGCCGCTCGGCGGTCATGCAGACGAAGTGCGCGCTCTCGTGCAGCACCGAATGGAGCGGCGTGTCGAGGCGCGCGTAGATTTTCCTGCCGATGAGGCCCGCCTCGCGCTCGCCCCAGTACGAGCCCGGGATCACCTCGCCGGGTGCGACCAGCTGCAGCTCCAGGGCATATCGATCGAGCAGCAACCCCAGGCTCACGCGGTCGATGGAGTTGACCTGGAGCACGCGGGGGAGGCGCCTACTTCAGGCTCGTGAGCCGGCGCATGGCGATCGATACGAGATCCCGCGCCATCTGCTGGCGCAGGATGTCCGCCTCGTGCTCCTTCGCGAGCAGCACGTTCGGCTCGAAGCTGTAGTCCTTGGCGAGGCTGATGGTCTGCGGCGCCAATATTTCCTTGTCGGGGCCGCGCACCGAGAACGTCACCGTGTAGGTCAGCTCGTATTCCGTCGGCGTGTTCTGCGCGGACACCGCCAGGGTGCGCTGCTCGACCAGGTCCTTGGTCACATCGACCGTCGCCGTGGCTCCGGCACGGACGGCCTGCAGCGAGGCGCCCGCGCTCTTCAGCTGGTGCTCGAACTCGCGCGAGAAATCCGTGTAGGGATCCTTGAGCGAGAGATAGGGTTTCGCCATGATCGCCGGCAACGGCGCGCTGCCCGCCAGGCGGAAGCCGCAGCCCGCCGCGGCGAGCGCTGCCGCAACGATCACCGCCACCGCAGGCACCTTGGGCATGTCCGGCGTCACACCACGATGTTGACGAGCTTGCTCGGCACGATGATCACCTTGCGTACCGTACCCGACCCGAGGAACTTCTGCACGTGCGCATCGGCGAGCGCCGCGGCGCGCACCGTGCCCTCGTCGGCGTCGGCGGCGACGGTGATGTGTCCGCGCAGCTTGCCGTTCACCTGCACCACCATCGCCACCGTCGCGGTCTCGAGAGCCTGCACGTCGACGGGAATCCACGGCTGGTCGATCAGCGCGGTCTCGTGTCCGAGATGGCCCCACAGCGCGTGCGTCACGTGGGGAATGATGGGCGAGAGTCCGAGCACGACGATCTCGAGGGCTTCGTGCACGACGCTCCGGTCCTGCTCCGACTGCGCCGCGAACTTCGAGATCGCGTTCAAGAGCTCCATCGCCGCGGCGATCGCCGTATTGATCGTGCGCCTGCGCCCGATGTCGTCGGTTATCTTGGCGAGGGCCCGGTGCGCCTGGCGCCTGAGCACCCGCTGCGGCTCGTTCAGCGCGGCCTTGTCGACCGGCCCAACCGGGCGGCCCGAGACGTGATCGTGCACCGCCTTCCACAGACGCTTGATGAAGCGAAACGCGCCTTGTACGCCCTCATCGGACCATTCCAGGGTCTGCTCGGGCGGCGCGGCGAACATCGTGAACAGGCGCGCCGTGTCCGCCCCGAACTCCTCCACCAGCGACTGCGGATCGACGCCGTTGTTCTTCGACTTGGACATCGTGACGATGCCGCCGAACTCCACCGGCCGGCCGTCCGCCTTCAGGATGGCCCGAACGCCGCCGGCCTTGCCGTGCTCGCCAGCCGCCTTGCCATGCTCGCCAGCCGCCTTGCCATGCTCGCCGCCGGCGTCGTCCGCGCCCTCGCCGCCCGCGCCGAGCCTCGTGACCTGCGCGGGATTGAAGTATTCGATACGCCCGCTGCCCTGCTTGCGGAAATACACCTCGTTGAGGACCATGCCCTGCGTGAACAGGTTCGCGAACGGCTCCCTGAACGCGAACGCCTCGAGCTCCCCCATGACCCGCGTCCAGAACCGGGCGTACAAGAGGTGCAGGATCGCGTGCTCGATCCCGCCGATGTACTGATCGACGGGGAGCCAGTACGCCACCCGCGCATCGACCGCCGCCCGATCATTGTCGGGACAGGCGAACCGCAGGAAGTACCAGGAGGAGTCCACGAAGGTGTCCATGGTGTCGGTCTCGCGCCGCGCGGCGCCCTTGCACCGGGGACAGGAGACGGACAGGAAATCGCGGTCCTTGTTGAGCGGATTGCCGCTGCCGTCCGGCACGAGATCGACGGGCAGCACCACCGGCAATTGATCCTCCGGCACGGGCACGATGCCGCAGGCATCGCAATGGATGATCGGGATCGGGCAGCCCCAGTAGCGCTGCCGCGAGATGCCCCAGTCGCGCAGCCGCCACGTGGTGCGCTTCTCGCCCAGCCCTTGCGCACCGAGATCACGCGCGATGGCATCCACCGCGGCGCCGTAGTCCAGGCCGTCGTATTTGCCGGAGCGGATCAGCCGCCCGTGCTCCGAATACCAGGGCTGCCAGGCATCGGTTGAATAGGGCTGCCCCCCTACGTCGATCACCGGCCGGATCGGCAGCGCATATTTCTTGGCGAACTCGAAATCCCGCTCATCGTGTGCCGGCACGCCCATGACCGCGCCGTCGCCATAGCTCATGAGGACGTAGTTGCCGACCCACACCGGGATCGACTCGCCGCTGAGCGGATGCCGCACCGCGAGGCCCGTCGCGATGCCGCGCTTTTCCTGGGTCGCGAGCTCGGATTCGATTGCCGGCCCCCGCTTGCACTCCTCCACGAAGGCCGCGACCGACGGATCGCGGGCCGCCGCGTAGGCCGCGAGCGGGTGCTCCGCGGCCACGGCGCAGAAGGTCACGCCCATCAGGGTGTCCGCGCGGGTGGTGAAGGCATGCAGCACGCCCTTGCCGCCGATGTCGTGCGGGAATCCAAGCCGCACCCCGACGCTGCGCCCGATCCAGTTCGCCTGCATGGCCCGCACGCGGTCCGGCCACCCCGGCATGTGGTCGAGCGCGCCGAGCAGATCCTCGGCGTACGCCGTGATCTTGAGGTAATACATTGGTATTTCACGCTTCTCGACCAGCGCGCCGGTGCGCCAGCCGCGGCCGTCGATCACCTGCTCGTTGGCGAGCACGGTCTTGTCGACGGGGTCCCAGTTGACGATCCCGGTCTTCTGGTAGGCGATGCCCTTCTCGAGCATCCGCAGGAACAGCCATTGGTTCCAGCGGTAGTACTCGGGCGTGCAGGTCGCGAGCTCACGGCTCCAATCGAGCGCAAAGCCCAGCGACTTGAGCTGCGCCTTCATGTACGCGATGTTGTCGAGCGTCCACTTCGCCGGCGGCACGCCGTTCGCGATGGCCGCGTTCTCGGCCGGGAGGCCGAATGCATCCCATCCCATGGGCTGCATGACGTTCTTGCCGTTCATGCGCATGAAGCGCGACAGCACGTCGCCGATGGTGTAATTGCGCACGTGCCCCATGTGCAGGCGGCCGCTTGGATACGGGAACATGGACAAGCAATAATACTTGGCGCGAGCGCCGTCTTCTTTCGCCTCGAAACAGCGCTTGCGGTTCCAGTAGTCTTGGGCCTGCGCCTCGACGGCGGCAGGTTCGTATCTTTCTTGCATGGTGGAGCGCCAGAATACCCGAGATGCCTGATGACCGTGAACCGTTGGCTGCCCGCAGGATTAAGGATGCTTAAGCTTAATTTCCCGGTATTGCTCGCGCTCGCGACGGTGAGCGGCTGCCTGTGGTTCCTGGCGGTGACGCCCTTCGATCTGTCGCTGCTGGCATGGTTCGCCGCGGTACCGGGCCTCGTCGCCATCGAGCGGGCGCCCACGTGGCGCCAGGCGCTGTTCCTCGGCTGGTGGGCGGGTGTCGTCGAGACCGCCGGCGGCTTCTACTGGCTGATCGACGTGATGCAGCGCTTCGCGGATTTCCCGTGGATGGGCGCGGCGCTGGTGTTCTTGTTGTTCTGCGCCGCGCGCGCGCTCATTTTCCTGTTGTTCGCGGCCATCTTGCGCGGTGTTCGCGCGCGGCGCGCGGTGCCCATGGCGCTGCTGGCGCCGCTCGCCATGGTCGTGTCGGAGCTCGTGGTGCCGCAGATATTTCCCTGCGGCCAGTGGATCTCGCAGGCCTGGCAGCCCGCCGTCATCCAGATCGCCGAAATCACGGGTCCGTTCGGCGTGACCGCTCTCCTCATGATGATCAATGGCGCGCTCTACGATCTCATCGTCCATGCCCCGCGTGCGCGCGGGATCGCGCTCGGCGCGGCCGCGATCCTGGCGGCGGCGCTCGCGTTCGGCGCCGTCCGCATGCGCCAGATCGACGCCGAGGCGGCGCGCGCGCCGAAGCTCGAGGTCGGGCTGGTGCAGCCGAACTTCGCCTATACCATCGACGGCACCTTCTCCGGCCAGGAGGCGCTGCGGCAGCTCGCGGCGCTTCAGTCGCAGTCCCGGAGGCTCGAGCAGTCGGGGGCCGAGCTCGTCGTGTGGAGCGAAGGCAGCTATCCGATCGGATTGCCGCGGGATTTCGTCGCGGACTTCTCGCGTGAATCGCCGGCGATGATCCGCCGCGGCTTGACGCAGCCGACGCTGATCGGAGCCATCATGATCGGGCCCCATGACGATGCCTACAACTCGGCGCTGCTGCTCGACACGGCAGGGCGCGAGGTGGCGCGTTATGACAAGGTGCGGCTGCTGGCCTTCGGGGAGTACGTCCCCGGCGTCGAGACCTTCCCGTGGCTGCGGAAATTCCTGCCCGAGGGCGCGGGACGCTTCACCGCGGGGGCGGCGCCGGCGCTGATGACGCTGCACGATCACGGCGGGAACGAGTGGAAGCTCGGCCCGCTGATCTGTTACGAGGACATCCTGCAGGACTACGTCCGGCACGTCGGCGCGCTCCAGCCGAATGTGCTCGTGAATCTCACCAGCGATTCCTGGTTCGGCGCCACCGCCGAGCCCTGGGAGCATCTCGCGCTGTCCGTGTTCGCGAGCGTCGAGCTGCGCGTCGGCATGGTGCGCGCGGTGAATTCCGGCGTGTCGGCGCTGATCGATCCGAACGGCCGGGTGGTGCGCAAGACCTACGCGGACGACCCGTACCGCAATCCGCGCGCCGAGGACGGCATGGTCGTCTCGGTGCCGCGCATGCCCGCAAGCCGGACCATGTATGACGCGGTCGGCAATCTGTTCGCCTATCTCTGCGCCGGGGCGACGCTGGTGCTCCTCATCGTGTCGATTCGCACGCGCCCGGCCCGCTCGCCGCACGCTGATCCTCGCGGATCGTCGCCCCGCTGACCCAGAGGTGCCACGCCGCCCAGAATCCGCTGGGCGCCAGCACCACCAGCGCCCAGCGCAGCGATTCGGTCTGCAGCGCGAATAGCGTCGAGAACCAGTCGCTCAGCCACCCGACCACCTGCGGCGCGACCACGAGGTTGGCGACGTTCGCGGTGAACATCAGCATGGCGCACACGGTCGCGCGCAGATTCGAGGGCACGGCATTTTGCAGCAATCCGAGCACCGGACCGATGTAGAAATAGACGGCGGGCATCAACACCCAGAGCAGCGCCGTGACCATCTCGTCGGAGCGCACGAGCAGCAATGCGATCGAAGGCACGGTGGCGATCGCCGTGACCGCGGCCAGCAGCCGGGCGATGTAGCGCGAATCTGCGGCCGCCGGACGGCTCATCAGCCAGCCGGCGAACAGCGTACCGGAGGTTCCGGCGATGAGGTGCATCGATCCCAGCAGCTCCCCGGCCCGGCCCACGGACATGTGATGCGAGCGCTGCAGGAATGTCGGCATCCACCAGATGAGTCCCCAGCTCCAGAGCGTGGCGACCGCCCCCCCGATCAGGAGATGCAGCACCGACCTGCGTTTTGCGATGATCTTGAGGGCGCGGGGCAACGTGATGCGCTCTAACGGCGGCGCATCGGGGTCGAGTTGCCCGCGAGCGGGCTCGCGCACGGTCAGGAAAGCCGTCAGCGCGACGAGCAGCCCGGGAATGCCGAGCGCGACGAAGCCCGCGCGCCAGCCTCTTTGCTCGGCTATCGTGCCGGCGATCGATGAGCCGATCCATGCGCCGAGACTCGCCCCGAGGGCGAAAATGGTCATGGCCATCGGACGGCGGACGACCGGAAACTTGTCGGCCAGGATCGACATCGACGACGGGGTGCCGCCGGCTTCACCGATGCCGACCCCGAACCGACACACGAGCAGCTGCCCGTAATTGCGCGCCACCCCGCAGAGCGCCGTCATCCCGGACCACAGCGCCAGGGAGACCGCGAGTATCTTGCTGCGATCCGCGCGGTCGGCCAGTACCGCGACGGGGATTCCGATGGTGACGTAGAAAAGCGCGAGCGAGACGCCGGTCAGGAACGCGACGCCCCCGTCCGAGAGGTGCAGCTCGAGACGGATGGGCTCGAGAAAGGTCGAGATGCAGAAGCGATCCGCGATGTTCAGCGCGTAGATCAGGGTGAGAAGCCCGAGCACATACCAGCGGTCCGCAGGCGCGGCTGCCTGCTGCGCCGTCGCGCTCACCGCCATTCTTCCGTGGCGTTCGCCAGCCAGGACTCGAGGTAGGCCGCGTAGCTCCTTGCGACCGACAGCTCGAACCGCCGCTCGTCGTCGAGACATTCGATCAGCGCCTCGATCTGCGCAAACCGGGTACGGGCGCAGCGCCGGGTGCCGAGCTGCGCGGGATGGAAATCCAGGCCTGAGCCCTTGGACAAGAGGTCGCGGCTCGCGGACCCGTCGATCGCGAAGGTGCATGCGCCGCTCGACAGGTCGACGAGCGACCAGTCCTCTGTTTTCGCACCGTCCAGGCGAAGGAGTCCGGCCGGTGCGGGCCGGCCGGACGGCGTCCCGATCAACAGCCATTCGCCTGGCCCGATGCAGAGGACCCTCGGATCGCCTGCCGCCACCATCCCGACCCCCACGGGAAGCGGTGCCGGGGCGTCGGCGAGCCTCAAGCCCGGCGGGTCGCGCGCGTCCCAGGTCTTGAGGCGCATGACCGATCTGCGCTCCATGCGCATGACGCTGATCGCAGTGCGCTCGCCCGCCGTTGCCGCCGCCGTGCCTCGCTCAAGCATGCAGGCGGGCCCCCTCGACATCGAAGAACGGCGGGCGGACCACCTCGGCCGTGGTGCGCCGCCCGAGATCGTGCACGCTGACGCGCGCCCCGTAGTGCTGCCGCCCTCCGCGCAGCATCGCGAGCGCGATGGGCTGTCCGTCTCCGAGCGTCACGCGTCCGGCGGAGGTGATCCAGCCGTCCGTCGGCGACTCCGATCCCGGCAGCCGCAGATGCCCCCCGATGGGCAGCTCGCCGCCATCGGGGCCGGCGAGCCCCACGAGCTGCAACCGGTCGGCGCGGATGTTCTCGGGAAGCGTCAGCGACCGCTTGCCCACGAAATCCGCCCGCTTGCGCTCGCACACGCCGCCCCAGCCCACGTCCGCGGGCACGGTGGTGGCGTCGGTGTCGGTGCCGACGTGCAGATATCCCTTCTCCAGCCGCAGCCGCAGCAGTGCTTCGACGCCGACCGGCTCGATGCCCGCGTCCTCGCCGGCCTCGAGCAGCGCCTGCCACGCCTCGATGCCCGCCTCCGCCGGCACGTTGACCTCGTAGCTGAGCTCACCGGTGAAGCTGACGCGATGAATCCGCGCGGGCCGTCCGCGCAGCATCGCGGTGCGCACGGCCAGATGAGGAAACGCCTCGGATGACAGATCGATGTCCAGGCCCGCGCGTCTCAGCACCTCGCGAGCCGGGCCTCCCGCGACCGCAATCGTGGCCCACTGCTCGGTGACGGGGGTTATTGCAAGATGCAGATGCGGCCACTCGCATTGATGCCACTCCTCCATCCACGCATGGACGCGGGCCGCGTTGGCGGAGGTCGTCGTCACCAGGCAGTGCTCGGGCGAAAGCACGGTCACGGTCCCATCGTCCAGGATGGACCCGGTCTCCCGCAGCATGATTCCGTAGCGCGACCGCCCCGGCTCGAGCTTGGACAGATCGTTGATGTAGAGCCGGTCGAGGAATGCCCGGGCATCGGGACCGTGCAGCTCGATCTTTCCGAGCGGCGAGGCGTCGAACAATCCTACGCGGGTGCGGACCGCCCGGGTCTCGCGTGCGAGCGCATCCGCGCGCGCTTCGCCCGGCCGCGCGTAATGGGCCGGCCGCCTCCACGGGCCATAATCCTCGAGCTCCGCGCCATTCGACGCATGCCATTCGTGCAGCGGTGAGAGGCGTGCGGGCGCATAGAGCGGGCCGCGCTCGGCGCCGGCGAGGGCACCCATCGTCACCGGGGTGTACGGGGGCCTGAGGGTGGGATGCCCGAGGCTGGACGGTTCGCAGCCCCGCAGGCGGGCGACGATCTCGATCACGGCAGGCTGCGAGGTCTTGCCCTGGTCCACCGACATCCCCGCGGTCGTCAGCCGCTTGACGTGCTCCACGGACGTGTAGTTCTCGCGGATGGCGAGCTCGAGGTCCGCCACGGTGACATCGTTGCGCAGGTCCACCCACTGCCTTCGTGTATCGCCGACCGGCGCGACGCGGCGGCCGATGGCGCCGGCCGGAGGATCGTCTGCCGCCGCGCCGACCGGCCGCACCAGGGGATGCTCGCATTCGGGGCGCAGCGCGCCCGATGTATCGGCGTAGACCAGCCGCCCGCCGGCCTGCGAAAAGAGCTGCAGCTGCCCGGACCAGCCCCCCGAGACGGCGAGCGCGTCGCATGCGAGATCGAAGCCGCCTTGCAGCGTGTTCCCCGTGCGCGACAGCACGCCGATGCGCACTCCCGTGAGCACGCCGAAGCCCCGGGTGTTCACCGGCATGGCACCCGGCCAGACGGCAATCGACCGCTCGAGCATCGCGGCGCGGCACCCGCCCGGGACCTCGGGCCGGCTGTCCGCCACGCCGATCACGGCAAGGCCGGCGGCATGCAGATCGCCCGCCGTCGCGTAGGCCGAATCGTTGTTGGTGGCGAGCACGATGCGGCGCCCCACCGCGACGCCGTGGCGGCGGAGGTATTGGCGCGCGGATGCCGCGAGCACCACGCCCGGGCGGTCGTTGTTGCAAAAGATCAAGGGCTGCTCGATGGCGCCCGTCGCGAGCACGGTGCGTCGCGCCCGCACGATCCAGAGCCGCTCGCGCGGCAGCCGCGGCCCGCCGTCCGCACGCTCCGGCCCGTCCGGCCGAAGGCTCCGCTCGTGCACGGCGATGACGCCTTGCTCGTAGAATCCGACTGCGGTCGATCGGAGCAGGAGGCGCACGTCCGCGGTGCCCACGAGCCGCGCGACCGCGGCGCCGATCCAGCTCGAGGCCGGCCGGCCGTCGATGGCCGAGCCGTCCCAGGCCGCGCAGCCTCCGAATTGCTCGTCCTGCTCCACGAGTACCACACGCTCTCCGGGCGGGAGCATCGCGGCTTGCAGCCCGGCGATGCCGCCGCCCACGACCAGGGTGTCGCAGTGCAGGTTGCGCACCTCATAACCATCCGGGTCTGCATCGATGGGTGCGCGGCCGAGACCGGCAGCTCTGCGCACCGATCCTTCGTACCGGCGCCAGCCGGGCCATTTGAACGTCTTGTTGTAGAAGCCGGCGGCGAGGAACGGCAGCAGCCAGTCGGCCGCGCGGCCGAGATCCCAATCGAGGCGCGGCCAGCCGCTCTGCGAGAAAGCCTCCAACCCCTCGTGGAGCCGCGTGATGGTGGCGCGCGCCGAGGGGATGGCCCGCGCGCCCGAGCCGAGCTGCACCAGCGCGTTCGGCTCTTCGACGCCGCAGCTGAAGACCCCGCGCGGACGGTGAAACTTGAAGCTGCGCGACAGGATGCGCACGCCGTTCGCAAGCAGCGCGGCCGCCAGGGTATCGCCGGCCTGGCCGGAGAGCGGCACGCCGTCGAAGCGGAAGCGCACCGCGTCACCCGCAGCTTCGGGTGCCCGGCAGCGAAAGGGTCCCCGCGCGCTCACGGATGCCCCGCGGGGTCCGGCACGCCGGGCGCCGGGTCGCCCATGAGGTACGCCGCGACGATGCGGTGGGTTACGGTGTCGCGGACGACGTTGAACCAGCGGCCGCAGCCGTAGGAGTGGACCCAGCGCTCGAGGTGCAATCCCTTGGGATTCTCACGCTCGAAAAGATAGCGCGTCCACTCACCGTCCGAGGCCGACGGCGGGCGGATCTGCGGACTGCCGCCGAACGAGAACTCAGGCTCGTCGCGCAAGCCGCAATGAGGGCACGGGAGGCGCAGCATGCTAGGCCGCGGCGGCGCCCTGATTTCCGCGGCGAGCACGCTCCCTCAATGCGCGACCCCGGCTGCGGCACCTTCATCGAGCAGCGCGCCCGTGGAGAAGCGCTCCAATCCGAAGCGCCGGATCAGCGGGTGCGGCCGGTCGTGGGCGACCGTGTACGCCATCGTCTCGCCGCCTGCGGGTATCGCCTTGTAGCCGCCCGTGCCCCAGCCGCAATTGATATAGAGGCCGCTCACGGGCGTGAGCCCCATGATGGGGCTGGTGTCGGGCGTGATGTCGACCGCCCCGGCCCACTGGCGCATCAGCCGCAAACGGCTGAAGCTCGGAAACAGCTCGAGTGCCGCGGCCACGGTGGCGCGCATCACGGACAGGCTCCCGCGTTGCGCATAGGAGTTGTAGATGTCGGCAGCGCCGCCGATCACGATCTCCCCGCGGCTGCTCTGGCTCACGTAAGCGTGCGCCACGGCGGAGATCACCACCGTGTCGAGCACCGGCTTCACCGGCTCGGTCACCATGGCCTGGAGCGACATGGTCGTGATGGGGAGCCTGATTCCGGTCTCCCGGGCCAGCTCGGTCGCATGTCCGGCCGCGCACATCACGATGCGGTCGGAGGCGATTGCTCCGCGGCTCGTCCTGACGCCGCGCGCGGCACCGCCCTTGATGTCGATGCCCGTGACTTCGCAGTCCTGCACGATGTCGACGCCCAGCGCGCTGGCCGCGCGGGCAAATCCCCAGACGACGGCGTCGTGGCGCGAGATGCCGCCCCGCCGCTGGATGAAGCCGCCGACGATGGGAAAGCGCGAATGGGCGCTCAACGCCGGAACGAGCGCCAGCACCTGCGCCCGATCGAGCATCTCCGAGTCCACGCCGTTCATGCGTATTGCATTGGCCCAGCGCCGCTGCAACTCGAGCTCGTGGTTGCTGGCGGCGAGCGTGAGCACCCCGCGCTGGCTCAGCATGATGTTGAAGTTGAGCTCCTGCCCCAGGGTCTCGTAGAGGCGCAACGAACGGTCGAAGAACGCGCAGCTCTCCGGGTGAAAGTAATTCGAGCGCGTCACCTGCGTATTGCGGCCGCTGTTGCCCCCGCCGATCCACTTCTTCTCGAGCACGGCGACGCGGCCGATGCCGTGGTGCCGGGCGAGATAGTATGCCGTGGCAAGCCCGTGCCCGCCGCCGCCCACGATCACCACGTCGTAAGCGGGGCGCGGCTCGGCCGCGCGCCACGCCGGCTTCCAGCCCCGGTTGCGCGCGAGGCCTTGCAGCAGGACGTTGACGACCGAATAGCGTTGCGCGGGCCTCATGCCGGCATCCTGGCCGCCACGGTCAGTTCTTGAGCACCGGCAAGCTCACGAAAGAGGCATGCCCGCCGCCGTGATAGATGCGCGTCTGCGCGATCACGGGGTGTATATCGGACGAGTTGGCGCCGCCCGTGTTCAAATTGCGCTCGTACAACGGGAAGTTGCTGCTGGTTATCTGCACGCGGATGCGATGTCCCGCGGCGAACCGCATCGCGGTCTCCACACTCTTGATCTCGATCGGATACACGGTGCCCGGGGCCAGCAGCGTCTCGCGGTCGAACCCGTCGCGGTAGCGCAAGCGCAGCAATCCGTCCGCCACGTTGTACGCGCGCCCGTCCGGATACACGTCGACGAGGCGCATCATCAGGTCCGTGTCGCGTACCGAGGTCGACAGATACACGGTCGCCGTGACCTCTCCGGCCACGTCGACGTCGCTGGCCAGCGGCGCGGAGCTGTAGACGAGGACGTCGCTGCGATCCGCGACCGGCTTCTGGTCCGCTATGACGGTCTTGTCGAAGAAGCGGCTGACGGTCGGAACGGGATCCGCCGGGTCGTAGCGGTAGGCGTCGCTGCCCGCCGCCTTCGGCGCACCGTCGTCCAGCGTACCGTCGCCGAGCACCGAATTCGCCCCTTTGCGGCTGTCGAGATAGAGCTTGCGCTCGCTCGCCGGCGGCGGCCACGCGGTCGACTTGCGCCATTCGCTCGAGGCCGGCAGGTAGTACTCGACCTTGGGGTGCGTGAGCGCGGCGTTCTTGCGGTCCTTGAGCCAGTAGTCGAGCCACTCGATGTACCGCTCGAGGTAGTCGTAGCGTGCATCGCCCACATCCTGCGCGCCGACCATCGTGTGCCGCGTCTCCGTTCCCATGCGGCAGTGGCTCGTCGGGCCCATCACCAGGAACTGGTTGTCGGCCCGCGTCTGCTCGTACTCGTATACCTTGACCACCTCGCCGACGCCGATGTCGTGCCAGCTGTCGACGATGAGCGCCGGCACCTTGGGATGGTCGCGCAAAGTCAGGTACTGTCCGCTGCGCCACGCGGGATCGCCGGGAGCCCGCAGGATCAGGGTGTCCCAATCGGTGGGGGGCGTGCCGAGGCTTCGCAGGATGTCCTTGGACGGCAGGTGCGCGGCGGCCGGAAGCAGCGGCAGGTCGAGCTCCGTGGTCTTGGCGGCGTACGCCTGCATCAGGCGCGATCTCTCGTCATCGGGCACGGAGGCCGGCAGCTGCGGCCTGTGAATGTACCCCCAGGTGTAATACCACGGCATGAACTCCATCTCCGGAATTCCGCCCGCATAGAACAAACCCTGGCTGGAAACGCCTGGGAACTCACCGATTCCCGCGCCCGCGGCCTCGGCGATCATGGCGCGATGCGCGGGGTGGTTCTCCGCCGACAGCGCCATCTGGTTCTCCGCGCCGGAGGAGCATCCGTACGTGCCCACCTTGCCGTTCGACCAGGGCCGCGAGGCGATCCAGGAGATGGTGTCGTAGCCGTCGTGGCGGGCGCCGGACAGGAAGTGATATTCGCCCTCGGACGCATGGGTGCCGCGCTCGTACTGCACCACGATCGCGTAGCCGTTCTCGATCAGGGCGTGCAGGAGGCGGTTGTTGAACGTCCTGTTGAACGCGACGGCCTTCGGATAGGGCAGGCGTACGAGCACGGCGGGGTAAGGTGCGGGCGAGTCCTTGGGGAGCAGGACGTCCGTCGACAACCGGACACCGTCGCGCATCGGCACCATGACCTCCGGCGAGTAGTCGACCTCGGCGCCGACGCCCCACTGCGCGAGGGGGTCGCTGCCCAGGGCATCGCCTCCGCGCGCGACGGGGCCCAGGAGGGCGCAGGTGAGGAGCGCCGCGACGGCGGCGGCCCCCGGCTTGCGGAGCCTCGAGCGGCGCAGACCGCCAGCCGAAGGGAATTGCGCATTGCTCATGAAGACTCCCCGCACGTCCGCGTGCATCTCAGAAGTTGATCCGGGCGTCGAGACCGATGGTTCTCGGCCGATTCAGCGACACCCGGCGCGTCGTCGGCAGGTCGATCGCGTAAGACAGCGGCAACGCCGTCTCCGCATGTTTGTCGAGTGCATTATCGATGAACAACGAGGCCTCCCAGAGGTGCCGGTCGACCCCCAGCCGCAGGTTGAGGAGGCTGTAGCCCGGACGGTCGTAGTAGATGCTGCCGGAGTTGAAGTTGTTGTACTGCTTGCTGACGGTGCTGAAATCCGCCCGGGCGAATCCGTACGTCATGGCCGCGACCTCCCGGCGGTATTCGGCGGCCACGGAGCCCATCCACCGCGGCGCGTCCTCCAGGGTATCGCCCGCCCGGCCCTGCGCACCCACCACGTTCGAATCGAGCTTTGCCTCGTTATAGGCGCCGCCCACCGTGAGGTGCAGGCTGTCGCTCAGATTGTATTGCACCTCGAGCTCCGTGCCCTTGCTCGAGGCGCTGCCGAAATTCCCGGTGAAGTCGAATCCGCAGGTGGGAAGCGCGACGAGCTGCTGCAGCCGCGTCCATTTGATGTAGTAGAGCGCCGTGTCGACCGTGAGCTTGCGATCCAGCCATCCCGTCTTCGCGCCGAGCTCGTAGTTCCACAACGTGTCCGACTTGAACGAGGTCGGCGGAGCGCTGAGGCCGATGGCCGCCAGATCCGCGGCGCAAAGCGTGGAGGGAAGACCCGGAATCGGCCCTCCCTGGCGGAAGCCCTTCGAGACCGTCGCGTAGGTGAGCGCGTCGGGGGTGATGGCATAGGACAGGCTGAACTTGGGATTCGTGCCGTTGTCCTTGCTGGTTCCTGCGTTGTCGGTCAATCCGCCGTTGAACACGCCCGTCGTGATGGCATGATCGTATTGCTTCACCTCGAAGGTCCGCAGGCCCACGGTGGCCTGGAGCTGCGGGGTGATCTTGACGTTGACCTCGCCGTACGCAGCCCGCTGCACGAGCTGCGCCGAGCCGACGCCCATATAGAAGGGCGTGTCTCCGAACGGCGTGCCGAACGCCGCGTTGTACCCCGCGGGTATCGGCAGATTGTACGAGGTCCAGTTGTCCTGGTGCTGGTAGAACAGCCCGACCAGGCCGTGTACCGGGCCGAAGTCGCCCGAGGCGCGGACTTCCTCGGTGAAGTCGTGGTTCGCGAAGTAGTTGTCGAACGGCGTGGGGTACACGTACGACTGCGGCACCGGCGAGAAATAGAAATAGCTGACCTTCGAATCGTCCTCGACGGCATCGAAGCGCCGTGACCGATAGGCCGTCGACGAGGTGATGTGCACCGCGCCCGCGTCGCCATTCATGGTCACGGTGTAGAGCTCGAGCTTGTCCGAGGACGGCTCGCTCGAGTCGCGCGTCTGGATCGGATGCTCGAAGCTCCCCGGCGGAGCGTCGAAGGTGAACGGCGCCCCGAGATCGGTGCGCTGTATGAAGATCGAGGGCGTGATCGAGAACGCGTCGGTCGGCTTGATTTCGACGCTGATGCGCGTTCCCCAGGTCCTCTCGGTGTTGACGTTGTTCGCTGCGGGACCGGCCCCCGCGGCGAGGATGTCGGTCCGATCGATCGGATGGCGGTCGATGTAGCCATCCTGATCGCGGTAGAAGACGATGGCGCGCAGCGCGGCGACGCCCGCCATCAGCGGCTGGTTGACGAGGCCGCTCACCTCGTAGTTGAAGCCGCCGCCATCCGTGTCCGAAAGGGAGGTCTTGACGTAGCCGCTGGTCGAGTTGAGATCCGGCTGGCGGGTCACGTATTTGACGGTACCGCCCATCGAGCTGGCCCCGTACAGCGTGCCCTGCGGTCCCCGCAGCACCTCGACGCGCTCCAGGTCGAACAGCGCCGGATCCATGGCGTTGCCGGCCAGATTGCCGGTCGACTGGATCGGCGTGTCGTCGATGTAGTAGCCCACGGTCGGCACGCCGCCGCTGGACGAGACGCCGCGGATGATCAGCTGGTTCTGGCCCGGAGCGGCTGCCACGACGTTGAGTCCCGGCACCTCGCGGGCGATGTCCGCGATGGTCTCGGCGCCGGAGCGCTGCAGGGTCTCCTCGGATACGGCCGTGATGCTGATGGGCACATCCTGCAGCCGTTCCGAGGATTTGCGCGCGGTCACCACGATCTCCTCGATGTCTTGCGATCCTGCGTCGGCGCCCGCCGCCACGAGACGCTGGGACATGAGCACGGACGGCACGAGCGCGGCGCACAGCGCCGCCCGCGTGAGCTTGGTACGGTCGAACATCAGGCCTCCGTCGTTGCGCGCGGCAACGCTTTGTTCTTCGACAACCTGGGAGGTCATCCCTTACATGAGTGTAAACTTACACTAGTGTAAGTCAAGAGGCGCTGCCATCGGGCCGGCGGCGGCCCCAAGACCGCGTCCGTCAGTCGAACAGGTCCTTGCCGGTGATGATGCGCAGATACATCGGCAGGAGCCGGCGGCGGCTCCTCGGCGTCTCGTGCATCTTGATGCTGTAGTAGCCGACCTGATGGAAGTACATGACGCGTGCGCGCACCGCGGCCTCGAGCTTCTCGATGCCCATGTCCCGGAAGATGCGCTCCAGCACGCCGATGCGCATCATGTCCACGCGCTTGACGGCGCGCGCCACGGAAGAGGAGGTTCGTGCCCAGTCGCGGAGCGCGGCGTCCCAGGCCGGGCTCAGCTGCTCCTCGTTGATCCAGGCATTGACCACCGCCTTGAACTCCTTGAGGCCGTCGTGCCCGCGGGCGTCGAGGAGCGCACGATACGCCGCGGCGTTGCCGCGCTCCCAGTCGGCGATCAGCTCCTCACAGAGCTCCTCGAGGCCCTTGAAATGCCAGTAAAAGGCCTCTCGCGTCACCTTGAGCTTGCGCGCCAGGTGCCCGACCTTGACCGCACCGATGCCCCCGGCGATGAGCAGCTTGCGGCCCTCCCCGATCCAATCGGCCCGCTCGAGGGCCGGCCGTCCGACCGAGGTGCGCCGACGCGCCGCTTTTCCTTCAGTGGCTGCCGAGGTCATCGTTCCTGTGATGGTTCGGGTACGGCGGAATCTTGAGCTCGACCGGCGGATGCTCCTTGAGCTTCTCGACGACGATGGAAACGGCACGCTCGAGCTGCGCGTCGTGGCCCGCGGCCGCATCCTTCGGCAGCTCCTCGACCTCGACGTCGGGCGGGATGCCGCGGCCTTCCACTTCCCAGTCGTCGTTCAAGCCGAAGATCGCGTAGCGCGGCGCAGTCACGGATCCGCCGTCGATGAGCTGCGGATAGCCGCCGATGCCGACCAGGCCGCCCCAGGTGCGCACGCCCACCAGCGTGCCGAGATTCGCCTTGCGGAAGTACCAGGGCATGGCATCGCCGCCGGAGCCGGCCGACTGATTGATGAGCATCGCCTTCGGCCCGAAGATCGCGCCCTCCGGGTCGTGCACCGGCTTGCCGTCGCGCTCGATCGCGCCGCTCAGGAGCTTCTGCCCCAGCACGTTGACGATGTAGTCGGCGATGAACCCGCCTTCGTTGTAGCGCTCGTCGAGGACCAGCGCCTGCTTGTCGAGCTGCGCATAGAAATACCGGTTGAAGTTCGTGTAGCCCGCGCCGGCGGTGTTCGGCATGTAGACGTACGCGACCTTGCCGCCGGAGAGCGCGTCCACCTTGCGCCGGTTGGAATCGATCCAGTCGAGGTTGCGCAAACCGGCCTCCGACTCGGTCGGCACCACGGTCACGTCGCGCGCGTCCGCGCCCTCGGGATTCCTGCCGACGCGCAGCACCGTCTGCTTGCCCGCGGTGCCGTCGAGGAACGATTCGATGTTGTCGCTGGCATGCAGCTCGCGGCCGTTGATGGCCAGCAGGTAATCGCCCGCGACGATGTCGATCCCGGGCATGGTCAGCGGGGCGGCGAGCAAGGGCGTCCAGTTCTGCCCGTTGTAGATCTTGGCAAACCGGTAGCGGTTGTGGTCGAGGGTGTAGTCCGCTCCGAGCAGACCCGGCTTCGGTGTGTGATCGTGCGCGCGCGGTCCGCGCACGAACATGTGCCCGATCTCGATCTCGCCCAGCATCTCGTCGCTCAGGTAGCTGAACTCTTCGCGCGAGGCCACGGCGTCCAGGTAGGGCCGATAGCGCGCCTCCGCCTTGGCCAGATCCAGGCCATGCCAGTGCGGGTCGTAGAGGAAGTCCCGCTGCAGGTGCCACGTCTCGCGATACATCTGCCGCCACGCGGCGCGCGGATCCAGCACCGCGGTCATGCCGCCGTTGTTCACCGGCTTGCCGGCGGGCGCGTCCGGCGAGCCCGGTTTCAGCTCCGCGGTCGGCGCGATGAACCAGGCGTCCCCGCGCGCGTAGAACAGCTTCTCGCCGTCGAACGAGACGTCGAACGCGGTGAGGCCGCTCAGCATCTCCTCGGTGAGCCGCTTCTCGGTGGTGAACCGCCAGAGCGCGCGGATCGGAACCTGCGGACCTTCCTCGCCGGACGAACGGCCGACCGGAGAGCCTTCGGCCAGGAACAGCACGCCCGTCTTGCCTATGGCGAGATCGACGTAATTGCGCTGCGGGATCGGCAGCGACAGGATGCGGTTCTCGATCCCCGCGAGGTCGATCACCGTCGGCTTGGGCTTCTCCGCACCCTTCTTCCTGCCCTTTTTGTCCTCGCCGCCGCCCTTGTCGTCACCGTCGTCCTTGGCGTCCGCGCTCTTGTCGCCCCTGTCCCCCTTGTCCCCCTTGTCGCCCTTCTTGTCCTCGTCCTTTTTGTCGTCGTCCTTTTTCCTGTTCTCATCGTCGCTCTGCGGCGCGACCGGCGAGGCGCCGTCCTTCGCCAGCACGATGACGTAAACGCCGCTCGTGGTCGCACGATCGAGCGACGACAGATCGATGCCCGCGTCCGACGGACCGTTGTCGGTCGAGGCCGCGAAGTACAGGTACTTGCCGCTCGGATCGAACGCCGGGTGTGAGGCGTTGCTCATGCCGTCGGTGATCTGCTTCGATGCATGGCTCGCGAGCGAATAGAGGAATACCGCGTGCAGCTGGCTGTCCAGATCACGGGTGTAGGCGATCCACTGCGAGTCCGGCGACCATGCGAGCTCCGTCTGCTGCCCGAATCCGCCGCGGATGCCGGTGTCGATCTTGACGGGCTTGCCGCTCGCCACGTCCACGTACCAGAGCCGCAGGTGCTTGTCGGAGAACGCCAGATGCTTCGAGTCCGGCGACCAGTGCAGCGCGTAGAAGAAGGAGGCGCCCGGCCCGAGATCGATCACCTTGGGCGGACGGATGCCTTCCTGATCGTGGATGTAGAGCTGATACTCGCCGGATGCGTCGCTGAAATAGGCGATCGACTTGCCGTCGGGCGCCCAGGCCGGGCCACGCTCGGCGGCGCCCGGCGTGCGGGTGATATTGCGCGTGTCGCCCTTCTCGGCCGGCAACGTGAAGATGTCGCCGCGCGCCTCGACCACGACGCGCGCGCCGGTCGGCGAGATGCCGATGTTCTGTGCGCCATCCGCCGCGACCGGCGCCAGGTGCGGCGTCAGGTTCGGCAGCGTGCCCTGCACGGTGACGGGCACGGCGTGCTCCTGGTGGGTCGACAGGTCGTAGAGGTGCAGCGAGCCGAATTGCTCGTACACCAGGGCGCCGGGACCCGCGGAAACCGACTTGAAGTCGAAGCCCTTGTTCGGCACCACGGACTGCACCTGCTTGGTCGCGGTGTCGTAGCCGTAGAGGCCGACCGCACCGTCGCGGTCCGACAGGAAGTACACCGTGCCGCCGCTCCACACGGGATGCGAATCGTTGGAGCCCTCGCGCGGGATCTTCTCCACGTCGAGGGTCTTCATGTTGACCAGCCAGATCGGCGTGGTCTGGCCGCCGCGATAGTGCTTCCACCCCGGCTCCCACTGCTCGAATGGCACGTAGGCCAGGGTGCTGCCGTCGGCGGAGAAGCTGCCGCTCGCGGCGCCCGGCAGGGGCAGCACCTGAGCCGGCCCGATGCCGTCGGCGCGGATGCGGAACAAGCGCACGAAGTCGGAATAGCTCGCCGCACTGGAAGCGAACAACACGTCCTTGCCGTCCGGCGTCCAGCCGACGACTTCGCTGCCGACGGGGTTCCAGGTCAGGCGGCGCGGCACGCCGCCGTCCGCGCCCACCACGTACACGCTCGCGACGCCGTGCTCCCTCGAGGTGTAGGCGATCTGGCTGTGATCCGGAGAATAGTACGGCCCCGCGATGACGGTGCCGACGGAGGTCAGCCGCCGCGCATCGCCGCCCTCGCGGGCCACGACCCAGATGTCATCCGCATAGAGGAATGCGATCTTGTCCTGGCCCAAGGAGGGATTTCGCAGCAACAGCGGCGTCGCGGCGAACGCCGAGGAGCAGAGCACGACACCCATGAGCACGCGCAGAACGGCGCGGATATATCCGGAACGGAGCATGGAAATCCTTCGAAGAATGTTGTGGCAAACCCGATGGCGAACTATACCCCCAAGGCGCAGCCGACACAGCGGGCGCCGTGCCTCGCGTGGAACGATGCAGGCGGACGCCGCCTTGCGCGCACGACAGGGCGTGCGCCGCGTCTTGCGTCGAATCGACGCGGGGGCGGCGCCGCGTCGTACGCGGCGGGAACCTGCGGCTGCCGTTGTCGCTATCGACGACGCTTCAGGGCGCCGCGGCCATGAAACGCGCGATGTGCTCGTTCAGGAACTTGGCGTCCTGCGGCGTCGCGCCGGCGCCGGCCGGATGCCCCCAGAGCGAGGGGATGGGCAGGAGCTCGCACCGGGGAATGAAGGCGGCCTCATAGCGCGCATCGGTCACCGGAAAGTAGAGGTCGGTCAGGGACGGCATGTAGAGCACCGGCACCTTGATCGACCGCAGGGCGGCCTCGACGTTGCCGTGGAATCCCGGCGTACCGCCCACGTCGTGGCGCTCCCAGGTGCGCATCTGCAGGATCAGGTCGTTGGCGTCGGCACCGGGAATGAAGTTCGTGCGCAGACGCTCGACCACCTCGTCGAAGCTGCTGCCCCAGGTCTTCGTATCCTGGCGCCAGAGCTCCTGACGCCACCATTCCTGCGAAAACAGCCACGCGGTCCACACCAGCGCGAACGCTTGGACGCCTCGCTCGGGCTGCTGGGCATAGTCGCCGCCCTTGAAGGCAGGATCGGTCTCGAGCGCGAAGATCTGGCTCTCGAGCCGCACGATGCCGTGCCCGTAGGTCTTGGCCGTCCCGGACGTGGCGACGATGCGGTCCATGAATTCGGGATGGCTGACCGACCACTGGAAGGCCTGCTGGGCGCCCATGGAGAACCCGATCACCGCCTTCAAATGCTTGACGTGCAGCGCCTCCGTCAGCAACCGGTGGACGGCCGCGACGTTGTCCCGGATGGTGGTCACGGGAAACCGCGGGCCATGAAACGGCTCGGGGGTGTTGCTCGGCGAGGACGACCGGCCGTTGCCGAACAGCTCGCTCGTGATGAGGAACAGCTTGTCGGGGTCCAGCGCCTTGCCGGGCCCGATGACGAACCCATAGCCGTGCATGTCGGCCATGTAGTGCGACGGCAGCAGAACCGCGTTGTCGCCGGCGGCGTTCAGCTTGCCGTAGGTGCCATACACGATGCGGGCTTTGGGCAGCACCGTGCCGCTCTCGGTCTTGAAGTTTTCGATGAAAAACTCGTGCTGGGCCGGCTCAGGGCCGGCGCTCCAGGCGGAAGCGCTGGAAAAAGACAGCACAATGGCCGCAAGAGCGCGTGCGCGCCAAGCAAACATCGACCGGTAGGTCATGAAGGCATCCCTGAAATCACCCCATGCGGCAGCCCAGTATAAACGGGAGCGGGCGGCCGATGGCGCCCTCTCGCGACTCGTCGCGTGCGGTCAACGAGCTCGTTCGTCGGGTGCGCAAGCAACGGCGCCCTCGAGGAAGATTATTGAGGATACGCTTTGACGCTGTCGGCGACCGAGTCCGCGACATGCTCCTTGGTGATCACGCCGGCCACGTCGCTGCCGCGCGGGATGCCTCGTCCGCGCACCACCACCGTCATGATGGCGTTCTTGCGCCACATGCGGCGGATGACCTCGAAAGCCGACTCTTCCTCGCCCACCACGGTGAAATTGCGGCTCGCCACATCGCGCAGGCTCACGCCGGTATGGGCGCCCTCCAATCCCCTGCGAAGGCCGGTGTTGACGCGGATCACCCCGTAGAGGTGGCCGTTGTCGGTGACCACGACGTGGCGCAGTCGCCCGGCGTGCTGGGGCTGGCGCAGGTAGACGTCGAAACTCGCATCCGCCGGCAATACCTCGACATCGGCATCCATCACCTCGCGCGCCGTGCGCACGAGAAACATATTGGCATGGCGCGCCTTGGGAATGGACCGGCCGCGGCGCACGAGCTTCAAGGTATAGATGGTCTCGCGGGAGAGCACCCGGCGCGCGCCGATGCTCATGGCTACGGCGACGATCATGGGCATGATGATGCTGTAATCGAGCGTCATTTCGAAAATCATCGTGACGGCCGTCATCACGGCCCCGGTCCCGCCGCCCACCATGGCGCCCATGCCGACGATCGCGAAAGCCGGGACGCTCAGATGCATGGGCAATCCGCAGCCGTTCAGCAGCGCGGCGAAACCCCCGCCAAGGGCGGCACCCATGAACAGCGAAGGTGAAAAAATGCCGCCGGACGAGCCCGATCCAAGGCTCAGGGACGTTGCGAACAGCTTGCAGGCGAACAGCAGCGCCAGCAGCCAAAAGGTGGAGATCTGGCCCGCCAGTATCGCCTGAACCGTGGCATAGCCGACGCCATCGACGTAATACTGGCCCACCGCGCGCAATAGCACGTACATGAGCACGCCGAGAATCAGCATGCCCAGCATGTGCCGCAGATATCGGAACCGAATCCGATCGAAGATGTCCTCGGCCAGATGCAGCGCTCGGATGAAGCCGGCCGCGGCGACGCCGGTGAGGCCGCCCGTCACCGCGAACAGGACGAGCACGATAAGTGCGCTCGAATCGATCGGCATGGCTTCGAGCACCGGCACGCGGAAAGCAGGTGTGTCGCCGAAGAACCAGCGGCCCACGAACGTCGCGGTCCCCGTCGCGATCGCGACCGGAAGGAAGGTCTCGGCGCTCACCTCGGGCAGCATCAACTCGATGGCGAACATCACCCCGCCGATCGGAGTATTGAAGGTGGAGGCGATTCCCGCGCCGGCGCCGGCGGCGACCAGGGCGATCCGCTGGCCGACCGGCATGCGGATGATCTGCCCCAGCGTCGAGCCCAGCGCCGACCCGATCGGGATGATGGGGCCTTCCCGCCCGACCGATGCGCCGCTGCCGATTGCGATTGCCGAAGCCAGCGACTTGACCAGTGCCACCACCGGCCGGATGACGCCGCCCTTGTAGTAGATTGCGTCCATCACCTCCGGGACCCCGTGGCCCTTCGCTTCCGGCGCGAAGTGGGTTACCAGAAAAGTCACGCCGACGGCGCCGATGACCGGAACCAGGATCACAAGCAGGCCCCAGGGCGCGGGCGCCGTAAAAACGTTGGCGTCGTAGTGCATGATCGGATGCCCGGCGAACAACAGATTGTGAATGAGGCCGATCAGATCGCGGAAAAGCACGGCGCCAAAGCCGGTTACGACGCCCAAACCAAGCGCCAGCAGCGAGAGCTGCGGCAGCGGCAGCGGGCGGCTCTCCTGACCGTCAGTCACGCTGGCCGTCGCATGGCGAGCAAGCTGGAATAGCCACCCAAAGGGGTCGGCGGCGGCAGAGGGGCGCGCGGCGCCACGACGCCCAGCTCGCCCTTTCCCCAACGATCCCGCGAGGCGCGAAGCCCTCTGGATGGCAGCATGAGCGCGCACAGTGCGAATTCCTTCGAGCCAAATGCAGTCTTCATCCGCTCCTCCTCTTCATGTTCTTCCCACTCGAGACTCAGCCGAATTGAAACCCCGAGATCCGGTTGCCGCGGATCGCCTCGCCGAACGTGCGCCGGCCGGCATCTCCGTCCGCGGCTCCCGCCGCCACCATGAGCGGGATGAGGTGCTCCTCGCGGGGATGCGAGGCGGCGCCGCCCGGCGCATCGCGCCAGCCCTCGAGCAGCCGATCGCGGGTCGCGGGATCCTCGACCGCCCGCCCGAGCCACGCATCGAACGCCTCCGACGCCTCGCGCCCGCGGCCCGAGAACATGTCCGCCAGGTTGTGATAGCTCATGCCGCTGCCGACGATCAGCACGCCTTGATCACGCAACGGCGCGAGCGCCCTGCCGATCGCCAGATGCGTTTCTGGGTCGAGGCCGGCCTGCAGCGAGAGCTGCAGGATCGGCACGTCCGCCTCGGGATAGATCAACAGGAAGGGAATGAACACGCCGTGGTCGAAGCCGCGCTTGGACTCGAGCTCGCTGTCGATGCCGGCGCGGCCGAGCAGTGCGCGCACGCGGTCGGCGAGATCCGGGACGCCGGGCGCGGGGTATTTCAATCGATAGGTGTGCTCGGGAAAGCCGTAATAGTCGAACAGCAAGCCGGGCTTCGCCGCCGCGTTCAAGGTCGGCAGCGGATTCTCCCAGTGGCCGGAGATCACGAGCACCGCCTTGGGGCGCACACCGAGCGATGCGTCGATGCCGCGCAGGTACCGTGCGAGACCCTCCCACATGTGGGGGTCCGACGGCGGGGGCTCCATGAAAAAGCACGGACCGCCGCCGTGCGGAATGAACAGTGTCGGCAGTCGGTTGATCGTGCTCACGGAAGGAACCCCTCCGTGAGGCTAGCCCACCGCCGCGCGCGAGTAAACCGCGCGGACGGCGCCCCATCACGCGGGCGGCCCCATCAGGCGGGCAGCGCCCCAAGCGTCGCGGCAGGCGGCCCCATGCGCCGCCCGGTCCGTGGAGTGGGCTCAGGCGTTGACGTTCACCTTGGCGCTGCTCGCGCCGCTCACGCTTTCCAGGTTCTTGAGATAATTCTGCAACAAGGTCGAGGCCGAGGTGGCATTCGGCGTCGCGGCGGTTCCGGCAGTGCTCGATCCGGTGCTTCCCGTCACGGCCCCGGTCACGGGCGTGCTCGACGTTGAGCTCGGCGGCTGCAGGCCGATCGCCTGCTCGAGCGAGGAGAGCAGGTTTCCGAACAGGCTTTGCTGAGTGGCGGCCGGCACCGGAGCCGCGGTGTCGCCCGACGAATCGGTCGAGTCCGCGGACTGGACGTGTCCGTGCCGATGCCCGTGCCCATGAGGCTGGATGTTGAGCTGCGGGAGCGCAGGGGCCGCGCCGCTCACGGTTGAGACTGATGACATGTCGATTTCCTCCGTTCTACCCGCGGGCGGCAATGGATTGCCGCACATGCCGCGTCAGCGGCCAGGGATTGCCGTCGGCGGCAATCCGGCCTCGAGAGCGGCGCCCATCGCCGCTCCTCCCCGGTACGAAGCAGGTTCTGTGCCAATCGACGGCTTGCCCGCGCGAAATCCGTGCACGGCCTCCCCCCGTCCCCTAAGATGCGCGGGCGATCACGAATACCGCTTGGTTTCCTGGGACACGCATGGCAACGGAGATTGAGCTCGGCCACGGCCGCGCCGGCGACTCGGGCACTCGATCGCTCCGCGGCCGCCAAACCATCGTCGTCCTGCTCCTGTTCGCCGGCTACGGCTCTCTCTATTTCTGCCGCGCCGACCTGTCCGTCGCGACGCCGCTGCTCATCGAGGAGCTCGGCCGGCACGGCATGGCCCATGCCGAAGCCACGATCCGCATGGGTCAGATCATCTCTCTTGGGGTCCTCGCCTACGGGATCGGCAAGCTCCTGCTCGGCGGTCTCGGGGATTTCTGGGGCGGCCGGGTCAGCTTCCTGATCGGCCTGGTCGGTGCCACGGTCTTCACGCTGCTGTTCGCCTCCTCGGTCAGCCTGCCCATATTCACGCTCGCGTGGATCGGCAATCGGCTGACGCAGTCCCTGTCCTGGGCGGGGCTCATCAAGGTGTCGTCCAAGTGGTTCGACTTCACCTCCTACGGCATGATCATCGGCATCCTCAGCATCAGCTATCTCGTCGGGGACGCCGCGGCCCGGCAGTGGATGGGCATGCTGATCGGGGCAGGCTACGGGTGGCGCACGCTGTTCGTGTTCGCCGCCGTGGTGGCCGGCCTGTGTCTGGCCGCGAACTTTCTGTTCCTGCGCGAATCGCGCGTCGCCCTCGGCTTTTCCGAGGCCAAACCGAACCCGCTCAATCTCTACGCCGGATCGGACCGCAAGCCGCAATCGGTGCGCCAGCTCCTCGCGCCGCTGCTGCGCAGCCGTGCGTTCATCACCGTGTGCCTGCTGTCGCTCGGCTGCACCATCATTCGCGAATCCTTCAACTCGTGGACACCCGCCTACCTGCATGACTACGTCGGCTACGACATGGGCAAGGCCGCGAGCTTGAGCGCGATTTTTCCGGGCGTCGGCGCGGTCTCCGTGCTCGCGACCGGCTGGCTCAGCGACCGCCTCGGCGTCAACGGCCGCGCGCTCATCATGCTCTTCGGCCTGGCGGGCACCGCCGCGGCGCTGATCCTGCTCATGAGCACGCACGCGCACGCGGCCGGCACCCTGCTGCCGTTGATATCGATCGGGACGATCGCGTTCTGCCTGCTCGGACCCTACTCCTACCTCGGCGGCGCGTTCGCCCTCGACTTCGGCGGCAAACAGGGCGGCGCCGTCTCCTCGGGGATCATCGACGGGGTCGGATACCTCGGCGGCTACGTCGCGGGGGACAGCGTCGCCCGGATCTCCGTGTATTTCGGCTGGCAAGCGGTGTTCCTGTCGCTCGCGGCCGTGAGCGCGATCGCGGCGCTCGGCGCCGGCTATCTTTACATCCTCGGCCGGCGCGCTGCGGCCCAAGGGAGGCATTTACCATGAGCGCCCCATCGTTCGTTCTGCGTACCGGGTGCGTCGCGCCGTTCGATCCGCACACCGCGAGCGTCGCGGCATTCGGTCCGCACTCCGCGGGCGTTGCGCCGACCGTCGGCGCCTCGCAGGCCGCACCGGTGCGGCCATGAGCGCCGCGCCCTCCATCAAGCGGCTCTGGTCGAGCCCGGACATGCTCGGCGTCGAGTGGAGCGACGGGTCGTCGAGCGAGTTCGCGAGCCTGTGGCTGCGCGACAACTTACGCGAGGACCGCGATCCGCACAGCGGTCAGCGGCTCGTCGACATCGCCGACCTGCCCGCCGATCCCAGGATCAAGAGTGCCCGCAGCGAGAACGGCGGAGTGACGCTGGCCTGGGAGGCCGAGCCCGGCTCCGCCACGTTCGAGGCCGGATGGTTGCGGCAGCACGCCGCGGACCGCCCGGCCGAGCAGAGCATCGCGCCGCGCCTCTGGCTCGAAGGGGCGGGCCTCGATGCCGCGCGCGATTTCGCCTGGACCACGTACGCCGAGGCGCAGCAGGACCGCGTCGCGCGCGCGCGCTGGCTCGGGCGGCTGCTCAGGGACGGGGTCGCGTTCATGCGCCAGGTGCCCTGCGTCGATCCAGGGATACTGGATGCGGCCGCGCTCGTCGGACGCGTGTCCGAGACGAACTACGGACGGGTCTACGACGTGCGCTCCGTGCCGCAGCCCGAGAACCTCGCTTACTCGGACCTTGGGCTCGGGCTGCACACGGACAATCCGTATCGCGAGCCGGTGCCCGGCTTCCAGGTGCTGCACGCGCTCATCGCCTCGCCCGACGGCGGCGACAGTCTGTTCGGCGACGGCTTCGCGCTCGCCGAGCACCTGCGCCGCACCGCGCCCGAGGCCTTCCAGCGCCTGTCGGACACGCCGGTGCCGTTTCACTATCGATCCAAGGATGCCGACTTGTACGCCGAGCGGCCGCTGCTGCAGCTGACCTGCGGCGGGGAGCTTCGCGCCGTGCACTACAACAGCCGCTCGGTCGCGCCGCTCCGGCTGGACGCACAGGCGGCGCGTCCGTTCTACAAGGCTTATCGGCAATTCGCGGCGCTGCTGCGCGATGCACGCTTCCACCTCAAGCTGCGGCTCAATGACGGCGACCTGGTGGTGTTCGACAACCAGCGCACGCTGCACGGCCGCACGCCGTTTTCCTCGGCGCGCTACCCGCGCCATCTGCGCGGCTGCTATCTTACGCGCGACAGCGTTTACTCCGAGGCCGCGCTGCTCGCGCGCGAGACTCCGTGAGCGCCAAGGCGATGCCGTCCGGGCGGGAGCTTGCATGACCACCGTCGAGGAAATTCTCGCGATCTTCGCCGCGCGCGGCTCCGGCGAATACTTCGGTGAGCCCGTCTCCATGACCGAGCACGCGCTGCAGGCCGCGTACTTCGCGAGGATCGGCGGCGCGCCCGCGCCGCTGATCGTCGCCGCGCTGCTCCACGACATCGGGCACCTCGTCGAGGACGTGCCGAGCGACATCGCTGACTGGAAGCACGATGCGCATCACGAGGAGGTCGGCAGCCGCTGGCTCGCCTCGCGCTTCGGACCGGAGGTCTCCGAGCCCGTACGGCTGCACGTTCCCGCCAAGCGCTATCTGCTCGCGACCGACCGAGCCTACTTCGCCAAGCTGAGCCCCGCCTCCGTCATCACCCTCAAGCTCCAAGGCGGCCCGATGGCGCCTGAGGAGCTCGCGCGCTTCGAGTCCGAGCCCTTCTACCGCGAGGCCGTCCGAGTCCGCCAGTGGGACGATCAAGGCAAAGTCGGTGGCCTCTCGACGCCCAGCATCAAGGATTACCGCGACCTCCTCGAGACCCTCCGCCGCTGACCAGGCTCGGCTCGCGCCATGCCTTCGTGCCTCCCCGCCGTTGCCCGGGCGGCCCCTGCCTGTGTGTGCTTTTAGGTGACTGCTACCGGTAAATGGTCTCTGAACCGCACACGGACCCATCGTCATTGAATGGACGTACACGTCCGTCGGACCACTTACCGGGAGCAGTCACCTAACAGCACACACAGGCAGGGGCCGCCCGGGCTACGGCGGGGAGGCACGAAGGCATGGCGCGGGCCTCGAATTGAACCTCGCCGCAGAAGCAGTTGCCCTTGTAGATCTTGTCGTCAGCCACGTTTCTTCTCCTTTGCAGTATTCGTGATCGAACGCTACTCCAGCACCCCGCTGGTCTTCAACGCCCGGAGGTATTCGAGCACCAGCGCCGGGGGCACCGGCCCGAGCTCCGCCGCCAGGTCATCCGCGATCTGCCGGGCACTGCGCTTGCCGTCGGCCAGGTTCAGCGCCTCGTAACAATATTCCTCACCGCCGGCCCAGG
>DATAYZ010000099.1:0-26010 GCA_036272295.1 Steroidobacteraceae bacterium
CGCCGGCAGCGTCGGCCCCGCGGCGGCGAATCGCCTGATCACACGCGACGGCCGCCAGTGGCGTCCGATCAGGCCCAATGGCAGGCCCGGCCGTACGTGAATGGCCAGCGAATACCAAGCATGAATGAGGTCGAAGCATGAAAACCACCCAAGCCCTGCATGATCTCGGCCAGAGCATCTGGCTCGACAACATCACGCGCGACATGCTTGACAACGGCACATTGCGCCGCTACATCGACGAGCTGTCGGTCACCGGCCTCACGTCCAACCCGACCATCTTCGACGAGGCGATCGGCAAGGGCGGCGCGTACGACGACAGCATCCGGCGCAAGGCCGGCGAGGGCAAAAAGGACGAGCAGCTGTTCATCGAGCTCGCGCTCGATGACCTGAGACGCGCCGCCGATCTGTTTCGGCCGATCCACGACCGTACGCGAGGAATCGACGGCTGGGTGTCCATGGAGGTGTCCCCGCTGATCGCGAACGACACCCAATCGACGATCACCGCCGCGCAGCACATCCACGACCAGGCGGCCCGGGCGAACCTCTACGTCAAGATTCCCGGCACGCCCGCCGGCGTGCCCGCGATCGAGGCCTCGATCTTCGCGGGCGTGCCGGTGAACGTGACGCTGCTGTTCTCGCGCGAGCAATATCTCGCGGTCGCCGAGGCCTACATGCGCGGCCTCGAGCGGCGCATCGCCGCGGGCCTCGACCCCAAGATCAACTCGGTGGCCTCGCTGTTCATCAGCCGCTGGGACCGCGCCATCGCGGACCAGGTGCCCGAGCGGCTGCGCAACCGGCTGGGGATCGCGATCGCGCGGCGCACCTACCGTGCGCATTGCGACCTGATCGCAAGCAAGCGCTGGAAGGATCTCGAGCGCGCGGGTGCGCGCAAGCAGCGCATGCTCTGGGCGAGCACCGGCACCAAGGACCCCAAATCGCCGCCGGGCCTGTACGTGGAGGCGCTCGCGGCTCCCGAGACCATCGACACCATGCCGGAAAAGACGCTCACGACGTTCGCCGCGTCCGGAACGGTGAAGGGCGTGATGTCCCCTGACGGGGGCGACGCCGAGAAGGTGATCGCCGAGTTCGCGGCGGCCGGCGTTGACGTGGACGCCCTCGCCGCGCGCCTGCAGGTCGAAGGCGCGGACAGCTTCGTCAAGTCGTGGCGCGAGCTGATGAAGCGGATCGCCGAGAAGAGCTCCGCGCTGGCGACCACTTGAGCAAAGCGAAGATCCACCCGCTCGCGGGGCAGCCGGCGCCGGCGGCATCGCTCGTCGACGTCCCCAGGCTGGTCACGGCGTACTACAGCCTGCGGCCCGATCCCGGCATCGCGGCCCAGCGGGTGAGCTTCGGGACCTCGGGCCATCGCGGCAGCTCGCTCGACTCGAGCTTCAACGAGCACCACGTGCTGTCGGTGACCCAGGCGATCTGCGAGTATCGCCGCGCCCAAGGCATCACCGGGCCCTTGTACATGGGCTTCGACACCCACGCGCTGTCCGCGCCGGCCTATGCGAGCGCGCTCGAGGTGCTCGCGGGGAACGGCGTCGAGGTCATGATCTCGGCGGGCGATGAGTACACCCCGACGCCCGCGGTGTCGCTCGCCATTCTCATGCACAACCGCGGCCGCACCCAAGGCCTCGCCGACGGCATCGTCATCACACCCTCCCACAACCCGCCGAACGACGGCGGCTTCAAGTACAACCCGACGAACGGCGGACCGGCGGACTCCGGCATCACCAAGTGGATCGAGAATCGCGCCAACGAGCTGCTCGAGTCCAAGCTCGGGGGCGTGAAGAGGATCGACTACGCGGCGGCGCGCCGCGCGCCGGGCGTTCGCTCCCACGACTTCCTGGGGGCGTACGTGGATGAGCTCGGCGCCATTCTCGACATGGATGCGATCCGCGCCTCGCGCATCCGCATGGGCGTCGATCCGCTGGGCGGCGCGGGTGTCCATTACTGGCCGCGGATCGCCGAGCAATACGGGCTCGATCTCACCGTGGTGAACGATGCCGTCGACCCCACCTTCCGGTTCATGACCCTCGACTGGGACGGGAAGATCCGCATGGACCCCTCCTCGCCCTATGCGATGCGCGGCCTGATCGGGCTCAAGGACAAGTTCGACATCGCCTTCGCCTGCGATACCGACCACGACCGCCATGGCATCGTCACGGTCAGTGCCGGCCTGATGCCGCCGAATCACTATCTCTCGGTGGCGATCGATTATCTGTTCAGCCATCGCCCCGGCTGGCGCACCGACGCCGCCGTGGGCAAGACGGTGGTGAGCAGCGACATGATCGATCGGGTCAGCCGCCGCTTGAACCGCACCTTGTACGAGGTGCCGGTCGGCTTCAAATGGTTCGCGGAGGGCCTGGTCGACGGGAGCCTCGGCTTCGGCGGCGAGGAGAGCGCGGGCGCCTCGTTCAATCGCCGGGACGGCGGCGTCTGGACCACCGACAAGGACGGGCTCGTGCCCTGCCTGCTCGCGGCCGAGATCACCGCGAGAACGGGACGCGATCCGGGCGAGGCGTATCGATCGCTCGCCAAGAGTCTCGGCGAGCTGTTCGCGCATCGCGTCGATGCGCCGGCGACGGCCGCTCAGAAGAAGCGCCTCGGTCAGATCGAGGCCGCGCAGGTGCGGGTGCGGGAGATCGCCGGGGAGCCGGTGGAGACGGTGCTGACCACGGCGCCCGGCAATCACCAGCCCTTCGGCGGCGTCAAGGTGATCTCCGCCGGCGGCTGGTTCGCGGCGCGCCCCTCCGGCACGGAGGACATCTACAAGATCTATGCGGAGAGCTTTCGGGACGCCGCGCATCTCGAGCGGCTGACCGCGGAGGCGCAACGCGTCGTCGATGCGGCGCTTGCGGGCGTCGCCGCCTGACCGCGAGCATCGACAGCGGCGACCCGCCGCTCTCTCCCACCGCCCGGCGCCTGGTGCCGTGGCTGGTCGGCGTCGGGTTCTTCATGGAGGCGCTCGACACCACCATCCTGAACACCGCGGTGCCCGCCATCGCACAGGCGCTGCGCGTGCCGCCGCTCAGCATGAAGGCGGTGCTCGCGACCTACACCTTGAGCCTCGCCGTGTTCATTCCCATCAGCGGCTGGATGGCGAACCGCTTCGGCACGCGGCGCGTATTCACCTCGGCGATCGGCACGTTCACGCTCGGATCATTGCTCTGCGGCCTGTCGACCAACATCCATGTCCTGGTGGCCTGCCGGGTGCTGCAGGGGTGCGGCGGAGCCATGATGCTTCCCGTGGGGCGGCTCACGATGGTGCGGACCTTCCCGAAGTCCGAGCTGATCGCCGCCATGGCCTTCGTCGCGATGCCCGGCCTGATCGGGCCCATGCTCGGGCCGCTGCTCGGCGGCTTCATCATCGCCTACTTCCATTGGAGCCTCATATTCTTCGTCAACATCCCGATCGGGCTCGTCGGGCTGCTGCTCGTGTACCGGCACCTGCCCAATTACCGCGAGGAGCGCCGGCGGCCGCTGGATTTCGTCGGCCTGGTGCTGTTCGGATCGGGCGTATGCCTGCTCTCCTACGTCCTCGAGGTGTTCGGCGAGACCACGTTGAGCGGCCGCGAGATGCTGGGCCTGCTCGCCATATCGGCGGCGCTGCTCGCCGCCTACGGCTTCCACAGCACGCGGTTCCGCTATCCGCTGCTGCGCCTCGGGCTCGTGCGCTTCCGGACCTTTCGCGTCTCGATCACCGGCAACCTGCTCACGCGCCTCGGCGTCGGCGGCATCCCCTTCCTGCTGCCGCTGCTCTATCAGGTCGGCCTCGGCTTCAGCCCGATCCAGTCAGGGCTCCTCATCATGCCGCAGGCGATCGCGGCCATGAGCCTGAAGCTCACCATGCCGAAGATCCTGCGCCGGTTCGGCTTCCGCGGCGTTCTGGTCACGAACACGGTGCTCGTCGGGGTCCTGATCTCCCTTTTCTCCACCGTCGGCGTCGGCACCCCGGTGTGGGCCATCGTCATCCTCGCATTCACCTACGGCTTCATGACCTCGCTGCAGTACACCAGCATGAACACGCTGGCGTACTCGGACGTGAGCGAGCGCGAGGCTGCGGCCGCCAGCACCATCGCGAGCACCGTGCAGCAGATGGCCGTGAGCTTCGGCGTGGCGGCGGCTTCGCTGACCGCCGCGGTGTTCGTGCCCGACCGCTACCGTGCCGATCCGGCCGGCATGATCCACGGCATCCACCTCGCCCTGCGCGCGCTGGCGGCGCTGACCATCGTTTCCACCCTGGTATTCACGGCGCTGAAGCCGGGTGACGGCGAAGCGGTGAGCCGGCACCGGGCGCCGCTCGAGGCTTGAGCAGGCGGCGCAGGCTGGCGCGAACCAGGTGTCAGCTCCAGGAGCGCCTGTTGCTGTCACGCAACAATTTTTCGTAGCACGAAAGAACTGCCCGGCGATCTTGAACGTTAAAAGTTGCTGAAATCTCCGCCAGTTCGGGTACAGTCTGTCCCCGGGGTGACACGGGTTTGTGCAAGGCGCGATACGAACATTGCCCATAAGGCGCGCGCTGCACGGCCCGTTCTTGCGGCAAACACCGTGAATGCGTTTTCAATCTAAGGGAGACACAGGGTGACACCTAATCAAAAGCTGTCCTATGCCATCTGCTCGATTCTCGGTGTTCAGTATGGATCAACCGCCCTTGCTGCCACGACTGCCGCAGCGGACAGCTCGGATGCACTCGCGGAGATCACCGTCACGGCGCAGCGCCGCGAAGAGAACATCCAGAACGTTCCGATCACCATCCAGGCGTTGACCGGGGAGACGCTGTCGCAGCTCCACGTCGAGAACTTCGACTCGATGATCAGATCTCTGCCGAACGTCACGCAGGCAACCAACGGCCCGGCGCAGGGAGACATCTTCATGCGCGGCCTGAGCGTCGGCGGCGGCGGCGGCCAGGGCGGCGGCACCACGGCCGCGTTCCCGGCGGTTGCGATCTATCTCGACGAGCAGTCCGGTCAGCTCCCCGGCCGCAACCTCGACGTCTACGCCGCCGACCTCGAGCGGGTCGAGGTGCTCGAGGGACCCCAGGGCACCCTGTTCGGCGGCGGTGCCCTCTCCGGCGTGCTGCGCTACATCACCAACAAGCCGAAGCTCGACGTGACCGAGGGCAGTGTGGAGGCGGGCTACGGCATCACGGCGCATGGCGACCCGAACACCAACCTGACGGCAGTGCTCAACCTGCCGTTGATCGACAACATGCTGGCGGTACGCGCGGTGATCTACAGCGATCACCAGGGCGGCTACATCAACAACGTGCCGAGCACCTTCTCGCGCTCGCCGACCGATCTCGGTTTCGCGCGCAACAATGGCGGCGTGGTACCCGACGACAGCCTCACGATCAACAACAACAGCCTGGTCGGCAACGCCATCAACCCGTTGACCTATACCGGCACGCGCCTCCAGGCGCTGCTCAAGATCAACGACGACTGGAACGTGCTGTTGTCGCAGTCGTACCAGAACATGGACTCGCAGGGCGTCTTCTACGAGATGCCTCGCGGCAGCGAGGGCGCATCGCTCACCAACAACGCCCTGGCCACGCCGCAGGGCGGGCAGCCGCTGCCGCCGTTGTCGGTCACGCTGTTCAATCCTTCGTACGACAAGGACAGGTTCGAAAACACCGCCTGGGTGGTCAACGGCAAGGTGGACAATTTCAGGATCGTCTACAGCGGCGCCTATATGATCCGCAACGTCGACCAAGTGCAGGACTACACCAACTACGCGCGCGGCGTGTACGGCTACTACTACCAGTGCGCCGGCTACTCGAGCACCGATCCGACCAAGGGTAAGTGCTACACACCGAGCACGACCTGGCGCGAGCACGAGCACAACACCCACCAGAGCCACGAGTTCCGCTTCAGCTCGCCCGATGACCTGCGCATCCGCGGCACCATCGGCGCCTACTGGGAGGCTTACACGATCGTCGACCAGACCCAGTGGTCCTACGTGACGGTGCCGACCTGCTCGCCCACCGGCCTCAATGTAGATTGCTACCTGCCGATCCAGCCCTGGCCCGGATCGCCGGCGTACACGCCATCGCCTCCTACGGGATTCTTCGACGACTTCGAGCGCGGCTACAAACAGCTCGCGGAGTTCGCGTCGGTCGACTTCGACATCATCCCGCACGCACTCACGATCACGGGCGGCATCCGTCACTTCAAGTACGACGACCGCGAGACCGGCGGCGACGTGGGCAGCTTCTATTGCAAGCAGTTCTCGGCCACCACCTACTTCGGTCCGTGCCAGGCGCCCTACGGCACCAACGTCAGCATCCGCTCGCCGAACCGCTTCACGCCGAGCGGCAACCGTGCCCGCGCCAATCTGAGCTGGCACGTCACCGACGACATCCTTCTGTACTACACCTGGTCGCAAGGCTTCCGCGCCGGCGCGTTCAATCGCACCACCTCCTGTCACCTGCCGGGGCCGGACGGGAAGGACCAGTTCTGCGTGCCGGCCTTCACGGTGCCGGACAACGTCACCAACAATGAGGTCGGGTGGAAGACCGAGTTCTTCGACCATCGCGTGCAGTTCAACGGCGCGGTTTATCAGGAAGTCTGGGGCAATGCCCAGACCGGCTTCTTCGACCCGCAGGGCGGCCTCGGCAACCTCGCGTTCTCGACCAACGGCCCGAGCTATCGCGTGCGCGGCGTCGAGCCGCAGATCAATGCGCTGGTTGTGCATGGCCTGTCGGCGCAGATCGCGGCCGCCTGGAACTCAACCTCGCAGACCAACTCGCCCTACCTGGTCGACAACAATCCGGAGAGCATCAACTACGGCAAGAACATCAGCTCCATCCCGAACCCGTACGGAGTGCTCGGCAGTCCCACCTCGTACTCGCCCGCGATGAACCTGAACATGCGGCTGCGTTACGAATGGAACATCAACGACTACGGCGCGTTCGTGCAGGCCGCCGGCCACCACCAGGACCACATGGTGACGGCGACCGGCTTCGTGCCGGCCTACGACATTCCGCCGTACACGTCCTACGACGCGTCGGCCGGAATCTCGAAGGATGACTGGGCGGTGCAATTCTACGGTCAGAACCTCACCAACGTGAACTCCAGCCTGTCGACCAACTCCGGCCAGTTCATCATCACCGAGGTTCCGCAGCGTCCGCGCGTCCTGGGGGTCAGCTTCAGCTACAAGTTCTCGAACGCCAAATAGCGCTCGAGTCCCTCGCAGCCCGCCGGAGCTCATACTCCGGCGGGCAGGACCCGTTGTGCCGTAGAATCGCCGAACACCATGTCAGCAGGCCCCACGGACGCTCCGGCTCCCGCCGACCCCGCCACGGTAGGCGGCGGTGCCGATGTGCCGCCTCCCGCCAACCCGCCGCCGCCTTCGCCGATCGAGGCCGAGGTCAAGCGGATTCGCGGGCTGCTCGAGCGAAGCCAGTTCGCGCCCGCGCTCGAGGCCGGCCAGGCGCTGCGCTCGCAGGTTCCCTTGAACCGCGACGTCCTCTACATGATCGCCGTGGCGCTGCGCTATCTCGGCCGCATTCCCGAGGCTCTCGCGGCGCTGGCCGAGCTCGAGAAGCACCACCCCAAATACAGCCGGCTGTTTCAGGAGCGCGGCCATTGCCATGTCGCGACGCGCTCCGCCGGCCCCGCGATCGAGGCGTTCGTCCACGCCGTCAATCTCAATTCGGCGCTGTCGGGCAGCTGGCGCGCGCTCGAGGTGCTGTTTCGCATGACGGGCCGCGAGGCCGACTCGCGCCATGCGGCCGCCGAGGCGCAGAAGCTCGCCGAGCTGCCGCACGAGCTGATGACGGCGTTCAACCTGTATGCGGATGGCAATATCGTCGGCGCCGAGCACCAGGTGCGGCAGTATCTGCTCGCGCATGGCGACCACATCGAGGGCATGCGCCTGCTCGCGAAGATCGGCATGGATCTCGACGTGATCGACGACGCCGAGCTGCTGCTCGAGGCCGTGGTCGCGCGGCAGCCGGAGTACCATGCGGCGCGCTACGAGTACGCGCTCGCGCTGCTCAGGCGTCACAAGCACGTCGAGGCTCGCGAGCAGATGGAGCAGCTGCTTGCCGTCGATCCCGACAACCGCGCCTACCGCACCACCCACGCGACGATCTGCACCGGCTTCGGCAACTACGACCTGGCGCTGCCTCTCTATCGCGAGATCCTGAAGGAAACGCCCGAGGACGCGGAGCTGCACCTGTCGATCGCGCACGCGCTGAAGACCCTGGGCCGCACGGATGAGGCCGTCGCCTCCTACCGCGAGGCCGCGGCCGTCCGGCCGCACTATGGAGAGGCGTACTGGAGCCTCGCGAACCTCAAGACCTACCGCTTCAGCGAGGCCGAGATCCGGCGCATGCGCGACGGCGAGGCGGCCGGCGGCATCGAGGCCGCCGACCGCTATCATCTTTGCTTCGCCCTCGGCAAGGCACTCGAGGATCGCGGTGAGTATGCGGAATCGTTCTCGTTCTACGAGCGCGGCAATGTGCTCAAGAAGGCCGAGTGCCGCTACCGGCCCGAGCCCCTCGAGCGCAACGCCAGGCTGCAGGCGGACGTCTGCACGCGCGAGTTCTTCGCCGCCCGCGAAGGCCTCGGCGCGAAGGATCGCTCGCCCATTTTCATCGTCGGACTGCCCCGCTCCGGCTCGACGCTGATCGAGCAGATCCTCGCCTCGCACTCCCGGGTGGAGGGCACGATGGAGCTCGCCGACATCCCGCGCCTGGTCCAGGATCTGCGCGGGCGCGATACGGAGGACTCCGGCTCCGGCCCGCGCTACCCCGGCGTTCTCGCCGAGCTGACGGCCCCCGACTTCGAGCGCCTCGGACGCAAGTATCTCGACGACACCCGCGTGTATCGCCAGGGCAGGCCGTACTTCATCGACAAGATGCCGAACAACTTCCGCCACCTCGGCCTCATTCACCTGATGCTGCCGAATGCCAGGATCATCGATGCGCGCCGCGGCGCGCTCGCCTGCTGCTTCAGCAACTACAAGCAGCTCTTCGCCTCGGGGCAGCAGTTCACCTACGACATCGAGGACATCGCCCGCTACTACCGCATGTACGTCGAGCTCATGGCGCACTGGGATGAAGCGCTGCCGGGACGGATTCTGCGCATCCATCACGAGGCGCTCGTCGACGACCTCGAGAGCCACGTGCGGCGCCTGCTCGATTTCTGCGAGCTGCCCTTCGAGCCCGCTTGCGTCGAATTCCACAAGACCGGCCGCAGCGTACACAGCGCGAGCTCCGAGCAGGTGCGCCGCCCGATCAACCGCGAAGGCATCGACCACTGGCGCCACTTCGGGCCGTGGCTCGCGCCGCTCGAGCAGGCACTCGGCCCGCTCGCGGAAGAGCACGGCTGATCGGCAGAGCGCGTCGTCGCGCGGCTCCGGCTTTTACTTAACATAATGGGCAATGTTCGGCGCCCTCGCCGCACGCTGCGCTGCTTCCCTTCTTATGTCATGGCGTCGGCCCCGCCTTCTGGTTCATACTCCGCGCGGGATGGCAGCGCCCCCGGTCACGCGAACCGGTGGTCGACTGCAAGACGCGCAGATCCGGTGAAGCGCGCATAAATAGAACGACAAAGGGGAAAACCCGTGAAGAACCACACAGCAAGACTCGCCGTTGCCCTAGGGCTCATCGCTTTCGCGAGTCTCTCGCACGCGCAGACGGCGGTGCTGCAGCGGGGAAATGACCCGGGGCTCTCCGGCGCAAACCTGAGCGAAACGACGCTGACCACGTCGAGCGTTTCGCCGAGCACGTTCGGCCTGGTCGCGAGCTTGCCCGTGGACGCCGATGTCTACGCGCAGCCGCTGTACGTCCCGAACGTGGCGGTCGTCGGTCAAGGCACGCACAACGTCGTCTACGTCGCGTCGATGAACGACACGCTCTACGCCTTCGATGCCGATACCGGCAACCCCTTATGGTCGGTCAACTTCGCGGCCAGCGTCGGCGCCACGCCCGTGCCGATCGCAAACTTCACCTTCTCCGGCAACACCAACATCGTCGGCAACGTGGGCATCCTCGGTACCCCGGTCATCGACGGCTCCACCAATCTCATGTATCTCATCGCCTGCACGCTCGAGAACGGCACCTTGGTGTACCGCTTGCACGTGGTCGACATCACCCAGGGCACGGAGCCGTTGGCGAACGTGGTGATCTCGGGCGCCTACGGCGGAATGACTTTCGATGGCCGCTATCAGACGCAGCGCGCCTCGCTGACGTTGGTCGGCAACCAGGTGGTCTTCGGCTTCGGTCCCGTCGAGCTGGAATACGCCGGCGGGTACTCGGGCTGGGTGATGGCATACAACAAGCAGACCCTCGTGCAAAGCGGCATCTTCGCGACCGTCCCCACCGGCACCAAGGGCGGCGGCGTGTGGCAGTCGGGCCGGCCGCCGGCGGTGGATGGCTTGGGCAACGTCTACGTCTTCACCGGCAACGGCTACCAGAGCGGCTACAACGGCACCAATGCATTCAGCGAGAGCGTGCTGAAGTTGAACCCCGCGAATCAATTGGCGCTGGTCGACTGGTTCACCCCCTCCAACTGGAGCGGGCTCGACGGCCAGGACCTGGATCTCGGCAGTTCCGGGCCCCTGGTGGTGCCCAACACGAGTCCCGCCCTCCTCGCCGGCGGCGGCAAGGCAGGCACCTTCTATCTGCTGAATACCTCGAATCTTGGACACTACAGCGCGACCAATGCCGGCGCTCTTCAGGTGATGAGCGCCGCTCCGCAATTCCGCGGCGGTCCGGTCTACTGGCAGCGCTCGGCCGCGAACGGGGGGCCGGTCCTCTACCACTGGGGCCCGAGCGACAACGTCAAAGCGTATGCTTTCAACGGCTCGACGTTCCCGGCAACCCCGACGCAGCAGGGAACCAACATGCCGGTCTATCCGGGCGGCATTCTGTCCATCTCGGCGAACGCCGACAAACCCGGCACCGGCATCCTCTGGGCGACCACTGCGGCGAGCGGCAACCTGTTCGACGATGCGACCGATCCCGGCATTCTCTACGCCATGGATGCGAGCAACGTGTCCACCGTGCTCTGGAGCTCCAACGGCAATCCCACCCGGGACGGGCTGGGCAATTTCGCCAAGTTCGTGCCGCCCACGATCGCGAACGGCAAGGTCTACGTGGCCACGTTCTCGAACAAGGTGGCGGTGTACGGGCTGCTGGCGACCTCGACGGCGGCGACGCCGGGCTTCAATCCGCTGCCGGGCAGCTTTACCGGACCGCAACAAGTGACGCTGACCGACGGCACGCCGGGAGCCGTCATCCACTACACGACCGATGGCACGCCGCCCACCGTGACATCGCCGAACTATGTGGCCGGCACTCCGCTCACGATCGCCTCCACGAAGACGGTGCAGGCGATCGCGGTCGCGAGCGGCTACAACAACAGCCCCATCGGCGGCGGGACCTACACGATCTCGGCGCCGGGAACGACGGTGAGCGTGTCGCTGTCGACGGCGGCCAATGTCGTCGGCATCGGCAAGCTCGGCACGGCGGTGACGAGCGGCGGCATCGATGGCGGCAGTGAGGCCTATGCCGCGGACCTGCTGGGCACCTCGGTCACCTGGTCGGGCTCGACCTTCACGCTCGGCGTCGCCGGCGCCGCCAATGCCGCGAGCAACGAGACGATCACGTTGCCGCCGGGCACCTATTCGAGCGTGCAGTTGCTGGCGACGGGCGTCGACGGCAATCAGCCGAACCAGATCTTCAGCGTCACTTATACCGACGGGACCTCGACGAGCATCACCCAGAGCTTGAGCGACTGGTTCACCCCGCAGAACTATCCCGGCGAGTCCATCGCCTCGACCATGGCGTATCGGCTCGTATCGACGGGCGGAGAGGATGCAAGGCCGTTCTATCTGTACGGATATTCGCTCGCGGTCAACAACGCGAAGACCGTCAAGAGCATCACCTTGCCGAAGAATCGCAACGTGGTCGTTCTTGCCATCGACCTGATTCCGGCGAGCGGGGCTCCCCCGCCCACGCAGACGGCGGCGACGCCGACATTGAACCCCGCGCCCGGCGCCTACGGCGGCCCCCAGCAGGTGATGCTGTCGGATGGCACGCCGGGAGCCGTCATTCACTACACGACCGACGGAACGCCGCCCACCGCCACGTCGCCGACCTACGTCTCCGGCACTGCGGTCTCGATCCCCTCCACGGAGACGCTGCAGGTGATCGCCATTGCGAGCGGATACATCAACAGCATGGTGACCGGCGGGACCTACACGATCACCCCGACGGCGGCCGCGCCGGCCCTCAATCCGCCGCCCGGTGGATATGTCGGCGCGCTGCAGGTGACACTGTCGGACGGCACGCCGGGAGCCGTCATTCACTACACGATCAATGGAACGCCGCCGACCGCCACGTCGCCGACCTACGTATCCGGCACACCGCTCTCGATCGCCTCGACGGAGACCGTGCAGGCGATCGCGGTCGCAAGCGGATACAACAACAGCATCGCTGCCGGCGGGACTTACACGATCTCGGCACCGGGAACGACGGTCAGCGTGCCCTTGTCGACCGCGGCCAACGTCGTCGGCATCGGCAAGCTCGGCACGGCGGTGGCGAGCGGCGGCCTCGACGGCAACGGCGATGCCTACGCCACGGACCTGCTCGGCACCACCCTGACCTGGTCAGGCTCGACGTTCGTGATCGGCGCCGCCGGGGCGGCCAACGCCGCCAGCAACGGGGTCATCACGCTGCCGTCGGGCACCGCGGGCGCCTACTCGCGCGTGCTGCTGCTCGCGACGGCGGCCAACGGCAATCAACCGGGCCAGCCTTTCGTCATCACTTACACGGACGGGACCACGACGAGCATTGCTCAGAGCCTGAGCGACTGGTTCACGCCGCAAAACTACACCGGCGAGTCCACCGCCGTGACCATGGCGTATCGGCTGCTGCCGAAGGGAACGAAGGATTCCAGACCCTTCTATCTGTACGGATACACGCTGGCGATCAACAACGCGAAGACGGTCAAGAGCATCACCTTGCCGAAGAATCGCAATGTGGTGGTGGTGGCGATCGACCTCGCGCCGTAAAGCGGAATCGATCGTGCGCGGCGGTCGGCATTCGTGCGCGGCGGCGCGTATTGACGAGCCGTCGGCACGCGAGCTCGATCGAGCTCGCAACGAGGCGGCCGACGCGCCGCCGTCCACTCGACCAGGGAGATGCCCTGGGAGGCATGTACCAGCTCTTGCCGCGGTTTTTCACGGTGCTGCCCGCGGGGAATCTGCAGCTGCGGCACCGATGCCGGCTGCACGTGGCAGAAATCCCCGAGTCTCAGCGGCCACACGAGCGGCGATCAGATCAATGTGAACCCGGTGCTCGCGACGTCGGTGCGATCGAGTTTCAGCCCTAGCGGCTATTCCTTCTTGATCGCGTGCCCGCCGAACTGGTTGCGCATCGCCGCGAGCAGCTTGTCCGTGAAGGACTCCGGGTCGCGCGAGCGCAGGCGCGCGAGCAGCGACAACGTGATGACCGGGGCAGGAACGCCGAGCTCGATCGCGTCCGCGACCGTCCAGCGGCCCTCGCCGGAATCCGCCACGTAGGGAGCTATCCCGTCCAGCGTCGGGTTTTTCTCCAGCGCATTGCACGTGAGATCGAGCAGCCACGAGCGCACCACGCTGCCATACCGCCAGATCTCGCCGATCTGATGCAGATCGAGCTTGAACTCCGCCTTGTGCTGCAGGATGGAAAAGCCTTCGGCATAGGCCTGCATCATTCCGTACTCGATGCCGTTGTGGATCATCTTGGTGTAGTGACCGGAGCCCACGGCACCGACGCGCCCCCAACCGCGGTCCTTGGCCGGTGCGAGCGTCTCGAAGATCGTGCGCAGACGATCGACCACCGTCTCATCGCCGCCGACCATCAGGCTGTACCCTTCGGCGAGGCCCCAAACGCCGCCGCTGGTGCCGGAGTCGACGAAGTGGATCCCCTTCTTGGCCACGTCCGCGGCCCGCCGCTGCGTGTCGCGGTAGTTGGAGTTGCCGCCGTCGATGAGGGTGTCGCCCGCGGCGAGCAGCGGCACCACGTTCGATATCGTGGTGTCGGTGATCTCGCCCGACGGCACCATGAGCCACACGACGCGCGGCGCCTTGAGCTTGCCGGCAAGCTCGGCGAGCGAAGCCGCGGTTTTCGCGCCCTTCTGCTGCAGCGCCGATCGGGCCGCCTCCGCAGGGTCGTAGCCGATCACTTCGTGTCCGCCGCGCAGTAGACGCTGCGCCATGTTGGCGCCCATGCGCCCCAAGCCGATCATTGCGATTTGCATAGGTACCGTCCGCGCGCGATTGATGCACCGAGTATAGCTCAGTTGCCGGGCGGCGGCGGCGAGGCGCCCGCGGCGCCGAGCACCCGCGTCGGCTGCGGCTCGGCCCGCATCGGCCTCACGCCCCGGCGAGCCGACGCGCCCGTGTCCGCGCTCAGTTGTTGAGCACGATCGTAACGCTGGTCGCCGCGAGCGAGGGGCTGGAATAGATGCCGGCGGCGGTCAGGGTCAGCGCCCTGGCGGAGGCGAGCTCGGTCTGAAGCTGCGACGCGAACGCCGTGTAGGTATTGAAGCTCTCGACCGTGCCGCTCACCGCGTGACCGATGGCGAACAGGAACGTGGTGGAAGACGCGTCGGGCCCGACCACGGGGTCGGTCGACATTCCGAGCATGTCGATCACCTGCGGCCCGACCGTGATCGCATGGCGCGTGCCGATGCCGGTATTGTGCACGTTGATGTCCATCTCGGTGGTATCGAGCGCCGAGAACGGCGTGGAGGTTCCCGCCGAACCCCAGTCGATGACCAGCAGCGCCGATATCGTGGTCGGATCGAGCAGGCTCCCGGCGGTGAAGTTCGGAGGCGATACGCCGAACGCATTGGGAACGCCGCTCGCCATGACGGGGACGCCGGTCGTGGCGTTGGTGAGATCGAGATCGGCGGTATCGATCACGTAGGGATTCGTGGACGCGCCGCTGTCCGTGAAATCGAAAGCGCCCGGTGCGCGCCCGTCGAGCTGGAGCAGATTGATCTCGAGCACCCCCGTCCCCGTGGCGGTGACGAGCCCCGCGGCCGTGCTCGTGCCGATGCGGACGCGGCCCGCGCTCGCGTCCAGGGCGGCATTGTCCGAGGACACGTCGGTCACGGTGCCGAAGGCGTCGACCACGGAGCCGACCGTCACCTCTTGAATGCTGCCGAACTCGGTCGAGCTCTGGCCGAGCGTGGTCACGGCGGTTCCCGATCCCATGCCGACGACCGTCGTGCCCTGCAGGAAAGTCTCGGTGCCGTCGATGGCGAGCAGCGTGCCGTCCTGAATCGCGAAGGTATTGCCGCTGCGCCCCGAGACGACGCCCGAAATGCGGTCGAGGCCGCCCTGAACGCTGGTGCCGCCCAGCACCTGGCTGGCGGTGAAGACGAGGTCCCCGGGGGTGCTCGCGGTGCTGCCGAACGCGTTCGGCTCGGCCGTGGCGGTGGTCACGCCGTCGGTGGTCGTCGTCAGCACGTCGTTGGACGAGGTGAGCGTGCCGTAGGCGATGGTCATCGCGCCGCGGCCGAGCGTGCCGAGCGTCGACAAGCCGGTGCCGCCCACGGATACGCCGCCATTGACCTCGAAGGCCGTGGTATCGCTCGTGGTGATCCCGAGCGAGCCCGTGCCGGACGTCGCGTTGAACGGAATGATGTTCATCGTGAACACTCCGCCGCCGGTCGCCGTCGTCGACGTGCCGGAGGAGAGCCCGATGAGCGGACCGCGGATTCGGATCAGCTTCGAGTCGATCGGCGCGGCGCTCGCGGCGATGACCGGGGTCACCGTCACGGTCTTGGCGGAGAGATTGACCGCATTGGAGGCGCCGAGGTCGAGGTCCAGCGCGAGCTGGGACGCGCCGCGCTGAACGACGCTGAAGTTGTCGCTGGGATCGAGCGTCACCGTGAGCTTGACCTGGGTCACGGCCTTGCCGTTCGAGTCGACCGGCGTCAACGCCACCCCGTCGACGCTGCCGTCGTCGTACACGATCTGCGCCGACGTATAGTCGAGGGTCACGACCGCGCTCGTGTACGTTCCCTTGGAGAGCGCCGCCGAGCCCACCACCTCGGTGAGATTGGTGAGGGAGGCGAGATCGACGGTGGTGCTGGCCGGCAGCACCGACAGACCCGCCGCGGTGGTGCCGCCGGACTGCTGCAGGTCCACCGACACCAGCGAGACGCGGTAGGCGAGAAAGTCGTTCTGCGACGGCGTGCTGGTCAGCGTCACCACCGCCGTGCCGTTGCAGGCGGCCAGCGCGAGCACCGCCAACCCGAGCAACCCTGCGCGCAGGCCCGGCGACACGGTCGCACGCAGCACCGACAGCGCCGCGCGCACGCCGGTGCGCGCGCATATTCCGCCCGATGACACTGAATTGCAGGACTCGATCACTTCTTGAGCACCGGCTTCGTCACGCCCGCGCACGCGGGCCCATGCCACGGCGCCATTGTTCACCAATCCGGCGCCGAGTGAACCCTTCGGGCGGCAAAGATCTGCAAAGCAGGCGCAGTCCTACAGGCGTAACGCCGCTGTCATACGCTGCGGCGGCCGGTCCTTTGCGCCCGGGCCGCGCCGTCGCCGGCCGGCGACAACATATGTCACTCCGCCCGGTTGCGTTGCTACTATAGGTGGGCGTGACGGCGCCACGACCACAAAAACACTGGATGCAGTCGGCCGCTTTCGGCCTCGCCGTCCTGTCGATCATCAATCTGCTCAGCTACCTCGACCGTTACGTCCTGTCGGCTCTGGTGGAGAGCCTGAAGCATTCCGAGCTGTCGCTGTCGGACCCCGAGCTGGGTTCGCTGATGTCCGGCTTCCTGATCGTGTACACCATTGCCGCCCCCATCTTCGGCGTGCTCGGCGATCGGCGCTCGCGGCCGCGCCTGATCGCGTTCGGCGTGGCCTGCTGGAGCTTCGCCACCGCGCTGTCCGGCTTTGCCAGGGGCTACACGAGCCTCCTGGCCGCACGCGCTTCCGTGGGCATCGGCGAGGCGGCATACGTCACCATCGCCCCGAGCCTGCTGTCCGACTATTTTCCCGCGCGCCAACGCGCGCGCGTCATGGCGATCTTTTTCTGCGCGATCCCGGTCGGGTCGGCGCTCGGCTACGTCGTCGGCGGCCTCGTCGACAAGCACTACGGCTGGCGCGCCGCCTTTTTCATCGCCGGCATTCCCGGGCTCATCCTCGCCGGGCTCTGCCTCTTGCTCAAGGATCCGCCGCGCGGCGCCGAGGACGACGGCGGCGCCGTCGTGCACCATGCCGCCCATCCGGGGCAGGCCAAGCAGGCCGCTCCCCGAGATCTCAGGGCGACCGTCTCGTCGCTCCTGCGCACGCTCCTCGCGCTGACGCGCAACCGCCCCTACGTGCTCACCATCATCGGCTACGCCGCCTACACGTTCGCCGTGGGCGGCCTTGCGTTCTGGATGCCGGCATTCCTCGAGCGCGTGCGCGGCGTGCCGCGCAGCGAGGCGACGGTGAGCTTCGGCGCCATCGTCGTCGTCACCGGGTTCGTCGGCACCTTCGTCGGCGGATGGCTCGGCGACTACTGCATCAAGTACTCGCGTCAGGCCTACCTGTGGCTGTCGGGCGCCTCCACGCTGATCGCCGCCCCATGCGTATGGATGGCGCTCACCGTGCCCTCGCACGCGTCATACATCGCCTGGATGGTGGCGGCGCAGCTCATGCTGTTCCTGTCGACGGGCCCGATCAACGCCGCCATCATCAACCTGGTCGAGCCGACCGAGCGCGCTACGGCCATCGCGCTCGGTGTCTTCGCCATTCACCTGCTCGGCGACGTGCCCTCGCCGTTCATCATCGGCGCGCTGTCCAAGTCCTCGGCGCTCTCGGAGGCGGTCAAGATCGTGCCGGTGGCGGTGATCGTCGGTGCGGTCGTGTGGGCGTGGGCGGCGCGCGCGCAGGCGGCGGTCACGCCATAGCCCGCGCCACCCCCAGCTCCCGAAACTGCCCCGCCAGATCCTCCCTCGCCGCCAGATCCTCGAGATCCGCCGTCACTTTGCGCTGCCAGTTCGGATACTCCTGGTGCGTGCCCGGCACGTTCACCGGATCGATCATTCCGAGCAGATCCTCGATCTGCACCGCGACGAGGGCGGTGCGCGAGCGCGCGAGATAGAGGTGCAGCGCGTGCGCGAGCTGCGGCGTGAACGGCTCGGTGGGACCGCTCGGATGCTCCGGCCGCAATCCCTGCTCGGCGAGCGCGGCCAGCAACATCTCCCGGTCCCGCTCGCGCTCCCCCACGATGTCGCTCTCGATCTCGGCGTTCGGATAGAGCTGCAGCCGCCGCCTGAGCTCGATGTCGCGCCCTTCCCAGTAGCTGCGCAACGTCGGCAGATCGTGCGTGGTCGCGGTCGCGAGCGCACGGGTCGCGAACTCGTCCGGACGCCGGAAGCGGCCGTCCACCTTCTCGAAGATCAGCACCTTGTAGTGGTAGAGCCCGAAGTCGGGCATGGCGTGGCGCATCTCGTCGGGCACGACGCCGAGGTCCTCGCCCACCACCAGGCACGCGGCGCGGGTGCTCTCGAGCGCGAGCACCGTGAGCAGCTCGTGCAGCGGATAGTGCACGTACGCGCCCTCCGTGCAGGCGTAGCGGGCCGGCACCCACCAGAGCCGGAACAGCGCCATGACGTGATCGAGGCGCAAGGCGCCGTAGTAGCGCATGTTGCTGCGGATCAGGCGGGCGAACCCGGCGAGCCCCTGCGTGCGCATCACCGCGGGATCCTGCGGCGGAATGCCCCACCCCTGACCTTTGAGCGCGAGGGGGTCCGGCGGCGCGCCCGTCTCCGCTCCGAGACAATAGCCTCCGGGGTCGGCCCAGGTCTCCGAGCCGGCGGGATTCGCGCCGACCGCATAATCGCCGTAGAGGCCGATGGGCATCCCGAGCTCGCGGGCCAGTCCCTGCACCTGGATCAGCTGCTCGTGCGCGATCCATTGCAGGTACGCATGGAACTCGATCTCCGCGGGGTGGGCCTCGGCGAAGCGCGCGGCGGGACGGCCATGCACGTCGTGATACTCCTCGGGCCAGCTCATCCATCCGGAGGCCGACCCGCGGGTGAGGCGGAAATGGCGATCGAGCGCATCGAAGCGCGCGTGCGACTGCAGGAGCTCGCCGCCCGCCGCGACGAATGCGCGAAAGCGCCGCCCTCGCTCGCCATCCGCCGCGAGGTGGCGCTCGCGGAAGTCCCGGTACAGGAGCTCCAGGAACTCGAGCTTGACCTCGGCGACTCCGCGGTAGTCGACCAGCTCCGCCGCCCGCAAGCCCGCGAGCCGTGCGCCGATCGCAGGATTGGCGAGAAGCTCGCGTGCCGTTGCGCACTCCCCGAATTCCGGAACGGAGGTGACCGAGATGTAGAGCACGTTGAGGAAATGCCGGCTGGACGCGCTGTAGGGGCTCCCGCGCCGCGGGTCGGCGGGCGCGAGCGCATGGAGCGGATTCAGACCCACGAACGCGGCGCCGAGCGGCGCGATCCAGCGGATCAGCGTCCTGAGATCGCCGAAATCGCCGATGCCCCAATTGCCGCGCGATCTCAGCGTGTAGAGCTGCACGGCAATCCCCCAGAATCGCGCGCCCACGGCGACCGAGGCGGGCTCGTAGCACTGGCGCGGCGACACGACGATGAGGCACTTCGCGGGGGTGCCGCCCGCGATGCGGGCCTCGAGCTCGTGATATCCGGGCGGCAGATCGAACGGCAGCTCGAAACGCCGCCGGGTGACCCATGACCCGTCGATCTCGCCTCGCCAGACTTCCGGGTAATCCGCGGTGTTGGTCTTCCCGTCCTGCCTGGTTCCGTCCTCGCGCAAGACCGACCAGATCAGGGTCGCGCCGAACTCGCGCGCGGAAATGTTGATGTCGAAGCTCACGCGCGGCTGGCGCGAGGCGGCCAGCGCGGGCAGGAAGCGGCGGTCGCGCGCGGCTTCGGCGCCTCGAACCGCGGAATCCAGCGCGGCCGCATCGTCCACCGGCGATCCCATCGCACGCAGGAGCTCGCGCTTCGTCTCCAGGCTGAAAAATCTCAGCTCGCCGCGATAGTCGTGGTATGCGTCGCCGATTCCCTTGAGACGCGCGAGCCTCTCGATCAGCGACGGATCCACCTCAGCACTCCAGGAGCGCCATGCTGCTCGGAATGAGCGCGTACTCGCGCAGATCCCCGAGGCTGGCCGCGTCCTCGTGATCGCGGGACGTGTCGAATTGACGGGACCACGGTTGGCCGGCCGGCGGCGGAGGCAGCGAGAAGACCTGCTCGGTGTCGTCGGCGTTCATCAACAGCAACAGGCGTCCCTCCGGATCATTGCGCTTGCCGAACCAGGCGCCCAGCGCGCGCAGGCTTTCGTCTTGCCACTCACCTTGCGTCATCTCGGCACCGCGGACGTTTAACCAGATCACATCCTTGACTCCCGCCCGCGACGAGGCGCCCTTCAAGAAGGTCTCGCGGCGGAACTCCGGGCTCCGGCGCCGAACCTGAGCGAGCCGCTGCACGAAGCGCAGCAGGCCCCGGTTGACGCTGCGGAGCTGCCAGTCGATCCACGACAGCTCGTTGTCCTGGCAGTACGTGTTGTTGTTCCCGCGCTGGGTGCGCGCGAGCTCGTCCCCGGCCAGCAACATCGGCACGCCCTGCGACAGGAACAGCGTCGCCAGCAGATTCTTCATCTGGCGGACGCGCAGCCCGCTCACCGCGGGATCGTCCGTCGGTCCTTCGACGCCGCAATTCCAGCTCAAGTTCCCGTGATGTCCGTCGCGGTTGGCCTCGCCGTTGGCTTCGTTGTGGCGGTCGTTGTAGGACACGAGGTCGTTGAGCGTGAATCCGTCGTGCGCGGTGACGAAGTTGACGCCGGCGGTGGGCTTGCGGCCGTTGTGGCGGAACAGATCGCTCGAGCCCGCGAATCGCTCGGCCAGCTCGCCGAGCCGGCCGCGATCGCGCCGCCAGAACGACCGCACGCCGTCCCGGTAGCGATCGTTCCACTCGCTCCACCCGGCCGGGAAGCGTCCGAGCTGATATCCGCCCGGGCCGATGTCCCAGGGCTCGGCGATCATCTTCACGTACGCCAGGGCGGGCTCGCCGCGCAGCGCCTTGAAGAGAGCCGCGTGCTCGTTGAAGCTGCCTTCCTCGCGGCCGAGCACCGTGGCGAGATCGAAGCGAAAGCCGTCCACGTGCATGACCTCGACCCAGTACTTCAGGCAGTCGATGATGAGCGTACGCACCTGCGTCTGCCCGCAGTCGACGGTGTTGCCGCAGCCCGAGACGTTGTCGTAGTACCGCCGGTCGGAGGACAGCCGGTAGTACACCGGGTTGTCGATGCCCTTGAGCGAGAGCATCGGACCCGCATCGTTGCCCTCGGCGGTGTGATTGAACACCACGTCGAGGATCACCTCGATTCCGGCGGCGTGCAGCGCCTTCACCATTGCCTTGAACTCGGGCACCGCGTCCCCGATCGCATACTCGCTCGCCGGCGCGAACCAGGCGATCGGGTTGTAGCCCCAATAGTTGACTAGACCCCGGTCGCGGAGGAAGCCCTCGGAGATGAAGGCCTGCACCGGCAGGAGCTCGACGGCCGTCACACCGATCGACCTCATGTGCTCGATGACCTCGGGAACGGTCAGACCCAGGTACTTGCCGCGCCATGCGGGCGGCACGGCCGGATGCAGCTGCGTCATGCCCTTGACGTGCAGCTCGTAGATCACGGTCTCGGGCCACGGAGTCGACGGCGGCCGATCCTCGCCCCAGTCGAATTCGCCGTCGACCAGGGTTGCGCGCGGCCGAGGGGAGCCCGACAGGCACCGCGCATATGGATCGATCAGCGGGACCGTGGGATCGAATCGAAGCCCCTGTTCCGGCGCGTCGGGGCCGTGGACGTGAAATGCGTAACGGGCGCCCGGGCTCGCCTGCCGCGGCGCGAGCAGGCCGTGCCACACGTCGCCCGTGTGTCCCGGCAGGTCGTGGCGCGCCCTCTCCTCGCCCGTCGCGGGATCGAACAGCGCGACCTCGACGCGGGTGGCGTGCGCGGAGAACACCGCAAAATTGGCGCCATGCGCCGTCCACGTCGCACCCAGCGGACGCGGCGATCCCGCCTGCATGAGCTTCATCGGCCCCGGGCCACCGCTACATCACCGGCTTCACGGACCAGATGCGCTCGGCATACTCGCGGATGCTGCGGTCGCTGGAGAAATAGCCCATGTTGACGCAATTGATGATCGCGCGCCGGCTCCATTCGTCCTCCCGCGCGTAGAGCTCGTCCACCGCATCCTGCGCCTTGCAATAGGCGGGGAAGTCCGCCAGCACGAGAAACGGCTCGGCATCGCTCAGCAGCCGGTTGATCACCGGCCGCGCATCGTCCCACCGCCCCGGCGTGAAGAATCCCGACTCGATCAGCTCGAGCGTGCTCCTGAGCTCGGGATTCGATTCGAGCACCTGCCGCGGCCGGTAGCCGGCGGCGCGCTGCGCGCCGACCTCTTCGGCGGTCAGGCCGAAGATGAACATGTTCTCGGCGCCGACGTGATCGCGGATCTCGATGTTGGCGCCGTCCAGCGTGCCGATGGTGAGCGCCCCGTTGAGCGCCAGCTTCATGTTGCCGGTGCCCGACGCCTCCATGCCCGCGGTCGAGATCTGCTCCGAGAGGTCCGCGGCCGGCATGATCTTCTGCGCGAGCGAGACGTCGTAGTCCGGCAGGAACGCGACCCGCAGCTTGTCGCGCATCTCCGAGTCGGCGCCGATGGTGCGCGCCACGTTGTTGATGAGCTTGATGATGGCCTTGGCCATCGCATAGCCGGGCGCAGCCTTGCCGGCGAAGATCACGGTGCGCGGCACCACCGGCTCCAGCGGATTTGCACGGATGCGCTGGAACCGCGTGACCACGTAGAGCAGATTCAGCAGCTGGCGCTTGTATTCGTGGATTCGCTTCACCTGCACGTCGAACAGCGAATCGACGTTGAGCTGGATGCCGGTACGGCGCATCACCTCGTCCGCCAGCCGCAGCTTGTTGGTGCGCTTGATGCCGCGGAACTGGCGCCGGAATTCCGCGTCGTCGGCCGCGCCCGCGAGTCGGCCGAGCTCCTCGAGGTCGTTCTCCCACGCGGGCCCCAGCCGCTCGGTGAGCAGCGCGGAGAGCCCCGGATTGGACTGCTTGAGCCAGCGCCGCACCGCGATGCCGTTGGTGACGTTGATGAATCGATCCGGATAGATTTCGGCGAATCCAGAGAACACGTGCTTGCGCATGAGCTCCGAATGGAGCTGCGCGACGCCGTTGACCTTGTGGCTGCCGATCACGGCGAGGTGCGCCATGCGCACGCGGCGCTCGCCGCCGTCGTCGATGATGGACAGGCGCCGTTGCCGGTCGACGTCCGACGGGAAGCGGGTCTCGACCTCCTTGAGGAAGTCGCGGTTGATGTCATAGATGATCTGCAGATGCCGCGGGAGCAGCCGCTCGAACAGGGCCACCGGCCAGGTCTCGAGCGCCTCCGGCAGGAGCGTGTGGTTCGTGTAGGAAAAGACGGCCGAGCAGATGGCCCAGCTCTGCGCCCACGTGAGCCCGTGCTCGTCGACCAGGAGGCGCATCAGCTCGGGGATTGCAACCGTCGGATGAGTGTCGTTCAACTGGATTGCGATGGAGTCCGGCAGGGACGCGAGCGGGCGGCCCTCGGCGATTTGCGTCGCGAGAATGTCCTGCAAGCTCGCGCTCACGAAGAAATATTGCTGCTTGAGCCGCAGCTCCTTTCCCTGAGGCGTGGAGTCGTCCGGGTACAGGACGCGCGAAAGGTTCTTGGCCTCGACCTGCTCCCTCACCGCCGCGGCGTAGTCCCCGGCGTTGAACGCGTTGATGTTGAAGGGCGTGATGGCGCGTCCCGACCATAGGCGCAGCGAATTGACGGTCGGGCCGCGGTTGCCGGGGGTCAGCTGATCGAAGCCGACGGCATAGATGTCGTTGGTGTCGAGCCAGCGGTGCTTCGTGCCCTCGGTGTGCTCGAACGCCTCGACGCGACCGCAGAATTTGACCGTGTAGCGGGCATCGCTGGCCGGCAGCTCCCAGACGTTGCGGAAGCGCAGCCAGCTGCTCGCCACCTCGCGCTGCCCGCCGTCCGGGGCGATGACCTGCGTGAAGATTCCGTAATCGTAGCGGATGCCGTAGCCGATGGCGGGAAACTGCAGCGTCGCGAGGGAATCGAGGAAACATGCCGCCAGGCGCCCGAGGCCGCCGTTGCCGAGGCCCGGATCGTCCTCCTGCGCGGCAATGTCGTCGAGATCGTGTCCCATGTTGCGCAGAACCGCCCGGGCCTCCTGCAGGAGGCCGCCCTCCAGGCTGGACAGGGCGTTGAGCAGCGATCGGCCCGGCAGATATTCGACCGAAAAATAGCACACGCGCTTGACGTGCGCCCGGGCCACGCGCCGCTCGGTCGCCAGCCAGCGCAGCGTCAGCTCCTCGTGCACGGCCAACGACAATGCATCGTAGATATCGCGCGCGCTCGCCGACTCCGGGCTCTTGGCCAGGGTCCGGGTCAGCCGATCGAGCAAGGCAGCCTGCAGGGTTCCGGGTTGTAGGGCGACGTTTCGGCGGTTGGCGAACTGGGTATCAATCGAGTTCATGTTACGGGTTATTATAGGGAATGTTGGCCGGGTGGCGGCGGGCGAAACTCACAATGCGTGAACCCTTTGGCTGAGGAAGCGGCGCTGGCGGTCGGAGTCGACGTCGGCGGGTCGTCCATCAAGTGCGCCCTCGTCGATCTCGCGAGCGGAGAGTTCAAGAGCGAGCGCTTCTCGACGCCCACGCCCGCGCAAGGCTCCACGGACAGCCTGCTTGCCGCGCTCGCGCAGGTGGCCGCGAACATCCCCGGGGACCATCCGCTCGGCGTGGCCTTTCCGAGCGTGATTCGCCAGGGCACCGTCATGACGGCGGCGAACATCAACAAGGCCTGGATCGGCCAACCCTTGGGCGCGCTCGCGACCGAGCGCCTGCGCCGGCCCGTGGCCGTGATGAACGATGCCGATGCCGCGGGCCTCGCGGAGCTGCGCCTGGGAGCAGCCCGCGGCGTCTCCGGCACGGTGCTGCTGCTCACGCTCGGCACCGGGATCGGCACGGCGCTGTTCGTCGACGGCAGGCTGGTGCCGAACACCGAGCTCGGCCACCTCCAGGTGGCCGGGGAAGAAGCGGAGCACCGCGCCTCCGGGCGCGCCAAGGTGGACAAGAAGCTGAGCTGGGATGCGTGGTCGGAAGAGTTGAGCCGCGTGCTCGGCGAGATGCACGCGCTGCTCTGGCCCGATCTCATCGTGCTCTGCGGGGGCATCACCGAGGAGCCGGAGAATTTCATGCACAAGGTGCGCTGCCCCGCTCCGCTGCGCATCGCCAAGCTGCGCTCGGAGGCCGGGATCGTCGGCGCGGCGCTGGCGACGACGCTGGACCAACCCATGCAGGAGAATCGACCATGAAGCTTTATTACTCGCCCGGCGCCTGTTCCCTGTCGCCGCACATCGTGCTCCTCGAGGCGGGCCTCCCCGCCGTGCTGGAGAAGGTCGATCTCGTGGGGAAGAAGACCGCTTCGGGCGCCGACTATCTGACGGTGAACGCCAAGGGCGCCGTGCCGGCGCTCGAGCTCGAGGGCGGCGAGGTGCTCACCGAAGGTCCCGCCATCGTGCAGTATCTCGCGGATCAGAAACCGGAGAGCGGCCTCGCGCCGCGGTCGGGAACCCTCGAGCGCTATCGACTCATGGAGGTGCTGAACTACATCACCTCCGAGCTGCACAAGAGCTACGGCCCGCTGTTCAACCCCAAGATCTCGGCCGACTGGCGCGCCTCGATCATCGCCGGGTTCGACAAGAAGTTCGCCTGGCTGAGCAAGCTCCTCGAGAGCAGGACCTACGTGATGGGCAACACCTTCACGGTCGCGGACGCTTATCTCTTCACCGTGCTGCGCTGGTCGCCGCGGGTCGGCATCGATCTTGCCAGGTGGCCGACGCTCGCCGCCTACGTCGCGCGCGTGGAGCAGCGCCCCAAGGTGCAGCAGGCGCTCAAGGACGAGGG
>DATAYZ010000100.1:0-14945 GCA_036272295.1 Steroidobacteraceae bacterium
CGCTGCTCATCAGGCGGCCCCAAGGTGGACGTCGGAACATGTAACGGGTAGCAGTGCCCGCCTAGCTCTTACCCAAACGGGACGGTACGCCCGAGCGGAGGTCGGTCGAAGGGAACCGGAGCCTCCTTCCGGGCGACCACACTCCTAGTGCGTGATGGCTTGATACACGAGGCTGTGGGAGAGCCCCCGCATGTCCGGGATCGAGCGCCCCTCGCTCCCGACCTGCTGGATCATGCCGATGACGATCAGATCCTCGACGGGATCGATCCAGAACCAGGTCCCGGCCGCTCCGCCCCAGAAGTACGTGCCCTTGCCGTAGTAGCCGCCGGCATCGACCGGGTTCGCTTCGATGGCGAAATCCAGGCCGAACGCGAGGCCGGGATCCGGCATGGCGACGCCCGCGGGCAGCATGTCGGAGCGCATCAGCTCGACCGTGCGCGGCGAGAGCAGGCGCACTCCGCCGAGCTCGCCGCCGTTCAGCAGCATCTGGCAGAAGCGCAGATAGTCGGCGGCGGTCGATACCAGGCCGCCGCCGCCCGACGCCAGCGCGGGCTTCTTGGCGAAGTCGTGGTTCAGGCCGCCGTGAACGATGCGCAGCTTGCCGGCAGCGTCGTAGTCGTACATCTGCGCGAGGCGCTTGATCTTGCCGGCGGGCACGTAGAACCCGGTGTCGCGCATGCCGAGCGGGGCGAAGATGCGTTTGGCCAGGAAGTCCTCGAACGGCATCCCGGAGAGCTTCTGCACGATGTAGCCCTGCACGTCCACCGACACGCTGTAGTGCCATTCGCTGCCGGGCTGTGCATTCAGCGGCAGCTTCGACAGACGCTCGATGAATTCATCGAGCGTGATGCTCGGATCGAGCAGGTTGGCCTGGATCTGCAGCTTGTCCACCGGCGTGTTGCTGAAGTACCCGTAGGTGAAGCCGGCGGTGTGTGACATGAGCTCGCGCATGGTCATCGGGTGCTTCTGGTCGACGTAGGTCACGTTGCCGCGGGCATCCGTGGCGTAGACCTTGAGCCCGGAGAATTGCGGCACGTAGTTCGCCACCGGGTCGTTGAGCTGCCACTTGCCCTCCTCGAACAGCATCATCAGGGCGACGCCCGTGATCGGCTTGCTCATGGAGTAGATGCGGAAGATGCTGTCCTTCTCCATGGGGAGGTTGGCGGCGAGGTCGCGCTTGCCCGCGGCCGCGAGCTCGACGACCTTGCCATGGCGCGCGACCAGGGTCACCGCGCCCGAGATGCTCCCCTGGTCGATGAGACCGCGCGTCCAGACATCGAGCCTGCCCAGCCGCTCGCCCGACAGGCCGACGGTGTCGGGCTTTGCGAAGGCGAGGGCCGGCGGCTCGGCCGCCGCGGCAGCGCTCGCGAGCAGCGTGCCCGCCACGATGGCGAGCATCGCGTCGGGCAACGCACGCCGGGCGGCTCCGGCCAGGCGCCGTAACCGTGCAGGAATCGGCGCCGTCGCCGAAATCGCAGTGATGGGGTCAGCCATGATCCGATGCCTCGCTGTCTTCGTTGATTCGATCGTCTCGATCCGTCGTTGCCCGGGCCGCCGCCGGCCGTCGCGCCAGGAGCCAGATCCCCGCGACCACCAGCGCGGTGCCCGCCGCCACCCAGGGCGTGAACGGCTCACCCAGGAACACCACGGCCATGAGTATGGTCGATAGCGGGCCGATGGTCCCGGTTTGTGCGGTGAGCGTCGCGCCCACCCGCTCGATGGCCATCATCACCATGAGCACGGGCGCGAAGGTGCACAGCGTTGCGTTCAGCACCGACAGCCAGAGCACTTGCGGCGCCACCACCATGGCGCTCACCGGCTCGAGCAGGAAGAACTGCGCGATGCAGATCACGCACGCGACCGAGGTGGCGAGGCCGGTCAGCCGCGCCGCGCCGAGACGCTTCACCTCCTCGCCCGAGAACGACAGATAGACCGCATAGCTCGCCGCGCTGCCGAAGATCAAGGCGGCGCCGAGCGGCACGTTCTCGCCCTTGAGCGAGAGCTCCTGGCCGAACACGCAGAGCACGCCGAGGTAGCTGACGGCGAGGGCGATCCATTGTCCACGCGAGGCTCCGCGCTTGAACAGCACCATGCCGAGGCACAGCACCAGGGTCGGATTCAAGTAGAGGATCAGCCGCTCGAGGCTCGCGCTCACGTACTTGAGGCCCGCGAAATCCAAAAAGCTCGCGAGGTAGTAGCCGCAGAAGCCGAGCCCGAGCGCCGCCCTGGCATCGCGCCAGGTCAAGGCAGGCTTGTCGAGCCCCGCCCACCAGGTGAGCACGAGAAAGAGGGGCAGGGCGAACAGCATGCGGTACATGATGAGCGTCACCGCATCCACTCCGTAGCGATACGCCAGCTTCACGATGATGGCCTTGGCCGAGAAGAGGATCGCGCCGAGCGATGCGAGCATCAGACCCTTGCGCCGCGTGCGCGCGGAAGCGTGCGTAACGGAAGTCGCTTTGTGCATATGCGTCATTATAAGTCGACGACAAGCGTGTCCGTTCGTCGTACGCTCGCCGCATGGCTTTGCGTCCGCTGCCGATCCGCGAATGGCTGGTGACATTCCTGGCTCTGATCGGAGTCGGCCTGACGACGCTCGTGTCGCAGAGGCTCGCCATGAACCTGACGTTGCCGCTGCTGCCGGGAGGCATCGCGGTCGCGGCGTCCATTCGCTGGGGCCGGCGCATGTGGCCCGCCATATTCCTGGGGAGCGCCTTGACCGAGCTCGGGCTCGATCAGCCGCTGCTGCACGCGCTCGGCGTCGGCGCAGGCGCCGCGCTCGGCTCGGCGCTGACCGCGTGGATGTTGGAGAGGCGCGGCTTCGATTCGAGCTTCGGTCACGCACGCGACGTGCCCCTGTTCATCATTGCGGGCGCCATCGGCATGACGCTTGCCCCGACGCTCGGACTGCTCGGATCCGTGCTCGCTCACGACCTCTCCGAGGAGGTCGACTCCCTGCACTGGATCCGGTGGTGGAGCAATTCGACCGCCGGGGTTCTCGTGGTGGGTCCGATCCTGGTCGGCGCGAGCCGGCGGAGCCTCGCGCAATTCGGCGAGCACTGGTTGACGGGATGTGTCTGGCTGCTGGCGGTCGCTTTTTGCTGCGCCGGCGCGCTCACCTTCGGCGCCGGCGGTGCCGGGCGGCCGCTGGTGGTCACGTTCGCGCTGCTGCTGGTCGTGGTGGGCGTCATCCGCTTCGGGCTCGTGGTGGCGGCCTCCGGTGCGCTGGCCTTGTCCGCGTCCGCAGGCCTCAGCTTCGTGTTCGGGGTCGGCGTGTTCGGCAGCCTCGATGCGATCGCCGGCTTCGCCACCTTGTGGTCGTTCAGCGCCGCGCTCACCGGCCTCGCTTTGCTGGTCACGGCGCTGCTCGCCGAGCGCGACAGCGCCGCGCTCGAGCGGCTCAAGGCCGAGCGGCGCTATGCACAGGTCTTCGACGCCAGCCCCCAACCCCTCTGGGTTCACGATCCGGGCACGCTCGAGTTCCTGCTGGTGAACGAGGCGGCGGTGCGCCAGTACGGCTGGAGCCGGGAGGAGCTCTTGTCGCAGCGGGTCTCGGTGCTCGCGCCGCCGGACATCTTTGCGGTCGTGCCGCCCCCGACGACCGGCAGCGGCTCGGGCGCCGCGCCGGAACCGTTCGAGACGCGCCATCAGACCCGTGACGGCCGGATCCTTGCCGTCGAGGTCTGGACCCGGGAGATCGAGCTCGCCGGCCGGCCGGCCGAGCTGGTGTTCGCGAGCGACGTCACGGAGCGGCGCGCCCTCGGCAGCGCCCTCATCGACGCCATCGCGTCCGAGCAGAGGCGCATCGGCCGTGAGCTGCACGACGGAGTCGGCCAGGAGCTGACCGGGCTCGCGCTCTCGGCGCGCGCGCTGGCCACGCGCGCGGAGCGCGAGTACCCGCCGCTGGCCGCCGGCCTCGACCAGCTCGCCGCGCTCGCGGCGAGCTGCATTCAGGCGGCGCGCCGCATCGCGCAGGGCATATCGCCGCTGAGCGACGCAGAAGGCAACCTCGCGCTCGCGCTCGATGCGCTCGCGGTCCGCAGCACCCTCGGCGGCACCACGGTGAGGTTTCGAGCCCGGTTGGATTGCGCCGTCACACTCGATCTGGAGACCCGCAATCACTTGTATCGAATCGCGCAGGAAGCGGTGCAGAACGCGCTCAAGCACGCCCAGGCGCGCCACGTCGACATCGATCTGCGGGCGCAAGCCTCGAGCGTGGTGCTCACCATCCGCGACGATGGGCTCGGATTGCCGGCCTCGGCGGCGGCGCGGCATGGGCTCGGGATGCGCACCATGCACTTCCGCGCCGGCGCCATCGGCGGCAGGCTCACCATCGCGACCCGCGGCGGCGGCGGCGTTTCGGTCTCGTGCGAGGTTGCGCAGCCGAAGGCGCGGGCGGCCATCGCAAGCGCGTGAGGCGCGGGCACCGCGAATTCTGTCAACCTGGGCGGGATGCGGGACGTTGAACTCGGGGTGCAGCGCACAGTCTTAAATTATGACGGGGCTCCATGAGAGCCGCGGGTGAGTTATGGGCAACATCACGATTCGCAAATCCTTGAGCTTGGTGCTGGCGGCCTGCGTGGTTGCACTGGCGCCGAGCACGCCGGCATTTGCACAGCGGCATGTCGGCGGCGGCTTCCATGGCGGCTATGGCTACCACGGCGGCTACGGCTGGCGCGGCGGCTATTACGGCTGGCATGGCGGCTGGGGCTGGCACGGCGGCTGGGGCTGGCACGGCGGCTGGGGCTGGTGGGGACCGGGGTGGGGCGGCCTCGGACTCGGGCTGTATTTCGCCACCCTCCCGGCCTATTACTCGACCCTCTATTGGGATGGCGTGCCGTACTACTACGCCAACTACACCTATTACCGCTGGGATCCCGCCATGAACCAGTACCAGACCGTGGCTCCCCCGCAGGGAATCCAGTCGCAGATGCAGGCTCCGGGAGCCGCGCCGGGAACGGCGCCGGGAACCGCGGGCGCAGCGCCGCCTGCGGCGGACCTGATCGTCTACCCCAAGAACGGTCAGAGCCAGGAGCAGCAGGGCAAGGACCGGTTCGAGTGCCACAAGTGGGCCGTGGGTCAGACGGGCTTCGACCCCACGCAGGGCGCCGCCCCACCGAACGCGCGGCGCGGGGACTACATGCGGGCCCAGACCGCCTGCCTGGAAGGGCGGGGATACTCCGTCAAATAAGCTTAACGGTGCGAATGCTGACAGGCGCCGCCTGTCATGCCAAAATACGTGGTTTTGGAGGGCCGGCTGCCGCCGGCCTTTCTTTAACTTTTGGGAATTCCTATGGCCCGCACCATTGCTCTCGCGGACATCCGCAATATCGGCATCATCGCGCACGTTGATGCCGGGAAGACCACGACGACCGAGCGGATCCTGTATTACACAGGGCGCAAGCACAACATCGTCGACATTCATGACACCAAGGACCTGAAGACCTCGACGACCACCGACTACCTGGAGCAGGAGCAGAAGCGCGGCATCACCATCCAGAGCGCCGCGGTCTCGGCCTTCTGGCGCGATAAAAAGATCAATCTGATCGACACCCCGGGCCACGTCGATTTCACCATCGAGGTGAACCGGTCGTTGCGCGTTCTGGACGGGGCGGTGGTCGTGTTCGACGGCGTGGCGGGCGTGGAGCCGCAGTCGGAAACCAACTGGCGCCTTGCGGACAACTACGGCGTGCCGCGTATCTGCTACGTGAACAAGATGGACCGGAGCGGCGCCAACTTCCTGCGCTGCGTCGACATGATCAAGAAGCGCCTCGGCTCGCGCCCGCTGGCGGTTCAGATCCCCATCGGCTCCGAGGACAACTTCAAGGGCATGGTCGACCTCGTCGAGATGAAGGCTCTGGTCTGGGAATCGGACGACAAGGACTCCGAATGGAAGGTCCTGGACGTGACGCCGGATCTCGCCGACAAGCTGCACATCACCGTGCCCACCGACCGGCAGATTCTCGCGGACGTGTTCAAGTACCGCACCGAGCTCGTCGATACGGCGCTCGAGCAGGACGATGCGGCGATGGAAGCGTACTTGACCGACGGCCACGAGCCGAGCCCCGACGTCATCAGAAAGGCGCTGCGCAAGGGCACCATCAATTCCGCTTTCAACATCGTGCTGTGCGGCTCGTCGTACAAGAACAAGGGCGTGCAGCAGGTGCTCGACGCCGTGATCGACTACATGCCCGCGCCCACCGACGTGGCGGCGATCAAGACCGTGGATGAGGACGGTCACCCGATCGGCGAGCGCAGGTGCTCGGACGACGAGCCCTTCGCGGCGCTCGCGTTCAAGGTGATCAACGACGCCTACGGCGCGCTCACCTTCGTGCGCGTGTATTCCGGCGTGCTCACCAAGGGCGCCTCCGTGATGAACTCGACGCGCGGCAAGCGCGAGAAGATCGGCCGTATGGTCGAGATGTTCGCCAAGGAAGCGAACCCGATCGAAGAGGCGCGTGCGGGCGACATCATCGCGCTCGTGTCGCTGTCCGACACCGAGACCGGAGACACGCTCTGCGACGCGGCCAATCCCGTGGTGCTCGAGCGCATGCGCTTTCCCGACCCCGTCATCAGCGTGTCGGTCAAGTCCAAGGCCAAGCAGGAACAGGAGAAGTTCTCGACCGCGCTCGGCAAGATGGTGCGCGCCGATCCCTCGCTGCATCTGGAGACCGACCGCGAGACCGGCCAGACCATCCTGCGCGGCATGGGCGAGCTTCACCTCGAGGTGACGCTCGACCGCATGCGCACCGAGTTCGGCGTCGAGGGCACGATGGGCGAGCCCCAGGTGGCCTACCGCGAGACCATCACCCGGCCGGTCGACGAGCAGTACATCCACAAGAAGCAGACCGGCGGCTCGGGCCAGTTCGCCGAGGTGTGGATCAAGTTCGAGCCGCTCGAGCGCGGCACCGGCTTCGAATTCGTCGACGAGACGGTCGGCGGCTCGGTGCCGAGAGAATTCGTGCCCTCGGTCGAGAAGGGCCTCAAGATCCAAAAGGAGGACGGGGTGCTGGCGCACTATCCGACGGTCGACTTCAGGGCGACGCTGTACGACGGCAGCTACCATGACGTGGACTCGAACGCGCTGACCTTCGAAATCGCCGCCAAGGCATGCTTTCGCGAGGCGGTGCGCAAGGCATCGCCGATCCTGCTCGAGCCGGTCATGAAGGTCGAGACCGTGACTCCGGGCGACTACCTCGGCGATGTGATCGGCGACATCAACCGCCGCCGCGGCGCCATTCAGGATCAGCTCGAGCGCGGCGCCAACATTGCCGTGGTGGCGACCGTGCCGCTGTCGGAGATGTTCGGCTACATCGGGCACCTGCGGGGCATGACCAGCGGGCGCGCGTCGTACACGATGGAGTTCTCGCATTACGACCCCGTGCCGCGCCAGGTGGCGGACGAGGTGATCGCCGAGGTCGCCAAGGCCAAGGCGGCGGCGCTCGCGTAGTCTGCGTCTCGCGCGGCCTCGTTCGAGGCCGCGCGAGCGTCCCGGCACACGGCGTCGGCCTCGGCGGCACGGTCGGTTGAGACCGGCGTCGGCCTTTGGGAAATTTCCCCTTTACAGGCTTTGTGAAGTCGGCCTATCGTCGCGCGCGATTCGGCGGGCAGTGGGCTTCGTGAAGCCTGTGATGGAGCCAAGGACCCTGGGATGGTCAGACTGATCAAGAGCCTCACGAGCATTGCGGACAACCCGCGCGTCAAGCAGCTGGGTCCGGGGCTCATCACGGGCGCGGCGGACGATGACCCCAGCGGGATCGCGACCTACTCGCAGGCCGGCGCCCAGTTCGGCTACAGCATGCTGTGGACGGTGGTGTTCACCTACCCGCTGATGGTCGGCATCCAGATGGTGAGCGCCCGGCTCGGCTGCATCACCGGCAAGGGGCTGGCGGCGAACATCAAGGCGGTGTTTCCCCACTCCGTGCTGTACGGCATCGTCGGCCTGCTGCTGCTCGCGAACACCATCAACATCGCCGCCGACATCGCCGCGATGGGGGAGGCGGCGCGCCTCCTGTCCGGGGGCTCCGCCCACCTCTACTCGGTGGCATTCGGCGTGGTCGGGTTGCTGCTGCAGGTCTTCCTGCGCTATCAGACCTACGTACGCTGCCTGAAGTGGCTCACGCTCGCGCTGCTCGCCTACGTGGCGGTGGTGTTCACCGTGCACGTTCCCTGGTCGACCGTCGCCTCGCAGATCGTCATGCCGCAGCTCACCTTCGACCACGGCACCATCACCATGATCGTGGCCGTGTTCGGCACCACCATCAGCCCGTACCTCTTCTTCTGGCAGGCCGCGCAGGAGATGGAGGACCTGCGCGCCGAAGTCCGCAACGGCGGCGGGGGGCTCCTGCCGCACGCGCACGATGTCGCCCGGCGCCACCTGCGCCGCATCCGCTGGGATACCTACATCGGCATGGGCTTCTCCAATCTGATCGCGTTCTTCATCATCCTGAGCACGGCGGCCACGCTGCACGCCGCCGGGATCACCGACATACAGACCTCGGCGCAGGCCGCCGAGGCGTTGCGGCCCCTCGGGGGGCCGACGACCTTCTTCCTGTTCGGTCTCGGCATCATCGGCACCGGGATGCTGGCGGTGCCGGTCCTCGCGGGGTCCGCGGCCTATGCCGTGGCCGAGAGCTTCAACTGGAACTCCGGCCTCGACATGAAGCTGCACGAGGCGTTCGAGTTCTACGTGATCATCGCGATCGCGACGGCGGGCGGAGTCGCCCTCAACTTCACGCACCTGGATCCGATGCGCGCCCTGGTGTGGAGCGCCGAGATCAACGGCGTCATCGCCGTGCCCATCATGGTGGTGATGATGCTGCTCGGCTCGCGCGCCGACGTCATGGGCAAGTTCGTGGTGCGCCCGCGGCTGTCGCGTCTCGGCTGGGCCGCCACCGCGGTGATGGCGGTGACGGTGGTGGCGATGTTCGCGACCGGCTAGTGCCGTGGGACCCGGCACCAGTCCCGCCCGCGCCTGCGCATACCCGCGGTGACACCCCGACGCCGCCCGCCGCCGACTCCAGGTAAGCTGCGAGCATGAGCGATCGCGCCTCCTCGTCCGCCGCCGCCGTCGCCCCCGACGAGCGGACCGAGAGACTGAACACCAAGGCGGCCGGCGTCATCACGCTGGCGGTCATGTGCAGCCGCGTCCTCGGTCTCGCGCGCGAGCAGATATTTGCGGCGCTGTTCGGCGGCCGCGGCGCCATGGACGCCTTCACCTCGGGATTTCGCATCCCGAACCTGCTGCGCGACCTGTTCGCCGAGGGTGCGCTGTCGACCGCCTTCGTCACCACGTTCTCGAAGACCATCGCGCGCGGCGGCGACGCCGCCGCCTGGCAGCTCGCCAACAAGGTTGCCACGCTCGCCGCCGTGGTGCTGGGCGTGCTGTGCGTCGCGGGCATGGTGTTCTCACCCGAGCTGGTGCACTTCCTCGCGCCGGGATTCGATCCTGCCAAGGCCGCGGTCACCGCGACGCTCACCCGCATCATGTTTCCGTTCATCCTGCTGGTGTCGCTCGCGGCCCTGGTGATGGGCATGCTCAACTCCAAGGGCGTGTTCGGCATGCCGGCGATGGCCTCGAGCTTCTTCAACGTGGGGTCGATCGTCGGCGGCGTGCTGATCGGGTACTGGTTCGATCCGCACTTCGGCTGGGGCGCGCTCCGGGGGCTCGCCTGGGCCACGGTTCTCGGCGGTGCTTTGCAGCTCGCGGTTCAGCTCCCGGCGCTCGGGCGGGCGGGTTACCGCTTTCGCCCGGATTTTCGCTGGGCGGATCCCGGCGTGCGCGCCATCCTGTTGCTGATGGGCCCTTCGGTGATCGCGGCCGCGACCACCCAGGTCAACGTGATGATCAATTCGATGTTTGCCTCGACGCTCGGCAACGGGCCGATCTTCTGGCTGAGCATCGCCTTCCGGCTGATGCAGCTTCCGCTCGGCCTGTTCGGCGTCGCCCTGGGCACGGTGACGCTGCCGCTGCTTTCGCGGCTCGTGGTGTCGGGGCACATGACGGCCTTCCGCGAAGAGCTCGCCCGCGCCATGCGCCTGGCGCTCCTGCTCACCATTCCCTCGACCATCGGCCTCATGATGCTGGCCGAGCCCATCATCTCCGTGCTCTATCAGCACGGGAAGTTCACGGCCGCCGAGGCCGCCGCGGCCGCGGGCGCGCTGCGCTTCTATGCCATCGGGCTCGCGGGCTACGCCGCGCTCAAGGTGCTGGTGAATGCGTTCTACGCGCTCGATCGGCGCAAGACGCCGATGTTCGTCAGCCTGCTCGCGGTCGGGTTCAACCTCCTGTTCAACTGGCTGTTCACGTTCCATTTCGACTGGGGCCACCGCGGCCTCGCATTCTCGACGGGCTGCATCGCGACCATCAATTTCGTGCTGCTGTACGCGCTCATGCGCAAGCAGCTCGGGGGTCTCGAGACCGGACGGATGCTCACCATGCTCGGCAAGGTCGCGCTCGCCTCGCTGGTCCTGGTGGGGGTCTGTGCCGCGTCATCCCGCTGGCTGCTCGCGGATTGGGCGACCGAGGCGCTGGTCCCCAAGCTTGCCGCCCTGCTCGCCACCGTGGCCGTGGGGGCGGCGCTCTTCGGCGTCGCCGGTCTCCTGCTGCGCATCGAGGAGCTGCAGCAGGTCCAGTCGGCCTTCATGCGCCGCCTTCGCCGCAAGAAGAACGTCCGGGCCTGAGCGGCGCCCGCGCGCCGCTACCCCCGCGCGGGGATGCCCAGACCCCGCTTCACCGCCGGACGCTGCATGAAGGCGTCGAGCGCGCGCCCGACCTCCGGATAGCCGTCGAAGCCGACGAGCTCGCGCGCTCCATAGAACCCGACCAGATTGTTGATCCAGGGAAAGGTGGCGATGTCGGCGATGGTGAGATCGTCGCCCATGAGCCACGCGCGGCCCTTCAGGCGCTGGTCGAGAACGGCGAGCAGCCGCTGCGACTCGCCGGCGTAGCGGTCGCGCGGCCGCTTGTCCTCGTAGTCCTTGCCCGCGAATTTATGGAAGAAGCCGACCTGCCCGAACATCGGGCCGACCCCGCCCATCTGGAACATGAGCCATTGGATCGTCTGATAGCGTGCCGCTTCGTCGCGAGGCATGAGCTTGCCGGTCTTGTCCGCAAGATACATGAGGATGGCGCCCGACTCGAACAGCGGCAGCGGCGCTCCGCCCGGGCCGTTGGGGTCGAGGATCGCGGGGATCTTGTTGTTCGGGTTGAGGGACAGGAACTCCGGGCTCACCTGGTCATGGGTGTCGAAGCTCACGAGGTGCGGCTCGTAGGGGAGTCCCGTCTCCTCCAGCATGATCGACACCTTGACCCCGTTCGGGGTCGGCAACGAGTAGAGCTGCAGGCGGTCGGGGTGCCGGGCGGGCCATTTGCGGGTGATGGGAAATCCGGAGAGGTCGGGCATGAGCGTATCCTAGCCGACGCCAAGGTTCGAGAGGTTGTCCTTTGCTCATGAAGCCGCGCGATCGTGGATTCACCATGCCCGCCGAATGGGCGCCGCACGCCGGCTGCTGGATGGGCTGGCCCCAGCGCGAATCCATCTGGCACGGCCACATGGAGGGCGCGCGCGACGACTATGCCAAGGTCGCGAGGGCGATCGCGCGCTTCGAGCCGTTGACCATGCTGGCCCATCCCGCCAGCGCGGCCGACGCGGCGCGGCGGTGCGGTCCCACGGTGCGCGTGCTGCCCGTGCCGCTCGATGATTCGTGGCTGCGTGATTCCGGACCGACCTTCCTCGTGGACGGGGCCGGGCATCGGGCGGCATCGCTGTTCGTGTTCAACGCCTGGGGCGAGAAATGCGCCCCGTTCGATCAGGATGCCGCGCTCGGCGCACGCGTCGCCGAGGTTGCGGACGTGCCGGCGTTCCGGTCGGAGCTCATCGTGGAGGGCGGCGGCTTTCTCTCGGACGGGCAGGGGACGCTGATCACGGCGGAATCCTGCATCCTCAATCCGAACCGCAATCCTGGCTGGACGCGGGCGCGGGCGGATGCGGAGCTGCGCGCCATGCTGGGCGTCGAGAAGATCATCTGGCTGCCCGGCGACCTCACCGACCAGGCGACCGACGGACACGTGGATGGCTACGTCGCCTTCTTCCGGCCCGGCGGCCTGCTGCTCGAGACGGTGGCCGATCCCGCCGATCCGCGCCATGCCATCATGGCCGAGAATCGCCGCGTGCTGGAGACCGAGCGGGACGCGCAGGGTCGGGCGTTCGAGCTGGTGCCCATCGCCGAGGCGCCGCGCGGTGCGGTGCCCGCGGGCGAGGAGGTCTTCTGCCGCTCGTACGTGAATTTCTATCTCGCCAACGGCGCCGTCATCGCGCCGGCTTACGGGATCGCCGAGGACGCAGAGGTCGTTGCGACGCTGAGGCGCGCCTATCCGACGCGCGAGGTGGTCGCCCTCGAGCTCGAGGACCTGTTCCGGGGAGGCGGGGGGATTCACTGCATCACGCAACAGGAGCCCGCCGCCCCGGGTTGACGGCCGCGGGGCCGTATTTGAACGATCGAAAAATAAGGTATGATCCCGAGGCTCGCGCGCCGGCGAAGGGCGTTGCGCGGGCTCGACGACGGAACCACGACCACGAATCACCATGAGAGCCATCGTGCGCACACCCATAAGCCTCCCGCCTTCCGCCTCTCGATCCTGCGCCGCGGCGCTCCTCGCGCTGCTCCTGACGGCGGGGACGCACGTCTTCGCGCAGAGCGCCCACGCCGACGGCTTGGGGGGTGCGGCGGAGGATCCGATCACGGCCGCGGGCGAGCGTGCAGCCGCCGACGCGAACGAGGCGGCGATCACGCTGGAGAGCGGCGCGAGGCCGCTTCGCCCGGGAGGGCCGGCGGGCGCCGAGGCGGCCGGGAGCGGGGACGGCGGCGCGGCGGGAGCGCCGCGCTTGATCGCGATCCGCGCCGGCAAGCTCGTCGACGTGGAGAAGGGCCGCGTGCTCGACGACCAGATCGTTGTCATCCGCGGTACCAAGATCGAGGCGGTGGGAGCGAAGTCGATTCCCGACGGCGCGACGGTGATCGACCTGTCGAAGATGACCGTGCTGCCGGGACTCATCGACTGCCACACCCACCTCGCCGACCTGGCCGACGCCGAGCCGATCGACGTGCTGCAAAGGAGCGCGGTGGAGACCGCCTATGCGGCCATTCCCAACGCGCGCGTGACGTTGCTGGCGGGGTTCACCACCGTGCGGGACGTCGGGGTCTATCGCGCCTTCAACGACGTGGCCATGCGCGATGCGATCGCGCACGGCATCTTCATCGGGCCGCGCATGTACGTGGCCGGTGCGTACGTGACCATCAGCCAGGGCGCGGGGGCGATGACCGGGCTGCCGTGGGACATCCAGCTGCCGCTGGATCTGCGCTACGGCGAAGCGAACGGCCCGTGGGAGGTGCGGCAGAAGATCCGCGAGCTCGCGCACCGCGGCGCGGACCACATCAAGGTCCTGTCGACCGGTGCGGTGCTGACCCACGGCAGCAATCCCAAATCGATCGAGTTCACGCCCGAGGAGCTCAGGGCGGCGGTCGAGGAAGCGGCCAATTTCGGGCTGCGCGTCGAGGCGCACGCGCACGCCGCCGAGGGCATCAAGAACGCGATCCGCGCCGGCGTGGCGTCGATCGAGCACGCCACGCTGATCGACGATGAGGGCATCGCGCTCGCGAAGCAGCACGGCACGTACCTCGACATGGACATCTACGACGAGGAGTGCATTCAGACCACGCCGAATGAGCCCAAGGATTTCCTCGAGCACGACCGCGACCTCGCCGAGGCGCAGCGCCGCAACTTCACCAAGGCCGTGCGCGCCGGTGCCAAGATGACGTTCGGCACGGACGCGGGCGTTTGCCCGCACGGCATCAACGCCCGCCAGTTCGCGTTCATGGTCAAGTATGGAATGACCCCCATGCAGGCGATCCAGGCGGCGACCGTGAATGCGGCGGATCTGATCGGCCATTCGGAGCTCTTCGGCTCGATCACGGCAGGCAAGTCCGCCGACATCATCGCGGTGGCCGGTGATCCGATCGCGAACATCCGCGAGCTGGAGCACGTGCGCTTCGTGATGAAGGAAGGCCGGGTCTACAAATCGGAATAGCTATGCCCGGCCGCGCGGCGGGAGATTGTGCGCGGCGTCTGATTTCCGCGACGTCCGCGGGGCCGTTCCCGGGGGCGTACCGCGGATGGGCTATGATGGCCGTACCCCTCATTCGGAGCGCGTGTCATGAAAATGCCGCCGTCCTCGGCCCTGTGGGCCGCGTTGATGTTCCTGCTGGGCGGCGCGGCTGCGGCGCTCGCGGCACCTGTTTCGCAGCTCGAGCTCCATGTGGTGACGGGCGACCGCGAGCTGATCGCCGGCAGCGCGCTCGAGCTTCGCATCTACGAGATCGGGCGCAACCCGCGCCGGTTTGCTCTCGTGCACAACGAGAGCTGGCCGGCCGGCTCGACCCACGTCATTCCGCTGCGCCTGAGCGAGCCCCTCGATCCGCGCAACGTGCTGCGCTTCAGCCTCGCATATCGCAGCCCGATCGTCGCCGCGGGCGAGCTGGACATCGTGTCGGCCGAGGTCGACTACCCGGCCGACGCGGGCTCCGAGCGGCTGCTCGGCGCGACCTTGTCCGGCGTGATCGCGCGGCAGGGTGAGCTCGCGACCGAAGAGCGCGACCCGTCGGCGGTGGTCTGCAAGACCGACGCGGACTGCGACGATCATCTGACCTGCGACGGCGTGGAGCGCTGCGCCCCGCGCACGGCCGGCGCAGATGCCCACGGCTGCGTCAAAGGCACGCCGGTGTCCTGTCCGGTAAACCAAATATGCGGAGAGGGCTTCGGCTGCCGCGGCATCTCCGAAGGCACATCAACCCACTGACGCCCGCGCGCCGAGCAACCGCGAAGGGGTACCTCCGGAAGGGGCTCCGAGGGGGGCCCCGGGCCACGCTGGTCGGTGCCTGCTCCC
>DATAYZ010000101.1:0-11091 GCA_036272295.1 Steroidobacteraceae bacterium
GCAGGAAACTCGTCGGGCGCTTTAGTGCTGCCCCGCGGGACTGACGAGCGGCGTCGTCGGTTTCTCGGCCGCCGGACCCTGGCCTCGCGCGGTCGGCGTGGGCGTATCGTCCCAATCGCGAGGCGGACGCGGCACACGGCCTTCCATGATGTCCCTGATCTGCTCTTCGTCGATGGTCTCGTACTTCATCAACGCGTCGGCCATGACCTGCAGCTTGTCCATGCGGCCCTGCAGGATCTTGTAGGCGCGCTGGTAGTTGTTGTCGATGACCCTGCGCACTTCCTCGTCGATGACGTGCGCGGTCACATCGGACACCTGCTTGTGCTGCGTGACGCTGCGGCCGAGGAACACCTCGCCGGACTCCTCGCTGTAGGTCTGCGGACCCAGCCGGTCGGACAGACCCCAACGGGTCACCATGTTGCGGGCGAGCTCGGTGGCGCGCTCGATGTCGTTCGAGGCGCCCGTGGTCACGGCGTCCGCCCCGAACACGAGCTCCTCGGCCACGCGGCCGCCGAACAACGTGGCGATGCGGCTCTCGAGCTGGCGCTTGCTGGTGCTGTAGCGGTCGTTCTCGGGCAGGAACATGGTGACGCCGAGCGCGCGGCCGCGCGGGATGATGGTCACCTTGTAGACCGGATCGTGCTCGGGCACGGACAGGCCGACGATGGCGTGGCCCGACTCGTGGTAGGCGGTGTTGCGCTTCTCTTCCTCGGTCATGACCATGGAGCGCCGCTCGGCACCCATCATGATCTTGTCCTTGGCGCGCTCGAACTCCTGCATGGTGACCGAGCGCTTGTTGCTGCGCGCCGCGAACAAAGCGGCCTCGTTCACCAGGTTCGCAAGATCCGCACCGGAAAAGCCGGGCGTGCCGCGCGCGATGACCGACGGCTTGACGTCGTCGCCGAGCGGCACCTTGCGCATGTGAACTTTGAGGATCTGCTCGCGGCCGCGCACGTCGGGCAGCGGCACCACGACCTGGCGGTCGAAGCGGCCCGGCCGCAGGAGCGCGGGATCGAGCACGTCGGGCCGGTTGGTCGCGGCGATGACGATGATGCCCTCGTTGCCTTCGAAACCGTCCATCTCGACCAACAGCTGGTTCAGCGTCTGCTCACGCTCGTCGTGGCCGCCGCCCAGGCCCGCGCCGCGGTGCCGGCCGACCGCATCGATCTCATCGATGAAAATGATGCAGGGCGCGTGCTTCTTGGCCTGCTCGAACATGTCGCGGACGCGGGATGCGCCGACGCCGACGAACATCTCGACGAAATCCGACCCGGAAATGGTGAAGAACGGGACCTTGGCCTCGCCGGCGATGGCGCGGGCAAGCAGGGTCTTGCCGGTGCCCGGCGAGCCCACCATGAGCACACCCTTCGGGATCTTGCCGCCAAGTTTCTGGAACTTGCCGGGATCCTTCAGGAAGTCGACGATTTCGACGACCTCCTGCTTCGCTTCCTCGACGCCCGCCACGTCGGCGAAGGTCACATTGACCTGGTCCTCGCCCAGCAGGCGCGCCCGTCTCTTGACGAACGACATGGCCCCGCGGCCGCCGGAGGCGCCCTGCATCTGGCGCATGAAGTAGGCCCAGAAGCCAATGAGAATCAATATCGGGAAGGCGGAGATCAGAAGCTGCAGGAACACCGACTGCTGCTTCGGCGGCTCGCCGCGGAACTTCACGCCCTGCTGCTGGAGGAGGCCGATGAGCGCGGTATTGCTGGTTTCGGGGTTGTAGGTAACGAAGCTGTCGCCGGTGGACTTGCGCTTGCCCTCGATGATCTCCCCGCGAAGCGTGACGGACTCGACATTGTTGCTCTTAACTTCGGAGAGGAACTGCGAGTAGTCGATGTTGGCCGGCTGGCCCGTGTGCATGCCGAACTGGCTGAAAATCGCCAGCAAAATGACTGCCAGTGCGACCCAGAGGAGAATTTGTTTGGTCAAATCGTTCAAGTATCACCACCGTCGCAATCACATTACGACAAAAAAGACTGGCACGCGTTCCATCGAAGGGCTTTCCGACGTTACACCATCCCAAACTGGCGCGCCAACAGGTACATCTCAGGACTGCGGGTTCGTGACGCCTTCGGCTTTTTCATCACGACTTTGCCGTAGCGGGCCCGGGTATCCCGGATGAATTGGTCAACGCCGGCCCCTTGAAATAATTTCAACAACAAGTCGCCTCCGGGCGACAGCACGCGATCCGCGAAGTCCAGCGCCAGCTCCGCCAGGTACATCGATCTTGGCTGGTCCACGGCATCTATGCCTGCCATGTTTGGGGCCATGTCCGACATTACAAGGTCGACCTTCTCCGCCCCCACCCGCTCGAGGATCGTCTCCAGGACTTCGGCCTCGCGAAAGTCGCCCTGCACGAAATCGACCCCCGGAATCTCGTCCATGGCGAGGATGTCCGTCGCCACGATGCGGCCCTTGGCCCCGACGATGCGCGCAGCATATTGGCTCCACCCTCCCGGTGCGGCGCCCAAGTCGACGCACCGCATTCCGGGCTCGAGCAACCGTTCCGCCTCCTGGATCTGCGCCAGCTTGAACACCGCGCGCGAGCGCCAGCCCTCCTTGCGCGCGCGCTTGACGAACTCGTCGCTCGCGTGCTCGGCGAGCCAGCGTGCACTGCTTTTCGAACGTTTGGGCATCGGCTCCCGACTATAATCCGCGGATGCCCCTGAGCGAGAAGCAAAAGAAGCACCTGAGGCGCCTCGCGCACCCCTTGAGTCCCATCGTCATGCTCGGCAACGCCGGGCTCACGGACGGCGTGGCCGCGGAGCTCGACCGCGCCCTCACCGATCACGAGCTGATCAAGGTCTCGGCCCGCATCGGCGACCGCGACTCGCGCGACGCCGCGCTCGCCGAGCTCGCCCGGCGCACGCAGAGCGAGCTCGTGCAGCGCGTCGGCCACGTCGGCGTTTACTACCGGCGCCGCGCCTCGCTGCCGAAAATCGTCATCCCGGACTGACCGCCGCCGCAGCGGACGCGATCGCGGGGCTGCCGGCGCGGCTACCGGAGATCCTCGTCCCAGACCAGCCACAGCACCAGGAGGCAGGCCGCGAGATAAACCACCGCGGCGACGCCGTGCCAGGCGCCGAACCCCAGCCCGAGCGCGCTGCCGTGCGCCTGCGCGCGCGTCATCTGCGGCTTGATCAGCCACTCATCCACGCAGAGCAGCCCCGCGGCGGCGAAGCCGCGCCCGAACCGCCGCCGCCGTGCGCCGACCAGCGCCAGCGCCGACGCGGCGAGCCCCACGTAGGTCTCGATGCTGAACAGGCGCCCGGCGAGCATGCCGGCCAGATGCCGGTCCGGCTGCGCGCGAAACAAGATGAGCGCGACCCAGGCGGCCAGCGACCAGAGGCTTCCGGCCCACAGCACGAACACCACGCGCAAGACGCGGCTCATCTAGGTATAGCGCACCGACATGATCTCGTAGCAGCGCGTGCCGCCGGGCGTCGTGACATCCACCACGTCGCCCTCGGACTTGCCGATCAGCGCGCGCGCGATCGGCGAGGACACCGACAGGAGGCCCTGCTTGATGTCCGCCTCGTCGTCCCCGACGAGCTGGTACACCACCTTGGTGCCGCCTTCCTGATCCTCGAGCTCGAGGGTCGAGCCGAAGACCACGCGGCCGTTCGCGGTCAGCTTGGTCACGTCGATGATCTCGGCGTTGGAGAGGCGGTTCTCGATGTCGTTGATGCGGCCTTCGGTGAAGCTCTGCTGCTCGCGCGCGGCGTGATACTCCGCGTTCTCGGACAGGTCGCCGTGCGCGCGCGCCTCGGCGATCGCCTTGATGATGCTCGGGCGCGACACGCTCTTCAGCTGCTTGAGCTCCGCCCGAAGCCGCTCGGCCCCGCGCAGAGTCATGGGTGTTCGCTTCACGCCGACAATTCCTTGTGCAGATCCTGGAGTCGATTCACTTCGATGTCGCCCAGATGGTCCAGCGCATCGCAGGTCGCTCGCGCCGCGGCGACGGTCGTATAGTAAGTGACCTTTCTGGCGACCGCCTCGCGCCGGATGGAGCGAGATTCCCGCACCGCCTGCTTGCCTTCGGTGGTATTGACGATCAATGCCACCTCGTCGTTTTTTATCATATCGACGACGTGAGGGCGACCCTCGCGCACCTTGTTCACCCGGCGGCACGCGATCCCCGCCGCCTCGAGCGCCTGGGCCGTGCCGCCCGTCGCGGCGAGCTCGAAGCCCCGATCGACCAGCATCTGGGCGAGCTGGACCGCGCCCGGCTTGTCCCGGTCGCGCACGCTGACGAAGCAGAGCCCGTGCGTCGGCAGCACCACGCCCGACGCGGCTTGAGCCTTGGCGTAGGCCTCGCCGAAGGTATGCCCCGTGCCCATCACCTCGCCCGTCGACTTCATCTCCGGCCCGAGGATGGGGTCGGCTTCCGGGAACTTGACGAAGGGGAACACGGCCTCCTTCACCGAGAAGTAGCCCGGGACCCGCTCGACCGTGCGTTGCTGCGCGGCAAGAGTCTTGCCGGTCATGACCCGCGCCGCCACCTTGGCGAGGGGCACGCCCGTCGCCTTGGACACGAACGGCACGGTGCGCGAGGCGCGCGGGTTGACCTCGAGGATGTAGATGACGCCGCTCTGGATGGCGAACTGGATGTTCATGAGGCCGACGACGTTCAGCGCCTTGGCGAGCTTGCGCGTCTGCGCCCGCAGCTCATCCTGGATCTCGCGGCTCAGGCCGTTCGGCGGCAGCGAGCAGCTCGAGTCGCCCGAGTGCACCCCCGCCTGCTCGATGTGCTCCATGATGCCGCCGATGAGCACGTCCTCGCCGTCGCTCACCGCGTCCACGTCCACCTCGGTGGCGAGGTCCAGGAACCGGTCGAGCAGCACCGGGCTCTCGTTCGACACCTTCATGGCATCGCTCATGTACTGGCGCAGGTCCTCCTCGTTGAACACCACCTCCATGGCACGGCCGCCGAGCACGTAGCTCGGCCGCACCACCAGCGGAAAGCCGACATCGCGCGCGAGCGCGACCGCGGAGTCCTCGGTTCGGGCGGTGGCATTGGCAGGCTGCTTGAGCTTGAGCGCGGTGACCAGCTTCTGGAACCGCTCGCGGTCCTCGGCCACGTCGATGCTGTCCGGCGTCGTGCCGATGATGGGCGCGCCGGCGGCCGCCAGCGAGCGCGACAGCTTGAGCGGCGTCTGGCCGCCGAACTGCACGATGACGCCCTCCGGCTTCTCCTTGTCGATGATCTCCATGACATCCTCGAAGGTGAGCGGCTCGAAGTACAGCCGGTCCGAGGTGTCATAGTCGGTGGAGACGGTTTCCGGGTTGCAGTTCACCATCAGAGTCTCGAACCCGTCCTCGCGCAGCGCCATCGCGGCGTGCACGCAGCAATAGTCGAACTCGATGCCCTGGCCGATGCGGTTGGGGCCGCCTCCCAGGATCATGATCTTGCGGCGGCTCGAGGGATTGGCCTCGCACTCCTCCTCGTAGGTCGAATAGAGATAGGCGGTCGAGGTGCCGAACTCGGCGGCGCAGGTGTCCACCCGCTTGTACACGGGGTGCAGCCCGAGCTTGCGCCGGCGGCTGCGCACGGCCGCCTCGTCCCTCTGGGTCAGGGTGCCGATGCGCGCGTCCGAGAATCCCTTGCGCTTCAGTCTGCGCAGGCGCGGCAGCTCGAGCGCCTCGAACCCATCCTTCGCCAGCGCCGCCTCCTCGCGCAGGAGGTCCTCGATCTGCGCCAGGAACCAGGGATCGATCCGGGTGGCGTCGTAGATCTGCCTGGCGCTCCATCCGGCGCGGAACGCGTCCGCCACGTACAAAATCCGGTTCGGCCCCGGCCAGCGCAGCTCGTAAGCCAGCTTCTCGGAGGACTCGTCGCTCAAGGGCAGCGACACCTGCTCGTTGAATCCGTCGAGCCCGGTCTCCAGGCTCCGCAGCGCCTTCTGCATGGATTCCTGGAACGTCCTGCCGATGGCCATCGCCTCGCCCACCGATTTCATCTGGGTGGTGAGCCGGGAGTTCGCGCCGGGAAATTTCTCGAACGTGAAGCGCGGGATCTTGGTGACGACGTAGTCGATGGTCGGCTCGAACGAGGCCGGCGTCGCCCCGCCGGTGATCTCGTTCTTGAGCTCATCCAGCGTGTAGCCGATCGCAAGCTTCGCCGCGATCTTCGCGATGGGAAACCCGGTCGCCTTGGAGGCGAGCGCCGAGGAGCGCGACACGCGCGGGTTCATCTCGATGACGAGCACCCGCCCATCGTCGGGGCTCACCGCGAACTGCACGTTGGAGCCGCCGGTGTCCACGCCGATCTTGCGCAGCACCGCGATCGAGGCGTCGCGCAGGCGCTGATACTCGCGGTCGGTGAGCGTCTGCGCGGGCGCGACCGTGATCGAGTCGCCGGTGTGCACCCCCATGGGATCCAGGTTCTCGATCGAGCACACGATGATGCAGTTGTCGATCCGGTCGCGGACCACCTCCATCTCGTACTCTTTCCAGCCGAGCACCGACTCCTCGAGCAGCACCTCGTTGGTCGGCGAGGCATCAAGCCCGCGCGCGACGATGGCCTCGAACTCCTCGCGGTTGTACGCGATGCCGCCGCCCGAGCCCCCGAGCGTGAAGGAAGGGCGGATCACCGTGGGAAAGCCGATCTCGGCCTGCACGGCGAGCGCCTCTTCCATGCTGTGGGCGATGCGCGCCCGGGCGGTCTCGAGACCGATGTCGCTCATCGCCTTGCGGAACAGCTCGCGGTCCTCGGCCATGTCGATGGCCCGCTGCGAGGCGCCGATCATCTCGACGTTGAACTTCTCGAGCACGCCCTCGCGCACCAGGTCGAGGGCCGTGTTGAGCGCCGTCTGTCCGCCCATGGTGGGAAGCAGCGCCGTCGGCCGCTCCTTCTCGATGATGCGCGCGATCGTGCGCCAGTTGATCGGCTCGATGTAGACGGCGTCGGCGGTCTCGGGGTCCGTCATGATGGTGGCCGGATTCGAGTTGACCAGGACGACGCGGTAGCCTTCCTGCTTGAGCGCCTTGCAGGCCTGGGCGCCGGAATAGTCGAACTCGCATGCCTGGCCGATGATGATCGGCCCGGCGCCGATCACCAGGATGCTGTCGAGGTCGGTTCGCTTGGGCACTTCAGCCCTCCGCCGACTTCTGCTTGGCGGCGTTGCGGCTCCGCGCCTGGGCCTGCAGCCGCTTCACCATCAGGTACATGAAGTGCTCGAACAGGAGGCGCAGTTCATGCGGACCCGGGCTCGCCTCGGGGTGGCCTTGAAAGCTGAAGGCGGGCCGGTCGGTGCGCGCGAGGCCCTGCAGCGACCCGTCGAACAGCGACCGGTGGGTCGCGCGCAGGTTCGGCGGCAGGGTCGTATCGTCGACCGCGAAGCCATGATTCTGGCTCGAGATGAACACCCGGCCGGAATCGATCTCCGACACCGGGTGATTGGCGCCGTGATGGCCGAATTTCATCTTCACGGTCTTGGCGCCGCTCGCGAGCCCGAGGAGCTGGTGCCCGAGGCAGATCCCGAACACCGGGATGTCCGTTTCCAGGAAGCGCCGGGTTGCCTCGATGGCGTACTCGCAGGGCTCGGGATCGCCCGGCCCGTTGCTCAGGAAGATGCCGTCGGGATTCATCGCAAATACTTGATCCGCCGGGGTCTGTGCCGGCACCACCGTCATGCGGCAGCCATGCTCCGCCAGGATCCGCAGGATGTTGCGCTTGATCCCGAAGTCATAGGCGACGACGTGCAGCCGGCTCTGCGGCCGCGGCGGCCGGCTCGAGGTCTTCCAGAGGAGCCCGTCGTTCCACTGGTAGACCTTCTTGGTCGAGACCACCTTCGCGAGGTCCATGCCCTTCAGGCCCGGAAACTTCTTCGCGGCCCGGATCGCCGCGCTCTCGTCGATGTGGTCGCCGGTCATGATGCACCCCGACTGGGCGCCCTTCTCGCGCAGCAGCCGGGTGAGCTTGCGGGTATCGATATCGGCGATGGCCGCCACCTTGCAGCGGACCAGGAAGCTCGACAGGGACTCGGTCGAGCGCCAGTTGGAATGGAGCAGCGGCAGGTCGCGGATCACCAGGCCGGCGGCATAGACGCCGCCCGACTCGAGATCCTCGGGCGTGGTGCCGGTGTTGCCGACGTGCGGATAGGTCAGGGTGACGATCTGCCGGCAGTAGGACGGGTCGGTGAGGATTTCCTGATACCCCGTCATCGATGTATTGAAAACTACTTCGCCTGTCGTGTTGCCTTTTGCGCCGACTGAGACGCCACGGAACACGGTGCCATCTTCGAGAGCTAGCACTGCAGGTGTCGACACTCCGGTTCCTCGCTTTGCACCGCGACCCAACGATTCGCAGATGCGCGAAGCGGGAGGCGCTCCAAGGGAACGGCCTCCCGCTTCTATGAATTACTCGCGACCAGTTTCCGGGCGCGAATATTAACGACGCCCGGCGCGGCTGTCCACGGCCTTGATTGACGCCGCGCGCCGACAATCATCGCAATACCGGCAATCTTAGGGCCCGCCGCCGTAACTCAAGGCGGTGATGCCGCGCTTGGGCACCGCATCCACACCCTCGAGGCCGAGCACCTGGCGCATGCCGTAGAGGCCGGGGCGCTGCGCCGTGAGCCACTCCGCCGCCCGGAGCGCGCCACGGGCGAAAATCATGCGGTCCGTCGCGCGGTGGGTGATCTCGATGCGCTCGCCGTCGGCGATGAAGCTCACGGTGTGCTCCCCGACGATGTCGCCGCCCCGCAGCACCGCAAAGCCGATGCTGCCGGGTGCGCGGGGATCGCCCGCGCCCCGCTGGGAGCTCGCGACCTGGGACAGGTCCCGTCCCCGCACCGCAGCCACGGCTTCCCCTAGCGCAAGCGCGGTCCCCGAGGGCGCGTCGCGCTTGTGCCGGTGGTGGATCTCCAGGATCTCCACGTCGAAGGACGGCCCGAGCCCGCGGGCCGCGAGCTCGGCCAGACCTAAGGTCACGCCGATGCCGACGCTGGTGTTCGGAGCCACCAGCACGGCGATGTGGCGGGCCGCGCCGCGCAGCGCCTCGTGCGCGCCGGCGTCGAGCCCGGTGGCGCCGACCAGGAGGGGAATCCCCTCGGCCGCGCAGGTGCCGGCATGCCCGGCCACGGCAGTGCCCGCGCTGAAGTCGGCCACCACCTGGGCGCCGCGAATGCCCTGGGGGAAGTCCGCGGTCACCGGCACCCCCGTGGGCGCCCCTTCCGCGGCCGCGTCCCGGCCCAGGCGGCCCGAGCTCGATGAGGCAATGGCGCCGGACAGCCGCAGGCTCGACTGCTCCCCGAGAGCGCGCAGCATCGCCTGCCCCATTCGCCCCGTGATCCCGACGATCGCCAGGTTGTGCAAGCGCCTAATCCACCGCGCCGGTGAAGAACTTCTTGACGCCCTCGAAAAAGGACTGCTCTCGCGGCCGGTGGCTGCCCTGCTCGAGCGTGGACTGGAACTTCTTCAAGAGCTCCTTCTGCTCGCCGTTCAAGCTGACGGGGGTCTCGACGACCACGCGGCAGAAGAGGTCCCCCGCCGCACCGCCGCGCACCGGCCGAACGCCCTTTTCACGCATGCGGAACACCCGGCCCGATTGGGTCTCGCTCGGGATCTTGAGCACCACCTCGCCGTCCAGGGTAGGCACCTCGACCGCGCCGCCGAGAGCGGCCGTCGCGAAGCTGATCGGCACCTCGCAGGAGAGGTGGCTCCCCTCCCGCTCGAAGATCGCGTGCTCGCGAACCCGCACCTCCACGTAAAGGTCGCCCGCGGGGCCCCCGTTCCGGCCGGCCTCGCCCTCGCCGTTCAGGCGGATACGGTCGCCGGAATCCACGCCGGCGGGCACGGTGACCGGCAAGGTCTTTTCCTCCCGCACGCGGCCCTGGCCGTAGCAGGCGTCGCAGGGGTTGGCGATGATCTTGCCGCGGCCCTTGCAGCGGGGACAGGGCTGCTGGATGGTGAAAATCGATTGCTGCACCCGCACCTGGCCCTGGCCGTGACAGGTATCGCAGGTCTTCGGGGTCGACCCCTTGGCCGCGCCCGAGCCCTTGCAGACCTTGCACTCGGCGAGCGAGGGAATGCGGATCTCGGTGTCGGTCCCGAAAACCGCCTGCTCGAGATCGAGCTCCAGCTCGTAGCGCAGGTCCGCGCCGCGGAACACCTGGGAACGGCTGCGCTGGCCGCCGGAAAATATGTCGCCGAACATCTCGCCGAAAATGTCCCCGAAAGCCTCGCCCGCGCTGAAGCCTGCGCCGCGGCCGCCCTCGAGGCCGGCGTGCCCGAACTGGTCGTAGATCGAGCGCTTCTGCGGGTTGCAGAGCACCTCATAGGCCTCCTTGGCCTCCTTGAACTTGTGCTCCGCCTCGGGATCGTCGGGATTGCGGTCGGGGTGATACTTCATGGCGAGGCGGCGGTACGCCTTCTTGATGTCGGCTTCCGCAGCGCTCCGTGCCACGTCGAGAACCGCGTAGTAATCCTGCTTCGCCATCCGCTCACCGCTTGTCGCTTGCAAAAGCGAGCCGCCGGCACCTTGGAGTCGGTACCGGCGGCCCGGATCTTTCAACCATCCCCGATCTTAAAGGCGATCAAGCCTTCTTGCGATCGCTGTCCTTCACTTCCTCGAATTCGGCATCGACCACGTCGTCCTTGGGACGCTCGCCCTGGCCGCCCGCGCTCTCGCCGCCGCTCGGGCCGGCGCCGGCACCGGCGGCCGCCGCGGACTGCTCGTACATCTTCTGCAGGAGCGCCGCGGATGCCTGCTCGAGTCCTTGAGTCTTTTTCTCGATGTCCTCGCGGTCATCGCCGGCCATCGCCGACTTGAGCGTCGCGAGCGCGTCGTTCGCAGCCTTCTTCTCGTCGTCGGACGCCTTGTCGCCCGCATCCTTGAGCGCCTTCTCGACCGCATGGACGGTCGCGTCCGCCTTGTTGCGCGCCACCACCAGCTCGTGGAACTTCTTGTCCTCGTCGGCGTGCGCCTCGGCGTCGGACACCATCCGCTTGATCTCCGCCTCGGACAAGCCGCTCGAGGCCTTGATCACGATCCGCTGCTCCTTGCCGGTCTTCACGTCCTTCGCGGAGACGTTGAGGATGCCGTTCGCATCGATGTCGAAAGCCACCTCGATCTGCGGCATGCCG
>DATAYZ010000102.1:0-22316 GCA_036272295.1 Steroidobacteraceae bacterium
TCGAACCCGCGACCCCCGGCGTGACAGGCCGGTATTCTAACCAGCTGAACTACCACTCCGCTGGTGGTGGGTGCTGAGGGGATCGAACCCCCGACCCTCGCCGTGTAAAGGCGATGCTCTACCAGCTGAGCTAAGCACCCCTCCGGTAAGAGGCGCCGAAGTCTACGCGAGCCCGCCGCGCTTGGCTAGAGTGTTCTGCCGCGCGGAGAAACGACCCTCTTAAACATCCAAGGCCGGGTCGCTTCGACCCCGTTGAAAGGTGGCGCGAAGCGCCTAACTAATGCGCCCGCGGCTGCGACTTGGGGCGTGCTGCTTTACGACGCGGCTTCTCGACCGGCATCGCCACGGGCATCGACGTCTCGGTCGGCTTCGCCTCCGGTGCCGGCGTCGGCACGGGCATGTGGGTGAGCGCCACCTGCAGCACCTCGTCGATCCACTTCACCGGCCGGATGTCGAGCTTTTCCTTGATGTTGTCGGCGATCTCGGCGAGATCCTTGGTGTTCTCGTCCGGGATGAGCACCGTGGTGATGCCGCCGCGATGCGCCGCGAGCAGCTTTTCCTTCAATCCGCCGATCGGCAGCACCTCGCCCCGCAGGGTGATCTCACCCGTCATGGCGACATCCGAACGTACCGGGATCCGCGTCAACGCCGAGATCAGCGACGTGCACATTCCGACGCCGGCGCTCGGGCCGTCCTTCGGCGTCGCGCCCTCGGGCACGTGGATGTGGACATCGGCCTTCTGATAGAAGTCCGTCTCGAGCCCCAGGAGACCCGAGCGGCTGCGCACCACGGTCATCGCCGCCTGGATCGATTCCTGCATCACCTCGCCGAGCTGTCCGGTATGGGTGAGCTTGCCCTTGCCCGCGACGACCGCGGCCTCGATGGTGAGGAGCTCGCCCCCCACTTCGGTCCAGGCGAGACCGGTGACCTGCCCGATGCGATCGTTCTCCTCCGCCTTGCCGTAGCGGAAGCGGCGCACGCCGAGATACTTGTCGAGATTCTTCGAATCGACGGCGATCGACTTTTCCGCGGGCGCGAGCAGGAGCTGCTTGACCGCCTTGCGGCAGATCTTCGAGATCTCGCGCTCGAGGTTGCGAACGCCGGCCTCGCGCGTATAGAAGCGGATCATGTCGACGACGGCGGCATCCGCCACCGCGAGCTCCTCCGGCTTCAGCCCGTTCTGCTTCACCTGCTTCGGCAGCAGATAGCGGCGCGCGATGTTGCTCTTCTCGTCCTCGGTATATCCCGGCAGACGGATCACCTCCATGCGGTCGAGCAGCGGCGCGGGAATGTTCAGGGAGTTCGCCGTGCAGACGAACATCACCTCGGACAGATCGAAGTCCACCTCGAGATAATGATCGTTGAACGTGCTGTTCTGCTCGGGATCGAGCACCTCGAGCAGCGCCGAGGAGGGATCGCCGCGGAAGTCCGTCGACATCTTGTCGATCTCGTCGAGCAGGAACAGGGGATTGCGCACCCCACACTTCGCCAGATTCTGCACGATCTTGCCGGGCATCGAGCCTATGTAGGTACGCCGATGCCCGCGGATCTCCGCCTCGTCCCGCACGCCGCCGAGCGACATGCGCACGAACTTGCGATGCGTCGCGCGCGCGACGCTCTGCCCGAGCGAGGTCTTGCCAACGCCGGGAGGGCCCACCAGGCAGAGGATCGGGCCGCGCAGATTCTTGACGCGCTGCTGCACGGCGAGATACTCGATGATGCGCTCCTTGACCTTCTCCAGGCCGTAGTGGTCGGCCTCCAGCACCTTCTCCGCGGCGCTGATGTCCAGGTGCACCTTGGTGCGCTTCTTCCAGGGCGACTTCACCAGCCAGTCGACGTAGTTGCGCACCACGGTCGCCTCGGCCGACATCGGCGACATCAGCTTCAGCTTGGCGAGCTCCGAATTGGCCTTGTCACGGGCCTCCTTCGGCATGCCCGCGGCCTTGATGCGCTTCTCGAGCTCACCGATCTCGTTCGGTGCGTCGTCGAGCTCGCCGAGCTCCTTCTGGATGGCCTTCATCTGCTCATTCAGGTAGTACTCGCGCTGGCTCTTCTCCATCTGCTGCTTGACGCGGCCGCGGATGCGCTTCTCGATCTGGAGCACGTCCATCTCGCCCTCGATGACCGCGAGCATGTGCTCCAGACGCTTGCGCACGTCCGGGATCTCCAGCACCTTTTGCTTCTCGGAGAGCTTGAGGGACATGTGCGCCGCGACGGTATCGGCCAGGCGGCCCGCCTGCTCGATGCCCGCGAGGGAGGTGAGGATCTCCGGCGGGACCTTCTTGTTCAGCTTGACGTACTGCTCGAACTGCGTAATCACCGAGCGCGTGAGCACGTCCATCTCGCGCTCCTCGTAGCGCTCGAGATCGGGCATCGCGGTGATCTGCGCCGAAAAGAAGTCCCCTTCCGTCAGTTTCTCGATGCTGGCGCGGTCCACACCCTCCACCAGCACCTTGACGGTGCCGTCAGGGAGCTTCAGGAGCTGCAGGATGGTCGCGACGGTGCCGACGCGGTACAGGTCCTCCGCCTTCGGATCGTCGACGTCGGCCTGCTTCTGGGCCACGAGCAGGATGCGCTTGTCGGCCTTCATGGCCAGATCCAGCGCGACGATGGATTTCTCCCGGCCGACGAACAGCGGGATCACCATGTGCGGGTAGACCACCACGTCACGGAGGGGAAGGACCGGCGTGCCGCTCGGGGGGGCCACGCTCTCCGGGGAATCGATATTGGACTCTTCGCTCACTAGGCTAGCCTTTTGGTTGTGGCACGTACGGCACCGGATTTACGCCGAAGATACATGCGGCCGCCTACGACCCGTTTCAAGCGGTTGCGTCGCCCGTGAGCCTGCTGAAGAGCTCCCTGCCCCCCTACAGATGATCCGAGCCCGTAGGACGTCGCGTTTCCTCGACCGGCGCCACCAGCCGAGTCTCCTCGGTCCGGTGCACGATGTACGGCTTGTTGTGACCTTCGATGACCTGCTCGTCCACCACCACCTTCTGCACGTTGCGCAAGCTGGGCAGGTCGTACATGGTGTCGAGCAGCACGTTCTCGAGGATGGTGCGCAGGCCGCGCGCGCCGGTCTTTCGCTGCATGGCCTTGCGCGCCACCGAGCGCAGCGCGTCCTCGCGGAAATCGAGCTCCACGCCTTCCATGTCGAAGAGCTTGCGATACTGCTTGGTGAGCGCGTTCTTCGGCTGCATGAGGATCGAGATGAGCGCGTCCTCGTCCAGCTCCTCGAGGGTGGCCACGACGGGCAGCCGGCCGACGAATTCCGGGATCAGGCCGTAGCGGATCAGATCCTCGGGCTCGGTGTCGTGAAAGACGTCGTTGCCGTGGGGCCGGGCATTCTGCTCGCGCACCTCCGCGACGAAGCCGATACCGCTCTTGTGCGTGCGGTTCATGATGATCTTCTCGAGGCCCGCGAACGCCCCGCCGCAGATGAACAGGATGTTGGTCGTGTCCACCTGCAGGAACTCCTGCTGCGGGTGCTTGCGGCCGCCCTGCGGCGGCACCGAGGCGATGGTGCCCTCGATCAGCTTGAGCAGCGCCTGCTGCACGCCCTCGCCCGATACGTCGCGGGTGATGGACGGGTTGTCCGACTTGCGCGAGATCTTGTCGATCTCGTCGATGTAGACGATGCCGGTCTGCGCCTTCTCGACGTCGTAGTCGCACTTCTGCAGGAGCTTCTGGATGATGTTCTCGACATCCTCACCCACGTAGCCCGCCTCGGTCAGCGTCGTCGCGTCGGCGATCGTGAACGGCACGTTGAGCAGCCGCGCCAGGGTCTCGGCGAGCAGGGTCTTGCCCGACCCGGTCGGGCCGATCAGCAGAATGTTGCTCTTGGCGAGCTCGACCTCGTCGCGCGCGCGCACGCCTTCCGCACCGCGGGTCTGCAGGCGCTTGTAGTGATTGTAGACGGCCACCGACAGCACGCGCTTGGCGCGCTCCTGACCGATGACATACTCGTCCAGGACCTTCTTGATTTCCTGGGGCTTCGGGAGCTTGTCGCGGGTGCGCTCGGCGCGCTCTTCCAGCTCCTCGCGGATTATGTCGTTGCAGAGCTCGACGCACTCGTCGCAGACGAACACGCTGGGACCGGCGATGAGCTTTCGAACCTCGTGTTGGCTCTTTCCGCAGAAGGAGCAATACAACAGCTTGCCGTCGTCATGTTTGCCGCGCGAATCTTCGCTCATGCTGTCCTCAATTTGACCGCTGCCGCCGGGTAAGGCACGGCGGCAGAGGCTACATACCGACTATATAGCACCCGGCCGACCGGGCGCAAAGATGCGGTCCCGCGGGCTGTGAACCAGGCCCTCCGGGCCTTCCGAGTGTGAACCAGGCCCGCCGGCTCGCGGTCGTGAAACAGGCCCGACGGGCGCCTCACGCCTTTGTCGGGAGTTCACCGCGCTTCTCGAGCATGGAATCGATCAGGCCGTACGCCCGGGCGATTTCCGCCGTCATGAAGTTGTCCCGGTCGCTGTCCTGCTTGACGCGCTCGACCGTCTGGCCGGTGTGCTTGGCCAGGATGTGGTTCAGGCGGTTCTTGGTCTCCATCACGTCCCGTGCATGGATGTCGATGTCCGATGCCTGACCCTGGAAGCCGGCCGACGGCTGATGGATCATGATCTTGGAGTTCGGCAGCGAATAGCGCTTGCCCGCCGCCCCGCCCGCCAGGAGCACCGCCCCCATCGAGGCCGCGAGCCCGACGCAAATCGTGCTCACGTCCGGCTTGATGAACTGCATGGTGTCGTAGATCGCGAGCCCGGCGCTGACCGAGCCGCCCGGCGAGTTGATGTAGATCGCGATGTCCTTCTCGGGGTTCTCCGACTCCAGGAACAGGAGCTGGGCCACCACGAGGTTCGCCATGTAATCCTCGACCGGCCCCACCACGAACACCAGCCGCTCCTTGAGCAGCCGCGAGTAGATGTCGTAAGCCCGTTCGCCGCGAGCCGTCTGCTCGACCACCATGGGAACCAGATTCAGTGCGCGCGTCGTCATGTTTGTCCCGTCAGTTAGTCGAACGTCTGCTCGATGTGAAGTCCGCTCAATGTGGACCGCCGGCGCCAAATCAAGGGAGCCCGGCCTCAGGCGCCGAAATTCATCACTTCTTTGAACGTCAGCGGCTTCTCCTCGACCTTAGCATGATCCAGAACCCAATCCACGACCTGGTCCTCAAGTGCGAGACTTTCCACCTGGCGCATGGCATCGGCGTTTTGCTGGTAGGCCCGCTTCATGCCTGCGGGATCTCCGTAGGCGCTCACCATCTCGTCCAAGCGCGCGGCGGTGCGGGCCGGGTCCAGGGTGAGATTGTGGCGCCGTATGACCTCGTTCAACAGGAGGCCGAGCGCCACCCGGCGGCGCGCGGGCTCGATCAACGGCTCGACCGGCGGCGCCTGGGATGCGTCCTTGGCACCGCTCCGGCGCATGATCTCGATCTGCATGTCGCGGACCTGGGCCTCCACCAGTGCGTTCGGCACCTCGAGCGGATTGCTTTGGAGCAGCTTGTCCATCACCGCCGCCTTGTTGCGCGCGCGCAGATTCTGCTCGAGCTCGCGCCGCATGTTGGCGACGACGTCCTCGCGCAGCTTGGGCAGACCGCCCTCGGTGATCCCGTAAGCGGCGCAGAACTCGTCGTTCAGCTCGGGCAGCGAAGGCTCCTCGACGGTCTTGACCCGCGTGTCGAACTCGGCCGCTTTGCCGGCAAGCTCGGTGGCGCGGTAGTCCGCGGGAAAGGTCAGCGGGATCTTGCGCTCATCGCCCGCCGAGGCGCCGATGAGCGCTTGCTCGAGCTCCGGCAGCATGCGGCCCTCGCCGAGCGTGATGGCGACGTTCTCGCCCTTGCCGCCGGCAAATTCCTGGCCGTCGATGGCGCCCGTGAAGTCGATGGTGACCCGGTCCCCGTTCGCCGCGGCACGCTCGACCGGCGCGTATTTCATCTGCTGCTGGCGCAGCTTCTCGATCATCGCGTCGATGTCGGCGTCGCCGACCGCCGCGGTCGAGCGCTCGACCTGCATCGACTCGATGGGCTGCAGCGCCACCTCGGGAAGCACCTCGAAGGTCGCCACGTACTTGAGGTCCTGGCCCTCGTCCACGCTCTGGGGCTCGATGCGCGGATTGCCCGCCGGGGATAGGTGCTGCTCGTTGACGGCCTGCGCAAAACTCGACTGGAGCAGCTCACCGATGACCTCGCGGTGAACCTGGCCGCCAAACTGCCGCCGGATGACCGTCAGGGGGGCCTTGCCGGGCCGAAAACCCTTGAGCCGCGCGGTCCGGGTCAAGCTCTTGAGACGTTGCGCGACCTCGGAGGTCACGCGCTCTGCGGGAACTTGCACCTGCATGCGCCGTCCCAGCTTGCTGATACTCTCGACGGAAACCTGCATACGATCCTCTTTGGAGACTGACGGCAGTGGTTCGTGTGGTGCGAAAGGCGAGACTCGAACTCGCACGGGTTTCCCCACCAGATCCTAAGTCTGGCGCGTCTACCAATTCCGCCACATTCGCCTCGTTAGCCGGCAAGTATAGCGGAACCTTCGCTGCAATTTCGTTTCGCGCGGGAGCGAGGAGTTGGCCGCGCCCTCTCCGGGAGCACTTCGGCGAGCCGGGCCGGGCTCGGCGAGCGCGACCGGGCCGCCGAGCCTTTCGGGCTCATTGCCCCTTCTTGGACTTGGGCTCGCTTTCCCGAACCAGCAGCCTGGCCACCTCGCGGAGGGCCGGCAGGCCGTTCTCCAGCATGAAATAGAGCGGACTGTCCCCGTTGAAGGGGAGCGACTTCCTGGGTGCGTGCATCCAGGCCCAGGCCCGGTCCGTCGGTTTGCCCTCGCCCGCGAGCGAGTACTGGATGTTCGCGATCAGCGCCGCGCGCTCCTGCTGCGTCGCCGAAAGACGCGGCGCCTGGCCGAGCCGGTAGCGCGCCAGGACCTGCGGAGACGGGATCTTGAGCAGCCGGCACTGCTGCAGCGGCGACAGCTCCCAGATGTCGGCGATGGCGAAGAATCGCTTGAGCGCGCTCGAGCTCGATTGCCGCGTCGTGCTGCGGCTGGCCGGCTGCAACACGAGCCGCGGTCCGGTGCGAGGCTTGCGGATGGGTTCCTTTTTCACTGCAGCCTGAAAGCATACTGCTATCATCGAGCCATGCCGACCTTTGCGGACAGGCTTGCCCGCGCCTGTGAGACGAGCGGCGGCCTCCTTTGCGTGGGATTGGATCCCGATCCGGCCAGGCTCCCCGATGATCTGCGCCGCCAAAGCGAATCCTTGCTGGCCTTCAACCGGCGCATCATCGAGGCAACCGCCGGCATCGCCGCGGCCTACAAGCCCCAGATCGCGTTCTACAGCGCGGCGGCGGCCGAGCTCCAGCTCGAGGCCAGCATCGCCTTCATCCGCGAGCGCGCCCCTCACGCGCTCGTCATCCTGGATGCGAAGCGCAACGACATCGGCAACACCGCCGAAGCCTATGCTCGCGAGGCCTTCGACCGCTACGGCGCCGACGCCGTCACCGTCAATCCCTACATGGGCGAGGATGCCGTACGGCCATTCCTCGCGCGCGAGGATCGCGGCGCGGTCCTCCTCTGCCGCACCTCGAATCCGGGGGCGCGGGATTTCCAGGACCTGCTGCTAGAGGCGCCGGGCTCCGAGGCCGGGGGGAAGCTGCCGCTCTACCGTCATGTGGCGCGCCGCGCCGAGCGCTGGAACGAGCGCCGCAATGTCATGCTGGTGGTCGGTGCGACCTACCCGGCGGAAATGCAGGACTTGCGCCGGGCGCATCCGACGCTGCCGTTCCTCGTGCCCGGCATCGGCGCCCAGGGCGGCGATCTCGAGGCCACGCTCGAGGCCGGGCTGGACGCACGGGGCAGCGGCCTCCTGATCAGCGCCTCGCGCAGCATCATCTACGCCGACGGCGGGCGGAGCGAGGCCATCCGCAAAGCCGCCGCCGATCTCCATGACGCCATCGGCGCCCACCGCAGCTCGCGCCGCGGCGCGCCCACCAGGACGACTTGATCCTGGCTTGCGCCCCATCCGCTCAGAGCGCGGTGTCGATCGGCGTCGAGCGGAGCTTGTAAACCACCCCTTCCTTCATCACGAAGCTCACCCGCTTCATGAGGCTGATGTCGTCGATGGGGTTGCCCGGCACCGCGACCACGTCGGCAAGCTTGCCCGGCGTCACCGTGCCGAGCTCCTTGTCGTGGCGCAGGAGCTGCGCCGCGTTGATGGTGGCCGCCTGGATGGTGAACATCGGCGGCATGCCCGCGCCCACCATGAGCTCGAACTCATGGGCGTTCTGGCCATGCGGATACACCGCGGCGTCGGTGCCGAAGGCGATCTTGACGTGCGCCTTGTAGGCCCGGCCCGCGGTCGCCTGGATGAGCGGACCGATGGCGAGCGCCTTGGCCGCGACCTGCGGCGGGTAATAGCCCGGAACCTTGGCCTGGCGCATGACGAAGTCGCCGGCGATGATGGTCGGCACGTACCAGGTGCCGTGCTCGACCATGAGCTTCATGTCGTCCGCGTCCATGAAGGTGCCGTGCTCGATCGAATCGACGCCCGCGATCACGGCGCGGCGGATCGCCTCGGCGCCGTGCGCGTGCGCGGCCACCGCGAATCCATAGTCGTGCGCCGTCGACACGATCGCCTTGATCTCCTCGATGGTCATCTGCGAGTTGTCGCCGCTCGCGCCCTCGTCGAGGACGCCGCCGGACGGCATGATCTTGATGACGTCATCCCCGAGCTTGTAATGCTCGCGCACGGCCTTGGCCGCGTCCTCCGGACCGTTGATGATCCCGTCCAACGGGCCCGGATCGCCCATGAGATCGAGGCGGTAGCCGTTGGTCGGATCGGCATGGCCGCCGGTGGTGCCGATTGCCTTGCCCGCGGTGTAGATGCGCGGCCCCGGCAGGATGCCGGCATTGATGGCGTTGCGCAGCGCCACGGATTCGTTCTCCTGGTCGCCGAGGTTGCGGATGGTGGTGAAGCCCGCGAGCAGCGTGCGCCGCGCATAGACCGTGGAGCGCACGGCGTAGTCGGCGACGTTCCAGTGGAACTTGTCGATGTAGCCGGTCCGGCTGGTCTCGCCGGTGATGTGGGTGTGGGCGTCGATCAAGCCCGGCATGCAGGTCTCGCTCGAGAGGTCGATGACCTTCGCGCCGGCCGGCGCGCTCGAGCCGCCCGCGACGTCCTTGATCTTGCCGCCTTCGATCACGATGGTGGTCGCGCCGAGCATCTTGCCGGCCGCGGTGTCGATGAGATGGCCGCACTGGAGCGCGATGAGCGGCGCGGCGGACGCGGGAGCCGCAGGCTCATCCGCCGAGGCGACCGCGGACGCCAGCACCAGCGACGAAACACCCGCGGCGAGAACGCAGCGGCGATCGATATCGAAGCGTTTCATGGAGACTCCTGAAAAAGAAAGCCGGCGGGCCCGTGGACCCGCCGGCCGATTGCTGCGTTTTAGAACTTCTGGCCGAACTTGATCGCGATGGTCCGCGGTTGCGCCGGAATGATGTAAAGCTGGTTGTCGTACTGCGGCGAGATCGCCGCGAAGCGCGACAAACTGGCGCGCTTGTCGGCGACGTTGGTCACCACCAGCTGGACCGTGGTCTGACTATTGAGGCTCGCGCCGCCGACCAGGTCGATGAGCCCATAGGCCGGCTCATCACCGAGAACCTGGTTCTCATCGAGGCGCAGATTCGAGCGGGCCCTGGACTGGAAGCTGGTCGAGATCTGGCCGAACGGTTTCCAGCCGGCTACTTCATCGAAGCTGTAGCGTGCGATCAGGTTGCCTTTGACGCGCGGCGTAATGGGCAATGGCGTGCCGGCCGGCGCCAGAGGGCCGGTCGTGTTCGGGATGAACGCCTCGGACGTCACGAGGCCGGGGCAATCGGTAACCCCCTCCATGCCGCAATAGTTCTCGGTGAGCACCGCATGAACGTAGGTCAGCCCCGCGCTGACGTTGAAGCTGTTCGTGACCTGGAACTCGAGGTCGTTTTCCATGCCCTTGACGCGCGCGTTGCCGCCGTTGACGATGACGGTCACGCTGTTGGGGCCCAGGAACGAGAACTGGAAATTCTTCCAGTCTTCCCAGAAGAAATCGCCGTTCCAGCGCAACCGATGGTCGAACCACTGGGTCTTCCAACCGATCTCGTAGTTCTTGAGAAAGTCCGCCTGATAGGGACCGATGCCCTTTTCCGCCGTGCGGTTCACGCCTCCGGGCCGGAAGCCCTTCGAGAAGGTCGCGTACGTCATGATGTCGGGCGTCCACTTGTACGTGAGGTTGAGGCGCGGCACGTTGCCCGAGCCGGTGACCCGATTGTCGAGATCGGTGCAGGGCGCGTAAGGGGTCGAAGCGGGCGCGAAGCAGAGCTTCTCGCCGGAGCTGAAGGGGTAGTTCAGCGAGTACCCGTAGAAGCCCTGGATGGTGTTGTCGTACGTGAAATAACGAATTCCGCCGCTCAGCGACAGCTGCTGGGTGATGTCCCAGGTCGCCTGGCCGAAGATGGCGCGGTCGCGGTCGACGCGGGTCTCGTCGGTGAGCCAGATGGTATTCGCAAGCGTCGGAATCGACAGCGACGGGTCGAGGCCGTTCGGATTCACGGGGCCGGCCGGATTCCCGGACGGATTGGTGTAGCCGTAGCCCGGCATCACGTATTGCTCCCAGATGTCGTGGAGCTGGCGCTCCGCGAACGCACCGACGGTCCCGTGCACCGGCAGATCTTGCGGGGTGCTCAGGCGGATCTCGTTGCTCCACTTCTGGAAGTAGCCCTTGGTGACCACGATCTCCTGCGGCATGATCGGTTTGCCGTCGGCGCCGTTCCAGTAGTAGCCCGATCCGTACACCCGATCATAGAACTCGGAGTAATCGCTGTAGTCGGCGATCGAGTGCGTGCTGCGCTTCATGAAAGCGCCGGCATACACCAGGTCGAAATTGCCGATCTTGCCTTCGACGGTCAGCGCCGACTGGGTGAAGCTGTCGTTGGAGTATTCGGGCCCGAAATGCGTGACCTCGAGGTCGCCGATCGAGGGGTCGTAGCCGAAGAACCCGTTGGTGTTGACCGTCTGCCCCATGAAGCTCGGCGTCACGGTCCAGTTGTCGTTCAGGAGGATCCGCAGCGCGCCGCGGCCGCCCTTGGTCTCGACCGTGTTGTAGTTGCTTGCGACGGACGAAGCGTTGCTGATCGATCCTGCCCCGAGCGGAGCCTGCGCCGGGCATGGCGCCACGTTCGCCCGTGACGCCGGCTGCGGCTGGCCGTACCAGGTGCCCGCGGCCTCGCCTGCCCAGGTGGGATACGTACGCACGCCGTTCTTGATGCAGCCGACCGCGCTCGTCCCGGACACGTTGTCGATGAAACCGGCATCGTGCTCGTCCCAGCCGACCAGGCGGATCGCAGCGATGTCGGTGATCGGCAGGTTGACGAAGCCCTGGGCCTGCCAGCCGGTGCCGCCATGGTCGACGCGATTGCCCTCGACATCGTAGCCCGCCTCGAACTTCGTGGGATCGGGCTTGTTGGTGATGATGCGCACCGTACCGGCCTCGGAGCTCGAGCCGTACAGGGTGCCCTGCGGACCTTCGAGAACCTCGATGCGCTGAATGTCGTACAGATGCACGTCCAGCGAGCCGTCGATGGTGGTGACCGGCTGCTCGTCGAGGTAGGTGCCGACGCTCGGCTGCGACCCCGAGTGGTTCTCGTTGGCGCCGCTGGTGACGCCGCGCATGTAAATGTGCGAGGTGCCCGGCTGACCGTTGCCGCCCTGCCCTTCCGCGCGCGAGTAAGAGATGCTCGGCGAGTACTTGACGTAATCGTCGAGGCCGACGACGTGGAGCTGATCCAGCTTGGTGTTGTCCAGCACCTCGATGCTGATGGGCACGTCCTGGAGGTTCTCCGTACGCTTCTGCGCGGTGACCACCACTTCCTCGAGCGTGGTGGTGCCGGCATCCGTATCTGCCGCATGCACGGCCACGGCCGGCATGCCGACCAGGATGGCCGAGATTGCGGAGGCCAGAGGCAAGCGGCGCAATGCGGTGGGTTGAGTGCCGCGCGGACGGCCGGCGGTGATTTGGCGCTTGTGCGTGGTGGCGATTCGGCTGCGAGTCATGATTTCCCCTGCTCCCTAACGAAGATCAATCGTTCAATCGGTCTCGAAACTTGGTACATCCGGATAGCGTGCGAGCACCGGGCCCAGCGTGGCCTTCAACGGCTCGAGCCACGGCTCGTAGTTGCGCCAGTGGTCCATTGCCTCCTTGTAGATGGGGCGGCGGACCTGCTCGGAGCTGGGCGTGCGCACTGCCCTGTCGTTCTCGTAGAAGCGCAAGGTCCGCTCCTCGAATGGCAGCCCGCAGTGGTCGAGCATCCGCCGGACCTCGGCCTCGGTGTCCTCGACCATCGATTCGTAGAATACGCGATGCACGCGTCCCGGCGACACCGCATCCACGTGGGCCATCAACTCGACGTAGTCGCGGTAATAGCGGCCGAGGTCGGTGAGGTCATAGGAAAAACCCTGACCGCGCGCGAAATGCTGCTTGAAGGCGGAGAAGCAACACCCGAGCGGATGCCGGCGCGCATCGATGATCCTGGCATTCGGCAGTATCAGCCGGATCAGACCGACGTACAGCCAGTTGTTCGGCATCTTGTCGATGAAGCGAGGCGCCGAGGTCTTGCGATAGGGCCTCGTGCGCTCGAGGTAGCGTCGGCCGAGCGCGGCGCGCTCGTCGTGCGAAAGCCCGGCCAGGGCGGCGAAGAAGGGGGTGTCGCTGTCCGAGTCGTCGCGGCCCGCCAGATCCCGCGCGATCTGCGGCAGCTCCGGCAGCTCCATCGTGCCTTCGACCTGCGAGTGGCTGGCGAGAACCTGCTCGATCAGGGTCGAGCCCGCTCGCGGCAAACCGACCACGAATATGGGGTCGGCGTCCGGGGCTCCGCCAGCTTCGGAGCTGCGAGCCGCGAAGAATTCAGCGGTGTACTGCTGCTTGCAGAGCGCCACGTAGCGCGAATTCTCTCCGGCGTCGTAGGGATGCAGACGCTTGCGGAGGGCGTTGCCGGCTGCATAGTGCCGGAAGGAGGGCTCGTAGGAACCCTCGTCTTCGAACGCCTTTGCCAGCGCGAACTCGAAGTGCAGCCGGTCCTCGTCGGCAAGATCGGTTCGCGCCAGCCCACCCTCGAGCGCGCGCACGTCCGCGACCGAGAAACGGAAGGTCTTGAGATTGGCGAGGCTCCAGTAGGCCTCGCCGAGCGACGGCTGCATCGCGATCGCGCGCCGATAGGCGGCGATGCTGTCGCCCTGCCGGCCGGCGGTCTTCAGGGAATGGCCGTAGCTCATCCATATCTTGGGCTGATGCGGGAAGGCGCCGAGCGTGCGCTCGTACGCCTCGATGGACTCGCGGTAGTCGCCTAGATTGGCGAGTACCGCGGCCTGCAGATTCAAATACCCGGGATTGCGCGGATCTTTGGCAAGCAGCGCCTCGACCTCGGGCAGCGCCGCCGCCGCCTTGCCCTGGCGGTTGAGCACCATCGCGTAGTTGTGGCGCGCCCCCTCGAAACTCGGCGCGAGCTCGAGGCAGCGCTCGAGCAGAACCTGCGCATCGGCATAGCGGCGCAAGCGCGCGGCGACCTCTGCCAGCATGCGCAGCGCGGCAACGTCGGTCGGATGCTGCCGCAGATGCGCCCGAAGCCGGGCCTCGGCGCTCGGCAGATCGTTGGCGATCAACGCCGCCGCGGCATCCAGCAGGCGCGGATCCTTGGACGCAGCGCCGAGGTAGCGCGCACGGGCGCGATCGGCTTCCGGCGCGTCGCCCGCCAGATCGAGATGGTCGGCCAGCAGCCGCCAGGCTTCCGCCGAGTCGGGCTTGAGCTGCAGGGTGCGCCTCAAGGCGACGACGGCCTCGCCCGAACGGCCCGCTTCGCCGAGAGCGACAGCCAGCTCATGGTGGGTGATCGCGGAGGTCGGCTGATCGCGGGCCAGGGGCTCGAGCACTGCGAGCGCCTCATCCAGGCTTCCCATGCGCCGGGCGGCGCTGCCCCGTATCCAGAGGGCCTGAGGGTGGCCGGGAACGGCTTTCAATATCTCAGCCGCCTGCTCGGCAGCCAGCCTCGGTTCCCGATCCAGCAAGCGTCCGGCATGGCCAAGCGCCACTTCGAGCGTCCCGACCGGCTCCGAAACGCTGTTCAATTGAGCATCCAATTGATCCCCGCGGGTTTTGAGGGCTTATTAGGAATCTCCCCCCTCTCCTTTGTCAAATCTGCAACAGCTTTGGCGTGCCGTGTTTCATTGCCGTCCAGGTCCGGGAAGCGGGCGATGAGAGCTCATACTTCAGTAAAACTATAAACAATATCCTATTGATCTTTATATCATAAATATCGACTAGCGGCACCACGTCCGAGACCCGCATCCGCGCGGCAGCCGGTGGCCCGCGAAATTGGAGGACCGTTCAGAGGTTTTTCTCGCCACAGGGATTGAGGAGCCTGAGCGATGCTCCGCTGAAGCGCGGCTAGAGACCGCTGAGGGACGACCGGCTCATCATCGGACCGGCTCTTAGCCCGGTCCGCGGTAGCCCGGGCCGCGCAGGACGTGACCGGGTTTCGCGCCGGTCATGCGCCCGTCGGCGATCACCGGCACCCCGTTGACCAGCACCCAGCTCATGCCCGTCGCGAGCTGGTTCGGTTCGCTGAAGGTCGAGCGGTCCGTGATCGTGGCCGGGTCGAAGACCACGACATCGGCAAAGAGCCCCTGCTTCAGCACGCCGCGATCGGTGAAGCGCATGCGCTGCGCCGGCAGCGCCGCGAACTTGCGGACGGCGTCCTCCAGGGAGAGGCGGTGCTCCTCGCGCACGTACTTGCGCAGGATTCGCGGAAAGGTTCCGTAGGCCCGGGGATGGGGATGCTCCTTGCCGAGCACGCCCTCGGGCGACGTGCCGGAGCTGTCATTGTTGACGGCGACCCAGGGTTGCGCGAGCGCCAGCGCCACGTCGGCCTCCTGCATGCCGAACACCGCACAGCCCGTGAATCCGTTGTCCTCGACCAGGATGTCGAGCAGTGTCTCGAGCGGGTCCTTGCCGCGCTCCTTGGCGACTGCGGCGATGGTCTTGCCCTGGAGGGGGAGCAACGCCGGATTCTTGACCACACCCACGAGAATCGATTCCGGTCCCTGGACCTCGTCCCACTCGTTGTCCCATTTCGTGCTCGGCGTCTTGATGTCCTTGATGATGCGGGCACGGGTCGCTGGGTCCTTGAGCCGCGCGATCATGCGGTCGTTGCCGCCGTCGTGCGCCCACGGCGGCACGAAAGCCGACATGTCGTTGAACCAAGCGGTATAGGCGTACGTGTCCGCGCTGATGTCGAGCCCGCCCGCGCGGGCGGCCTCGATCCTCTTGATCACCTCGGCCATGCGCCCGAAGTTGCGCTTGCCGGCGACCTTGAGATGCCAGATCTCGGCCGGAATGTGCGCCTCGCGCGCGATGCGGAAGGTCTCATCGAGCGCCGCGGTGATGGCGTCGCCCTCCGAGCGCATGTGCGTCGCGTAGATGCCGCCATACGGGGCGGCTTCCGACGCAAGTGCGATCAGCTCCTCCGTGCTCGCATAGGGGGCGGGCGCGTATTCCAGGGACGAGGAGACGCCGACGGCGCCCTGCTCCATGGCCTCGCGCACCAGCGACCGCATGCGCACGAGCTCGGCGGCGCTGGGTGGCCGGTCGTCGAGGCCGATCACCGCCTCGCGGATCGAGGTCGCGCCGACGTACGAAGCGAGATTGATGCCGATGCCTTGACGCTCGAGCCGGGCGAAATACTCGCCGAAGGTCCGCCAATCCGCGGTGAGCCCGTAGTGCTCGAGCGCCTGCGCCATCTCGTCGCGCGCGCGGCCGATGAGGGGCGCGGGCGAGTTTCCCTCGCCCGTCACCTCGGTGGTGATGCCCTGATATATCTTGGAGGGCAGGCGCGGGTCGACCAGGATGGTGAGCTCGGACTGCCCGAGCATGTCGATGAAGCCCGGCGCCACCACCTTGCCGGCGGCGTCGATGCGCTTCGCCGCGGGCGCATCGCCGAGCTTGCCGATGGCCGCGATCCGGCCGCCGCGGATGCCCACGTCCCCGTAATACCAGGGCGAGCCCGTGCCATCGACGATCCGCCCGTTCGCGATGATCACGTCATAGGGCACCTCGGCCGCGGTCGCCGGGAGGCAGACGGCTCCCGCCAGCAGCGCCGCACAGGCGGCAAAACGAAAAATTCTCAGCATGGCTCGACTCCATTGACGCGCAAACCCTAGGAGCCTGTCCGAGCAATGATCGCCGTAGCGAGGCAGGCGCATCATTACTCCGACAGGCTCCTACCCCCATAACGCCGCGGACGGCAGCTCCATGCGCCCGCGATCGTAGCGAATACCATGCGGCCGGTCGGCCGCGTGCAGCAGCGGCCCGTCCAGGTCGACGAACTCGGCCAGCTGGGCGACGACCATCCCGGGCGCCATGGCGAGCGAAGTCCCCGCCATGCATCCGACCATCACGCCGAGTCCGCGCTCGCGCGCCTCGCGCGCAAGCGCGAGCGCCTCGGTGAGACCTCCGGTCTTGTCCAGCTTGACGTTGACGACCTGGTACAGCTCGGCAACCTCGGCCAGCGCCTCGCGCTCGTCCACGGACTCGTCCGCCGCGAGGCGAATCTCGCCGCGATAATCCCGGAGCGACGCGTCCTCGCCGCGCGGCACGGGCTGCTCGATCAACACGACGCCTTGGCGCGCCAGCTCCGGCGCGAGAGCGTTGAGCAGCTCGCAGCTCCAGGCCTGATTGGGGTCCACGATGAGGCGCGCGCCGGGCGCCGCGGCATGCACGCGGCGCACGACATCGATGTGGCGCGCACCGTCCACCTTGACCTTGATCAGCGGCCAGTGCGAGTGTCGCGAGGCACCGGCCGTCACCGCTGCGTCGGTGTCGATCCCCAGGGTGATCGCCGTGGTCAGCCCGCGGGGCGCCGCAAGCCCGGCAAGCTCCCAGACCCGCTTGCCGGCCCGCTTCGCCTCGAGGTCCCATAGCGCGCAATCCACCGCGTTGCGCGCGCCGCCGGCCGGCAGGATCGCCGCGAGCCCGGCGGCATCGACGCCCGTCTCGATCGCGGACCGGGACGACTCGATCTGAGCGCACATCGACTCGAGGGTCTCGCCGTCGTAATCCACGCCCGCCGCCTCCCCGCGCCCGACCCGGCCGCCGGCGTCCGTCAACGTGACCACCACGACGCCGAGCGCCTCCTCGGCGCCGCGCGAGACGCGGAACGGCACCTTGTAGGGCCACGATTCGGTTTCGATCTTGAGATGCATGGAGGCGGTGTCGACGTTGCGGCGGGCGCCGGAGTGTCGGCGAAGTATCGGTGTCTACGGGCTGCGCTTCAAGGCCGGCGCGCCGCGGCGAGCCAGCCGGCCGCATCGAACTCGAAAGTCGACCGCTCCCGCTGCCAGACGACGGCGCTGCGCCTCACCGTCAACAGCCAGGTCTGCTGCTCGACCGGCTTGCGCGGCTTGAAGCATGAGGGGCGCAGCACCGCGACCGCTGCGCCATGCTGCGGGTCGCGCACCGACTCATAGCGAATCGCCTCGACACCGGCGGCGCGCGCGGTGCGCGCGAACGCCTGGGTGGCGCGGTAATCGCGCGGATCGATCCACTGCGCCCGCGCGCGCCGGAACGGCGGCGCGGTCAGGTCCGCCAGCTGCGCATCGATGCCGGCGCGAAACACCGACTGCGGCGACGGACCGAGCGACTCGAGCGCGGCGCTGTCCAGAAGAAATCGCCAACGCCAGTAGCCGAGCTCGGCACAAGCGGTCCGCTGCGCCTCGGCGCCGTACCAGATGCCGGTGTCGCCCGGCGCGCGGAACCGCGACCCGAGCGGCGAGGAATAGCGGAACGGGGTCGACAAGAGGTAATGCAGGCCGCCCACACCGGCAGGCAGCGGCGGCTTGCTGCGGTCCAGGAGGCGCTCGAGCATGAGCTGCTCCTCGACTGTCGCGACCAGCCGCAACGTCGAGGCGACGTGCTGGGCCTCGACGGCGCGCCACAGCCGGCGCTGCGAGCGGGCCGACTCAGATTCGACCGCGCGCGGAGTCCAGGTATTGGACGACACGGACCAGGCCCTCGGCGCTGCCGATGAGATCGATGGGGCGGCCCGCGAGGCCGTCATTCTCGCCTTCGAGCCACGCTCGGGCGGCGGCATCGTTCGACCCGACCAGCGCGTCGAGGGAACGAAACAGCCGCACGAAGAGCGCGCCGAGCTCCCACTCCTTCTTCTGCTCATCGAGCGCGTAGGCGCCGCTCGCCATGCGCGACACCGTCGCCGGGCTCACCCCGAGCACCTCGGCAAGCCGGGCCTGCGTCACCTCGAGCAGCCCCGAGGCGCGCAGCACCGCGCCCGTCATGACGCGGCGGGGCTCCGGCTTGTGGCTCGGTTGGGATCGGGCCATCGACACCCTCGCTGTTTCTACAGAAAGCTTCTTGCGGTTTCGATTCTACGGAAACAGCGCGCCGCGGGCAAGCCGAAACCTCGAATGCATCACAGGCCGCCGCCCCGGGAACCGCGGAAAATGCCGCCCGAACGGTTCCCCGCCGCGCCTCGACCCGCGCATGCGTGAACTGCGTCGAAGTCTTGAAATGCCGTTGTATCCAACGCCAGATTCTGTCGCATAGCATTTGCTCCAGGGTGGAAGGTTGGTGTGCGATGTGTCCGCCCGACGTCGATTTCCGATGCCCGATTCAATCCTGGAGTGGACGATGTCGAACGGGAAGAACCCGTTGATGCTGATGATGGCGATGACGGTGCCCGGCGCGGCTCACGCGCTCGGGCTTGGCGATATCCACGTGACCTCCGGCCTCAACGAGCGCCTCTCGGCGGACATCGACATCGTCGGAGCGACCTCGGTGGAGCTCACCGGACTGCGTGCCAGCATCGCGACGCGCGATCTGTTCGCGCGTTACGGCTTCGATCGCCCGGCGTTCCTGTCGTCGATGACCTTCAAGGTGGGCAAGGACGCGCAAGGCCATCCGGTTCTCTCGATGACCTCCACCGACTCGTTCAACGAGCCGGTCGTCAATCTGCTGGTCGACGTCCAGTGGGGAAACGGGCAACTGGTGCGCGAATACACCCTGCTCCTCGATCCGGTGGGATTTGCGCCGGTGCCCCGGCAGGCGGCGAGCGGCGCAACGCAACCGGCCGCGCCAAGCGATACCCGCGCGGCGGAGCCCACGGACTCCGATGACGGCACCGCGAGCTCCGCCCCCGCGGCGGAAACGGCGGCTGCAAGCGGCGGCGCCGCCGTCGCCACGCAGGACGATACCGGCGGGCACGCGGACCCGGCGGCCCGCTCGATGACGCACATCAAGGTCGGTCCGCGCGCCACGCTGCGCGGGATCGCCTGGCGCATCGGCGAGCGCACGGAATCCGATCTGCAGCGCATGATGATCGCGATCTTCCGCGCGAATCCGGGCGCGTTCGAGGGCAACATCAACATCCTCCATCTGGGCGCGGTACTGACGATTCCGACCGACGATCAGATCGAGTCGATCTCGCGCGCGGACGCCAAACGCGAAGTGCACGAGCAGATGGTGGCCTGGCGGGCCGCGGCGCCCGAGCGAGCGGCAAAATTCGCCGCACGAGCGGCGGCGGCCAGGGCCGAGAGCCATGCGGCGGCCGAACCGACTGCTGCGCCCGGAGCCGCTGCGGCCTCCGCAGCCGCTGCGGTCACGCGGTCCTCTGCGGCCCCTGGAAGCACCGCGGCCTCGGCAAGCGTGACGGCGGGGGCTGCCGCCACCGTCGCGGCAGGGACGACCGCAGCCCGCATCGCTTCCCCCGGCACCGCCTCTCCCGGCCCGGCGGCAGACTCGACCCCGGCCCCCGGCAACGAAACTGCCCAAGCTCTCAACCAGCGCATCCAGTCGCTCGAGCAGGAGCTGCGCGACCTCAAAGGCACGCTCGACCAGGAGCGCGATCAACTGGCGGCCATGCAGGCCTACGCGGCTCGCGCGGAGCTCGCCAAGGCGGTCGCCCAGCAGAACGCGACGGCTCACGCCGCCGCGCCGACCCGCCGCACGGCTCCCGCCGCGGATGCGAAGGCCGAGGCGGCCGGCGGTGCACAACCTTCACGACACGGATTGGCGCTGCCGGTCATCGGCGGCCTGGGTCTGCTCGGCGCTGCCCTTGCCGGCATCTACATGAGAATGCGCCGCCGCTCCGAGTCCGAGGCTCCCATCGGCGGCCGCGTGGACCTCGCACCGCCGCCTGCGGGGCAACTCGAGCCCGTGCAGACGCGGCGTACCGCTCCGCCGCCCTCGGAGCGCGCGTACGAGGTGGTCGAAACGGTGCCGGTCCGGGCGCTGTCGGCGGACCCCGCGCTCGAGCCGACCTCGAAGCTGCGCCAGCTAGGCCTCGATCAGGCCTCGCTCGAGGACTCGCAGCGCGTGCAGGCCATTCTCGAAGGAACCGGCGATGACCCGACCAACCGTCTCCCTGCCATGACCGAGGACTCGGTCTCCCGATACAGCTATGGCGGCCAGGCCGATCCGTCGCATGAACCGACGGTGCGAATGCGCGCGGAGGACGCCATGAGCGGCCGCGCCGATCCGACGGTGAAGCTGCAACCGCTCAACGCGAACCCCGAGCTCTCGCTCAGCATGAGCAGCGAGCGAAGCCTCTCGGACCTGCACATGTCCGACGTCGACATGACCTCGCAGCACCACGTACACATGCCGAGCGCGCTCAACGAGAATCCCTCGTTCAAGGAGCGCCGTTCGAACCCCGCGGACGTGCTCAAGAAGGCGATCGAGCGCGAGCCCGATCGCGACGACCTGCGCATGAAGCTCCTCGAGCTCTACTACTCGAACGCGTCCACCAACGCGCAGGAGTTCCTCGAGGTCGCCCAGAAGTTCACCGACCAGCGCGGCACCATGCCGAGCGATCAGTGGGAGAAGATTGCGGCCATGGGACGGCAGCTCGCGGGCCAGAACCCGATCTTCGGCCCGCCCGAAGCCGCGCCGGCGCCGGCCGAGGCCAAGGAAGAGCCCAAGGAGAAGCCGGCCGGTGGCGGCGACTCCAAGATCGCCTATCTGCGGCGCTGAGCGCGCCGCTCTCGTTCAAAACCCCGCCGGCCCGCGCCGCCGGCCCCTGGCGGTCCGCCGCGGGCGCGCCGGTGAATCCGCCCTTTTTTAGGTCGCGGTAAGCGCCGGCTGAGGCGCAGGGCGGGTTCCGTTCAGCTTGATGTTGAGCCGCAGCTCGTTGGCCGAGTCCGCATTGCGGATGGCCTCTTCGTAGGAAATGTCGCCGTTGTTGTAGAGCTCGAACAGCGACCAGTCGAAGGTCCGCATCCCGAGCTCGCGCGATTTGCCCATGATGGCCTTGATCTCGTGGAACTCGCCTTTCATGATCTTGTCCGCAACGATCGGCGTGTTGATCAGGATCTCCATCGCCGCCTTGCGGCCCTTGCCGTCGACGGTGCGGATGAGCCGCTGCGAGACGATGGCCTTCAGGTTGAAGCCGAGATCCATGAGCAGCTGGGTGCGACGCTCCTCCGAGAAGAAGTTGATGATGCGATCGATGGTCTGATTCGAGCTGTTCGCATGCAGGGTACCCAGGCAGAGGTGGCCGGTCTCGGCGAACGCGATCGCGTGCTCCATGGTCTCGGTATCGCGGATCTCGCCGATCAGGATCACGTCGGGCGCCTGCCGCAGCGTGTTCTTCAGGGCGTGGTGCCAGGAGTGGGTGTCCACCCCCACCTCGCGATGCGTGACCAGTGACTGGTGCGATTCGTGCACGAACTCGACCGGATCCTCGACCGTGATGATGTGGCCGGGCGTCGAGCGGTTGCGATGATCGATCATGGCCGCAAGCGAGGTGGACTTGCCCGAGCCCGTGGCTCCGACCACGAGCACCAGGCCCCGGTTGGTCATGACGATCTCTTTCAGGATGTCGGGCAGCGCGAGCGTCTCGAAGCTGGGAATCTCGGCGGGAATCGTCCGGATCACCATTCCGACGTGCTGTTGCTGGACGAACACGTTCACCCGGTAGCGCGAGACTTCCGGGATGGACATCGCAAAATTGCACTCCAGCTCCTTGGCGAATTCCTCACGCTGCCGATCGTTCATGATCGCGTTGGCGAGTTCGCGGGTAACTTCGCCGGAGAGCTTCTGTTGCCCGAGCGGCTGCATCTTGCCCTGCGACTTCATGCTCGGCGGGAAGTTATTGGAGAGGAATAAGTCAGATCCGCCAGCCCGCGTCATTGTAGTCAGCAGCTTGTTCATGAACGTCTTGGCTTCGTCTTTATTCAAAGGCATTCGCGGATCCTTCGGAGGGCTGGAATATGCAATATTGCCGGGC
>DATAYZ010000103.1:0-11624 GCA_036272295.1 Steroidobacteraceae bacterium
TCGCCTTGACGTTCGACCCCGAGATCTGCACGTCGATCGGCGATGGCAGGCCGAAATTCAGGATCTGGCTGACGATGTCGGCAGGCTGGAACGCAAACTGCACTCCGGGGTACGCGGCCGCGAGCTTGAGCCGCAGCTCGCGCCGATATCGATCGACCGACGAGTGCTTCCTGGCGAGATTGACGAAGATGTCGGCATCGCCCGGACCAACCGGAGCCGAGGTGCTGTAGGAGAGATTGATGCCGCTGTAGGGCAGCCCCAGGATGTCCACGATGCTGGTGATCTGCTTCGAAGGGATCGACTCGCGGATGGTTTTCTCCACCCGATCCGCGAGAATCGCCGTCTGCTCGATGCGCGTGCCCGCGGCCGCGCGAAAGTGCAGCTTGAGCTGACCGGCATCCACGCTTGGGAAAAAATCCTGCCCGAGCCCCGGCAGCGGGCCCAGCGGAAAGGCCAGCAGCGCGGTCAGGGCCATCGCCGCCAGGAACAGCAGCGCGAACCGCATGCCGCCGTCGAGCGCACCGGCGAGCAGCGCGCGATAGCCGTGCCGGAGCCGCTCGAAGCGCTTCTCGAACCCGCGCTGGAAGCGCACGAGGAAACCGCGGCCGCTCCGGTGGGCCTGCTCCTGCTCGTGCTTCTCGAGCAGATAGTTCGCCATCGTCGGCACCAGCGTCCGGGACAACAGGTAGGACGCGAGCATCGCGAACACCACCGCCTCGGCGAGCGGCACGAACAGGTAACGCGCGATCCCCGACAGGAAGAACATCGGAATGAACACGATGCAGATGGACAGGGTCGAGACCAGCGCGGGCAGCGCGATCTGGTGCGCGCCATCGAGAATGGCGGTCTCGACGTCCTTGCCCTGCTCGAGCTGATAGTTGATGTTCTCGATGGTCACCGTCGCATCGTCGACCAGGATGCCGACCGCGAGCGCGAGCCCTCCGAGGGTCATGATGTTGATGGTCTCGCCGAGCGCGGTAAGGCAGGCGATCGAGGCCAGGATCGACAGCGGAATGGACACCGTGATGATCAGGGTGCTGCGCCAGCTGCCGAGGACCAACAGGATCATGAGGCCGGTGAGCGCGGCGGCGATCACACTTTCGCGGACCACACCCGAGATCGCGGCACGCACGAACACGGACTGATCGCTCAGGGCCTCCACCTTGAGATCGGAAGGCAGCGTCGCCCGCGCGGGTCCGAGCTTCGAGTTGATGCCATTGATCACGTCGATGGTCGAGGCATCGCCGGTCTTCAGGACGTTCATGACCACGGCGCGTTTGCCGTCGACGCGGGCGATGTTGGTCTGCGGGGCATACCCGTCGCGCACGTGCGCCACGTCGCGCACGTAGACCACGCTGCCGTTGACGGTCTTCACCGGCAGTGCATTCATCTGCTCGATCTCGGTCGGGCTCGCATTGAGCTTGACGAAGTACTCCTTCGTATCGATCTTCTCCGTACCCGCGGGCAGGATCAGGTTCTGCTGCCCGATCGCGGTCACCACGTCGTTTCCCGAGAGGCCGTGCGCGCGCAGCGCCCCCGGATCGAGATCGACCTCCACCTGGCGCTGCTTGCCGCCGTACGGGTACGGCAGCGCGGCGCCCTGCACCGTCGCGAGCTGGGTACGCAGGATGTTGTTGCCGAGGTCGAAGATCTCCTGCTCCGGAATGCTCTCGCTGGAGAGGGCGAGCTGCAGGATGGGCACCGTCGAGGCGTCGTAGGAGAGGATGAACGGCGGCTGCGTCCCCGGCGGCGAGGCCTGGAGCTGCGTCTGGGCGACGGCGGTGATCTGGGCGAAGGCGAGCTCGCGCTTCACCCGCGGCTGGAAGAAGTACTTCACCACGGCGATGCCGTTCACCGACTGCGACTCGGTGTGCTCGACGTCGTTGACGGTGGTCTGCGCCGTGCGCTCGGAGAACAGCACGATCCGATCCGCCATTTCCTCCGGCAACAGCCCCGTATAGCGCCAGATCACGGCGACGATGGGGATGTTGATGCTGGGGAAGATGTCGGTGGCGGTATTGATGATCGCCGCCACGCCGGTCAGCACGATCAGCGCCGCCAGCATGATGAACGTGTACGGACGCTGCAGCGCTACTCGGACGATCCACATGAGGGGTGCAAGTGTACGTAATGGCCAGGGTCGGGCACCAGAGCGGCACCGCATCCTCCGGCCAATCGGTGGTTGTAGGAGAACGCTGACTCGACCGTGTGATCCGGGAAGGCCTGCACGCGGCTCGGCTTCCTAGGGTCCGCCCTGACCATCGCGCCTCTAGGATCTGCGCCGCCCGATCTTCCCGACTGGAACGTGAACCTCGCCGGACGCGCTGGGACTGAAGTGCCCGGCGGCGTCCTGCGGCTCGCAGCCTCCGCACCCTCCGCACCCGCCCGGCACCTTGGCCGCGACCACCGCACCGAGGCGCGCGACCAATCGCCGCAATCCCAGTACGCGCGGCGTGCCCGGGACCGCCCCGAGCAGCGCCAGCGCGACCTGCCGGCGAAGGGCTTTCGGGCCGAGCGCGATCGCGGCATAGCCTGCGCTCACGATGAGCACGAGACAGACCGCCAGCTTGTCGAGCCATTCGCTCATCGATTGCAGGACCTCGGCTCCCGCGGCCGCATCGGCCCGCTCATGATCTCACCAGCGCCAAGGCGACGTGATACGTGATCCACGATCCGGCATACGCCATCGCGAACAGGTACCCCGCCATGATCAAGGGATAACGCCACGAATTCGTCTCGCGTTTGACCGTCGCGAGCGTCGAGAGGCACTGCGGGGCGAACACGTACCACGCCAGGAGCGACAGCGCGGTCGGCAGGCTCCAGGACCGGGAGATCAAGGGCGTCAATGCGCCGCTCACGTCGTTGCCCGTCGCGGACAGCGCATACACCGTGCCGAGCGCGCCGACCGCAACCTCGCGCGCGGCGAGCCCGGGCACCAGCGCGATGCAGATCTGCCAGTTGAAGCCGATCGGCGCGAACAGCACGGCGAGCCACGCGCCGATGTGGCCCGCGATGCTGTACTGGATCGGCGCACCGACGGCGCCGGGCGGCGGCGCCGGGTACGACGACAGGGCCCAGAGGATCACCATGAGCGCGAGGATGATGGTGCCGACGCGGCTCATGAAGATCTCGATGCGCTGCCAGAGCCCGAGCGCGAGGTTGCGCAGGTTCGGCGTGTGGTAGGCCGGCAGCTCGAGCATCAAGGGCTGCAGCGCGGTGCCCGGACGCGAGCGCTTGAGCACGAACGCAACGGCGAGCGCGCTCGCGACGCCGATGAGATACAGCGCGAACAGCACGAGGCCTTGCAGCTCGAGACCGCCGGCGACCACCCGGTGCGGAATGAAGGCGCCGATGATCAGCGCGTATACCGGCAGGCGCGCCGAGCAGGTCATGAGCGGCGCGATCATGATCGTGGCGATGCGATCGCGCGGATTCTGGATGGTGCGCGTCGCCATGATCCCCGGGATGGCGCACGCGAAGCTCGACAGGAGCGGAATGAACGCGCGCCCCGACAATCCCACGCTGCCCATCAGCCGATCGAGGAGGAAGGCTGCGCGCGGCAGATACCCCGTGTCCTCGAGGAGCAGGATGAAGAGAAACAGGATCATGATCTGCGGCAGGAACACGAGCACGCTGCCGACGCCGGCCAGCACGCCGTTCACCAGCAGATCCCGGAGCAGGCTCGCCGGCAACACCGCCGACAGCCACCCGCCGAGTGACGCGACGCCCGCCTTGATGGCATCCATCGGTATCTGAGCCCAGGCGAACACCGCCTGGAAGACCAGGAACAGGATGGTCGCGAGAATGACGCTGCCCCAGATCGGATGCAGCACCACCGCATCCACGCGGTCGCTGAAGGTCACCCCGTCCAGGCGATCGCCGCCGACGAGACCCAGGATGCGCCGCACTTCGGCTTGATCGTGCTCGAGATCCGCCGCGCTCGGGGTGAGCCAGACGGCCCGCGCACGCACGCCGCCCGGCAAAGGCAGGCCGTCGAGCAGTCTCACCAGTGCCGCGACGCCCGTGGACTTGACGCCGATGGTCTCGACGACCGGCACCCCGAGCTCCGCGGAGAGGCGGTCGGCGTCGATCACGATGCCCTTGCGGCGTGCGATGTCGATCATGTTGAGCGCGATCACCATGGGCAGGCCGAGCCGCTTCAAGCCGAGCACCAGCCGAAGGTTCTGGCGCAGGTTGGTCGCATCGGTGACGCACACCACGAAATCCGGCTGGCTCTCCCCCGCGCGGCGGCCGAGCAGCACGTCGGCCGTGACCTGCTCATCGGGGGTCAGGGGATCGAGGCTGTAAGCTCCGGGCAGATCGAGCACCCGGACCTTGTGGCCCGAAGGCGTGAGCAAGGTTCCCTCCTTGCGCTCGACCGTCACTCCGGCATAGTTGGCCACCTTCTGGCGGCTGCCGGTGAGAATGTTGAACAGCGCGGTCTTGCCGCAGTTGGGATTGCCCACGAGGGCGATCAGCGGGCTCGCAGCGCGGGGGGCGGCGGCCGCCACGGCCTCAGGCGGGTTGAGATTGCTCCGGACGGACACGAATGCACGCAGCCTCGAACAGGCGCAGCGCGAACGTGCCCGTCCCAATTCGAACGGCGATCGGCGCGCGCGCCATCAGACCCTTGGCCACGATGCGCACCACCTCGCCCGGCAGGAATCCGAGCTCCGCGAGGCGCCGGCCCAACTCGCTCGACGCCGGGGTATCGCTGGCCGACACCGAGACCACGCGCGCCGTCGCGCCCGGCGCGAGATCGGCCAGGCGGATGTCGGTCGTGTGACAATCCTCGTGCGGGCGGGCGGCGCGGCTCATGATGAACGCAATTCTATATGAGAATCGTTCCCATTTCCAATTGAGCCTCCGGCGGCCCTCGGCTCTCCTCGACTGGTGCAACGCAGCATATCCATGGCAGAATTGCGGCTCGGGAAGCTGTGCAGAGCATCCTCGGGGTGTCTGCTAATCTTGCTGTCCCAAAACAACCGAGGCATATGAAATGCCTACGCTTTTCGAGAAGATCATCGCGGGTGAGCTCCCCTCCACGATGCTTTATCGCGACTCCCGCGTGGTCGCGTTCCAGGACATCAAGCCGGCCGCTCCCGTACACATCCTGATCGTTCCCGTGAAACCCATTCCGACCGCCGATGATGTCGGCGCAGAGGATGCGGCCCTGATCGGGCACATGTTCATCGTCGCGCGCGATCTCGCGCGCCAGCACGGCATCGCGGCGAACGGCTACCGCCTCATCGTGAATTGCAATGCGGACGGCGGTCAGGAGGTCTATCACCTGCACATGCATCTGCTGGGCGGTCGCAAACTGGGACCCATGGTCGCAAGGCCGTGATCCGATAAGAAGAGGAGCTGTAATGAAGAAGAACAAGGCCGCGACGGGCAAATCCCGCGCCTCCAAGCCATCGAAGCGCCAGGGCGCCGCGAAGTCCAAGCGTCCCGCGCCGCGATCGGCCGCCCGTCTGGTGCGGACGACGATGGTCAAGGCGCCATCGAAGTCTGGGTCGAGCGGCGCGTCGCGAGCCAGATCCCCCGCCGCTTCCCGTCATGCACCGATGCGCGAGGAGCGTCGCGCGCTGTATCCGCCCGTCGAGCCGTTCCGGCACGGATATCTGCGAGTTTCCGAGATTCACGAGATCTACTTCGAGGAATGCGGCAACCCGGCGGGCAAGCCCGCGGTGTTCCTGCACGGCGGACCGGGCGCAGGCTCGGACAAGCGTGCCCGCCAGTTCTTCGATCCCCAGCACTATCGGATCGTGGTGTTCGATCAGCGCGGCTGCGGCCGCAGCCGGCCGAGCGCGAGCCTGGTCGAGAACACCACCTGGCACCTCGTCGCGGACATCGAGCGGCTGCGCAAGCATCTCGGCATCGAGCGCTGGCTGGTGTTCGGCGGATCCTGGGGCAGCACGCTGGCGCTCGCCTACTCCGAAGCGCACCCCGAGCGCGTCACCGAGCTGGTGCTGCGCGGCATCTTTCTGTTGCGGTACGCGGAGATCCGCTGGTTCTACCAGCACGGCGCCTCGGAGGTGTTTCCGGATGCCTGGGAGGCCTATCGCGACGCCATTCCCGCGGACGAGCGCGACGATTATCTGAGCGCCTATTACCGCAGGCTCACCGGCACCGACCAGCGCGCTGCGCTGGCGGCTGCGCGCGCGTGGTCGACCTGGGAGGCGTCCGCGAGCTTCCTCTACAGCAACGTCGACAACATCAAGAAGTGGGGCGAGGATCAGTTCGCGCTGGCCGTCGCACGCATCGAGTGCCACTACTTCGTCAACCGCGGCTTCCTGCGCAGCGAAGGGCAGCTCCTCGACGATGTGCCGCGTATCCGGCACATTCCGACCACCATCGTGCAGGGCCGCTACGACATGGTCTGCCCGGTGGCGAGCGCATGGGATCTGCATCGGACCTTTCCGGAAGCGGACCTGCGCCTGGTGCCGGACGCCGGACACTCGGCGTTCGAGGCCGGCAATACTCACGAGCTCGTGCTCGCCACCGATCGGTACCGGAGCCGTTAGGGAGCAACGCTTCCCGGCATGCCCACCGTCCGCAAGATCGCGCTCGCCGCGGCGCTCCTGGTGCTGTCGTGCGCCGCTGCGCGCGCCGCAGGCACCAAGCTCCTTCGCTTCCCGAACGTCTGGCGCGACCGCATCGTGTTCAGCTACGCCGGCGACCTCTGGACCGTCGGCACGCAGGGCGGCACCGCGACGCGGCTGACCGCGGATGCCGGCGTCGAGCTCTTCGGCAGGTTCTCGCCGGACGGCCGCACGATCGCATTCACGGCGCAGTACGGCGGTGACGAGCAGGTCTACGTGATCTCGTCCGACGGCGGCACGCCGCGGCAGCTGACCTTCTATCCCGCGGCCGGTCCGCTCGCCGATCGCTGGGGCTACGACAATCAGGTGTACGGATGGACCCCCGACGGATCCGCGGTGCTGTTCCGCTCCGCGCGCGACGGCTACGAGCTCGGCGACTCGCGCCTCTACACCGTCGCGCTGAAGGGCGGCGCGCCGAGAGCGCTCCCCATGCCGGTGTCGGGCGCCGGCGCATTCTCTCCCGACGGCCGGAGAATCGTGTATTCGCCCCTATGGCGCGACTTTCGCGCGGAAAAGCGCTACCAGGGCGGCTGGGCCAACGACCTTTACATCTTCGATCTCGAGAAACCGGGCCTCACGCGGGTGACCGACGATCCGCGCACCGACCGCGATCCGATGTGGATCGGTGCTGCGGTCTACTTCAACTCCGACCGCAGCGGCGTGTTCAACCTGTATCGCTACGACCTCGGCTCTCGTGAGATCACCGCCTTGACGCACTATCGCGACTGGGACGTGCGCTGGCCGAGCGCGGACGCGGAGGGGCGGATCGTCTACGAGCTCGACGGCGAGCTCCACCTCTTCGACGTGCGTACGGCGGAGGATCGCGCGTTGCAGATAACCGTGCCGGCGGACGCGACCATCACCAGGCCGCACGCGGCCAATGCCGCGGACAACCTCGAGAGCATGGTGCTCGCCCCGGGCGGCGAGCGCGTCGCCATCGTCGCGCGCGGCGACGTGTTCAGCGCGCCGGTCGAGCACGGGGTGACCCGCAATCTCACCCACTCCTCGACCGCGCACGACCGCGAGGCGGCATGGTCGGCGGACGGGAAGCGCATCGCCTACGTGTCCGACGGCAGCGGCGAGGAGGAGCTCTACGTTCAGCCTCAGGACGGCACCGGCCCCGCCGAGGCGGTGACCCACGGGTCGGTGCGGCGATACTACGCGCCGCGCTGGTCGGGCGACGACCGGCGCCTCGCCGCCGCCGACAGCACCGGCACCCTCTACGTGGTCGATGTCGCCGCGCGGAGCAGGACGGCCGTCGCGCGCGATCCTTTCGACCTCGCGCAGGACTATCGTTGGTCGGCCGACGGGGGGTTCCTCGCCTACGCCCTGAACGACGCCGAGAACATCAGCAGCATCTTCGTCTGGTCGGCCGCGGACGGCATCTCACGGCGCATCACGCCCGCCGGATTCAATGCGCACTCGCCCGCCTGGGCGCCGAACGGCGAGCTTCTGTACTACCTGAGCGAGCGTGAATATCAGCCGCTGATCAGCACGGTGGAATTCGAGTTCGCCACCGATCGCCAGACCGGCATCTTCGCGGTCGCCTTGCGCAAGGACGTGAAAAATCCCTTCGGCGTGCGCGACGACGCGCCCGGCGACGCGAAACGCGACGAGGACGAAGCCGACGAGGCCAGGAAGGGCAAATCCGGGCACGCCAAGCCCGCCGCAGTGCGCATCGACTTCGACGGCATCGAGGCCCGCGCGATTCGCGTGCCCGTCGACCCCGACGATCTGTCGAGCTTGTACGCCGGCACGGAAAATCTCCTGTATCAGCGCGGCGGCCCGTACTTCTACGGGCGCGATTCGGGCATCAAGCCCACGGTGATGAGCTACTCGATCAAGAATCGCGAGGCCAAGCCCGTCATCGAGGACGTGACGGAATGGTCGCCCACCGCCGACGGCAAGCACGTGCTCGCCCAGCTTTCCTCCAAGGAGGTCAAGTACGTCGAGGCCGGCAAGAGCGACGACTCGGACGGCGATGACGCCAAGACGGTCTCGCTCGCGGGTCTTGCGACGACCCGGGTGCCCGCCGAGGAATGGCGCGAGATCTTCGCCGAGTGCTGGCGCCGCTATCGGGACTACTTCTACGTCGAGAACATGCACGGCTACGACTGGGCCAAGCTGCGCGAGAAGTACCGGCCGCTCCTCGACTACGTCGGCTCGCGCGCGGATTTGAACTACGTCATCGCCGAGATGATTGCCGAGCTCACGGTCCAGCATGCCTATGTGGAGGGCGGTGATCTCGGCTTGCCGAAGCGTCCGTTCGTCGGCCTGCCCGGCGCGCGCTTCGAGCTGGATGCCGCATCCGGCCGCTACCGGATCGCCAAGATCTATCGGGGTGAGAACGAGGAGGAGCGCTATCGCTCCCCGCTCACCGAGGTCGGCGTCGACGCACACGTCGGCGACTACGTGCTCGCCATCGACGGACGCGATCTCAGGGAAGGCACCGACCCCTACGAGCTCCTCGAGGCCGCGCCCCACCAGCCGGTGGAATGGCGCGTCGCCGCGACCCCCGGCGGCAAGGATGCGCGCACCATTCGCTACGAGCCGCTCGCGAGCGAGACCGCGCTCAAGTACCTCGAGCACGTCGACCGGGAGCGTGCCGCCGTCGATCGGCTGAGCGGCGGCCGCGTCGGCTACATCCACGTCCCCGACATGGGCGAGGCCGGCTTGCGCGAGTTCATCAAGTGGTGGTACCCGCAGGTCCGCAAGGAAGGGCTGATCGTCGACGTGAGGGACAACGGCGGCGGCAACGTTTCCGAGCTCCTGCTCGAGCGCCTGGCGCGCTCCCTGCACGGCATGGGCTTCGGGCGCAACCAGCGTTTCGGAGAGACCTATCCCCGCGTCGTCGCGACCGGCCCCAAGGTGGCCCTGATCAACGAGGATACGAGCTCCGACGGCGACATCTTTGCGTACGGCTTCCGGCAGTGGAAGATCGGCGCCACCATCGGCAAGCGCACCTGGGGCGGCGTGGTCGGGATCGCCGATCACGGACCGTTGCTCGACGGTGGGACCATTTTTGTGCCAGAGTTCGGCACGGCGGACGAGAATGGGCGTTGGATCATCGAGGGACACGGGGTGGATCCGGACATCGTGGTCGAGCAGGACCCGTTGCAGGTGCTGAACGGCCATGACCCGCAGCTCGAGCGCGGCGTGGCCGAGATCATGAAACTCCTACCGGCCGCGCCGGCCGCCCTGCCGCTCCGCGCGCCGCCTCCCGACAAGACGGGAGCGGAGCCGCGTCCGTGAGCCGCCGCCCTATCTCCCGCGTGAACGGAACCTGACATGCCCGAGATCGCCACCGTGGGCCTCGCCCGCCCTTCCGACGCGCGGGAGATCGCCGAGATGTCGCGCGACCTGATCGAGCAGGGCCTTACGTGGTCGTGGACGCCGTCGCGCGTACAGCACTCCATCACCGGCCCCGAGTCCTCGGTGGTGGTCGCGCGGCGCGCGGGCGCCATCGCCGCGTTCGCGATCATGCATTTCGGGGACGAGGTCGCGCACCTGAACCTTCTCGCCGTCGCTTCCGGGCATCGCCGCCAGGGGCTCGGTACTCGGCTCATGGAGTGGCTCACGACCACCGCGATCGAGGCCGGCGTATTCCGGATCAACCTCGAGCTGCGCACGCAAAACGATGCCGCGCGCGCGTTCTACCAGAGCCTGGGGTTCGATCAGCTCGGCGTCGTGCAGGGCTACTACCAGGGCCGCGAAGCCGCGCTGCGCATGTCGCGGCGGCTGGTCAAGGACTCGTGCTGAGAGCGCGCGGTCGTAGCCGACGCTAGGACGTACATATGAATGCATGAGTGGGCGACGCCGGCGTGGGCTCGCCCGGTTCCAGCGTTGCACCCGGGGGCAGGAGCGACTTGATTCCCGCCGCCGCCGCATCGATCTCCCTGCGGAATTCGACGCTTTGATGGCCCACGAACACGTAATTCCCGAAATAAACCGTCTTGCCTGCTTGTGCCTTGAATGCCGATCCCATCGATGATGCAGGGGTGACCTCATCCACGTTGCGGCGGCTGTAAACGTAGATCCCGGCGGGGACCTCGAATGCGTAGTAGGTGACCTGCGTCGTGCTCGAGGGTCGCTCGGCCTCGATGCGGTTGTATCTGAAGCAGTTCCCGGTGATGTCCTGCTTCTTCTCCGAGTATTCGTCCAGCGTTACCGCAAAGACTGGAAATGGCGCAACGGCGTCGACTCCCAACCCGATCACCACGATTGCATGGCTCGAGTCGGGTTTGTGCGATGGCGCCGTCGTTATCCGGTGAACGGAATTCAGCAGGCAACCGGGAAGGGTCGGAAACGCTGCGAGCAGCGTCATCAGTTGCAGTCCTCTTGCTCCCATCATCGAGTCCTCCCTGCAAGCGGAAGATATCCGATATCGACTCGCGCAGGCTACCGCTCCAGCCAAGGAGCGAGTCGCCGCGGCTCGATCGGAGGGGCCGCCGGCATTCGACTTTTCACCCAATTGCTTCCAGAATGGACTCCAAATCAAGCGATTCAGGGCCGCGAACATCGAACAGCAACAAGTGCAGAAAGGCACCCACGGCGATTCGCGCGCGTTCGGTCCGACCGGCCGGCGGATCTGCGCGGTCGGGCAGGGTTCCTGGAAGCTCGACGAGACGTCGCATCGCGCGGCGATCGCCGTTTTGCGCCACGGCCTCGATCTGGGGCTGGATCACATAGACACCGCCGAGATGTACGGCGCCGGAGCCGCGGAGCGGCTCATCGGCGAGGCCCTCGAGGGCCGCCGCGACGAGGTGTTCCTGGTCTCCAAGGTGTTGCCGAGCAACGCCTCCAGGCGCGGCACGGTCGCCGCCTGCGAGCAATCGCTGCAGCGGCTGCGCACCGATCGGCTGGACTGCTATCTGCTGCACTGGCGCGGCTCGCATCCGCTGGAGGAGACCATCGGTGCCTTCGAGGCGCTCCTGCGCGACGGCAAGATCCGCTCCTGGGGCGTGAGCAATTTCGACGTCGGCGATCTCGAGGATCTGCGCGCGGTCGGCAGCGACACGC
>DATAYZ010000104.1:0-15039 GCA_036272295.1 Steroidobacteraceae bacterium
GCGGTTGGGGGGGATGTGGGGGAGTGATTCGCGCAGGGAGTGGCCGCGGCGCTCGTCGTTGACCCAGCCGGTGATGCCGATGAAGAGGTCGAGCGCGACATAATCCTCGAGCTCGCGGCGGCCGCCGGTGAAGCAGTGCGCGACGCCGCCGGTGAGGGCGGGGCGATGGTCTTTGAGGATGGCGACGAAGTCGTCGTGCGCATCGCGCTGGTGGAGGAAGACGGGTTTGCCGACGCGCGCGGCGAGCTCGAGCTGTGCGGTGAATGCGCGGCGCTGGGCGTCGCGGGGGGAGAAGTCGCGGAAGTAGTCGAGGCCGCATTCGCCGACCGCGACCACCTGCGGGTGGGTGATGAGCTCTGCGATCGACGCGGCCGCGGCGGCGTCGAAGGCGGCGGCATGATGGGGATGAAATCCGGCGGTGCTCCAGAGCACCCCGGGCGCGGCAGAGGCGAGCGCCATCCCCTGGGCGGAGCTGTCGAGGTCGGTGCCGGTGACGATTTGACGGGTGACGCCGGCGGCTGCGGCGCGCACGAGAACTGCGTCGCGATCCGCGGCAAAACTCTCGTGGGTCAAGTTCGAGCCGATGTCGATTAGTGCTATCGTCATCTGCTCATTGTAATCGCGGGCGCGGTGCCGGCCGTGCAATCACACATGCGCATGACTCGAACGATGCGGCGCCGCGCGCGTCGGGTGGCCGGATGGGCGCTGCTCATCATGACGGGCACCGCCGCGGCCCAGGAAGGCGGCGATCTGCAGGCGCAGATCCTCTACGCCTACCATACCGAGGATGCGAACGGACTGACGAGCCTGGCCGAGCACCTGGCGGCGCAGGTCGCCAGCAACCCGGATGACCGCTCGCTGCGCTATCACCTCGCCCATGCGGATTATCGCCGCGGATTGCTGGCGGCGGCCGCCGCGCCGCGCGATGCCGAGCACGCCCTCGCGGACTGCGTCGATCAGTTGAAGGCCGTCCTGGCGCAAGATGTAAAGTCGGCGGAGGCGATGATCCTGCAGGCGGCGTGCCTCGAGTCGCTCGCGGATCTGCGCAAGGTCGAGGGCGTGCTGCTGCGGGCGCGCGCCGACGATCGGATCAAAGCCGCGCTCGCGCTCGAGCCGCGCAACCCGCGTGGGCTGTTCGTGGCCTCCTCGCGCGACCTCGAGCGGACCAAGCCCGGCACGGCCGAGCACCGCCGAGCCGCCGCCGAGCTCGAGCTGGCGGCGCAGGCCTTCGACGCATCGTCATCGACGAGCCCCGATGCGCCGGGCTGGGGGCATGCCGATACCTATCTGGCGCTCGGCGCAGAGCTCGAGGCCCGCGGCGATCGAGTCGGCGCCCGCAACTGGATCGAGAAGGCGCTGATCGCGGCGCCGGACTACAAGGCGGCGCAACGCCGTCTGGCATCGCTCGCGAGACCGTGAGCGAGGCGTGACCGCGACGCTGCGCGCGCGGCCGCGGCGCGGCGGCGCGGCGCTCGAACCTGCTATCATTGCGTGCGATGAAGCCACAAGGCACGCAGCTGTCGCTGTTCGAGACGCGTAGCTCGAGCGAGTCGTTCGCCGTCCGCGTGAGCTCGCGCGCCCGGCGGCTGACGGCGCGAGTGCACGTCGGGGGCCGCGTCGAGATCGTGGTGCCGATCGGCGTCACCGCACGCACCGTGCGCGACTTCGTGCACCGCTTCACTCCCTGGATCGACCGCAAGGTCGCGGCAATGCAAAGCTTCGCCGTGCCGTGCGCCGCCGTGCCGGGCGAGATCGAGTTTGCCTTCACCGGAGAGCGTTTCGGCGTCGAGTGGAGGCCGGGCTCGCGAAGCCGGACCGACCAGATGGACGGGCGAATCCTGCTGCAGTCCGCGGACGAGCGGGCGGCGCGCACGCAGCTGAGAGCGTGGCTCAAGCGCGCGGCGCACGAGCGGCTCGAGCCGCGCCTGCTCGCGCTCGCGTCCGAGCTCGGCTACCCGGTCTCCCGCGTCTCGATCCGCTGCCAGCGTACGCGCTGGGGAAGCTGCTCCACGCGGGGCACCGTGAGCCTCAACTGCTCATTGCTGTTCCTGGCGCCGGGCGTGGTGCGTTACCTCTTCATCCACGAGCTGGCCCACACCCGGCACATGAACCACTCGGAGCGCTTCTGGCGGCTGGTGGAGTCGCTCGAGCCCGACTACCGGCGTCTCGATCGCGAGCTCCTGGCCGGATGGCGCACCGTACCCCCGTGGGTGTTCAAGTGAGCGCCAAGGAGACGGGCTCGAAGCCGTTCGTCGACCTGAGCGACGAGCAGGTGCACTGGAACCTGAACGAGGCGCTCAGCTACTCGCAATATCTCGATCTCGGCAAGCTGCTCGATGCCCAGCATCCGCTTTCCTACCAGCACGACGAGATGCTGTTCATCATCATCCATCAGGTGTCGGAGCTCTGGATGAAGCTCTGCCTGCACGAGCTCAATGCGACGATCGATTGCCTGCGCCGCGACGATCTCGGCCCGACCTTCAAGATGCTGGCTCGCGTCTCGACCATCCAGCAGCAGCTGCTGCAGTCCTGGGACGTGCTCGCGACGATCACGCCGTCCGACTACTCCGCCTTTCGCAACACCCTGGGAAAGTCCTCCGGCTTCCAGTCGCCGCAGTACCGGATGCTCGAGTTCCTGATCGGCAACAAGAACGCGGCCACCATCGAGGTGTTCCGTTCGGACCCGCAGGCCTTCGCGGCGCTCGAGCGCGCGCTCAGGGCGCCGAGCCTGTACGACGAGGTGTTGCGCCTCCTGAGCCGGCGCGGCTTCGGCCTGCCGGCCGAGGCCATCGACCGCGATTTCAGCGAGCCCTACCAGGCGAGCAAGCAGGTGGCGGCCGCGTGGCTCAGCGTCTATCACAACTCGGTGAAGGAGTGGGAGCTGTACGAGCTCGCCGAGCGCTTGGTGGACCTCGACTACAAGTTTCAGCTCTGGCGCTTCTCGCATGTGAAGACCGTGGAGCGCATCATCGGCCACAAGCGCGGAACCGGCGGCACGGGCGGCGTGTCGTACCTCACCAAGGCGCTCGAGCTCAAATTCTTTCCCGAGCTGTGGACGATCAGAACCTCGATGTGAGCGCGCGGCCGCGCGCCGGACCCCGCTTGAGAACATGAACCACCAAGACCTGCTGCAAAACGTCAACGTCGCCTCGAGCGACCTGCTCGCGACCCCCGAGGAGGTGAAGTCGCGCCTGCCGCTCACCGAGCGGGCGGCGCGGACCGTGCTCGAGGCCCGGCAGCTCCTGCGCGCGGTCCTCGAGCGCCGCGATCGGCGGCTGTTCGTCGTCGTCGGCCCGTGCTCCATCCACGATGTCGCCGCCGCGCGCGACTACGCCCAGCGTTTGAAGGCGCTCGCCGACCGCGTGCAATCGACGCTGATGCCCATCATGCGCGTGTACTTCGAAAAGCCGCGGACCACCGTCGGATGGAAAGGCCTGATCAACGACCCCGATCTCGACGACTCGTTCCACATCGAGAAGGGAATCCTGGTGGCGAGGGAGCTGCTTCTGTACATCGCCGAGCTTGGCCTGCCTGCCGGCACCGAGGCCCTCGACCCGATCATGCCGCAATACCTGTCGGAGCTGATCACCTGGACCGCGATCGGCGCGCGCACGACGGAGTCGCAGACGCACCGCGAGATGGCGAGCGGCCTCTCGACGCCGGTCGGCTTCAAGAACGGCACCGACGGCGCGCTCGCGGCCTCGATCAACGCCCTGAAGTCCGTGCGGCACCCGCACCACTTCCTCGGCATCACGCAGCAGGGCCAGTCCGCGGTGTTCCGCACGCGCGGCAACGGCCATGCGCACCTGGTGTTGCGCGGCGGGGGCGGGCGCTCGAACTACGACGCGGTCAGCATCGCGGTGGCCGAGCGCGAGCTGCAGACGGCGGGTTTGCCCGCCACCATCGTGGTCGACTGCAGCCACGGCAATTCCAACAAGGACCCGAGCCTTCAGCCGCTGGTCGCGGAGAACTGCATCGCGCAGATCCTCGACGGCAACCGCTCGATCGTCGGGCTCATGCTCGAGAGCCATTTGAAGGCGGGAAACCAGGCGATTCCCAAGGACCTGTCCATGCTCGAGTACGGGGTGTCGATCACCGATCCCTGCATCGACTGGGATACCACCGAGCGGCTGCTGCTGAAGCTGCACGAATCCCTGCAGGACGTGAAGCGCTGACTCGATGGCCGCGGGCGCCGCGGCGGGCAGCTGTCGGGCGGCGGCCGCTACGACGGCCGCCGCCGTTCACTCCCAGGTGGCGGTTGGAATGCCGAGCTTGCGTGCGACGTCGCGTGCCCGCGTGCCCGCATTCACGAGCAGCGCGCGGTCGGTTTGGACCATGTGATCGAGGTCCGAGTAGCTGTTGCCATAGGCGATGGTGGGCAGCCCGGGGTAGCTCGCACGAATCTCCTCGAGACAGCGAAGCTTCTCCGCGCCGCGCCGATTCGCGGTGATCAAGCCGCCCTCGAGGCGCTCGCCCTGCCAGCGCACCTCGGTGCACACGGTGCGCTCGAAGCCGAGCAGGATACCGATGCGCGGCACGTACAGGTCGGGGCTCGCCGACAGGAGCACCAGCCGGTCGCCGGCGGTCCGATGTGCCTCGAGCATGGCGAGCGCCGTCGGCCTGAAGCGCTTGCGGGGCTCGAGCGATCCCACGAACGCTTCGGCGTAGCGATCGATGACGGCACGGCTGTCGCCGCCCATGACCATGCGGATGACACTCGATTTGAGCTTGCCCCGATCGCGATCGGCGGCGAACTGCAGCGCCGCGAGCGGGAAGCGCCACAGCCTCAGCACGCGCCAGGGATGCGCGCGCAGATACGCCACGATGAACTCGCGCAGCGTGTCGCCCCAGGTGAGGGTGCCGTCCAGATCGAAGATGGCGATCCAGGGCTGCTTGTTGGGCTGCTCCGATTGTGGCATTAGTAATATGTGTTAAAACAATAGATTACGATACATATTTAAACTGAATAAATTACAAAATCATCGCGGCCTGCCGGATGATCTAGTATCTGTTGGTTCGGCAATCATTGGCAGGAGAAAAACAATGTCCATACTCGCCTGGATCATATTGGGTCTCATCGCAGGATTCATCGGCAGCAAGGTGGTCAACAAGCGCGGCGAAGGGATGCTGCTCGACATCGTTCTCGGTATCGTGGGCGCCGTCGTCGGCGGGTGGCTGTTCAACCGATTCGGCATGGCCGGAGTCACCGGGTTCAACATCTACAGCCTGATCGTGGCGGTGGTCGGCGCGATCCTCATCCTGGTGATCTACCACTTGCTGATCGGGAAGAAGGCCGCTTAGCGCGAGAGGCCGGCTCGGCGCGAGAGGTTGGCTCGGCGCGGGGGGCCGGCTTGCCGCGGGAGGCCGGCTCGGCGCGAGAGCTTCGCTCAGCGCGAGGAGTCGGCTTGACGCGAGGCCTCGGCGCCGAGGATCGCCGCGCGGGCGCGGACGATGGCTCCGCCCGCGACGGGGTGGTCGCGGAGTCGGCGCGTGCCGCTGCCGGAGCGGCAGGCCGCGCCGCGGCGGCCCGAGGGCGCGCGGCGGTCGGCTGCAGCTGGCCGACGGACGCGTTGAGCGCCGTCGCGAGCGCGGCTTCGCCGCTCACGAGGTCGGCCCAGCCGAGCTCGAGGCCGTTGCGCTTCCCCTTGGGCGTGAGCTTGAGCCCCTGCGGGGAAAGGGCCACCACGAACGGGCGCCCGTCGACGAGCACTTCGCGCTTCAATACTTTGCCCAGCGGCGTGGTCACCGCCATAGTTAATCACAATCGCAGCACGGGTTTTGCACTGGGTATCGCAAAGCTTGGGAGCCTCATCCAATGGAGGTGCCCCGCGGGTCGACGCCCACGGGTTCGCCGCCGACTGGCGGGTGCTCAAGATCAATCGCGACTATCCGCAGGTCTGGACCGACGACAACGTCGCGCCGGCGCGGTTCGCCAAGTCCGCGTTCGGGGTCGACTTCTATCAGCCCGTCGACGCCTACCAGCGCAACTACCGCGCCATCCACTACGCCATCCTGTTCATCGCGCTCACCTTCATGGCGCTGTTCCTCTGGGAGCACATCGCCGGTCCCCGCATTCACGCCGTTCAGTACGCGATGACGGGAGCGGCGCTTGCGGTCTTCTACCTGGTGCTGCTCGCGCTGAGCGAGCACATGACCTTCGCCGGATCGTACTTCATCGCCTCGGGAGCGCTTGCGGCGCTGCTCGCCGTCTATTTCGCGGGCGTGCGGCGCTCCCGCGCGGCCGGGCTCGCCACCGGGGCGGTGGCCGGACTTTGCTATTCTCTGCTGTACCTGTTGGTGCTGTCGGAGGAATACGCCTTGCTGCTCGGCGCGCTCGCTGTATTTGCCCTGCTGGCAGGCACCATGATCGGCACCCGGCGGCTCGACTGGTACCGGCTCGCCGATGGGCGCCGCGAGGGGTCGTGAGCCGCTCCGCCGCGATCGTCGGTGCCGGCTCGATCGGCGCGTGGATTGCGGACGCGCTCGATCGGGCCGGCTGGACCGTCTCGGCCGTGGCGCGCGGCGAGACCTTGGCTGCGATCCGGGCCGGGGGCCTGATCGTCGAGCAACGCGGCAGCTCGCGGGTGAGCCGCGTGCGGGCCGGAGCTCCCGCCGAGCTCGGACCGCAGGACTATGTATTTCTTACCGTCAAAGCTCAGGGTCTGTCCGACCTGGCCCCGTCGCTCCGTCCGCTGCTCGGGCCGGCGACCGTGGTGGTGAGCGGCACCAACGGCATCCCCTGGTGGTTCTTTCAGGATTTCCGCGGACCCCTGGCGGATCGCTCGCTGCGCTCGGTCGACGCCGACGGCGCCCAGGCGGCCACCTTTCCGCGGGAACGAACCCTGGGCTCGGTCGTGCACGCGTCGGCGCGGGTGCTCGCGCCCGGCCGCATCGAGGTGGTGGCCGCGGACCGTCTGATCCTGGGCGAGCCGGGGGGCGGCGAAGGCGGGCGCCTGCGGGACCTGGTCGAGGCGCTCCGCGCGGGCGGCATCAACGCCGAGGGCTCGAAGCGCATCCGGCACGAAGTCTGGGCCAAGCTCTGGGGCAACATGAGCATGAACCCCCTGAGCGCGCTGACCCGGAGCGGCACTTCGCGGATGCTCGCGAGCGCCGAGTTGCGCGAGCTCTGCATCCGCATGATGGAGGAAATGCAGGCGTGCGCTCGGCCGCTCGGGCTCGAGATGACCCTGACGCCGGCGGAGCGCATCGCCGTGACCCAGCGGCTGGGCGATTTCCGGACCTCCATGCTGGCCGATCTCGACGCGGGGCGGCCGCTCGAGCTCGACCCGCAGCTCGGCGCCGTGGTCGAGATCGCGGAGCATCTCGGCGTCCCGGCGCCGTTCATGCGGTCGGTGCTGGGGCTCGCGCGCCTGATCAGCCCCTGATTCTGGCCACGGCGGGCGGTCGAACCACTAGAATTGGGTCTCGGCGAACGGCCGCGGAGCTTTCGGAGCGGGTATGCATCACAGGTTCGAGTCGATGGATCGCGAAGGATTCAGAGTCGCCGGCGGCGCCGCGCTGGCGCTCCTGATGGCGATGACTCCGGCCGCCGGACGTGCGGCGGCGGCGCCCCCAAAGACGGCATCGCCTGCCGGCGCCGTGTCGGCCCCGCAGTCCCCGGCTTCTCCGTCCGCCGCGGGCGGAGCCTCCGGCTTCACGCACATCAGGACCCTGGACCGCATCGAGGAGTACCGGCTGGACTCGAACGGCCTGACCGTGCTCCTGGTGCCGGATCATTCCGCGCCGGTGGTCACGTTCCAGGTGACGTACGAGGTCGGCTCGCGCAACGAGGTGACCGGGACCACGGGGGCCACGCACATTCTCGAGCACATGATGTTCAAGGGGAGCGAGGCCTTCAACGACGCGAAGGGCAACAGCATCAAGCAGTATCTGGAAGGCGTGGGCGGCCAGTACAACGCCAGCACGTCCTTCGACCGCACCAATTACTTCGCCACTCTCGGCCGGGACAACCTGGACGGGTACGTCGCGATCGAGTCCGACCGCATGCGCCACCTGTGGCTGCACGAGTCGGATCGTGAATCGGAAATGACGGTGGTGCGCAACGAGTACGAGCGCGGCAAGAACGATCCCGACAGCGTGCTGTTCGAGGAGGTCATGGAGGCGGCCTACGTCGCGCTCCCATACCACCATCCTACCATCGGCTGGAAGAGCGACATCGAGCACGTGCCGATCACGAAGCTGCGCGAGTTCTATGACACCTTCTACTGGCCGAACAACACCACGGTGACGGTGGTCGGCGACATCGCGCCCGAGAACGCGCTCGCGATGATCAAGAAGTACTACGGCGGCTATCCGCATTCGCCCGCGCCGATTCCGAGCATCTACACGGAGGAGCCCGCGCAGACCGGCGAGAAGCGTGTGACGGTCAAGCGTCCAGGCGAGGTCGGGACCGTCATCATCGCCCATAAGGTGCCGAACGGGCGGGACGCCGATCAGCCGGCGCTCGACGTGCTCGACGCCATCCTGAGCTCCGGGAAGAACGCGCGCCTCTACCGTGCGCTCGTCGATCAGGGCATCGCCCTGAACGCCGGGGCCGGAACGGACCTGCTCCACGACCTGTCCCTGCACACCGTGTATGCCATGCTCGCGCCCGGCTCGACCCATGCGCAGGTGGAGAAGATGCTGCTCGCCGAGATCGCCAAGATCAAGACGGACGGCGTGACGCCCGCGGAGGTCGAGCGGGTCAAGCAGGAATACATCGCGGCGGATGCGTACAAGCGCGACGGCACCGCCGCCGTGGCCGCCGAGCTCAACGAGTGGATCGCGGTGGGCGACTGGACGCTGTACGTCACGTTCCCGCAGAAGGTCCTCACGGTCACGCCCGCCGACGTGCAGCGCGTGGCGGCGAAGTATCTGACGGACGATCAAGCCACCATCGGCTGGTTCGTCCCGGTGCCGGCGGGGGAGAAGAAACCGTGATGCGACCCATCGTATTTTCGATCGGACTGATCCTCGTGAGCGCGGGCGCTCTGGCCAACACCGAGGGGCGCAGCACGCGCTCGCAGGTGGCCGGCATCGATCTCATCACCTACAAGACCGAGGTCAAGAACGTGGTGGTGATCAGCGGGGCGTTTCCCGCCGGCGATGCCATGGGCGAGCCGGGCAACATCGCGGTTCCGACGCTGATGGGGATGATGCTGGATCGCGGCACCAAGAGCATGGACAAGTTCGCGATCTCGAATCAGCTCGAGAACGTCGGCGCCGAGATCTCGTTCTCGGTCGGGCCCGAATCCGTGCAGGTGCACGGCAAGTGCCTGAAGAAGGATCTCGGCATGGTGCTCGGCTTGATCGCCGCTGATCTGCGCACGCCGGCGCTGCAGTCGCAGGAATTCAACAAGGCCAGGCAGCAGTTCATCGGCGTGCTGCAGAGCCAGGAGCAGAACACCGACGCGCGGTCGGAGGAGGCATTCGGCCGCGCGATATTTCCGGCCGGCCATCCCAACAGGCCGCATACGATCCCGGAATTCGAGGCCGCGGCGAAGGCGGTGACCCTGGATGAGGTCAAGGCGTTCTACGCCAGGTACTACGGACCCGCGCACTTCACCCTGGTGGTGGCCGGGGACGTGGATTCCGGCGCGGCGCAGGAGGAAGTGACCAAGTCGTTCTCCGGCTGGAGCGGAGGCCAGGACTACCTGCGGCCGTCCAAGCCCGCGGCGCTCGCCGCCGCGACGCAGGTGACCGTGCCGCTCGCCGACAAGCCGAGCGTCTCGATGATCATCGGCCAGCCGACGGGGCTCACTTACAAGGATCCCGACGCGCTTGCGCTGCGGATCGGCACCGCGGTTCTCGGCGGCGGCTTCACCGGGCGATTGATGAGCACGGTACGCGACAAGGACGGCCTGACCTACGGCATCGGCGCCAGCGTCTCCGAGGACGCCATCGCGGACGGGAGCTGGAGCATTTCCGCGACGTTCGCGCCGGCGCTGCTCGCGCGAGGCGTGGACGCGACCCGCCAGGTGCTCGACACCTGGTGGAAGGGTGGAATCACCGATCAGGAGCTCGCCGCGCGCAAGAGGGGGCTGATCGGCGGCTACCAGGTCGGCCTCTCCACCACCGGCGGCATCGCGAGCACCATTCTGGTCGATGCGCAGCGCGGCTACGGGGTGGAGTGGATCGACGAGCTGCCCGTGCGGATCAACGCGCTGACTCGCGATCAGGTGAATGCCGCGATCAAGAAGCACCTGAATCCGGCGGCGATGGCGCTGGTGGAGGCGGGGAGCGTGCCGCACTAAAGGTAGCGGCTGGTCAGTACGGGGCGGTCTAAACGGGGGCTGACCTCGATATGAGGTGAAGAATGGCAAAGGCTTACTGGGTCGTGTGTTATCGCGAGATCAAGGATCCCGCCAAGCTCGCCGAGTACGCGAAGCTGGCCGGACCCGCCGTCCAAGCGCACGGCGGCCGGTTTCTCGGCCGGGGCGTTGCCGCCAAGGCTCATGAGCTCGGGAAGCTCGAGCGCACGGTGATCATCGAATTCGATTCGCTCGAGCGTGCGGTCGCAGCGCACGACAGCCCAGCCTATGGGGAGGCGTTGCAGGTGCTCGAGGGTTTCGCGGATCGAGACTTCAGGATCCTCGAGGGCGTTTGAGCCGTAGAGTGCTGACGACGCGCGCGGATCTCGAGCGATCGGCGGAAGCAAAGCCGAGTTCGCCCGGTAAGCTCTGAATTTCGGCAATCACGGCAGATTCATGCGTGTCCGCGACGCCCAACACCATGGTATACAGGTATTTGTATAAAATATCAGTAACTGTATACTCACGATGTCACGCAAACCATTGCGTTTCGTTGGTTCGAGTCATCGTGATCTGCGAGCATTCCCCGACGATGCGCGCCGGGACGCGGGCTTCAACTTGGATGCCGTGCAACGCGCTCTCGAGCCTCTGGACTGGAAGCCCATGAAGGCAGTCGGGGTTGGGGTCAGCGAGCTACGTATATCGGGGTCAGGCGGCGCTTACCGCGTGATTTACTTGGCCTCACTCATGGATGCTGTTTACGTGCTCCACTGTTTCCAGAAGAAGTCCCAGGCGACGAGTCGGCACGATATTGGATTGGCCCGGGCACGATTCAGGGCAATTCGGAGTTCCTTGTAAGATTCATCACCATGAAGAAGCGCAACGGCACGGACAACAAGGTTCGCCATATCACTCCCTCCGACCGAAGCGTCTTCCACGATTTGGGCTTCGATGAGTCGGAGGCTCGTGTGCTCGAGATGCGCGCGGATTTGATGGGGGCATTGCGCGAGCTCATCGTGAAGCGAGGGTGGACGCAAACTGAGGCAGCCGAGCGGCTGGGCGTCACGCAACCCAGGGTGTCGGCGCTCCTGAAGTGCGTTTGGCAGGACTTCAGTGCCGACATGTTGTTGCTTTTGGCCACGCGCGTCGGCCTGCGGCCAAGATTAAAGCTCACGGCTCCCCGCGATGGTCGGCCCCGCAAAGAGATCGTGAGGCGGCCAAAGACGCCGATGGCGATGGTCAAGGCGGGGCGGGCCATCGCAAAGGTGGCCAGGAGCCCCTGAGCGAGCTCCGGCCTCCCACGCCACCCCGGTGGCCTGCTCTAGTGCGTTATGCCGCCTTGCTTCCCCCCGCGAGCTGCCGCAGCACGTAGTGCAGAATCCCGCCGTGCTGGTAGTACTCCAGCTCCTTCGGCGTATCGATGCGCACGCGCACCAAGAACTCGGTGGTCTTGCCGTCATCTGCCTTGGCGACGACCTTGACGGTCTTCGCGGCGCCCTTGTTCAAGCCGGCGATCTCGAAGGTCTCCTTGCCGGTCAACCCCAGGCTCTGTGCAGTCTGACCGTCCTTGAACTGGAGCGGCAGCACGCCCATGCCGATCAGGTTCGAGCGGTGGATGCGCTCGAAGGTCTCGGCGATCACGGCCTTGACTCCGAGCAGCATGGTGCCCTTGGCGGCCCAGTCGCGCGATGAGCCGGTGCCGTACTCCTTGCCGGCGAGGATGACCAGCGGCGTGCCGGATGCCTTGTACTTGACGGCGGCGTCGAAGATCGAGAGCTGCTCGCCGCTCGGGATGTGCACGGTCACGCCGCCCTCGGTGCCGGGAACGAGCAGGTTGCGCAGGCGGATGTTGGCGAACGTGCCGCGCATCATGACCTCGTGGTTGCCGCGCCGCGCGCCGTAGGAGTTGAAGTCGACGGCCTGCACTCCCTGCGCCATCAGATACTTTGCGGCCGGGCTGGATTTCGAGATGTTGCCGGCGGGCGAGATGTGGTCCGTGGTGACGGAGTCGCCGAGCACGGCGAGCGCGCGCGCACCCTGGATGTCGCCGACCGCCGCGGGGGTCATGGTCATGCCGTCGAAGTAGGGCGGATTCTTGACGTAGGTGGACTTGCCGTCCCAGGCGTAGATCTTGCCGGCGGGTGTCTTGATCGCGCTCCAGTTGGCATCGCCCGTGAACACGTTGGCGTAGCCCTTCTTGAACATGCCGGAATCGACCGCGGATGCGATCGCGGCGGCGACCTCCTTCGCGCTCGGCCAGATGTCCTTGAGATACACGGGCTTCCCGCTCTTATCCTGCCCGAGGGGCTCGGTGGTGATGTCGATGTCCAGGCTCCCGGCGAGCGCGTAGGCGACCACCAGCGGGGGCGACGCGAGGAAGTTCATCTTGATCTCGGGGTGGACGCGGCCCTCGAAATTGCGGTTGCCGGAGAGCACCGAGCAGGCGACCACGTCGCCGGTCTTCACGGCCTCGGAGATCTCGGGCTTCAACGGTCCGGAGTTGCCGATGCAGTTGTGCACGCCCACCGTGCCGGCGGAGAAGGCGTGCAGGTCGTTGACCGCCAGGTCGTAGACCGCACGCTTGCCGGCCGATCGTCGATCGACGACCAAGAGACTCAGCGTCGGCAGACTCGATGCGTCCTTCTCGGCGCAATAGCGCTTCGCCTGTCCAGGCCTTGCGGAGGCTCCTGCGAACCAGTCACGAGCTCCAATCTCGCGGAACAGCTCCGCCGGCGAGGGGAAGTCGCAACTGTCCCGATGCAGAGGCCTAAAGCGGCGCGTCTCCTCGGACGGCAGGCGTGAGAATCGGTCGTGCCCCTCGAGCAGTGAATAGTGCGCGAAGACCGGGGTCTCGATCTGGCTCAATTCGGCTCCGGCTAGCGCTCGCGTCTCGCGAAAAGTTGACGCCGAGTGGCCGTGCAGCGCTTCGATGCGATCGGCCATCCAGAGGCGCTGACGGTTGATGGAATCGATCGTGCGCCAGTAGACCGCGGCCGCACTGGCGCGCAGCGACTTGTCCACGCAATAGCGGTAGCCCACCCGCTGGATGAACGAGAGCCCTTCGGGCAGCTCTAGGCGGACTTCACGACGCGGCACGCCGTCGCGCGGGGCCGGATAGGTGGAGGCCGAGCGCCGCGTCGCGTACTCGCGCACGGTCGCGCCGCGTGCCTTGACGCCGCAGCGTACCAGCAGCGCGATGATGTCGTTCATCATGCTCTTCGTGGCTTCGACGAACTCCGGCTTGGCGCTTTGCGAGTAGGCAGGTGGCTCGAGGCTGGCCTCGTCCTCTCCGGCGCCAAAGTAATGCATGACGGGCGCGTGACCATCCGCGCCAAAGAGGCCCGCCAGGAATTCGCGCACCACCGCAACCGGGCAATCCGCGGCCAGCACGAAGTCCGGCAGCGCGGGCGCCTGTTCGATGCGGCGGCCGACTCGAACCCCGCGTAGCGACAGAATCGCGAGGGTGAGCTCGCGAGGCAGCACGATCGACCACTTGCGCTCATCGTACGCGCGCGCCTTCGGCCGTTTGCCGCACAAAAGCTCGACATCGCCCAGCACCGCTTCGCGATCGAGCGCCTGACCGACGTTCATGCGCGCCTGCCCCCGGCGGCTGATCGACCCGTCGCTGAGGAGGTGACCGACCAGCCGCGCCAGCGCCAGCGTGCACTGCCGGTCGGGCTCGGTCTGCATGGAAAACGTGCGATCCCCCGCCGGCAGACGGTAGGCGGCCTCGTCGGCTCCCGTCTCGTCGAGCGGCGCCTCGAGCGCGGTGATCACGCGGCTTTCGCCCGGCGTGAGCCGATCCGCGCGCACCCAGCTCCCGTCGGCACAAAGGATCTGATGGTCGGGCGTGCAGGTCAGCGTGCGGCCATCCTGCATCACCAGGGTGACGCACTCGCGCTCTCCCTGGATCAGCATCTCGCGTTGCACGGCCCGGGCCAGGCGACGCGCGCCGTCGGGCGCAAAGACCACCGAGCCGCCCGCGTCCGGCATCGATTCGATGGCGCGCGCCGTGCCGTTGGCCAATAGCACGGGCGTTCCCGCGGCGATGCAGGTCGTGCATCCGTATCCGACGGTGTAGAACCCGAGGGCCTCGAGGTCTCCGAGCAGGTTGGCTTTCTGCAGATAATCGGTGACCACGCGCGATCCGGGCGCAAGCGAGGTCTTGACCCAGGGTTTCGACGTGAGCCCGCGCGCGACGGCGTTGCGGGCGAGCAATCCGGCGGCGATCAGCACGGCGGGGTTCGACGTGTTGGTGCAGCTCGTGATCGCGGCGATCAGCACCGCGCCGTCCTTGACCTCGAAGGTCTTGCCGGCGACCGTCGCCTGCGCGCTGCCCGAGGCCTTGGGATTTTTTTGCGCGCGCTCCTCGGCCATCTTCTTGACGCTGCTCTCGTACACGGTCTTGGCCTTGCGCAGCGGCACGCGGTCCTGGGGCCGCTTGGGTCCCGCGAGGGAGGGCTCGACCGTGGAGAGATCCAGCTCGACCACGTCGGTGTAGGCGGCGGCGGGTGCACCGTTGACGCGCCACAGACCCTGCGCCTTGGCATAGGCCTCGACCAGCGCCAGCTGATCCGCGGGGCGGCCGGTGAGCTCGAGGTAGCGGATCGTCTCCTCGTCGATGGGGAAGATCGCGCAGGTCGAGCCGAACTCGGGCGACATGTTGGCGATGGTGGCGCGGTCGGCCACCGGCAGCCCGGACAGGCCGTCGCCGAAGAATTCGACGAACTGGTCGACCACGCCCTTCTTGCGCAGCGCCTCGGTGACCGTGAGGACCAGGTCCGTCGCG